>QFQX01000080.1 GCA_003248775.1 Shinella sp. | reverse complement strand
CGAGGATCGATAAGATTATGCTTCAAACAAAAAGGGCTTGGAGTGCCGATCTGATTCAATCAGATCGAACAGCGCTCTAGCGCAAGGAATGACTTTCAGGAAAGATACCATGGCAGCAACGGTCGAATTCGCGAAGATGAACGGGCTTGGCAACAAGATCCTCGTTGTCGATATGCGCGGCCGTGGCGACCGGGTAACATCGGAAGCGGCCGTCGCCCTTGCCGGCGAGGCGGAAACCAGCTTCGACCAGATCATGGCGATCCACGATCCGAAGATCGACGGCACCGACGCCTATATCGACATCATCAACTGCGACGGTTCCAAGGCGCAGGCCTGCGGCAACGGCACGCGTTGCGTCGTGCAGGCACTTGCCGCCGAAACCGGCCGCAAGGCCTTCACCTTCCAGACCGTCGCCGGCATCCTCAACGCCGTGGAACATGAGGACGGAATGATCTCCGTCGACATGGGCAAGCCGGTGTTCGAATGGAACCGCATTCCCTTGTCCGAGGAATTCCACGACACCAGCCGCATCGAACTGCAGATCGGCCCGATCGACGATCCGGTCCTGCATTCGCCCTCCGTCGCCTCCATGGGCAATCCGCACGCGATCTTCTGGGTCGACCGCGATCCCATGTCCTTCGATCTCGCCCGCTTCGGACCGCTGCTCGAAAACCATCCGATGTTCCCCGAAAAGGCAAACATCACGCTCGCTCAGGTCACCGGCAAGGATCGCCTGCGCACCCGCACATGGGAGCGCGGCGCGGGCCTGACGCTCGCCTGCGGTTCCGCCGCCTGCGCCACCGGCGTCTCGGCCGCGCGCACCGGACGCACCGGCCGCAAGGTAACCATCGACGTCGCGTCCAGCCCCAGCCACCAGCCCCTCGTGATCGAATGGCGCGAGCGCGACGATCACGTCGTCATGACGGGTCCCGCCGAATGGGAATGGTCCGGCCATCTCGATCCGGTGACCGGCTCCTTCGAACGCGATGCGGAAGCCGGGGCCTCGGCAAGGTGAGCCGCGACGCTTCGAGCGCGGGCGGACAGGGCGGCATCGACGTCGTCACCTTCGGCTGTCGGCTCAACACCTATGAATCCGAGGTGATGAAGGCGGAAGCCGCCAAGGCGGGGCTGAACGGCGCAATCCTGTTCAACACCTGCGCCGTCACCGGCGAGGCGGTGCGTCAGGCCCGTCAGGCGATCCGCAAGGCACGGCGCGAAAATCCGGAAATCCGCATCATCGTCACCGGCTGCGCCGCCCAGACCGATGCGGCAGGCTTTGCCGCCATGCCGGAAGTCGACGCCGTGCTAGGCAACGAGGAGAAGCTGCGCTCCGAAAGCTACCGGTCGCTGCCCGATTTCGGCATTTCGGCCGAGGAGAAGGTTCGCGTCAATGACATCATGAGCGTCACCGAGACAGCCCCGCAGATGGTCGGCCATCTCGACGGCCATGTCCGTGGCTTCATTCAGGTGCAGAACGGCTGCGACCATCGCTGCACCTTCTGCATCATCCCCTTCGGTCGCGGCAATTCGCGGTCCGTGCCGATGGGCGCAGTGGTCGAACAGGCCCGCAAGCTTGCCGAGAACGGCTACCGCGAAGTGGTGCTCACCGGCGTCGACGCCACCTCCTACGGCGCCGATCTGCCGGGAGAACCGACGCTCGGCCTGCTCGCCAGAACGCTGTTGAAGCAGGTGCCGGACATCCAGCGGCTCAGGCTCTCCTCCATCGACAGCATCGAGGTCGACCGCCACCTCCTCGACCTGATCGCGGAGGAACCGCGCTTCATGCCACACCTGCACCTCTCGCTGCAGCATGGCGACGACCTGATCCTCAAGCGGATGAAACGGCGTCACAGCCGCGCCGACGCGCTGAAATTCGTGTCGCACGTGAAACAATTACGCCCCGGCATGAGTTTCGGAGCCGATATGATCGCCGGCTTCCCGACCGAAACCGAGGAAATGGCTGCAAATTCCGCCCGTCTTGCGGAAGAGATCGGTATTTCCCAGCTTCACGTCTTTCCCTACAGCCCGCGTCCGGGCACGCCTGCCGCCCGCATGCCGCAGCTCGACCGCCGTCTCGTCAAGGAGCGCGCCGCCCGGCTGCGCGAGACGGCGGAGAAGCTTCAGGCCCGCCACCTCGCCGCAATGGTCGGCACACGACAGACGGTGCTTGTGGAAATGAGCGGCATGGCCCATACGGAAAACTTCGCGCTCGTTGCCACGCCCGGCTTTCAGCCGCGCGACCTTGTGACGGTCACGATCACCGGCCACAATGGCCGCCACCTCGACATTCAACCGGCCTCAGCCTCGGCCGCCTGATCGGGAAAACCGGTCAACGGGCTGATCGAACGGAAAGACAGAACGGAAAGCTTCATGGCGCTCGGCTTCATCAGGAAAGTCTTCACCTTCGGCAAGGAGAAGCCGGCAAGCGAAAAGCCGCCGGAGGGCGAGGATTTCTCAAGCCTGATCGAAGCCGCCGAAAAGGCCGAATCCGACGCAACGCCGGACGAAGCCGTCATCGCCGTCGAACCGGTGCTGCCCGAAGTGATCGAAACCGCCGGCGGCCCATCGCCGGACGAAACGGATGCACTTGAAGCCCCCCCTCCCCTGCCGGGCATCCCCCCCACAGGTGGGGGGACGGACATCACGTCAACGTCCGCCTCCCTGACACAGGCTGCATCGGCTGAAGCCTTGTCCGGTAATCAAAATGATACGCCTTCGATGAACGTAGGGCGGAACGCTGCCCCAGCGGTCCCCCCACCTGTGGGGGGGATGCCCGGCAGGGCAGGGGGGGACAACGGGCGCGCTCAGCCCGAAGCCGAAGCTGTCTTCCACTCGCAGCCCGAACAGCCTGCCGACGTTCCCCATGGGGAAATCGCATCGCAGGAGGACATCGCTCCGGAACAGGAAGGGCCGGTGGCGCTCCCCAGGGGCTTCGCCACGGTAGAAACGACGCCCGAGCCGGAAGCGGAAGCGCCGAAGGAAAAGCTCACCTGGTTCCAGCGCCTGAAGGCGGGCCTCTTCCGCACCTCCTCGCAGCTGACTGGCCAGATTGCCGCCCTCTTCACCAAGCGCAAGCTGGACGAGGATACGCTCGACGAACTTGAAGACCTGCTGATCCAGGCGGACCTCGGCGTCGAGACCGCCATGCGCATCACCGGCGCACTGTCATCCGAACGCTACGGCAAGGATGTGAGCGGCGAGGATGTCGCCCGCATCATGGCGTCCGAAATCACCAAGGTGCTGAAGCCGGTGGCAAAGCCGCTGGCGCTCGATCTCAGCCACAAGCCGCATGTCATCCTCGTGGTCGGCGTCAACGGCACCGGCAAGACCACCACCATCGGCAAGCTCGCCGCCAAGCTCTCCGGCTCCGGCCTCAAGGTCATGCTCGCCGCCGGCGACACCTTCCGCGCCGCCGCAATCGAACAGCTGAAGATCTGGGCCGACCGCACCGGCTCGACCTTCATCGGCACCAGGCTCGGTGCCGATGCCGCAGGCCTCGCCTACGACGCCTTCGAAAAGGCGAAGGCCGAGAAGAGCGACGTGCTGATCATCGACACCGCCGGCCGGCTGCAGAACAAGGCCGAGCTGATGGCCGAGCTCGAAAAGATCGTGCGCGTTCTCGGCAAGCTCGACCCGGAAGCGCCGCACACCGTTCTCCAGACGCTCGACGCCACCACCGGCCAGAACGCCATGAACCAGGTGGAAATCTTCCGCAACGTGGCGGGCGTCAACGGCCTCATCATGACCAAGCTCGACGGCACGGCCCGCGGCGGCATCCTCGTCGCCATCGCGGCCAAGCACAAGCTGCCGGTCTATTTCATCGGGGTCGGCGAAGGCGTCGACGATCTCGAGCCCTTCGAGGCCGAGGATTTCGCCAGCGCCATCGCCGGCATCGCCCGCTGACGGCGCGCTCAAGCACCGGAGCCAAGGGATTTCAAACGGATATCTTCCATGAACAATTTCGAAAGCGATACCAAGCCGACATCCGAGGAGCGCCATCATCCGCTTCTCAAGATGGCGCTCGAACTCGGGCCGCTGCTTGTCTTCTTCTTCGGCAACCTGCGCGGCGAATGGCTGGCGAAAACGTTCCCGGCGCTGACCGCTGTCGGTGGACCGCTGCTGATCGCGACCGCCCTCTTCATGGCCGCGACGATTGCCTCGCTGATCGTTTCCAAGATCGTCTTCAAGCACCTGCCGGTCATGCCCTTCGTCTCGGGCGTGGTGGTCATGGTCTTCGGCTCGCTGTCGATCTGGCTGCAGGACGAGACCTTCATCAAGATGAAGCCGACCATCGTCAACACGCTGTTCGGCGTGGTGCTGCTCGGCGGCCTGTTCTTCGGCAAGTCGCTGCTCGGCTACGTCTTCAACGCCGCCTTCCAGCTCGATGACGAAGGCTGGAAGAAGCTCACCCTGCGCTGGGGCGTCTTCTTCCTGTTCCTCGCCGTCATCAACGAAGCCGTCTGGCGCAACTTCTCCGACGATGTCTGGGTGAACTTCAAGGTCTGGGGCACTATGCCGATCACCATTCTCTTCACCCTCGCCCAGATGCCGCTGATCATGCGCCACAGCGTCGAGCAGGACGCGGAAGGAAAGACGAAATGACGACCGGCGCCGGCAATCCCGATATACGCAAAAGCTCCACCCGCTTCTGGCTGATCGTCGTCGGCCTGCTGCTTCTGGCGCAGATCGTCACGCTCCTCGCCATGGGCCGGGTGCCGATCTGCGAATGCGGCTACATCAAGCTGTTCGAACCCGGCGTCAACACATCAGGCAATTCCCAGCACATAGCCGACTGGTACACCCCCTCCCATATCATCCACGGCTTCCTGTTTTACCTGCTCGGCTGGGCGGTGCTTCGCCGCAGTTCCTTCGGCGCCCGCCTGACGCTGGCCGTGATCATCGAGGCAGCCTGGGAGATCCTCGAAAACTCCCCGATCATCATCGACCGCTACCGCAGCGCGACCATGGCTGTCGGCTACAGCGGCGATAGCGTACTGAATTCGGCCATGGATACGGTCTGGATGATGCTCGGCTTCCTCTTCGCCGCCCGCGCTCCCGTCTGGCTGACGGTCGTGATCGCCATCGCCTTCGAACTCTTCACCGGCTGGCTGATCCGCGACAACCTCACCCTAAACGTGCTGATGCTCGTCTGGCCGGTGGATGCGGTCCGCCAATGGCAGGCCGGCTAATTTTTTGACGAAGGTCAAATCCAGATTTTGTTAAGAAATGGTTGCTAGGATCGCTTTGACGAGCGGCGCAGGAGCATGAAGTTCCCGCACTGATCCCAGATTTGAGCCCGGAACCGCAAGGTGAGTTTCTCTCGCCGAACCGGTCTTCGACAGCCAGGCATACAAGCCGCCCGGCCATCGACCCGGTGGGGATGCGGATGGACATGACGGACAACTTCGCTTTTCTTCTGCCCTTCTTCATGACGGTCTTTGGAGCAATCTTCCTGTCCGCGCGGCTGTGGGCTGGAAGTTCCGCGACGTTCTGGGGCCTTGGCTATCTGGCGGCCGCGGCCGGTTTTTCCGTACCGCTGCTCTCCCCGGACGTACTGCCGTTCAAAGGGCAGGCCATCCTTGCAAACGCCTTCTTCCTCGCCGCCTTCTGTTGCTACGGCGATGCGCTGGCCTCCCGCTTCGGGATGAAGCCATACCGTTCGGCGCGCTACGCCTTCGCTGGCATAGCGCTCACCGCCATCTCCGGCGTCATATTGCTGACGGGAAGCCTGCGCAACGAACTGATCCTCGGCGATACCTCGGTAGCGCTTCTGCTGCTGGTACCCGTGGCCCAGGTCCTGCGCGCGCCCCGACGCCCCATGGACCGTGTGCTGGTGTTCATGGCGGGACTTGTCGTGGCCGAGACCCTGATCAGGGTCAGCGTTCTGGCGCTGATGACATCGCCCGACGACAGCGCATCCCTCGACGCCTTCTTCGATTCGGCCTACGCTTTCTACATGCAGCTCTGCGCCAGTGTAATCGCCTTTCTGCTGGCGCTGACGATCCTCGGTACGCTGGTCGATGATCTCATCCAGCGCTACCAATATGCCGCCCATCGCGATCCCCTGACGGGCCTGCTTAATCGTCGCGGTTTCGAACAGGCGATGAACGCCATACCGGCGGGACGGGCGGCAGGATCCATTCTCATCGGCGACATCGATTTCTTCAAGCAGGTGAACGACCGCCTGGGCCATGCCGCCGGCGATACGGTAATTGCCGGCTTCGCCACCCTCTTCACCCAGTTCATGCCACGCGGTGCGATCCTCGCCCGGTTCGGCGGCGAGGAATTCGTCGCCTTCCTGCCCGGCGACACGCCTGCGACCGCCTATGAGGCAGCAGAAAAACTACGGCTGGGCTTTGCGTCCCGGGCATGGGAACGGGACGGGTTCGACCTCAGGATCACCGCAAGCTTCGGCATCGCCGCACAGGCCAAGAGCGACTATTCGGTTCATGCCGCGATCGCCCGCGCCGACGCCTGCCTTTACGAGGCAAAGCGCACCGGACGCAACAGGGCGGTCATGGAAGGGCGGGCGACCGGCGAAGCGCCGGCCCTGCGCATCATTTCGTCGTCGTAACCTGAGGCCCCGCGAGTGCCTTTTCGATAGCCGGGAAAAGGCCGTTCTCCAGCGATTGCGGATCGAAGGGACCGACCTTCTTGTAGATGATCGTGCCGTCGGCTGCGACGAGATAGCTTTCCGGAATGCCGTAGACACCCCAGTCGATCGCCGCCTTGCCGTTCGGATCGACGCCGATCGCCTTGTAGGGATTGCCGAGTTCGCCGAGGAAACGCAGGGCGTTCTCGTTTTTATCCTTGTAGTTGATGCCCACCACGTTCAGCCGGGGATCCTTGGACAGCTCCTTGAGGATCGGATGCTCCTGTCGGCAGGGCACGCACCACGAGGCAAAGACGTTGACCAGCGTCAGTTTGCCGGAGATGGCCGCCGTGGTCAGCGGCACCGTGTTCGAGCCTTCGAGCGCCGGCATATCCAGCGCCGGTGCTCGGGTGCCGATCAGCGCCGAGGGAATGTCGGAAACGTTCTTGCCGTTCACATCCTGCTCGTAAAGCATCTTGCCGGCCGTACCGGCAATGATGGCAAACACCGCGAGAGGCACCAGCGCAAGCGCATAGCGGGCAATGCCCTTGCGGGGTTTTTCTTCCTCGATGACGGGTTCGCTCATTGGCCGGCACCCTCGGCCCTGGCCACAGCGCTGCGACGGCGCATGCCGGAGGCTTCCAGCACCTTGAGTTCGGCCTGACGGGCACGGCCGTCCAGCCAGACCCAGCCGATCAGCGCCAGGATGATCAGGCCGGCGATCCCGTAGGACAGGTAAACGTAAAAGGCATGGTTCATGGAGAAGCCTCCCGGCCCGCCATGCGGGCTGCCATGCGGCGCTGCGTCGCAATGCGGCGGCGCCAGATCTCGTTGCGCATGGCCATCAGATGCAAGGTGAAGAACAGCATGGTGAAGGCCACGGCCATGATCAGCAGGGGCCAGAGGAATTCCGGATCGATGGTCGGCCCGTCGAGCCGGATCACCGACGCCGGCTGGTGCAGCGTGTTCCACCACTCGACCGAGAACTTGATGATCGGAATGTTGACGAAGCCGACCAGGATCAGCACGGCGCTGACGCGAGCCGCCTTCGAGGCATCGTCCATCGCCCGGTTGAGCGCGATCAGGCCGAGATACATCAGGAACAGCACGAAGACGGAGGTGAGCCGGGCATCCCAGACCCACCATGTGCCCCACATCGGCTTACCCCACAGCGAACCGGTAATCAGCGCGATCAGGGTGAAGGCAGCGCCGAGGGGTGCCGCCGCCTTGTGGCTGACATCGGCCAGCGGATGGCGCCAGACGAGCGTGCCGATGGCCGAAAGCGCCATGACCGAATAGCACATCATCGAAAGCCAGGCCGTCGGAACGTGCACATACATGATGCGCACCGTCTCGCCCTGCTGGTAATCGCCCTCGGTCGTGAAGCTCAGATAGAGCCCCACGGCGAAGAGCGTGGCGGTCAGACAGAAGAACCACGGCAGGACGCGGGCAACCAGCGCCAGGAACCGGGTCGGATTGGCGAGATCGCTGAACTTCGAAATGGCAAGGCTCGTATCGTTCATGGAATGCTTCTAACCTGAGACAGGGTCGTCTGCAATTGATCCGGGTCAATCGGACGCGTTGCGCAGCGCCAGAGCGGCGGCAAGCGGACCGATCACCGCGAAGAACAGCGTGATCGCAATCAGAAACAGGAAAGGCGGCATGAATGGGGCCGGCTCCTGCACCGCAGCATAGGAAGCGCTGACCCCGAAGATCAACACCGGAATGGCCAGCGGCAGCACCAGAATGGATACCAGAAGTCCACCGCGGGGCAATGCGACGGCAACCGCGGCACCGGCCGCTCCAATGAAAGTGATCGCCGGTGATCCGACCAGAAGCGTCAGCATCACCGCGCCGATCGCCACCTCGTCCATGTTCATGAACAGGCCAAGCAGCGGCGAGGCGATGACCAGCGGCAGGCTGGTGGCGGTCCAGTGCGCCAGGCATTTGACGAAGACCGTCAGGACCAGTGGCGTCTCCTGCATCAGGATCAGGTCGAGCGACCCATCGTCGCGGTCTGCCTGGAACAGCCTGTCGAGCCCGAGAAGGGCTGCAAGCAGAGCGCCGATCCAGACGATGGCCGGCCCGATGCGCGACAGGAGGTTGAGATCGGGACCGACACCGAACGGGATGACGGCAACGACCGTCATGAAGAACAGGACGCCGATCAACGCGCCGCCTCCCGCCCGCACCGAGAGTTTGAGGTCGCGGAAGAAGAGGGCGATCATGCGGAAACACCTTGGAAACTGCCCCTCAGCCTGACCCTCTCCCCGCAAGCGGGGAGAGGGAAGCGGAGACGTTGCAGCAAACGTCCTTCTCCCCGCTCGCGGGGAGAAGGTGCCGGCAGGCGGATGAGGGGCATTGGCAAAAAAAGGCCGAGCGACGGACCGCAAGGAAGCCACATCACAACACCTCCTCCGCCTCGTGATACTCGAACCCCTTCATCACCAGCGTCTTCGCGTCCTTGAGGCCGAGCGGTTGGTGGGTGGCGGCGATCGCGATACCGCCCCTGGCGAGATGGGCGTGGACGAGGCCTGCGAACATCTCGTCGGCGCTGGCGTCAAGCGCGGCCGTCGGCTCGTCGAGGATCCAGACCGGGCGGTAGGCGACGATCAGCTTGGCCATGGCGAAGCGCCGCTGCTGGCCGGCAGAGAGATAACCATAGGGAAGATGCGTGATGCTGCCGAGGCCGACGGCTTCCGCCGCCTCTTCGACGGAAAGGCCCGTTCCGCCTTCGGCATCGCCGAGGAAGTCCTGCCAGAAGACAAGGTTCTCGCGAACGGTAAGCTCCTGCTTCATGGCGTTGCGATGACCGAGATAATGGCTCGCCTCCCGCGCCGGCCGCGGTTCTTCGCCATCGCGGAACCGGAATTCCACCCTGCCCCGGTCAGGCCTCAGAAACCCCGCGACCACCCTGAGCAGCGTCGATTTGCCGGAACCGTTGCGGCCTGTCAGCACCATCGCCTCGCCGGCGCGCAACTCAAATGAAATATCAAAAAAGATCAGGTCTTCGCCCCGCCTGGCGGCGAGCTTTTCGGCAGTGAGCCGCATCCCCGTTCGCTTTCCGGCAACCATATTGGCCGCCTGTCGAAAAAAATTGTCTCGTTTCGCCATTGCTTGGTCTGGCAGCTTTCTTAGAAATTATCTATATGAGTTTCAACCACGCCAGCGATCGGCGTGAACTTCATCCTTGTGCCGAACTTGATGATTGCTAAGGGCAATTTTCACGGGCGGGCAGCGGAAATGGTCGCACCCGCATCCTGATGTGCATGAGTGCATAGGCGTCCGCACGTACGTGTAGGCTATCAGAATTTGCGGGGTTTAAATCCGTGTCCAAATCCATCGACAGCTTTCAATGTCGTTCGACGCTGACCGTCAACGGCAAGGATTACGTCTATTACAGCCTGCCGAAGGCGGAGGCCGCCGGTCTTGCCGGTGTTTCGAAGCTTCCCTATTCGATGAAGGTTCTGCTTGAGAACCTGCTGCGCAACGAGGA
>QFQX01000079.1 GCA_003248775.1 Shinella sp. | reverse complement strand
CATCGCCGGCAAGGGCGGCTACCCGAGCCGGCCCCTCCTTTTCTCACAAGAAGCGGGAATAGCCATAAAACAAGCGTGTCGCGATCTTTCAGATTCGCTCTTTACGCTTTAAGTCCTTGTTTCATCGCATGTCGTTGCCGCAAAACCGCTGAACACTTTTGCGCGACATGCTGTAGCTGGGGGCGATGAACCCTTAGAGACGGAAGGTCGCGTTACTGTCCATGGCGAGCGCATGAACAGTGTGATGCTCGAGAGCGGCGGTAACGTCGTTGAGGTCGCCCTCGAGCCGCTCGGGAGAGATCAGTTCGCCGATGGTGAAATCGAAACGGTCGCCCTTCTTGTTCAGAAGTTCGTGGAAAACCGTCATATCCCGAAGTTCGGTCGACCATTTGGCAAACCAGTAGAACAGGCCGGAATTACGGGCCTTCATGTGCACCGGCAGGATCGGCAGATCGTATTTGCGGGCAAGCCCGACGGCCGAGGTTTTCCACGGCCGTTCGTTCAGCCGTCCGTTCGCCCAATAGGCGATGCGGCCGGACGGGAAAAGCACGGTTGCCTTCTGCTCCTCGATCGCACGGTTGGTCAGCTTTAGGGTCTCGCGTGCCTTGAGCTTGCTCTTGTGCTCCTCGCGCCACTCGACGGGAATGATGACCTCTGCGAAACGCGGATTGACCCTGATGGCATCGCGGTTGGCGAAGAACATCATGTCCGGACGCCGGCGTTTCAGGAGGTCGAAAACCGCGACACCATCGGCAATGCCCGTCGGATGGTTGCTGACCATGATAAAGCCACCCTTTTCGGGTATCCGTTCACCGTTCACGACGTTGATATCGAGGCGCAGGATGTTGCTGAGATATTCGAAGGCCTGGAAACCCGGCATGTTGGCAATATCGTCGGCGAACTCGACTGCCTTCGCGTAACGCAGCAGGGTATAGAGAAAAGGCCGCATGACGGGCCATAGGGGATGGTACACGATCTTCTGGCCGCGCTCGGCGATCAGCGTGTCGACGATGTGCCCCGGCTGGCCATGTGAGACCAGAGCAACCGCTTCGGCGAATTGCCCGAACATCGTCATCGAATCACGGCGCGCCATAGAAAACCCCGACTGTACCGATCAGCCTCTAGAGCAATTCCAGCAAAGGTGTGCAGCGGCTTTGCGTACGGATTTGCTTAAAAATAAAGAGATAGAGCATTGAGGCGATTCCGTTTTCGCCGAAAACGCTCTATCGCAGCCCAATGTGATCGAAGCATGACACCGGATGCGGCATTTTAGGCATTCTCTAACATCTGGAAGGCATGTTGGCTTAGCCGATTCTCAAAGTAAAGGGAGCGCCGATGAACGACCTGCTCACCTTCGCCGACCCCGATCTTCTTGCCGAGCGCGCCGGATGGCTGCAGGCTCTTGCCGGTGAAAGACGGCTTTCGGAAAATACGCTGGAAGCCTACGAGCGCGACACCCGCCAGTTCCTCACCTTCCTCACCCGACACATCGGCGGCCCCGCCGCCATCAGCGATATCAGGGAGTTGCGCCCCGCGGATCTGCGTGCCTTTCTCGCGCACCGCCGCAAGCAGGGTTCCGGTCCGCGTTCGCTCGGACGCCATCTCGCAGGCCTTCGATCCTTCCTCCGCCATCTGGAAAAGAGAGGGCTGGTCAATGCCGCCGGCGCTGGTGCAATCCGCGCGCCGAAACAGCCGAAATCACTTCCCAAGCCCCTGTCCGGCAGCCAGGCGCTCACCGTCGTCAGCAGTGAAGCACAGATGCATGAGGAGCCCTGGATCGCCGCCCGCGATGCGGCGGTGCTGACCCTGCTCTACGGCTGCGGCCTGCGCATTTCCGAGGCGCTGGACCTCACACCCGCCGACTTCGGAAACAAGACCACCGCACTCCGGATCACCGGCAAGGGCAACAAGACCCGGCTCGTCCCCCTTCTTCCGGCTGTCGCGGAGGCCGTCGCGACCTATATCAAGCTTTGCCCCTATCATCTTGAGGAAGCTGAGCCGCTCTTTCGCGGCGCACGCGGCGGCAAGCTGCAACCGGCGATCATCCAGCGGGAAATGCAACGCCTGCGCTCCGCCCTCGGGCTGCCGGATTCGGCGACGCCGCATGCGCTGCGCCACTCCTTCGCGACCCATCTTCTCGGCGGCGGCGGAGATCTTCGCACCATCCAGGAACTGCTCGGCCATGCGAGCCTGTCGACCACCCAGGTCTATACCGGCGTCGATGCCGCGCGCCTGCTGGACGTCTACGACCGGGCTCACCCCCGCGCCTGATCGCCCGTCGTTAACCAAGACCGTTAAGGGAAATTGAGGGCGCCGGCACTAGAACAGGCTGGTCCTCGCATTCCGGCGACCCGACACCAACGGATATATCATGATCGCGCATTCCATCGACCGCATTCGCAACCGACTGTCGCTCTCCACAGTGGGAGATGCCGTGCTGTGGCTTGCCGCGGCTTTCCATATCGCGCTGCTCGCGTCCTTTGCGCTCGTGCTGATGACATTGAAGCCGGCGTACGCCGAGGAAAGCGGAACCTGCAGTGGCAAAGATCTGCTGGCCGCCCTGGCAAAGGACGAACCAGCGAGTTATGCCAAGCTTCGTGCCGAGGCGGATGCGATCCCGAATGGCAAGGGCATTTTCTGGAAGATCGAGAAGCCCGGCCTTGCACCGTCGTGGCTGCTCGGCACCATGCATGTTACCGATCCGCGTGTGCTGACCATGCCGGAACCGGCGCGGAAAGCCGTCTCGGAGGCCTCGACCATCGTCATTGAATCGGACGAAATCCTCGACGAGAAGAAGGCCACCGCCACGATGCTCATGCGTCCGGAACTCACCATGTTCACTGACGGCAAAACGATCCGCGACAAGCTCAGCCCGGAACAGGCCACCCGTCTTGAGAACGGGTTGAAGGAACGCGGACTGGCGCTTGCCGCCGTCCAGCGGATGCAGCCCTGGATCATTTCAAGCTTCGTCGCCCTGCCCGCCTGCGAGATGGCGCGCAAGGCGAAGGGGGCATCCTTCCTCGACAAGCACATTGCGGAAGATGCGGTGAAGGCAGGCAAGAATGTCGTCGGGCTGGAGACTCTGGCCGAACAGCTGCAGGCCATGGCAGACCTGCCGACGGAATTTCACCTTCAGGCCCTGATCGAAACGCTGGAGCTTGGCGACAGGATGAACGACGTCATCGAGACCATGACGACGCTCTACCTGTCCGGTGATATCGGCATGACCATGCCCATGCTCCAGATCGTTTCACCCGCACAGACCGGCAAGGAACAGAGCAGCTACGCGGACTTTGAACAGCGCATCGTGACCAACCGCAACCATGTCATGGCGGAACGGGCAGCCCCCGTGCTCGCCAAGGGCGGCGCCTTCATCGCAGTCGGAGCCCTTCACTTGCCGGGCGGAGAGGGCCTCGTCGAGCTTCTGAAGAAGCAGGGCTTCACACTAACATCGGCCGGCGGCTGAACCTTTAATCCCGGGCAAGCCGTGCAAGCGTCGACCTGACGATCACCCTGTGAAACGGCGTGACCACGGCGATATAGAGCCGTCAGAAGGCATTGCGGCGCTTCACCAGCGTGGTAACCGAGACCTTGCTGCCAGCCGCCCCCTTTGCCTCCACATCGACCACGATCCGAAAATCGAGATGGCTGTCGTTGAAGCCGAGTACGACTTGGCCATCGCACTCGGAGACGACCGGAAAACCGACGACCGTGGCGGCACCGGCAACTCCGAGATCGGCGACCTTCAACCCGAATGGCGAGACGATGCGATTGCGTAGGGCCATCAGCCCCCGGACCCAGCCGGAAGGCCGGCCGAGCATCCGTTTCGCGATCTCCAGTGCCGTACCCTTGGAGCCCACGTTGGAGATTGCATATCGATCTGCCCAGTCGGCATCCGGCAACGCCGGATGCGGCAGGATGACGGGCTCCGGCGCGATACTCACGATCACCATTCCCTCGAGCTGATACGGCCGGATCGACCGTTGTTTCAGCCTTTGGTCATGCGCTGGGCAAGTGACGTTTTCCAATAAAACTGATGCACCAGCACCGCGGCAATGTGCACCACGATCAGCAGCCACATCAGGAGTTTGAACAGGCCACCATGCAGCGAACCGGCAGCCTCCACACCGAGGTAATAGGCCGCAGCACCGCTGATCGGCAGAAGGAAGAACAACAGATAGAACGTCCAATGCGCCGCCTTCGAAGCGAGACGAAGGACCGGCGGTTCCTCGGCCGGCGCATCTGGCGCGCCATGCGTCAGCCGCAGGATGAGACGGATCAGCGCGAGACAGAGAACAGCGATGCCGACATAAGCATGCACGTTAGCCGACGCGATATCATCGGGCGTGACGGTTTCGCCACGGCTCACCAGCCGGTTCCAGTGTTCCATGCCGTCCGAGAAAAGAAGGTTGAAAAGAATCAGCGCCGCCATCAGCCAGTGAACAAGCTTCTGCGGCAGAGAATATCCGAGTACAGGGGTCGTCGTCATGGCGCTTGCCTTTTATCAAAACACGGAAAACCACTGAGACCATGATAAAAGCCGCGACCTGAATAACAAGTCGCGGCTTCAGTTCTTACAAAAATATAATACTTTACCGGATTTGTCCTGTTACCCGGAAAGTTCTCTTACATGTGGATCGGCTTGAAGAAAGCGGCGAGCGCTGCTTCCTTGACGGCTTCCGACATGGTCGGGTGCGCATGGCAGGTGCGGCCGAGGTCTTCGGCAGAGCCACCGAATTCCATCAGCACGGCAATCTCGTGGATCATCTCGCCGGCGCCGAAGCCGACGATGTGACCGCCGAGAACGCGGTCGGTTTCCTTATCCGAGAGGATCTTGACGAAACCATCGGTCGCCAGCATGGCGCGGGCGCGGCCATTGGCGGTGAAGGGGAACTTGCCAACCTTGTAGGCGACGCCAGCGGCCTTGAGTTCTTCCTCGGTCTTGCCGACGGACGCGACTTCCGGCTGGGTGTAGACGACGCCAGGGATGACGTCATAGTTCACATGGCCATGCTGGCCGGAGAGGATCTCGGCAAGCGCCACGCCTTCGTCTTCGGCCTTGTGAGCGAGCATCGGGCCACGCACGACGTCACCGATCGCATAGATGCCGGCGACATTGGTGCGGAAGTGGCCGTCGATCTCGACGCGGCCGCGGTTGTCGAGCACCACGCCTGCGGCTTCGAGGCCGAGGCCTGCCGTGTAGGGCTTGCGGCCGGTGGCAACGAGGACGACGTCGGCTTCCAGAACCTGCGCCTCACCGCCCTTGACCGGCTCGAACGTGACCTTGGCGCCCTTGCCGGACTTTTCGACACCGGTGACCTTGGCGCCGAGGTTGAATTCGATGCCCTGCTTGGCCAGCATGCGCTGGAACTGCTTGGAAACTTCGCCGTCCATGCCGCCGAGAATGTTGTCGAGATATTCGACGACGGTGACCTTCGCGCCGAGACGCGACCAGACCGAACCGAGTTCGAGGCCGATGACGCCACCGCCGACGACAACCAGCTTGCCCGGAACCTTGTCGAGCGCGATACCGCCGGTGGAGGATACGATCACCTTCTCGTCGATCTCGACGGCAACGCCCGGAATACCGGCAACGTCGGAACCGGTGGCGATGACGATGTTCTTCGTCTCGAGAACCTGTTCCTCGCCCTTGTCATTGGTGACGGAAACCTTGCCCGCCGAAACGACCTTGCCGGTGCCCTGGAAGCCGTCGATCTTGTTCTTCTTGAACAGGAACGAGACGCCTTCGACATTCGCCTTCACGACGCTGTCCTTGTGCGCCATCATCTTGCCAAGGTTCAGCTTCGGAGCGGCAACCTCGACGCCGAGGGCGTCCATGCCATGGGCGACATGGTTGAACATTTCGGAGGCGTGAAGCAGCGCCTTGGACGGAATGCAGCCGACATTGAGGCAGGTACCGCCATAGGTCGCCCGCTTTTCGACGACGGCGACCTTCAGGCCGAGCTGGGCTGCCTTGACTGCACAAACGTAACCGCCGGGGCCGCTACCGATCACCACTACATCATAAGCCATTTTCGTCGTTCCTCTGTGTGTTCCTTAGCCGCCGTTCCGTTATCCGCTTACGGCGCGCATTCCTTGAATGTAAATCCGTCCCACGGCATGGCCTCGACCTTGTCGCCGACGGCGGACATCTTGAAAGCCGCTCCGAACCCGGGAAGGAGCAACGTCTTCGGTGCCTCCGTACCCTCCGGCGGCAGAAGGTCGACATTGCCCTGCCCGTCCACGGCATAGACGATGCCCTGCCATACCGTGCAGGCAGCGAGATCCGCGCCTGTCACGTCGCCCTCCGGGCAATTGTTCATCGCCATGCCCACAGGCCGGGCGATTTCCCCGTCGTACATCACATGCCCGTCGAGCGTGAGGCCGGCCTTTTCGGCCCGAACCTCGAACTTGTGGGAGACCGGCGTGTTCTCGCCGCTTCCCGGCGTGAAACGCAGCTCCAGACCCGTCTCGCCCTCGGCATAGACGGCGTGCTCGACACGGCAATCATCGGCCATTACCGGTGCAGACAGCCCCAGCGCGGCAAGTGAGAGCGACGCGACGAGCGAAAGCTTCATCTCAGCCCGCCCTCGTCGCCGCAAGCTTCAGGCCGAAGGCGATGAACACCATGCCGGAAGCGCGATTGATCCACTTGCTGGCCCGGGAGAAGGCCGCCCGCATGCGCGGCGTCGTCATGAAGAACGACACGCCGACGAACCACGCGATAAGGCAGGCCGCCATCACCAGACCGTAGCCGAACTTCACAGTGCCGGGCGTGGATGCGGCGACCAGGGCCGAGAAGATCGACAGGAAGAAGAGAACCGGCTTCGGGTTCAGCGCATTGGCGAGAAAGCCGAGGCCGAAGGCACGCAATGCGCTCTGCCGGGCAGGTTCGGCGCCATCGGCAACCGGATCGAGATCGGTCTTGCCGGCCCGCAGCGCCATCACACCCATATAGATAAGGTAGGCGGCACCCGCCCATTTGATGATGCTGAACAGGAGAAGCGACTTCGAGATGATCAGCCCGAGGCCGAGAATGGTATAGGTGACATGGAACATCAGCGACGTGCCGATGCCAAAGCTCGTCAGGATCGCCTCACGACGTCCGTGCACCATGGCCTGGCGCATGACCATCGCCGTATCCGCACCGGGGGAAACGATAGCGAAGGAGAATACCGCCATCAGCGAAGCGAGTTCCAGAAGATAGGCGTGCATGATGCCTCCATGCCGGTGATGCCGCTCATGCGGATGCGCTCACCGGAAAACAGGATCGGCGGGAGACCGAAACCCGGTCTCCCGCCAGAATGATCAGAGATCGAGAACCAGGCGTTCCGGATCTTCCAGGCTTTCCTTGACGCGGACGAGGAAGGTCACGGCTTCCTTGCCGTCGACGATGCGGTGGTCGTAGGAGAGAGCAAGATACATCATCGGACGAATGACGATCTGGCCGCCGACGACGACCGGACGCTCCTGGATCTTGTGCATGCCGAGGATACCCGACTGCGGTGCATTCAGGATCGGCGAGGACATCAGCGAACCGTAGACGCCGCCATTGGTGATGGTGAAGGTGCCGCCCTGCATGTCGGCCATCGACAGCGCGCCATCGCGGGCGGCCTTGGCGAGACGGCCGAGTTCCTTTTCGACGCCGGCGATCGAACGCTCATCGGCATCGCGGATGACCGGAACGACAAGACCCTTGTCGGTACCGACCGCCATGCCGACGTGGCAGAAGTTTTTGTAGATGATGTCGGTGCCGTCGATTTCGGCGTTAATCGAAGGGATTTCCTTCAGCGCGTGGGTAACGGCCTTGGTGAAGAAGCCCATGAAGCCGAGCTTCACGCCATGCTTCTTCTCGAAGATGTCCTTGTAGCGGTTGCGCAGGTCCATCACGGCCGACATGTCCACCTCGTTGTAGGTGGTCAGCATGGCGGCGGTGTTCTGGGCGTCCTTGAGACGCTTTGCGATGGTCTGGCGCAGACGGGTCATCTTGACGCGTTCTTCGCGAACGGCGTCATCGGCACTCGATGCCGGACGGGGAGCAGCAGCCGGAGCCGGAGCGGCGGCAACGGTAGCACCCTTGGCGATGGCAGCGATCACGTCGCCCTTGAGAACCTGGCCACGCTTGCCGGAACCATCGACCTGGTCGGCCGAGAGGTTGTTTTCAGCGAGCATCTTGGCGGCAGCGGGAGCAGCCGGCATGGCCGAGGCGGCCGGAGCAGCGGCGGCGACTGCGGGTGCAGCAGTCGGGGCCGGGGCGGCTGCAGGTGCCGAAGCGGCAACAGCAGCACCCTCAGCGATCTGGCCGAGCAGCGCGCCGAGACCGACAGTTTCGCCATTGGCGGCAACGATCTCGGTCAGCACGCCGGAAGCCGGAGCAGGTACTTCGACGGTCACCTTGTCGGTTTCGAGTTCGACGAGCGGCTCGTCGGCCTTGACGGTGTCGCCGACCTTCTTGAACCAGGTGCCGACCGTCGCTTCGCTGACGGATTCACCCAGGGTGGGGACGCGGATTTCTGTGGCCATGATGTCAATTCCGTTGATCAGAGAACGTTTCTGTCGATTGGGGTCGTTGCGACCGGGAGGCTATCAGCCCCCCAGCGCATCCTCGAGGAAGGCCTCGAGCTGGGCGAGATGCTTCGACATCAGGCCGGTTGCGGGCGATGCCGCGGCCGGACGGCCGGTGTAGCGAACCCGCTGGTACTTGGCGTCGATGTGAGCCAGAACCCACTCGAGATAAGGATCGATGAACGACCATGCGCCCATGTTCTTCGGCTCTTCCTGGCACCAGACCATCTCCGCATTGCGGAAACGGCTGAGCTCATTGATGAGCGCCTTGGCCGGGAACGGATAGAGCTGTTCGACGCGCAGCAGGTAGATGTCGTCGATGCCGCGTTTTTCGCGCTCTTCCAGAAGATCGTAATAGACCTTGCCGGTGCACATGACGACGCGGCGGATCTTGTTGTCCTTCTGCAGCTTGATCGGGCCGTCCTTGATGACCTCCGCATCGTCCCACAGCAGGCGGTGGAACGAGCTCTCGCCGGCCATTTCGGACAGGCTGGAAACAGCCCGCTTGTGGCGGAGCAGGGACTTCGGCGTCATCAGGATGAGCGGCTTGCGGAAGTCGCGCTTCACCTGCCGGCGCAGGATGTGGAAGTAGTTTGCCGGCGTCGTGACGTTGGCGACCTGCATGTTGTCTTCGGCGCACATCTGCAGCCAGCGCTCCAGACGGGCGGACGAGTGTTCCGGACCCTGACCTTCATAACCGTGCGGCAGAAGGCAGACGAGACCGGACATGCGCAGCCACTTGCGTTCGCCCGAGGAGATGAACTGGTCGAAGACCACCTGCGCACCGTTGGCGAAGTCGCCGAACTGGGCTTCCCACAGCGTCAGCGCGTTCGGGCGGGCCAGCGAGTAGCCATATTCGAAGCCAAGCACGGCTTCTTCCGAAAGCATGGAGTTGATGACTTCGTAACGAGCCTGGTTAGGAGCGAGGTTGGCGAGCGGGATGTAACGCTCTTCGGTCTCCTGATCGTAAAGAACCGAATGACGCTGAGAAAAGGTGCCGCGTTCACAATCCTGGCCCGACAGGCGGATCTTGTGGCCATCGACAGCCAGTGAACCGAAGGCAAGCGCCTCGCCCATGGCCCAGTCGAGGCCCTCGCCGGTTTCCACCATCTGGGCGCGATTGTCCATGAAACGCTGGATCGTGCGGTGCGCCTTGAAGCCTTCCGGAATGGTAGACAACTTGCGGCCGATTTCCTTCAGCGACTTCATCGGCACGGCGGTCTTGCCGCGACGCTGCTCGTCGGCGTTGTCGGCAGCGCGAAGGCCCGACCATACGCCGTCCAGCCAGTCAGCCTTGTTCGGCTTGTAGGACTGGCCGGCCTCGAATTCCTGCTCAAGGTGGGCGCGCCAGTCAGCCTTCATCTTTTCGAATTCGCCTTCGGTGATCAGGCCCTCGGCGATCAGGCGGTCAGCATAAAGCTGAACGACCGTCTTGTGGGCGCGGATCGCCTTGTACATCTTCGGCTGGGTGAACGCGGGCTCATCGCCTTCGTTATGGCCGAAGCGGCGGTAGCAGAACATGTCGATGACGACCGGCTTGTGGAACTTCATCCGGTATTCGGTCGCGATCTTGGCGGCATAGACGACAGCTTCCGGATCGTCACCGTTGACGTGGAAGATCGGCGCTTCGATCATCTTGGCGACGTCGGACGGATAGGGCGACG
>QFQX01000023.1 GCA_003248775.1 Shinella sp. | reverse complement strand
GTTGCCCGCGCCCGCAAGATCGAGCGCTTCCTGTCGCAGCCGTTCTTCGTTGCTGAAGTCTTCACCGGTTCGCCGGGCAAGCTCGTTGCTCTCGAAGACACGATCAAGGGCTTCAAGGGTCTCGTCAACGGCGAATACGACCACCTGCCGGAAGCTGCCTTCTACATGGTCGGCTCCATGGACGAAGCCATCGAGAAGGCCAAGAAGCTGGCCGCCGAAGCTGCCTGATAATGGATCTGCGGCACGCGGGACAAAGGTCCTGCGTGCCGGTCCTTCATCCACGAGAGAAGTGAACCATCATGGCCGACAATTTCAATTTTGAACTCGTTTCGCCCGAGCGCCTGCTGCTTTCCGAAAAGGTGAGCGAAGTTGTCATTCCGGCAACCGAAGGCGAAATGACCGTCATGGCCAATCATGCGCCGACCATGACCACCATCAAGCCAGGTGTCGTCTCGGTGAAGCTCGCTTCGGGCCAGGTCACCAAGTACGTCGTCTTTGGCGGCTTTGCCGACATCGTTCCGACCGGTTGTACGCTTCTGGCGGAATCGGCTGTCGCCATGACCGAGCTGAACCGCGAAACTCTGACGAAGCGGATCGAGACTGCTCGCGCCGAGCTCAATGCGACCGACAATCACGAGCACAAGACCCGTCTCGAACAGTACCTTGCTGAACTGACTCATCTGAACGGTATACTGATTGCCGCCTGAGCCGCTCGAGCGGCTTGAACGCGACTATTCCAGAATGAAAGAAAGCCGGGCCTTGCGCGCCGGCTTTTTTGTTTCTTGCTGTCTGTTCGTTTCGAGGCCTGCTGCGTTCAATGGGCGTCTTCCAGAATCATCGCGGAGCCTTTTTCGGCGACCATCATGGTCGGCGCATTGATGTTGCCGGCAGTGACGTTTGGGAAGATGGACGCATCGATGATGCGAAGGCCTGCTATCCCATGAACGCGCAGTCGTGCGTCGACGACCGATTGCTGTTCGTCCGGCCCCATCGCGCAGCTTCCGCACAGGTGATAGATCGAACCGCTGTTCTGCCGGAAGTAATCGAGCAGTTTCTCGTCGGTATCGGTTGCAGGGGAGGGAGAGACCTCTTCCTCGATAATCCCGCTCAGGGACGGAGCCGATGTGATCCGGCGGACCAGATGGCTGCCTTGCAGCACCTCATCGATATCGTGTTCCGTGGAGAGATAGTTGGGGCGGATCAGGGGTGCTGTCGCGGGGTCGGGTGAACCCATGGCGATCTCGCCGCGGCTGGTTGGCCGGCATGGATTGAAGGCGATGAGGAAGCCCGGATAGGGCTCCGGTTTCAGACCCGATTTCGGATTTTCCGGAATGCGGTAGGAGAGCGGGTTGAAATAGAGCTGGATGTTCGGGCGAGGCGCATCGGGGCTGCCGCGGAAGAAGCCGCCGGCCTGGTTGACGCTCATCGCGAAGGGGCCCTTGCGAGTCAGCAGATAACGTAACCCCAATGCTGCCTGCCCGAAAATGCTGCCGAAGCTGCTGTTCAGGGTCGGCCGGTTGGCGCGATAATAGAAGCTGGCGCAGATATGATCCTGAAGGTTCTTGCCCACCGCCGGAAGGTGACGGCGGACCTTTATTCCGAGAGACTGCAAGGTCTCGCCATCGCCGATGCCGGAGAGTTGGAGCAGTTTCGGTGTGTCGACGGCGCCTGCCGCGACGATCACTTCCCTGCGTGCAGCGAAGGAGCGCAGCTGGCCATGCTGCAAGACCTCGACGCCGTTCACCTTGCCATCCTCCGCGAAGAGAAGGCGCTGGGCGACAGCATTGCGTTCGACCACAAGGTTGGCCCGCTTCAGAGCAGGTCGCAGATATTCGGCACTGGAGTGGGAACGCCGGCCGCAGCGCGTATTGATGTCGTAGACGCCAGACCCTTCGATGGAGGCCGCGTTGAAGTCGGCGTTGGACGGGAGGCCAAGTTCTTCGCAGGCCGCCAGAAAAGCATCGGAAACCGGATGGATGTCGCCGCGCATGGGGGTGACATGGATTGGGCCGTGACCACCATGCCATTGCGAGGCACCTTCGGCATGGGTCTCAAGTTTGCGGAAAAAGGGCAATACGTCGCTTGCGCCCCAGCCCGGATTGCCGGCGGCTTCCCAGTCGTCAAAGTCGGATGCGGCGCCACGCACGAAGATCATGGCGTTGATCGATCCCGATCCGCCCTGCACCTTGCCGCGAGGGGCGTAGATGCGGCGGTTGCCGAGTTCGTGCTCCGGCTCGGTGGAATACATCCAGTTGACGGCCGGATTGTAATAGCTGCGGGCGTAGCCGACCGGGATCTTGAACCAGAAGCTGTCGTCCTTGCCACCGGCTTCGATCAGCAGAACGCTGTAGCGGCCATCCTCGCTCAGCCGGCTTGCAAGAATGCAGCCGGCGGAGCCGGCGCCGACGATGATGAAATCGTAAGTCATGGTTTGCCGTTCAGCCCTTGGCCGGAGCAAAGGCTTTGACGTCGGCGGGGTCCGCCCCCATCTGCAGATGCAGCCGCTCGCCGGTATAGGGCGTGTGCTGTTCCACGACGGCCATATCGAGTTCGATGCCGAGGCCCGGTTCGCGGGAAGGAATGAGATAGCCGTCGTCGAAGGCGAGCTTGTTCTTGAGGATACGGCCGTGGAAACCGCCGAAATCCATGATCGCTTCGTGGATCAGGAAGTTGGGCGTTGCCGCGGAAAGCTGGATGGATGCGGCCGCACCAACCGGACCGTTATAGAGGTGCGGGGCGATCTGGGCATAGAAGGCTTCCGCCATTCCGGCGATCTTCTTCGCCTCCAGAAGGCCACCGACGCGGGCAACGTTCATTTGCAGGATCGAGGCCGCACCGAGCTGGAGAACGCGCTGGAATTCGTATTTGGTAGTGAGGCGTTCGCCGGTCGAGACAGGGATCGAGGTCGCCCGGGCGACTTCCGCCATGGCGGCTTCCTGTCCGGGCGGCACGGGCTCCTCGAACCAGAGAGGATCGTATTTCTCCAGCCGCTTTGCCAGCCGGATCGCGGAGGACGGTACCATCTGGCCATGGGTGCCGAAGAGAATATCGGCTCGGCTGCCAACGGCGTCGCGGATCTTGCGGCAGAATTCCTCCGAGCGATCCATGACGCCTAGCGAAAGCTGGTGGCCGGAATAGTTGGTGTAGGGACCGGCGGGGTCGAACTTCACGGCGGTGAAGCCCATTTCGACCATACGGACTGCCTCGTCGGCGGCGAGATCGGGATCGTTATAGTCGTATTCGCCGGCTGAGTTCTTCGGGTAAAGATAGGTATAGGCGCGCAGCTTTTCGTGGACGGTCCCGCCGAGCAGATCGGAGACGGGACGTCCGGCGGCCTTGCCGATGATATCCCAGCAGGCGATTTCCAGACCGGAGACGATGCCCATCATCGTCGGGTCGGGACGCTGGGTGAAGCCGCTGGAATAGGCGGCACGCCAGAAGCGCTCGATCCGGTGCGGATCGTGATCCAGCAGATAGCGCTGGAAGACATCCTCGATCAGAGGAACGAGGCCGGAGGGATGGAAGGCGGTATCGTAGATCTCGCCGATGCCCTTGATGCCGCAGGCCGTCTCGAGTTCGACGAAGATCCAGTACATGCCGCCGATATGCGGTGGCGGGACGGCTACGACGTGGGTCTTGAGCGATGCGATCTTCATGGTGGTTCCCCCGGGGATATTGTTCGATCGTATTCTTGGGCTTGCAGGCTGGTGAGCGGTTCGGTCAGTGTTTCAGGATGACCAATCGGGTCTGGGTGAATTCCAGCATGCCGTGCTTGCCGTCGTCCCCGCCGAGGCCGGAACGTTTCCAGCCGGCATGGTAACCCTGATAGGGGTCGGCCGGGAAACGGTTGACATAAAGCTCGCCGGCTTCGATCTCGTTGGCGGCCTTCATCACCTTGCGGTAGTTTTCCGAGAAGACGACGGAGGCGAGGCCATATTGGTGGTCGCTCGCCATGGCCAGTGCTTCGTCGAAATCTCCATAGGGGATGACCGCAAGTACGGGACCGAAGACCTCCTCGCGAACGATCTCCATGTCCTGCCGGCAACCGGAAAGAAGCGTCGGCGGATAAAAGAAGCCGGCCCCTTGAGGGATGACGCCGCCTGCCTCGACCTTCGCTCCTTCTGCCGTGGCGCGTTCGACCATGGCATGGATGCGCGAACGGGCAGCCGCGTTGACGAGAGGCCCCATCAGATCGGGGTCCCCGGAACGGTCGCCAAAACGGCGGGATGAAAACGCCTCGCGAAGCTTGCCGAGCAATGCGTCATGAACGGCTTCATGTACGTAGAGGCGCTCGACCGAGGTGCAGACCTGTCCGCAATGGGCGGTCTTGGCGGCAACCACCAGGCGGGCGACGGCATCGAGATCTGCGTCAGGCTCGACGATCACCGGGGTCTTGCCGCCGAGCTCCAGCGACGGCTTGGCGATATTGGCCTTGCAGTATTCGAGAACCGTGCGGCCGGCTGCGACGCTGCCGGTGAGCGTGATCATGCCGACTTCGGGCCGGGTGCACATGGCTGCGGCGACGTCATGGGTCATCGTCATGATGTTGTTCAGTCCGGCCGGCAGGGCGGCTTCCTCAATCGCTTCGGCAAGGACGAAGGCGGAGGTGGGCGTGTTGTTGCTCGGGCGCACGACGACGGCATTGCCAGCGATAAGGGCCGGGGCGATCTTGCGCACCAGCGTGTAGATCGGGAAATTGAAGGGGATGAGGCAGGCCACGACGCCGATCGGGGTGCGTTTCAGCATCAGCGTCTCGTCGGGCGTGTCGCTCTCGATTACCTCGCCCTCGATGCGCCGCGCCCATTCGGCGTGATAGCGCATGAGGATAGCGGCGTAGATCGTCTCGGCTGTCGCATCCGCGATGCTCTTGCCGGACTCCCGGGCAAGCGCCTCACCGATCTGCCCCGCACGACGCTCCACCGCGTCGGCGAGCCGTCGCAGGGTGTCGCCGCGGTCGATTGCCGGAAGTCGTCCCCAGCTCTTCTGGGCACGTGCTGCGGTTTCGACGGCCTGGATGACATCGGCTTGCGAGGCGGTGGGGACTTTCGCGAAGGCTTCACCGGTGGCGGGGTTTACGACGTCGATCGAGGGGTTCTCGCCCGTCGAGATGAAACGGCCGTCGATGAAGTTGCGATACTCTGTCATGGACCCCTGGCTTTCCGGCGGAATTTCCGTCGAGTAGGAGCCGTCCCGCCTGTTCGCGCAAGCGAGTTATTCTCGGGGACATCATTCGAAAATCGAATGTTTCAGGTCGCGCCGGCCTTGCCCGCAATTTCCGAGCTTCCGGCAAGTTCCGGATCTGCGGAAAGCTCCAGCTGAAGCCATTGACGGAAGGCCTTCACATTGGCCGGTTCCGCTTGCTCGCCCCGCGTCACCAGCCAGTAGGATTCGTGGCCTTCCACCTCGACATCCAGCACCTGTGTCAGGCGCCCCTCTTCCATCAGCGATGCCACCATGAAACGGTCGGCAACGGTGACGCCAAGGCCATTGCAGGCGGCTTCTATGGCCATGTCCAGGAGATCGAATTCCAGTCCGCCACGGGTATGGGTATGGCTCAGGCCCGCTGCATCCAGCCAATGCTGCCATGTAAGATAACGCTGGTCGGCCGAGGCCAGGACATGAAGGAAGGTCAGGCCGGTAAGGTCGAGAGGGCCGCCGGTTGTGCGACCGGCCAGCAGTTGAGGCGCGCAGACGGCGATATGGCGTTCGGTCATCAGCAGTTGCGATTGCAGCATGGGCCACTCGCCATCGCCGAAACGGATCGCGCAATCGGGAATGCTGCGTTCGGTCAGGCTGTCCTGCAATTGCGTGGTGATGCTGATCTCGATATCGGGAAGGAAGCGGCGCAGGCTGCCAAGCCGGGGCATCAGCCAGCGTTTGGCGAAGGTCGGCGGTACGTTGACGCGCAGGCGATGCTGGTTGCTTTTCTCCATGATGTTGCGGACAGTCAGCTCCACGTCGTGGAATGCGCGCTGGAGCGCTTCCAGCAATTCGATGCCCGACGGCGTCAGATCGAGATGATGGTGGCGACGGATGACCAGTGTTTCGCCGAGCTGTTCCTCAAGATTGCGCACCTGTCGGCTCACCGCGCTCTGGGTCAGGTTCAGCCTGTCGGCGGCGCGGGTGAAGCTGCGGGTCTGTCCCACGACCTCGAAGATCTTCATGGCGGAAAGTGCCGGCAGTTTTCGCATGATGGTCCCGTCTTTGCCGCGGATCGCGGCGCGTTGTCATGCCATTTAAACAGAGCAATCGTAACGACGTCATCCGGTTTCTGCCGTTGGTTTTTTCGATGGCGGCAGAGGAAGGCAATTGAAACGCGGCACGGGGCAATGAGATAGTCCGCCAGCCGTTTGTTAAAGGGGTAGGGGAGAAGATCATGAAAGTCGGCATCGTCGGGGCAGGCATGGTGGGAAGTTCGGCTGGCTATGCGCTCGCCTTGATGGGCATTGTCAGCGATATCGTGCTGGTCGATCGCAATGCGGCGCTGGCTGTTGCGCAGGCGGAGGATATCTCCCACGCGGTGCCGTTCATGTCGGCGACCAGCGTCATGGCTGGAGATTATGCCGATCTAGCTGGCGCAGGCGTCGTCATTCTTGCAGCCGGCGTCAGCCAGAAGCCCGGTGAGACGCGCCTTGAACTCCTGGAACGTAACGCTGCCGTCTTTCGCGATGTTGTCGGAGAGGTGCTGCGGGTCGCGCCGGACGCGATCCTGCTGATAGCCTCCAATCCCGTGGATATCATGACCCAGGTCGCGACCCGCCTTTCCGGCCTGCCGCCGCAGCGGGTGATCGGTTCCGGGACCATTCTCGACACGGCCCGGTTCCGCAGTCTGATCGGCCGTCATCTCGGCATTTCCCCGCAATCGGTGCATGCCTACGTACTCGGGGAACATGGAGACAGCGAAGTGCTTGGCTGGTCGAATGCGCGGGCGGGATCGGTTTCGCTCAAATCCTTCGCCGAGCAGATCGGTTCGCCGCTGACGGACGACGTGCGCCAGTCGATCGACGATGGCGTGCGCAATGCCGCTTACAAGATCATCAATGGCAAGGGCGCGACCTATTACGGCATCGGTGCGGGGCTTGCCCGCATCGTCAAGGCGATCGCCCAGGATCAGCGCGACGTGCTTTCCGTGTCGATCGTCATGCCGCATATCGTGGATGTGGATGATGTCGCGCTGTCGGTTCCCCGAATCGTCGGGGCTGGCGGCGTGATTGCCGATCTCATTCCCGAGCTCGATATCAGCGAATATGCGGCCCTCGGGAGGAGTGCGGCCCTCCTCAAGGAAAGAGTGGAATCGATCCACCTTTGATTTTTGTCAATTTCTGTGAGTTGGGCAGGCTCTTTTCCAGAGAGTGGCAGTCGTCTATTTAGGGTTTCGCTGCATTGCGTTATATATGATGCATGGCGGTAATTGTCCTCGTGCCCGGATGGTTTGATGAGTGTTCCGACCTTCAGTCCCGATATGAAAAAGGACCAGCTGGACGACTTCATGTCGAAGGCGCGGGCTGCGAGTACCCTCCTCAAGGCGCTGTCGCACGAAACGCGGCTGCTGATCCTTTGCATTCTCAGCCGTGGCGAAAAGACCGTCGGCGAAATCGAGACGATCCTCGGGCTGCAACAGGCGGTGGTTTCCCAGCAGCTTGCCCGCCTTAGGTCCGAACATTTGGTGCGGACGCGCCGCGAGGGGCGGATGATTTTCTACCGGATCGGCGATCCGGCGCTCAACGAACTCGTTTCCGTGCTCTACAAGATGTATTGCGAACCTGACGAGAAGACAGCCGTAGTCGATCAGGTGCACGAGAACGTCTGAGCCCTGCAACGTTGTAGCGGATCTTCCTCGGCTGGCGCATACAGGGGAGGGTGGCGTTGATCGACAAGCTTGAATTTTTCATTGCGCTTGCAAGAGCGGAACATTTCGGCCGCGCGGCTGAGGAATGTGGCATTACCCAGCCGACGCTTTCGGCGGCGATCCGGCAACTGGAGGATCAGCTCGGGGTGATGCTGGTGCAGCGCGGTTCCCGCTATCAGGGGCTCACTCCGGAGGGGCAGCGGGTGCTGGAATGGGCGCGGCGCATCGTCGGCGATGCGCGGACCATGCGAGAGGAGATGCGAGCCGCTCGCCGCGGCCTTGCCGGGCATATCCGCATTGCCGTCGTTCCAACGGCACTTTCCATGGTGCCGCGCATTACCGAGCCTTTTCAGGCCAAACATCCGGACGTGACCTTTTCGATCCTGTCGCGCACCTCGTTGCAGGTGCTGAGCCTGCTTGAAAATCTGGAGATCGATGCCGGGATTACCTATCTCGACAACGAACCGCTTGGGCGCGTGACCAGCGTACCGCTCTATTCGGAGCGTTACCATCTGATCACGGCCGCAGGGACGCCGTTGTCGGATCGCGAAAAAGTGACGTGGCGGGACATGGCCGATCTTCGGCTTTGCCTATTGACCGCGGATATGCAGAACCGCCGCATCATCAACCAGCATATGGCGGAAGCCGGGGTCACGCCGCACCCGACGCTTGAATCCAATTCGATGATCGTGCTGTTCGCCCATATCCGTACGGGCAAGTGGGCCTCGATCATGCCGCGCAATGTCGCGGAATCCTTCGGCTTTCCCGAAGAGATCCGAATGATCCCGATCGGCGAGCCGGAGGCTGAACACTCCGTCGGCCTTGTCGCCCAATATCGGGAACCTTTCACGCCGCTTGTCTCTGCCCTGCTGCACGAGGCCGGGCGACTGGCCAATGCCCGGGCGTTTTGATAGAAAATTTCTATCAATTCACATGACTGCTTTATTGACCTTGCGGGGGGCGGAGGATCATTCTTGCGGAAAGTAGGCCGGGAATGGGAAGTCCCGGTCTTCGTCAACGTTTCGGCCAGTTTATCCGACGGCGACGCCCGGGTTCAGAAGTCGGCCAGTTGGCGATGTTCGTGTCGGTTTGGGAGGACTGAACATGAATGTAAGATCATCTTCGGATGATGTGCTGTCTCGCACGTCCGCGATCATATCCGAATTGCAGGGTCTTGAAGGACCGCTGCTGCCCATCCTGCATGCCGTGCAGGAAATGTTCGGCTATGTGCCTGAACAGGCCAAGCCGCTGATCGCGCAGGCGCTCAACCTGTCGCGTGCGGAAGTGCATGGCGTCGTTTCCTTCTATCACGATTTCCGCTCCCATACCGCCGGTCGCCATGTGCTGAAGCTCTGTCGGGCCGAGGCCTGTCAGTCGATGGGCGGGGATGCGCTGGCCGAGCGGGTCAAATCGCTTCTGGGTATCGATTTTCACGAGACGACGCCCGATGGCGCCGTGACGCTCGAACCGGTCTTCTGTCTCGGGCTCTGTGCCTGCGCGCCCAGCGCCATGCTGGACGGCGAGCTGCATGGGCGTCTCGATGAAGACGGTCTTGGCGAACTCGTTGCGGAGGCACGCCGATGACCGTAACCATTTTTGTTCCCGGGGATTCTGCCGCACTTGCCGTTGGTGCCGACAAGGTGGCCGCAGCGATCGAGCGCGAGGCAAAGGCTCGCGGCCTCGATGTGCATGTGGTGCGCAACGGTTCGCGCGGCCTCCTCTGGCTGGAGCCGCTTGTCGAGGTTCGCTCCGACCATCATCGTGTCGCCTATGGACCTGTGAAGGCCTCTGATGTGCCCGGGCTGTTCGACGCCAATTTCCTTGAGGGCGGCGAGCATCCGCTCTTGCATGGGCAGACGAGGGATATGCCCTTCCTGTCGCGTCAGACGCGCCTTACCTTTTCTCGCTGTGGCGTGACCGATCCACTTTCTCTGGAGGATTATCGCCAATACCAGGGCCTTAAGGGACTGGAAAAGGCGATCGCCATGGCGCCTGCCGATATCGTCAAGCAGGTGGCCGACAGCGGTCTGCGCGGACGAGGCGGTGCGGGGTTCCCGACCGGGATCAAATGGAAGACGGTTCTCGATGCGCCGGGTGATCGCAAATACATCGTCTGCAATGCGGATGAGGGCGATAGCGGCACGTTTTCCGACCGGATGATCATGGAGGGCGATCCCTTCGTGCTGATCGAGGGGATGGCGATTGCCGGCCTCGCGACCGGGGCGACCAAGGGCTACGTCTACACCCGCTCGGAATATCCCCATGCGATCCGCGTTATGACGGAAGCGATCCGGATCGCACGGGAGGCCGGCATTCTCGGTCCTTCCGTGATGGGATGTGGCCGCGCTTTCGACATGGAAGTCCGCATGGGCGCGGGCGCCTATGTCTGCGGCGAAGAGACGTCGCTTCTCAACTCGCTGGAAGGCAAGCGCGGCATCGTGCGCGCCAAGCCGCCGCTGCCGGCGCTTCAGGGGCTTTTCGGCTGTCCGACCGTGGTCAATAACGTCATGTCGCTGGCGTCGGTGCCGGTCATCATGGACCGGGGGGCTGCCTTCTACCGCGATTACGGCGTCGGCCGCTCGCATGGCACGATCCCGATCCAGCTCGCAGGCAACGTCAAGCATGGCGGTCTTTACGAGACGGCTTTCGGTCTCACCCTCGGAGAGCTTGTCTACGACATCGGCGGCGGCACGGCCAACGGTCGTCCGGTCAAGGCGGTGCAGGTCGGCGGGCCGCTCGGCGCCTATTTTCCGCCCTCGCTGTTCGACACGATCTTCGACTACGAGGCTTTCGCGGCGAAGGATGGCCTGATCGGTCATGCGGGTATCGTCGTATTCGACGATACGGTCGACATGCTGAAGCAGGCCCGTTTCGCCATGGAATTCTGCTCGGTCGAAAGCTGTGGAAAGTGCACGCCCTGCCGCATCGGTTCGACCCGCGGGGTGGAGACGGTCGATCGGATCGCCCGTGGCATCGAGCCGGAGAAGAACAGGGCGCTGCTCGGCGACCTCTGCAACACCATGAAGTTCGGATCGCTCTGCGCGCTTGGCGGGTTCACGCCCTATCCGGTCATGAGCGCCATGACGCATTTCCCTGAAGATTTCGCGCCAACCCCATTCGTTGAAGCAGCGGAGTAAAGCCATGTCTCTCATTCACGAAATCGACTACGGCACGCCAGCATCGAAATCCACCGAGACGGTGACGCTGACGATCGATGGCCGGCAGGTCACCGTAGCTTCGGGCACCTCGATCATGCGTGCCTCCATGGAGGCGGGCATCCAGGTGCCGAAGCTCTGCGCGACCGACATGGTCGATGCCTTCGGCTCGTGCCGCCTCTGTCTCGTCGAGGTCGAGGGCCGCAACGGCACCCCGGCCTCCTGCACCACGCCCTGCGCACCGGGAATGGTCGTGCATACCCAGACGGACCGGCTGAAGCAGATCCGCAAGGGGGTGATGGAGCTCTATATCTCCGACCATCCGCTGGACTGTCTGACCTGTGCCGCCAATGGCGATTGCGAGCTGCAGGACATGGCCGGTGCCGTTGGTCTGCGTGATGTCCGCTACGGCTATGAGGGCGACAATCACGTCAAGGCGCGTGATGGTGTCGGCGAGGTAAACGCCCGCTGGATGCCGAAAGACGAATCCAACCCCTATTTCACCTATGATCCGGCGAAGTGCATCGTCTGCTCCCGTTGCGTGCGAGCCTGTGAAGAGGTGCAGGGCACCTTTGCGCTGACCATCGAAGGCCGCGGCTTCGACAGCCGTGTTTCGCCCGGCATGCACGAGCAATTCCTCTCGTCCGAATGCGTCTCCTGCGGCGCCTGCGTGCAGGCCTGCCCGACTGCCACGCTGACGGAAAAATCGGTGATCGCCATCGGCCAGCCGGAGCATTCGGCGGTCACCACCTGTGCCTATTGCGGCGTCGGCTGCTCGTTCAAGGCGGAGATGCGCGGCGAGGAACTGGTGCGCATGGTACCGTGGAAGGACGGCAAGGCCAATCGCGGCCATTCCTGCGTCAAGGGCCGTTTCGCCTATGGTTATGCCAGCCACAAGGACCGCATCCTCAATCCGATGATCCGCGAAAAGATCAGCGATCCCTGGCGCGAGGTCACATGGGAAGAGGCTTATGCCCATGTGGCGACCGAGTTCCGCCGTATCCAGTACCAGTACGGCAAGGATTCGATCGGCGGCATCACGTCCTCCCGCTGCACCAATGAGGAAACCTTCCTCGTCCAGAAGCTGATCCGCGCCGGTTTCGGCAACAACAATGTCGATACCTGCGCCCGTGTCTGCCACTCGCCGACCGGCTACGGTCTGGGTCAGGCTTTCGGCACCTCGGCCGGCACGCAGGATTTCGATTCCGTCGAGCATTCCGACGTGGTCATGGTGATCGGCGCCAACCCGACGGACGGTCATCCGGTGTTCGGCTCGCGGTTGAAGAAGCGGCTGCGTCAGGGCGCGAAGCTGATCGTCGTCGATCCCCGCCGCACGGATATCGTGCGCAGTCCCCATGTCGAGGCAGCCTATCATCTGTCGCTGAAACCGGGCACCAATGTCGCCGTGATGACGGCGCTTGCCCATGTCATCGTGACGGAAAGCCTGTTCGACGAGAGGTTCATCCGCGAACGGTGCGACTGGTCGGAATTCGAGGACTGGGCGGCCTTCGTTGCCGAGCCGCAGCACAGCCCGGAAGAGACCGAAGCGTTTACCGGCGTTCCGGCTGATCTGATGCGCGGCGCCGCAAGGCTGTTTGCGACCGGTGGCAATGGCGCGATCTATTACGGTCTCGGCGTGACCGAGCACAGCCAGGGTTCGACCACGGTCATGGCGATCGCCAACCTTGCAATGGCAACCGGCAATATCGGGCGTCCGGGCGTTGGCGTTAATCCGCTGCGCGGCCAGAACAATGTGCAGGGCTCCTGCGACATGGGGTCGTTCCCGCACGAGCTTCCGGGCTATCGCCACGTTTCCGACGATGCGACGCGCGAGACCTTCGAAAAGCTCTGGGGCGTCAAGCTCGACAGCGAGCCGGGCCTGCGCATTCCCAACATGCTGGATGCGGCCGTCGATGGCTCATTCAAGGGCATCTACATTCAGGGCGAGGATATCCTGCAATCCGATCCCGACACCAAGCATGTATCGGCCGGTCTCGCCGCAATGGAATGTGTGGTGGTGCAGGATCTCTTCCTCAACGAGACGGCCAATTACGCCCATGTCTTCCTGCCGGGCTCGACCTTCCTCGAAAAGGACGGCACTTTCACCAATGCCGAGCGTCGTATCAATCGCGTGCGCAAGGTGATGACCCCGAAGAATGGCTATGGCGACTGGGAGATCACCCAGAAGCTCGCTCAGGCCATGGGCCTCAACTGGAACTACAAGCATCCCTCCGAGATTATGGACGAGATCGCCGCGACGACGCCGAGCTTTGCCAGCGTCTCCTATGATTATCTCGACAAGATGGGCTCGGTGCAGTGGCCATGCAACGAGAAGTTCCCCGAGGGGTCGCCGATCATGCACATCGACGGCTTCGTGCGCGGCAAGGGCAAGTTCATCCGGACAGAATATGTCGCGACCGACGAGCGGACTGGACCACGCTTCCCGCTGCTTCTGACGACCGGTCGCATCCTGTCGCAGTATAATGTCGGTGCGCAGACCCGCAGGACGGACAATGTCACATGGCATGCGGAAGACCGGCTGGAAATCCATCCGCATGACGCCGAGCAGCGGGGCATCAAGGAAGGCGACTGGGTCAAGCTCTCCAGCCGTTCCGGCGATACGACGCTTCGTGCACTGATCACCGACCGGGTGGCTCCAGGCGTGGTCTATACGACCTTCCACCATCCCGATACGCAGGCGAATGTCATCACCACGGACTATTCCGACTGGGCAACCAACTGCCCGGAATATAAGGTGACGGCCGTGCAGATCTCGCCCTCCAACGGTCCGACCGATTGGCAGCAGGACTATGAGGAGCTGTCACGTCGTTCGCGTCGCATCGCCGGAAAGCTGGAGGCGGCGGAGTAGGAGCCAGATTGCATGAAGACTTACCTGTCCGCCCGCGAACTGCAGTTCCGCGATGGCGTGCTTGCGCCGTCATCGAGAGCTGTGCCGGAGGAAACGCCGATAGCGTTTTCCTATGGTGGGTCCACCCATGCGGTGATGATGGCGACGCCGGCGGATCTCGAGGACTTCGCCTTCGGTTTTTCGCTGGCGGAAGGGATCATCACCTCGCCGGACGAGATCCTTGCAGTCGAACCGCTGGAAGCCGGGGCGGGGCTCGATGTTCAGGTGACGCTTCGGGATGCGACGGCGGATGCGCTGACGGTGCGCCGCCGGCGGATGGCGGGTCCTGTCGGATGCGGCCTTTGCGGTATCGAATCGATCGAGCAGGCAAGCCGTCCGGTGCCGCGGGTGGCGGCCGCAGGCTTGCGTCTTGCGCCTGAAGATATCGAGGAAGCCATGACGGCCCTTGGTCGCGCCCAGGTGTTGAACCGTGAAACACGCGCTGTGCATGGCGCAGGCTTCTTCGTGCCGGGCGAGGGTCTTCTGGCCATTCGCGAGGATGTCGGGCGTCACAACGCGCTGGACAAGCTGGTGGGCGCGGTGCTGCGCGCCGGTCTTCGGGGCGAGGAGGGCGTCGTGGTCGTCACCAGTCGCCTCTCGGTGGAGATGGTGCAGAAGGCCGCCATTCTCGGCGCTTCGGTGCTGGTCGCCATTTCGGCGCCGACCGCGCTTGCCATTCGCACAGCGGAAGAAGCGGGCATGACGCTGATCGGTATCGCCCGAGGGCATGATTTCGAAGTTTTCACCGGATCGGAGCGCATCGTCGCTGGAGTTGCCGCCAATGTCGCATGACACCTCGGAAAAGATCGTTCGCATGGCGAACCAGATCGCCACCTTCTTCCTTTCCCAGCCGGAGGACGTGCGGGTGGAGGGCGTTGCGAACCACATCAACAAGTTCTGGGAGCCGCGTATGCGCCGCCAGTTCTTCGAGCATATCGACAAGGGTGGCGAGGGGTTGTTGCCGCTGGTGATCGAGGCCTCCAAGGCGGTGAAACGGCCGGTAGCAGCGTAAGCGGACTCGTCTGTTCCTGTCTTTCGAGGGTGGTCGAAGCACTCCCCGAAAGACCTTCTCACCATTTGCCGGAGTGTGATTTCCCAAAACCGAAAAGGCAGAGACAAAACATCGTTTGCCTCTGCCTTATGGTGTCGCCGGTACGCTCTACCTATGCCGCGACGAGTGAGTGCCTGATGTCACCGGGTCGGCCTATCCGGAAATCGCCGAGAAGATTGTGCAGGCTTTCCGCCTCTCGCGCGAGACCGTGGCTGGCAGCCGTGGTTTCCTCGACCATGGCAGCATTCTTCTGGGTCGCCTGATCCATATGGTTGACGGACTGGCTGATTTCCCTGAGTGCGCCGGACTGTTCGCGGGAGGCGCCGACGATGGCCGTGACGTTGGTGTCTATCTCGCCGACGCGGGAGGATATCTCGTGCAACGCCGCTCCCGTCCTGCCGACCAATGAGACGCCGCTCTTTACCTGCTCGCCGGATGTGTGGATCAGCGTCTTGATTTCCTTGGCCGCCTGTGCCGAGCGCTGCGCCAGTTCCCGTACTTCCTGAGCAACGACGGCAAAGCCCTTGCCGGCCTCTCCGGCACGGGCGGCCTCGACGCCGGCGTTCAGCGCCAGCAGATTGGTCTGGAAGGCGATCTCGTCGATGACGCCGATGATGCTGGTGATCTGCTTTGACGATTCTGCGATGCGGCTCATGGCCTCGATGGCCTGTTCGACGACTTCGCCGGAGGTCTCCGCACTCTTGCGCGTCTCCCGAACTAGGCGGCCTGCTTCGTCTGCCCTGCGGCTGGCGTCGGCGACGGTGGTGGTGATTTCCTCGAGGGCGGCGGCGGCTTCTTCGAGCGAGGCGGCCTGACGCTCGGTGCGATGTGCGAGATCATCCGAGGCCTCGCGCACTTCGGCGGAGGCTGATGCGATGCCTTCCGCATTGATGGCGACCGTCTGGAGGGCGTTGCGCAGCTTGGCGACGGCGCTGTTGAAGTCCTGACGGACCTTTTCCATGGTCGGAACGAAAGGCTGGTCGAGGCACTGCAAGAGATCGCCGTCGGCGACGGCATTCAGCGCGCGGCCCAGAGCGTCGATTGCTGTCATGCGCGGCGTGACATCGGTTGCGAACTTGACCACCTTGTAGACCTGCCCGTTCAGGTCGTGAATGGGATTGTAGGATGCCTGGATCCAGACTTCCTTACCGCCCTTGCCATAACGGACGAATTCATTGGCCGTGAAGCGGCCTTCGGCAAGCTGTGCCCAGAAGGTCTTGTATTCGGCGCTGGCGGCATATGCCGGATCGCAAAACATGCTGTGATGCCGGCCGACGATTTCAGAAAGTTCGTAGCCCGTGGCGTTGCAGAAATTTTCGTTGGCTTTGAGGATCCGCCCGTCCGGGGTGAATTCGATCACGGCCTGGGAACGGGAAATGGCGGCAATCTTGTCGGCATCCTCGAGGCTTCTCTTCTTTGCTTCGGTGATGTCGGTGGCGATCTTGACCACCTTGTACGGCTTGCCGCCGGAAAAGACGGGGTTGTAGGAGGCCTGGATCCAAATTTCCCGACCGCCCTTGCCGAAGCGCTTGTACTCGCGGGCGTCGAACTTGCCGGAGGCCAGACTGGTCCAGAATTCGCGGTACTGAGCCGATTCCGCATAGGCAGGATCGCAGAAGATCCTGTGGTGCTTGCCGACGATCTCTTCCCGGTTGTAGCCGACCGTTTGGCAGAAGTTCTCATTGGCATCGAGAATGGTCCCGGTCAGATCGAACTCGATCATTGCCTGGGACTTAGAAAGTGCGGAACGTACGTTGCTGGAATCACTGCTTGCTGCAAACCATGCCATCCGAGTTGCCTTTCCCTTGGCCGCGGCCTCCCTCCGGCTGTGCCGTCATGTCGGCGATCACACCGGAATACACGTTATGATGGCATTTCCATATTTAATAATCTTCTAATTACATAAGCAAATTTTGATAAACTTAAACACGAAGGGGAGCGTGAAACGAAAAAGGCCCCACGAATGGAGCCTTCGAAGCAAGGAGTATCCGTCCGATTGTGAAGGGATCAGGCCGCGAGGTCTTCCGCTTCGGTGCCCTTGAACATCTTTGAGAGATTCAGGAAGCAGATCATGCCGTTCTCGTTGGCGATTATGCCTTCAGAGAAGGATTTGTCGAAGGAGGCGGAGATTTCCGGAACGGGCTGCACCTGGCTCGACGGGATGGTAAGGATGTCGGAGACGCGGTCGACGAGCATTCCGATGACCATGTTATGCACTTCAGCGACGACGATGGCGGAGCGTTCGTTGGCAACCGTGCTCTTCATGCCGAGCTTATAGGCGAGGTCGATGATCGGGATAACCGAACCGCGGAGGTTCATGACGCCGATGACATCGGCGGGAGCATGCGGGATCGGTGTCGACGGAGCCCAGCCGCGGATTTCGCGTATCGTGGTCGTCTTCACGCAGAATTCCTGATCATGCAGGCGGAAGGCGATGATTTCGAGGGTTTCCCCGCCGAAGGTCGTGGAGTTGATCGTCGTTGCCATCAGAATTCTTCCCAACTTTCCTGTGCCTGGGCAGAAGCGGCTGCGCCGGTGGAGGCGCGGGCGACCTTTGCCATGAGTGTGCGTGCCGGGGATGCGACGGGCGAAGCATCAGGACGCGCTAGTTTTACTGTACCGGAAGAGTGTTGCCCAAATCTAAATTGCGCGAGCAGATTCTTGAGTGTTTCTGCTTCCCGCGCAAGACTATGGCTGGCAGCCGATGTTTCTTCGACCATGGCCGCATTCTGCTGGGTGTTCTGATCCATCCCGTTCACGGCGCGATTGATTTCCTGCAGCGCAGTTGACTGTTCGCGTGAAGCATCGACGATGGCGGCGACGTTGCGGTCGATCTCCTGCACCTCGGCCACGATCTGGTCTAGCGCCCTGCCAGTCTCGCCGACCAGCGAAACGCCGTTCTTCACCTGATCGCCGGAAGTATGGATCAGCGTCTTGATTTCCTTTGCAGCATTCGCGGACCGTTGGGCGAGTTCGCGGACTTCCTGCGCGACGACGGCAAAACCCTTGCCGGCTTCGCCAGCACGGGCTGCTTCTACGCCTGCATTCAGCGCCAGCAGGTTGGTCTGGAAAGCGATGTCATCGATGACGCCGATGATGTTGGAAATCTCATTCGACGAGTTCTCGATCTGGCCCATGGCGCCAATGGCATTTTTCACTACCTGGCCGGAGCGTTCCGCGGCTGTCCTGGTGCGGGCAACCAGTTGGCCCGCCTCGCCGGCGCGCTTGGAACTGTCGGCGACCGTCTGAGTGATTTCCTCCAGCGCTGCTGCAGTCTCTTCGACAGCGGCCGCCTGTTGTTGGGTTCTGGTGGCGAGGCTGTCGGAGGCGGCGTGGATCTGCGCCGAGCTGGCGGCAATTCCTTCCGCGTTCTCGCCGACGGTGCGCATGGCGCCCTGCAGCTTTTCGATCGAGGCGTTGAAGTCGGTGCGGACCTTTTCGAGGGTCGGTATGAAGGCCTTCTCGATGCGCGTCGTCAGGTCGCCATTCGAAAGTGCGGTCAGGCCAATTGCAAGATCATCAACGGCGCGCACACGTTCGGTGATGTCCGTTGCGAATTTGACGACCTTGAAGACTTTCCCGTTCATATCGAAGATCGGGTTGTAGGATGCCTGGATCCAGACGACCTTTCCGCCCTTGCCGATGCGCTTGAACTCCTGGGCAATGAACTCGCCTCCGGCGAGTTTCTGCCAGAAGAGCTTGTAATCGTTACTGTGGACATAGGCGGGCTCGCAAAACATCGAGTGATGCTTGCCGCGGATCTCCGGCAGCGTGTAGCCGAGCGTCGACAGGAAGTTCTCGTTGGCCGTCAGTACTTCCCCGCCGGGCGTGAATTCGATGGTTGCCTGCGCACGGGAGATTGCGTCGAGCTTGCCGGAGTCTTCCGCCGCCTTCAGCTTTGCTTCGGTGATATCGGTCGCGAACTTCACGACCTTGTAGGGTTTACCGCCGGAGAAAACGGGGTTGTACGAAGCCTGGATCCAGACCTCCTTGCCGGACTTGGCAATACGCTTGTACTCGCGCGCATCGAATTCGCCCCTGGCGAGCTTGGCCCAGAATTCCTTGTATTCTGGAGAGGCTACATAGGCCGGATCGCAGAACATGCGGTGATGCTTGCCTTTTATCTCCCCGAGATCATAACCAAGTGCTTTGCAGAAATTCTCGTTGGCAAGGAGAATGTTTCCCTGCAGATCGAATTCGATCATTGCCTGGGACTTGCTGATTGCGGCGAGGATTGCCTTTGCATCCGAACCGAAGGGCATCAGGATCGTCATATAAGCGCCTTTGCTCCGAGCGTTCCGTTTCTCATCACGATGGCTCCCAGACAGAATTTGGCAATAGTCAAATCTGACTGAATGTCCCCTCGGGATTTGTCCCGGGATTTGTTTTATTTTCGGGGCAAAATATATGAGTATTTGAGTTAAAATATCCTTATTGGTGGTTTTTTGACCTGAATATCAACTATATCGGGTCCAGATAGATTATCTTTGGTTGCATTTTTTGTTATATCAACCATTAGCTATTTCTTGATTGAAGAATTACTTCTATATCGCCGCCGGATGTGAATGGCCTCATTCATCCATGATGATGTCGTCTCTCTCGAGAATTGTGGAAGGTCGTAAGCAGGTGGCCGGCGTTCTGGTTCAATGAAATACGGTCAGGGCGCGTCATCGCCCTGACCGTATGTGGCAGGAAGTATGCGTGTATCCGTTCCGTGTTCACGCAGCGCGGGTGGGGCGATCGAGAACCCGGCGTCCGAACAGGCTGGCAGCCAGTTCGACCATCACGCGGGCGCTCTTGCCCCGGTCATCGAGAAAGGGATTGAGTTCGACCAGATCGAGCGAAGAAACGAGCCCGCTGTCGTGCAGCATTTCCATGATCAGGTGCGCTTCACGGAAAGTAGCGCCGCCGGGAACCGTCGTGCCGACGCCCGGCGCGACATCCGGATCGAGAAAATCCACGTCGAGGCTGACATGCAGAAGGCCATTGGCGTTCGAGACGTCGGCGATGATACGGCGGATGATGGCGCCGACGCCTTCCTCGTCGATGGCGCGCATGTCGAAAACGTTGACCTTGTTCTTCCTGATTGCCACGCGCTCCTCTTCATCGACCGAGCGGATGCCGACCTGATAGACGTGGCTCGGCTCGACCAGCGGCCGTCCGGCCGGCAGGATCGGCGTGAATTCCGCCTTTCCGCAGAAGAATGCGACCGGCATGCCGTGCATGTTGCCCGAAGGGGATGTTTCCGGGGAATTGAAGTCGGTGTGCGCGTCCAGCCAGAGAACATAGAGCGGCCGGCCGAGATCTGCTGCGTGGCGGGCCATGCCGGAGACGCTGCCCATGGAAAGGCTGTGATCGCCGCCGAGCAGGATGGGGATGGTGCCGGCATGGGCCGCCTGATAGGTGCGATCCTCCAGCGCGCGGGTAAAGGCAGCAACAACCGGCAGGTGACGTGCATTCTGGTGGCGGGGCAGATCCGTTGCGGGGGCGGGACGAAGGTCGCCGATATCGGTGACGGCGTAGCCAAGCTCTCCGAGCGCATGGCTGATCCCGGCGATGCGCAGCGCAGCCGGCCCCATGGCACACCCGCCGCGGCCGGAGCCTTCTTCAAGGGGAACGCCGATCAAGGTTGCCGCCTTCTTCTCCGTCATCCGGATCTCCTTTGGAACTGGCAGGAAAAGCCGGATTGTTATCAAAGCCTGCGTTGGCAAAAAGATGGAAAATTGTCGAAAAGAAAGCTAGATTGCCCAAAACGATGGATTAAACTGACGAAGTGATAAGCATGGATGATCTGGATCGTGATATTCTCAGCGCGTTGCGCCACAATGCGCGTATTTCGGCCTCCTCGCTTGCCGCAACAACGGGTGCATCGCGGGCAACCGTGACCGCACGCATCGACAGGATGGTGGCGGATGGCACGATTGCGGCGTTCACGATCAGGACGGGAAGCGAGATTCGACCGGCGGGGGTGAGGGCGATCGCGATGATTGAGGTTGTCGGCAAGTTTGCCGACCGCGTGGCGCATCAGCTGCGCGGCCTGCCCCAGGTGAGGGCGCTTCACAGCACCAACGGCCGCTGGGATTTCATCGCCGAACTGGAGGATCGGGATCTCGCCTCCTTCGACGAGACCTTGCGGCGCATCCGCCTGATCGAGGGCATCAACACGACGGAATCCAGCATTCTGCTGAAGACCAGCAAGGTGAGTTGAGGCGAAGGCCTTTGTCCGTCGCTTTCAGACGTCCGACGCCCAAGCGGCGTCAGTATTCCTTTTCGTAGAAAATGCCGCCGCCGGCGCCTTCAGCACCTGCTTCGCCCTTCAGCTTCACGCCGCGGCCTACATCCAGGTTGATGACGGCCTTGCTCTGGCCAGACCCGCTCTGCTGCAGCTCGATATAGGTGCGGTTGTTGAGGTACTTCCCGGCGCTGACATTGGTCTGGCCGGTCTCGTCGGTGGAGATATCGAGGTCGTCGACGCCGAGTGAGGAGCGCAGGCTTTCGAAGAGCGAACCCGAGCGGCCGCCGGCAAGCTGGCTAGCCGCATCGGCAAGCTGGGCGATCTGCAGGGCCGACAGACGGGACATCGACTGACCGAAGATCAGCTGCGCGAGGATTTCATCCTGTGGCAGGGCGGGGGATGACGAGAAGGACACCGAGGGATCGTTGGCAAAGCCCGCGATCGTGATGGTGATCGTCGTCGAGCCCGATGTCGTGGTGGCCTTCATGTCGAGGATCGGAATGAGGCCGCCGCCGAAGGTGATGTTGCCTTCGGTGAATTCCAGCCGCTTGGTCAGGATGGACATGCGCCCGCGGCGCAGTTCGAAACCACCGGAGACATTCGGGTTCACGGCGTTTCCTGTCACCCGGACTGTTCCGCCGAGTTCCGCGTCGATACCACGTCCGCGCACGAAGATCTGCGAGGGAGACGAGATCGTCAGATCGAGCGCTATGGTGGAGGAGGAGCCGTGTTCTTCGGTCTTCGTCACCTTCGCCATCTGATTGCGAACGTTGGCGGGCGCATTCCTGTGCTGGATGTTCAGTTGCGAAAGGCTGGCGGGCAGTTTTTCCGGAATGGTGATCGCTGTCCGCGAAAGGGCGATGGTGCCCGAGAGTACCGGGTTGTTCAGCAGGGGACCCTTGAGCGCGAGCTTGCCGTCGGCGGTACTTGCAACCATGGTTCCGTCGACATACACGGCCTTGTCCAGCGTAACCGCGATATCTGCTGGCAGCCCGGGCGAGCGAATGTCGATCGTGCCGCTGCCGGAAATGCGGCCACCGCTGGCGAGCTTGCCGCCGAGTTCGGTGATTTCCGCCCGGTCGCCGCGCAGGCTGATGGTGGCCGCAAGTTGTTCGAGCGCCAGATTGCGGCGAACGTCGATGAGCTTGGCGCCGGAGGTTCTCGCCGTACCGTTGATTTCGGGTGCGCCGGCAGTGCCGGTGACGGTGACATCGGCGGTGGCGCTGCCTTCGAGGATCAACCCCTGCCCGGACAGTATCCCGCCCAGAACCGCGAAGGGGAGGTTGCCGGTGAACTTCATGTTGATCGGCCGGCTGCCGGCGAGGCCAAGCGTGCCGCCGCCTGCGAAGGCAAGGCCCTGCTGGCCCGTTACCCGGGTGTCGAGAGAAAGATTCTGGTCCCTGAATTCGCCGTTTGCCGATATCGAAAAGCTGCCGACTCCCGCCGATCTTGTCTGGCTCAATCCTGCATCGGCCCAGTTGAGATTATAGGTCAGCGCAGGCGCTGCCGCCGTTCCCTTGACGGTTATCGTACCGGATATGACGCCTTCGGGCGAAAGGCTTGGCGCTGCCTTCGCCGCAAGCGAAGCGGGCAGGCGATCCAGCGTGATGGCGAGATCGAGTTCGTGGCCGGCGCTGCCCTTGATATCGACCGTGCCGCTGCCGGCGGAAATCGTGGCGGTCTCGATGCTTACAGTGCCCTCGCTCAGCCGCAATGCCGCGGGGCGAGCGAGTTTCAGAGCGATGCCGCTCGGTGCCGCCGATGCCTTGTCGAGGGCGATATCCAGTCCGCTGGCGTTCTGCGTGACACTGCCCGCGACGACCAGCGGCGCTGCATCATAGCGCGCATTCAGATCGAAGGCGGTGCTTGCACCCTGTCGCGTGAACGCAAGTTTCGGTGCTTCTACCCGGTTAGCGCCGGATTTGATCTCGGAGGCTGCGACCGTTCCCTCGATCGCGAAGGCTGCAAGGTCGGAAATGTTCAGCTTGATATCGGGCTTGGCGACGGTGAGGGTGTCGCGCTGGATGCCGTTGCCCGCAGCCACCACCTCAGCCGATAGCTTTCCGTTGTTTTCCTGTAGCGCAAGCTTGCCCTTGAGATCGCCGCTTGCTGTTTGTCCGGCGAAAGCTGCAAGCAGGCCGATATCGGGGAAATCGAAGGTCAGATTACCGGATGGCAGGAAGGCCGGAGAAAAAGCGATAGCCCCGTCGAGCCTGTTGCTGCCGACAGTGATGTTGAGTGCCGGAATGGCGGAACGGCCATTTTCCGCGACAAGGTCGGCGGTGCCCTGCACCGGCTGTCCGTCGATACGGCCGGCCATGCGCAGGGTGCCCTTGGGCGCGGCTTTGCTGGCGGTGCCTTCGACGTCCACCGTGAAGCCCTCAAGCTTGCGGCCCGCAACGGTTGCTGCCTCGCTTCTGAGGGAAAGACGGGTTGCCAGCGCATCGAGCGGTCCATTGGCGGAAAGCGAGAAGTCGGAGATGCCCTTGGTGTTGTCCATCAAGGCGCCGATATCGATGATACGACCGGCAAGATCAGCCGTCAGCTTCTTTTCCGCATCGAGTTCTATGTTACCGGAAGCTTCCCCGAGATTGGTGGTGATCTTCAGGTTGTTGAGCTTGATGTCCTGCGGCAGGTTGTAATTCAGGTTGCCGGAGACGCGAATGGTGTCGCGCAGCTTGGCCGCGATGGCGTCGGGCAGGATGCCGGGAATGCCGAAGAGTTCGAAGCGGCCGGTGAGGCGCTTGTCGGCAAGGGCGTACTGGCCGACGACGGTACCGCCGATGCTGGCGCTTTCGATGGTTGCCGCTTCAAGACCTACGGCTGTTGCGACGAGCACGATCGGCGCCTTCAGCGTCATCGGTGCCTGCAGGAGACGGTTGAGTTCGGCATCGGCGAACTGCATGCCGGCGACCGTTACCATCGTCTCTATGCGGCCGGTCTGGTTGGCCAGATCAAAGGCCTTGCTCTTCGCCTCGATGGCCAGGCCATCGAATTCGCCCTGTGCTGTCTTCACCTTGTCGAGCTTGGCGGACATTTCGAACAGGGCGGCGTCGGCGCGGCCACGTAGCGAGAGGCTTGCCTCGCGAATGGCGAGCGCGATGTTATCGTTGCCGCTTGGATAGTTGAAATCGACGGGACCCTTGAGACCAGTCAGTTCGGCGGAAAGGTCGTTTTCGCCTGAGGGGTCGTAGCGGCCGGATGCCGAAAGGGACAGCGCCCCGGTGGACAGGCTGCCGCGGTCGATCTGGATCGCGCCGCCGGGGGCGAGGCTCGCATCGATATCGATGGCCGTTTCGTCCGCAAATGGCGGGCGAAGTCCCGGCGGAAGCATGGCGTCGAAACGGCCACCGCCTTCGACAAGAATGCGGCGCGTGCCATCGGCGGATTGCTTGTGGGTCGCGTGGATGGCAAGCGTGGGCCGGCCGTCGAGCGCGGCGGCAATCTTGCCCTGCCAATCCGATAGCGGGCCGTCGCCTTCAATCGTGAGGTCGATGGCGGGTGTGCCGGGCAGCTTGAGAAGACCTGCCAGCAGGCCGCCGGTCGGCTCTACGATATTGGCGGCAATCTGCAGCCGGTTTTTGAATGGCGCATACACGAGATCCGCGCGGGCGCTGGTCTCCGGAGAATCGGGTCTTTGGGCCTCGATATTGGCGGTTATGGTGTCGCCCGAAGCCTTGCCGGATCCGGTGAGCGAGAGGCGGATTTCGCGACGGGCCAGTTCCGTGCCGATCTCGACCGAGGGAAGCTCCAGCTTCTTGACGTTGATTGCAATCGGCAAAGAAAATCCGCCGCTGCTTTGCGTCTTTTCTACGGTTGTCACCGGCGTGCGGTCGAGTCTTACCCGGTCGGCGGCCAGACGCTGGGCGCGGAAGGTGCCGGAGAGGAGATCGAGTGGTGTCCAGTCGAGCGCGAGATTGTCGATTTCGGCATAGACGCCTTCGGTGTCGGCGATAGCGACATGTTCGACGCGCAATGCGCCGGTCAGCAGCGGCCCGGCGCCATCGATGGTGATGCGTTGGTCGGGGTTCGACAGCATCGCCGAAAGCCAGCTGGTGACAATGCCGGCGCCGGTCGTGGTGAAGCCGCCGAAAAGGATTGCGACGACCGCGAGCGCAAGCGCTCCGCCCGCCGTGTAGGCGAACAGCCGAAAGATCCATCTGGTCAGGCGCTTCAGCATCAGGATCTCGTCTTCCCGTCTCGGCTATCCATCAGAAACTCTGTCCGATCCCGGCATAGATGCCGTACTGGCTGCCCCCGTCATAGCGGTCGAGCGGCATGGCGACGTCAAGTCTCAGCGGTCCGAATGGCGTCATATAGCGCAGGCCGATGCCCGCTCCCATTCTTAGATCGGAGAAATCCGGAAAATTTGCAGTCGAGACGCTGCCGATATCGAGAAACGGCACGATACCGATCTTTTCCGTGATGTTCACCCGCGCTTCGAAGGAACCCAGAGCATAGGAGCGCCCGCCGGTAGCATCGCCATTGTCATTATAGGGCGAGACTTCCTGATAGGCATAGCCGCGCACCGAGCCGCCACCGCCGGCATAGAAGCGCCGCGTGGCGGGAATGGCCTTGAGGTCGCCGGCGCCGAGCAGGGTGCCGGCCGAAAGCTTTGCGGCGAGAACCACGCGATCCTCCGCGCCAATACCATAGTAGCCGGAGACCGAGCCTTCGAAGGAGGAGAATATGGTGTTGCCGGTGATCTCATAGCTTGGGATCGCGCTGGCCGACGCATAATAGCCCTCGGTCGGGTTGAGCTTGTTGTCGCGCGTATCGCGGATATAGCTGATGGGGACGCCGAAGGTCAGGTAACTGTTGTTGCCGAAGGCGTCGTCGATGTCGTCATATGTCAGCGAAAGACCGCCGCTGACGGTGTCGTGGTCACTGATCTCGTAGGCGAGGGCGACCTTGCCGGCGATGGAATTCGCGTCATAGGAATCGGTGGTGAGCGTCGTGCCCTTGATGCTGGCTTCCAGAGTCGCGGAAGGGAAGAAGGCACCGGGTTTCACGAAGGTAATGCCCGCGGAATAATCGAGATTATCGAGAATATTTCCGTCGCCGAGGCCGCTGACGGTTCCTTCCAGCCTGAGCGATTCCGCCTGTCCGAACAGATTGCGGTGGCCCCAATAGCCCTGCAGACCGACACCGTCGAGCGACGACCAATTGGCCCCGAAGCCGAAGTAGCGATGCTTGCCTTCCGAGACGACGATGCCGAGCGGCAGCGAGCCATCGCTCGAGAGCTTGTCTGCTTCCTCGATATTCACGCTGGAGAATACGCCGAGTGCCCGCAGGCGCTCGCCAGCCTTGCGCAACTGTTCAGGCGAATATTGCTGGCCCGGTTGAAGCCGCGAGTAACGGCGGATGAAGGCCTCGTCCACCTTGCGGGCGCCCTTGACGGCGATCGGCCCGAGCGGCGCCACGGGGCCGGCTTCGGCCGCGATCACCACGTCGATCGTGTTCGTCTCGTGATCGGCGACCACTTCGCGTTTCGTCAGGTGCACCAGGGGGCGCCCCTCGGCCTTCAGGTCGTCGACGATCTTGCTGCCGGCCTTCAGGACCATCAGCGAACCCGCAGGACCGCCGGGACGGAGATCGTAAGCGCGGGGGTCGAGCCTTGCCGCGTCTCCCTCCAGCGTAACGTCACCGATGGTGAAGAGCGGACCGGGATCGATGCGGACGGAGACCGGCACCGGTGCCGATCGATCGAAGGCGGGGTTCGGAGGTAGGGCATCGAGGTTCTGGCCCGCGATGGTCACGTTCACGACGCCACCGTAGCGGGCGTTTTCGTAAAGCGTGGCGATCAGCCGGTCGCGGTCGTCACGGGCCTTGATGACGACGCCAAGGTCGCCTGATACCGGCTTCTTTTCGTCGCCGACAAGAAGGGAGGTCCGCTCCAGGGAATCCGCAAGGTCCTTGTCGGAGCCATCGGTGTCGAAGGTGACGGTGTAGCGGACGGGATCGATGACGGTGACTTCCGTCTCGTCGTCGCCGAAAATGGTGATGCCGAAGATCTTGAAGGCATAGGCTTCGTCGGCAAAAGCCATTGAAAAGCATAGGCTTGCAGCAAGCGTGAATGCAGTGCCGGCCGTCCGAAACGCAATACGTCCAATCGGGGGTCTCAATTTACTCGGCATGCACTACTTTGCTCGACAACGGGATCGGCCGTACGGACAATTCCGCCCAACCCTTTCCAGTTTAGACGTAAAAAACCGGATAGGACACACTTTTTAGATAAAAACGAATCAAAGAGAGGGGCCGGGTGTGCCCGGACCCTCCCGAAATCGGGTCTCAGTAGCCGCCGCGCGGGCACGAGTCGATGTAGCGACGGCCGTAGCGGTCGCGGTAGTAGCACTGGCCGGGCTGTTCTGCGACGTTGCCGATGATGGCGCCGGATACACCGCCGATTGCAGCGCCCACGGCTGCGCCACGGACGTTGCCGGTTACTGCCCCGCCGATGATTGCGCCCGAAGCCGCGCCGATGGTAGCGCCCTTTTCGGTCTGCGTGCAGCCTGCGACCGTCAGGCCGAGCAGTACGAGCACAAGAGCTTTTTTCATGCGTTTCTTCTCCACTGGTTATGCGTCCGGCAAGGCCGGGCCGGCATCGGCCGTGCCTGCCCCGCAGGCATTGTCACGACGACCGTGATCGCAGAATAGCCGGCAAATCGAGAAAGTCCATGGAGATCAAAGTCGATGATGGGTCTCCAGTATGGACTGCGCTTCACGTGACAAGAACGGATGCGATGTTTTGCTGCGGCGCGAAATATAAATTTCAAACATGCATGAAAGTACAGGTTGAAGATGATGTGAAAAAGTCAAATGATGCTCTTCGTGTCCGGGAGAGACACGAGGAGGAACAATATGGCAAAAGTAACGCTGACGGTGAACGGCCGTTCGGTGAGCGGCGACTGCGAGGATCGCACGCTGCTCGTGCATTTCATTCGTGAGAAACTTGGACTGACCGGCACGCATGTCGGCTGCGACACCACCCAGTGCGGCGCCTGCGTGGTGCATATGGATGGCAAGTCGGTGAAGAGCTGTTCGATCCTTGCCGTCCAGGCATCCGGCTCGAGCATCACCACCATCGAGGGGCTGGCGGGTGGCGGAGACCTGCATCCGGTGCAGGCGGCCTTCAAGGAACATCACGGCCTGCAATGCGGCTTCTGCACGCCGGGTATGGTGATGACCGCGGTCGACATGATCAATCGCCATGGCGGGCATCTCGATGAAGCGACGGTTCGTCATGAGCTCGAAGGCAATATCTGTCGTTGCACCGGCTACCACAATATCGTCAAGGCGGTGCTGGCAGCCAATGCGGAAATGCATGGCAGACGACAGGCTGCCGAGTAACCGTTTCATCCTCCGGCCGGACGTTGCGGTTGAGGAGCCGCGGCGGAAGGATTGCCGGGCCGGAAACGCCATCGGGAGGAAATCATGGGTGTTGAGGGAATTGGTGCGCGCGTGGCGCGCAAGGAAGACAAGCGCTTCCTGACCGGCAAGGGCCGGTATACGGACGACATGTTCGTGCCGGGAATGAAATATGCTTATTTCGTGCGTTCGCCCTATGCCCATGCCAGGGTCAAGGGCGTGGACGCTTCCGCCGCCAAGTCCATGCCCGGCGTGATCGATGTATTGGATGGCAAGCAGTTGCTTGCTGATGGCATCGGCAATCTGATCTGCGGCTGGATGATCCATTCCAAGGACGGCTCGCCGATGAAGATGGGCGCGTGGCGGCCGCTGGCACATGACACGGTTCGTTATGTCGGCGATGCCGTCGCGGTGGTTGTGGCCGACAGCGCCGCGGAAGCCCGTGATGCCGCAGAGGCCGTGGTCGTCGATTACGAGGAACTGCCGGTCGTGACCGGGGCTACCGAGGCACTGAAATCCAGTGCGCCGCAATTGCATACCGAAGCGCCGGGCAACCTGATCTTCGACTGGGAGATCGGCGACAGCGCCGCGACCGACCGGGCGATTGCCTCGGCTGCGCATGTGACCGAGATCGAGATCCACAACAACCGCCTCTCGCCCAACCCGATGGAGCCGCGCGCGGCGCTCGGCATCTATGACGCGGCTGAGGATCATTACACCTGCTATACCACGAGCCAGAATCCGCATGTGGCGCGCCTCGTGATGAGCGCCTTCTACAATGTCGCGCCGGAAAACAAGTTGCGCGTCATCGCTCCCGATGTCGGCGGCGGCTTCGGTTCGAAGATCTATATCTATCCTGAGGAGATCGTCTGTCTCTGGGCGTCGAAGAAGACCGGCGTGCCGGTGAAGTGGACGTCCGACCGCACGGAGGCCTTCCTGACGGATGCCCATGGGCGCGACCATGTCTCCAAGGTCAAGATGGCCTTCGATAGCGACAACCGGATCATCGGCCTGAAGGTCGACACCATCGCCAATCTCGGCGCCTATATGTCGCTCTTCTCATCGGCGGTGCCGACCTATCTCTATGCGACGTTGCTTTCGGGCCAATATGCGATCCCGGCGATCCATGCCAATGTCCGCACCGTCTATACCAACACGGTGCCGGTCGATGCCTATCGCGGCGCGGGCCGCCCGGAAGCGACCTATCTTCTGGAGCGGACCATGGAGACGGCGGCGCGCGAACTCGGGGTTTCCCCTGCCGAACTGCGGCGGCTGAACTTCGTCCGTACCTTCCCGCACCAGACGCCTGTGATCATGAACTATGACGCCGGTGACTATGAAGCTTCGCTGGAAGCAGCGATGGCTGCCGCCGACTGGACGGGCTTTCCGGCGCGGAGGGCGGAGGCCGCCGCTCGTGGCAAGAGGCGCGGCATCGGCATGAGCTGTTACATCGAGGCATGCGGCATCGCACCCTCGCAGGCGGTGGGTTCGCTCGGTGCCGGCGTCGGTCTCTGGGAATCGGCCGAAGTGAGGGTCAATGCCGTCGGCACCGTCGAAGTGTTGACCGGCTCGCACAGTCATGGCCAGGGGCACGAGACGACCTTCGCCCAGCTCGTCTGTGACCGGCTCGGTGTGCCGATCGAAAATGTTTCCATCGTTCACGGCGACACCGACAAGGTGCAGATGGGGATGGGGACCTATGGCTCACGCTCAGGTGCGGTTGGCATGTCGGCTATCGTCAAGGCGCTCGACAAGGTCGAAGCCAAGGCGAAGAAGATTGCAGCGCATCTGATGGAAGCCGACGAACGCGACATCGTCATCGAAAACGGCGAGCTTAAGGTTGCCGGTACCGACAAGACGCTGCCGTGGTTCCAGGTGGCGCTTGCCGCGTACACGGCGCACAATCTGCCGGCCGGCATGGAGCCGGGGTTGAAGGAGGGCGCGTTCTATGATCCGTCCAACTTCACCTTCCCGGCAGGGTGCTACATCTGCGAGGTCGAGATCGATCCGGAAACGGGCAAGACGACGATCGTCAAGTTCGTGGCGGCCGACGACTTCGGCAATATCATCAATCCGATGATCGTCGAGGGACAGGTGCATGGGGGCATTGCCCAGGGCATCGGGCAGGCTCTTCTGGAGGGCGTTCACTATGACCCATCGAACGGGCAGTTGTTGACCGCAAGCTACATGGACTACGCCATGCCGCGCGCCGACGACCTGCCGTCCTTCGAAGTGTCGCACCAGAACACGCCATGCCCGGGCAATCCGCTCGGCATCAAGGGTTGCGGCGAAGCCGGCGCCATCGGTTCTCCGCCTGCGCTCATCAATGCCATCACGGACGCTATCGGAAATAACAGGCTCAACATGCCCGCCACGCCGAATGCGGTCTGGTCGGCGTTGCAGGCTGCGGAATAAGAGGGAGGATGTGTCATGCAGCTTTATCCAACCAGCTATCATCGCGCCTCCTCGCTGGAGGAGGCCGGACGGCTTCTTTCCGGGGCCGATGACGGCAAGTATATCGCCGGTGGCCAGACCCTGATCGCGACGCTGAAGCAGCGTCTCGCCCAGCCGTCCGATCTGATCGACCTTAGGCACATCGCGGCCCTGAAGGGGATTGCGGTCGAAGGCCGGACGGTGACCATCGGAGCAGGTGTCACCCATGCCGAAGTGGCGGAATCGGGCCTCATCCGCTCTGTCTGTCCGGCGGTCTGCTATCTCGCTTCGCTGATCGGCGATCCCCATGTGCGCCATCTCGGGACGATCGGCGGATCGATCGCCAATGACGATCCGGCGGCGGATTATCCGGCGGCGATGCTCGGGCTCGGCGCAACCATCGTGACCGACCGTCGCGAGATCGGCGCGGACGATTTCTTCGTTGGCCTTTTCGAGACGGCGCTTGAGGAAGGCGAGATCATACGGGCGGTCCGCTTCACCGCGCCCGACAGGGCGGGCTATGCCAAATTCGCCAATCCGGCGTCACGCTTCGCAATGACCGGCGTCTTCGTGTCCAAGGGGGTATCGGGCGTGCGCGTGGCGGTGACCGGCGCCGGTTCGGATGGTGTCTTCCGTCACGACGGGCTCGAAGAGGCTCTTTCGCGTGACTGGTCGCCTGCGGCCATTGCAGGTGTCTCCGTCGATTCGTCCGATCTGATGGCTGATCTTCATGCGACGGCGGATTACCGCGCCAATCTGGTGAAAGTGATGACGAAGCGGGCCGTTGCTGCAGCGTGAGTTGCCTTGAACTGCGACATTGGGAAAGGGCGGCTCCGGCTGCCCTTTTTTATCCAGCTTGATGCAGATCAAGTTTGAAATGGAGACGATCGATTAGCACTTCTCTGGAAAGATTCCCCAAACCGCGCCTTTTGTCGCAGTTTAGAATGAATTTACAATGCCGGGGTTGACCGCTGGCGCGCAGGATCCCAAAAGAGAAGCAGCAGGCTGGAGTTTTGACGATGGATTTCGAAGCGTTTTTCAAGAGCGAGCTGGAAGGCCTTCACGAAGAAGGACGTTACCGGGTTTTCGCGGATCTTGAACGGCAGCAGGGCAACTTTCCCCGCGCCACGCGCTACACTGCGGATGGCCAGCATGACGTTACCGTCTGGTGTTCCAACGACTATCTGGGCATGGGCCAGAACGCGTCCGTGATCGAGGCGATGAAATCGACGATCGATCACTGTGGCGCGGGTGCGGGAGGCACCCGGAATATCTCTGGCACAAACCACTACCACGTCCTTCTCGAGCGCGAGCTTGCCGACCTGCACGGCAAGGAATCGGCGCTGATCTTCACCTCCGGCTATATTTCGAACTGGGCGACGCTCGGTACGCTCGGCCAGAAGATCCCCGGCCTCATCATCTTCTCCGATGCGTTGAACCACGCCTCGATGATCGAGGGCATCCGCTATGCCAAGTGCGAGCGGGTGATCTGGAAGCACAACGACCTCAAGGACCTCGAAGCCAAGCTGGCGGCAGCCGATCCCAAGGCGCCGAAGCTGATCGCTTTCGAATCGGTCTATTCGATGGATGGCGATATTTCGCCGATCAAGGAAATCTGCGATCTCGCCGACAAGTATGGCGCGATGACCTATCTCGATGAAGTACATGCCGTCGGCATGTACGGTCCGCGTGGTGGCGGTGTTGCCGAACGCGAGGGCCTGATGGATCGCCTGACGATCATCGAAGGTACGCTCGGCAAGGCCTTCGGCGTCATGGGCGGCTACATCACGGCGTCCACCGCGCTCTGCGACTTCATCCGCTCCTTCGCATCCGGCTTCATCTTCACGACTGCCCTGCCGCCGGCGCTGGCTGCCGGCGCTGTTGCCTCGATCCGTCACCTGAAGACGAGCCAGATCGAGCGCTTCGCCCATCAGGAACGTGTCCGCCGCCTGCGTTCCATGCTCGATGCCCGTGGTATTCCGCACATGCCGAACCCGAGCCACATCGTTCCGGTGATGGTCGGCGACGCTTCCAAGTGCAAGTGGATCTCGGACATCCTGCTCGACAACTTCAACATCTACGTCCAGCCGATCAACTATCCGACCGTGCCGAAGAAGACCGAGCGCCTGCGCATCACGCCGACGCCGCTGCATTCGGATGCCGATATCGATCATCTGGTCGGCGCGTTGCACCAGCTGTGGTCGCGTTGCGCGCTTGCTCGCGCTGTGGCTTGATCGCCGGCACAATCGCTGTCATTCCGATGCGGACCATGGAAACATGGTCCGCATTTTTCGTTTCGGGGGTTTCCAAGGATGAGTGTTGCCGACCGCGTCAACCGGATGATCGATCAGGCTGTCGAGCAGGAGCGCATTACCGGCGCTGTCGTGTTGGTCTATCGCAACGGCGAGCCATTGTTGAGGCGCGCTGCCGGGTTCTCGGATCGGGAAGTCGGTATCCCCATGCAGATCGACAGCATCTTTCGTTATTCGTCTATCACCAAGCCTATCGTGGCGGCAACGGCGCTGGCGATGATCGATGCGGGGCTGTTCGGGCTCGATGATCGGGTTTCGCAGTATCTCCCCTGGTTCCGGCCGAAGACGGACGACGGGATCGAAGCGTCGATCACCATCCGGCACCTCCTCACCCACACCTCCGGTCTCGTCTATGATCAGGGGCTGGAGCTTCTTCCCGATGACAGGGCGATTACGCTCGGAATTGCCGACACGGATCTCGGGCTGGAGGAGAACTTCGCGCGTCACAATGATATTCCGCTCGCCTTTGCGCCGGGCGAGCGTTGGGCCTACTCCTTCGCGACGGATATCCTTGGCGGTGTCGTGGCCGCCGTGCATGGCGACACTCTGGAAGCGGCCGTGGTTCACTACGTTGCGGGTCCACTTGGAATGCGGGATGCGCGTTTTCATGTCACCGATCCCGAGCGCCTGACGGTGGCCTATGGAGATGGCCCGGCGCGGCCGGTCAGGATGCCCAATCCCTGGGTTGCCGGGGAAGATGCCGGCTGGAGGGCCGTCTTTTCTCCTTCGCGGATCTTCAATCCGAAGGCGTTCCAGTCCGGTGGCGCCGGTATGGCGGGCACGGCGGATGATCTTCTCAAGCTTCTGGAGACGCTTCGCACCGGCGGTGCACCGATCCTTAAATCCGAGACCGTCAGGGCCGGCCTCTCCAACCAGATCGGGGATATCGAGGGCGAACCCGGTGCGCGGTTCGGTTTCTTCGGAGCGGTGATCACAGATTCGCGCGAGGCGGGAACCGTGCTGCCACCTGGCGCCGTGCAATGGGGCGGCGTCTACGGCAATAGCTGGTTCATCGATCCCGCTGAAGGCCTGACCGTTGTCAGCATGACGAACACGGCGCTGGAAGGCTGCATGGGGTTCTATCCCGAAATGCTGCGCCGCGCCGTCTACGGGCACCGCTGAGGGTGATTTGACGGCCTGAGGATCAGGCCGCCTGTTCCCGGATCGCGATGACCTGGGCGGCGGTTCGTCTCGCCTCCGAGTCTGCTGCGTAAACTTCCGCAATGGTCCTTGCCGGCGGCAATGAAATGAGCCTTTCCATCACGTCTTCGACGATTTCCGCCATGCCGAGAAAGCCAATCCGGCTTGCGATGAAGGCGTTGAAGGCGGTTTCTTCCGCGGCATTCATGACGGCGGCCTGAACGCCGCCGCGCTCCATCGCGGTACGGGCAAGCCGTAGCGCCGGAAAGCGCTTCTCGTCAGGCGCTTCGAAATCGAGACGCGCGAGCTTTGCGAAGTCGAGCCGCTCCACATCCAGCTTCGGGCGTTTCGGATAGGTCAGCGCATAGCCGATCGCGGTGCGCATATCCGGCGCGCCGAGCTGGGCAATGACGGAGCCGTCGCTGTAACCGACCATGGAATGGACGATGGACTGCGGGTGGACGATCACCTCGACCTGATCGGGACGAAGGCCGAAGAGATGCTTGGCCTCGACCATCTCCAGCGCCTTGTTGAACATCGAGGCGCTGCCGACGGAGATCTTCAGGCCCATCGACCAGTTGGGATGGGTTCTGGCGGTCTCGACGGTGACATTCGCCATCTGCTCGCGGGTATAGGTGCGAAACGGACCGCCCGAGGCGGTGAGCACGATCCGCTCCAGCGCGTGTCGCTGGTCGTTGTCGAGACACTGGAAGATCGCGCTGTGTTCGCTGTCGACCGGGATCAAACGGCCGCCGCCGGCCTTGACGGCCTCGACGAAGAGTTCGCCTGCAGAGACCAGGCATTCCTTGTTGGCGAGTGCGATGTCGGCGCCGCGGCTTGCTGCCTTCAGCGTCGGGGCAAGCCCCGCCGTGCCGACGATTGCCGCCATGACCCATTCGGCTTCCAGACTTGCAGCTTCATCCAGCCCTGATACGCCTGCAGCCACATCGACGCCGCTGCCGGAAAGCGCATCCTTCAGCGTCATGTACTGGCTCTCGTCGGCGGTAACCGCGAGCTTCGCGCCGGTCTCGCGCGCCTGCTGCGCCAGAAGCTCGATGTTGCCGTTGCCGGTGAGTGCCATCACTTCGAACGCATCCCTGCCACCGAGCTGGCGGACGACATCAAGGGTGTTGACGCCGATCGAACCGGTCGAACCGAGGATTGTGAGGCGCCGCGGCCTTCCGGTTTCCGTCGTCATCTGCATTTATCCGGAGATTGCTTCATTTGCCGATCCGTCTACAAGGGAAAGCGGCAGGCGGCAAGTATTGCTTACAATGTTGGAGCCGCTGCACTATCGCTGGCGAAAGCCGGAGTGGGCACTATGAGAAGCATTTCGACGTTCGTGCACGACTATAGTGCCGCAGTTCTGGCTGTGCTGGCGCTTTTCGCGCTTGGCGGCGGCGGACTTTTCCTTTTCCTCGGTCGACCCGATCTTGCGTCGCTTGCCTGGTTTGCGGGAACAGGAGTTGTTCTTGCCGCACTTGCAGTGGAAATCCTGCGATCGCTGGCCAAAGGGCATTTCGGTGTCGATGTGATCGCAGGGCTCTCCATGTCTGCCGCGCTTGTCTTCGGTGAGCCTCTGGCCGGCGCCATCGTGGCGCTGATGTATGCCGGCGGGCAGCAGCTTGAAAACTTTGCCGAAGGTCGTGCGCGGCGCGAAATGACAGCGCTTCTCGGCCGTGTGGCGCATACCGCCATGCGCTATGTCGACGGGCGGCTGGAAGAAGTTCCGATCGAGGATCTCTGTCCCGGCGACCATATCCTCGTGCGCCGTGGCGAGGTCGTGCCCGTCGATGGGCTGCTTCTGTCCGAGCGGGCGGATGTCGATATGTCGGCGCTGACAGGGGAGGCGCTTCCCGTCCGGCTCGCCCGGCGGGACGAAGTGGCGAGCGGGGGCACGGTGGTCGGCGGCGCCTTCGATGTCGAGGTCTTGCGGCGCTCCGACGAGAGCACCTATGCCGGTATCGTGCGGCTGGTGGAGGGTGCCCAGCAAAGCCGTGCACCGATCATGCGACTGGCCGATCACTATGCCGTCTGGTTCCTGTTGCTGACGCTTGCAATTGCGGGCGCGGCGTGGTGGGCGAGCGGTGAGGGAACAAGGGCGCTTGCGGTTCTGGTCGTTGCGACGCCCTGTCCGCTCATTCTCGCCGTGCCGGTTGCAATCATTTCAGGCCTGTCGCGGGCGGCTTCCCGTGGCGTGCTGGTCAAGAGCGGTGGCGCGCTCGAATCGCTTGCCAGAATCCGGACGGCGGTTCTCGACAAGACGGGTACACTGACCAGCGGACAGGCAGGAGTGGTCGCGATCCGCACGACCGGTGTCGTTCCGGAGGGCGAGGTACTGAGGCTTGCGGCGTCGCTTGACCAGGCTTCCAACCATGTCAGCGCCGAAGCGTTGGTGCGGGAGGCTCGGGCCCGGGGCATGGTGCTTTCCACTCCCGCCGATATCGTGGAGACGCCCGGTTCCGGTCTGGAGGGCCAGCTCGACGGGCGCTCCGTGGTGGTTGGCGGAAGCGACTTCGTGCATGAGCGATGTTCGGTCGGCGATCCCTATATGCTGGGGCGCGATCTGCCGCCCGGAACCGCGGTTGTCGCGCTGGGTGTCGATGGCAAGGTGGCGGGCATCATTCTTCTCTCGGACCGTCTTCGCGCGGATGCGGGTCTGGCGATCAAGGCCTTCCGTGCACAGGGAGTCCGGCGTTTCGTGCTTGCTTCCGGCGATCGCGCCGATGTCGTGGAAGCTGCAGGTAGGCTGCTGGGCGTCGACGAGATCCGTGGTGGCCTGTTACCGGGAGAGAAGGTCGAGATCGTGCTGGCCGAACGAAAGAACGGTCCGGTGATGATGATCGGGGACGGTGTCAACGATGCTCCGGCGCTGGCTGCGGCAGATGTGGGGGTGGCCATGGGTGCCCGAGGTGCTGCGGCATCCTCCGAAACCGCCGACGTGGTATTGCTCGTCGATATGCTGGATCGTCTTCCGCAGGCATTGGCGATTGCCCGAAGGGCGCGAAGGATCGCGCGGCAAAGCGTTCTGGCCGGTCTCGCCTTGTCGCTGGTTGCGATGGTCGTTGCCGCTTTCGGTTATCTTCCTCCTGTCCAGGGCGCGCTGTTGCAGGAACTGGTCGACGTCGCGGTGATCCTGAACGCCCTGCGGGCGCTGCGCGGTTGATATATTCGCGTTTTCTTGTTTTTCCGGAACAAAGCCGTCCCTGCGTGGTTCTGAAACTGTGATTTTCAACGCGATGAGGAGATAGCGGCGATGACACAGAAGACACTGGACGATTTGTTTCACGAGACCCTGAAGGACATCTACTACGCCGAGCGTAAGATCCTGAAGGCCTTGCCGAAGATGGCGCGCGGTGCGCAGGATCCGAGGTTGAAGGCGGCTTTCGAGAAACACAAGGAAGAGACCGAAGGCCAGGTCGAGCGCCTGCAGCAGGTCTTCGAAATCATCGGCAAGCGCCCCCGCGCCAAGACGTGTCCGGCAATTGACGGCATCATCGAGGAAGGCGAAGAAATTCTCGATGAGTTCAAGGGAACGCCGGCTCTCGATGCCGGCCTGTTGGCGGCGGCGCAGGCGGTCGAGCATTACGAGATCAGCCGCTACGGCACCTTGCGGGCCTGGGCGAGGCAACTCGGGCACCGGGACGCGGTGACCCTGCTCGAGGCTACCCTCGAGGAGGAGAGCGACACGGACGACGCCTTGACCAAGCTTGCCGAAAGCGCGGTCAATGTCGCCGCACGCAAGAAAGCTGCCTGACAGGGTTCGGACATTGCGAGGCCCGGTGCAAACCGGGCCTCGTTGCTGCATAGCCGACAATGCATGATGTTGCATAAGCCGACGCTCTTTCGGCCGGAGGACTTACTCGGCGATAAAGCTGCATTCTTAGAGGTAGGGTCGGCTCATCTCTTCCGGTCGCTCACCCAGTTCCCTTCGCAACTGCATGCGTGCGCGGTTGAGACGGCTTTTCACGGTTCCCATGGGACATCCGCAGATATCGGCCGCATCCCTGTAGCGCTCTCCGAGCATGACGATCAGGATCAGCATTTCCCTGTGATGCTCCGGCAGACGGTAGAGCGCCCTGCGCACATCGTCAGCCTGTGCGCACCAGTCCTGACTTGCCTCGATTGTCAGGTGTTCGGCAATATCGTCCGGCAGGCCGACGCTCTCGCGGCTGCGGCGACGAATGCGCGTGCAGAAGCTGTTGCGCATGATGGTGAACAGCCATGATTTCAGCCGCGTGCCGGGCTCGAACTTGTCGAGGTTGGCAAGTGCGTTCAGCAGCGTTTCCTGTACGAGATCGTCGACGTCTTCCGCTTTCGAGCAGAAGGTTCTGGCGAAGGCCCGCAGCGCGGGGATCAGGTCCACCACTTCCATTTGCGCATCGCGCCGTGTTGTGCGGGTTGCCAATGTCGTCACCCTCCATGGCAAACGGATGGACGAAAGATTCTCCCTTAACGTCTCCAGTGCTGGGTGGTTCCTGAGAAAACGGCGACCTTTCATCATGGAAACGCCTGCCGTAACGGCAGGAACGTCCGGTCGCGTCTGGCGTCGCCGAGGGCGGAAAACTGCGGCTGTTTCCAGGGGCTGGGCTGGCTTGCTTACTGCCGGAAAGGCACTTGTTCAGGCGCGTGGCAGGGAAATCGTGCAGATAGATTGCATTTTAGCAATCGACTTAAGCGGACTCAAAAGCATCCGCGTCATTCTGTTCCTGACTGATCCAGGAGCGACCGACCATGACCACGAGGATGAAATCCCTCATTTTCGCAACCAATATCTCACTCGCCATGTGGGCGTGTCTGATCGGTATCGGTGTGTGGGCCTTTCAGGACAACGCGCCACATCTCGACGGCCAGCTGACAGCCAGCATCGGCAGTTTCGAAGGAACCAAATGCTATTGAGTTTTCGCTTGAGTTAGCCCGCCGCAGGTTACATTCCTTATTGCAGGTGAAATGACTTGATACTCAGGGGCGTTATCAGGCCCGCACCAACTCCGGATCCACTTCTCGTAAAAGCTGTCGCATGGCGTCCTTCCTGCAGCAATCGTGCTTTCCCATGTAATACTCGATGATGGATTCCATCATCTCGTCGTCCGTAAGGCGGAAGGTGTTGCGGAAAGTGGTCTCGATGTTTTGGGGCCTTGATGTTATCCGGCGAAATGCAGCGAGAAGGACGACGAAGGCGAAGATGGCGAGAAGCCACAGCGGCCACCCCATCTTCTGCAGGGCACGGATCTCAAACCCAAAGATGCCGATTTCGTTCTGCACCGCGGCCCCCCACAGCAATGATAACCATAAGATCATCCCGGATGTTCCATTTGGGATCAAGATGTAAGTCCCGCTTGATTAGGGAAATCTCAAATGTTGGTAAATATCCACGGCTAACTTGCCGGCTTCGGGTCTGATTATGTGCTTAAAGGGGCCAATGGTGATCCCGGCGCGATTCGAACGCGCGACCCCCAGATTAGGAAGCAGCCCCGGTTTGATGTTTCGGAAGCAGATTTCTGCAAAATAACTCGAAATACAGTCCAGACAACTCAATGTGTTACCTATGGTTTTGCAAACCAGCAAACTGGCGTTGCTGCTTCGTCGGGTAGTCGGGCGCTGGTGATTGGCTGACCGGGATGGAGGGTTCCGGAGAACACAAGGTGCCTGACGCGGTTCTCCGCATGATGGCTTCTGCTCGAGCTCAAAGACTCAAATATGAGGCTTTACTAGAGGACAAGGTGCTGTCGCGACGGCCCCCTTTGCCGAAACCGCTGCCTGACGGATCGAAGAGCGGCGTCTACGCGACGCCATATTGCTGGACCGATCCGAATGACCTTCCGAAGCGAGAGTGGATCTATGGGCGCAGCCTGATCCGCAGATTCGTCACGGTAACGGTTGCGCCTGGCGGCGTCGGGAAAAGCTCACTGTCGATCGTTGAGGCTTTGTCGCTGGTGACAGGGCGGGCACTGTTGAACAAATACGTCGAGAAGGCGTCGCGCGTCTGGCTTTGGAACCTTGAAGACCCGCTCGACGAGCTACAGCGCCGCATTCAGGCAGCTTGCGAACACTACGATATTTCGGCGGCCGACATCGGAGATCGCTTCTTTGTTGATAGTGGGCGCGACCACCCGCTTTGCACCGCTGTCACCAACAAAAACCGAACCATCATCCAGCGCCCTGTTATGGACGCCATGATCGAGGAAATACGGGCGAGGCAGATTGATGTCTTCATCGTCGATCCGTTCATTTCGTCGCATGCGGTGTCTGAGAACGATAACCCGGCAATGGATGCGGTCGCGAAGGAGTGGGGCAAGGTCGCCGAGGTTACCAATTGCGCGATCCACCTGGTGCACCACACTCGCAAACTTGGCAGTGATGCGGAGGTAACGGCGGAAAGCTCCCGTGGCGGCAAGGCGCTGACAGATGCCGCTCGCGAGGTGCGGGCCATCAATCGGATGTCTGCCGAAGAGGGGGTCAAGTTTGGCGTAACGAACCATCGCAGCTTTTTCCGAATGTACTCGGATAAGGCCAATATGGCTCCGCCTGCTGAAATCTCTGATTGGTACGAGATCAAGAACGTGATGCTCCCGAACGGCGATCACGTCGGCGTGGTGGCCGCGTGGGAGCCGCCAGGCGCTTTCGACGACGTGACCATCGCGCACCTGTCCGACGTCCAGAAGCATCTCCACAACGCCGAATGGCGAGAAGATATCCGCTCGCCGAACTGGGCCGGAAGGGTCGTCGCGGATGTGCTTGGGCTTGATGCTGATGATCCAACAGCAAAGCAGAGGATCAAAACTCTTCTCAAAACATGGATCGAAAACGGAGCCTTGAAGATCGATTTCATAGTGGATGAACGGCGGCGAGAACGTCGAGTTGTGAGGGTTGGGGAATGGGCAGAATGAGACCCGCTCCAGTTCAAAAACCAACTGGAGCAAACTGGAGCACTGGAGCGTATTGGACGCCAAATGTGGGGTTGCTCCAGTTCACGCTCTTGTTGGGGTTTCCCCCCTTCAGGGGGGAACCCAACTGGAGCACTGGAGCACCGGGCGTCCGGGTATGGGAGTGGAGCAGGTTATGAGCCGCGAAACGGACTGGAGCAGAGTGGAGCGGCAACCCTCGGCAAGCGGGGCCAGCGTCGGCCAGCGAGGGCAAGGAAGGGAAGGGCCGACCGCTGGCCACCACAGCAGGGCGGTCGGCCCTTCCCTTCCGGATGTCTTGAGCACACTGGCAGAGCATGTCGCGAGACTGTCGCCATCGCATCGCAATCCAGAGCGGTTCCATGAGGACAAGAGTGAAATCGTTGCCGAGCTTCGACGTCTGGCAAGGGGATTTCGATGACTGTGGGTCCTTCCGGGAGGTGTGCCAAGCGGGCGCGGGTCGACCCGGGGCCTCAGCCTATATTAGGGAAATTTAATGCTAAAACAAAAAGGGAAAGGGCTTGAAGTCATGAGTGTCCTGCATAGCTCATTGCCGGAAAATCAGAAAATCGGCGAGCCGAGATCCGTGTCGAAGAGTGGCTTTGCGAAGGTGATCGGTGTGACGGCTGGGCGAGTGTCGCAGATGATCGCGAAAGGCTTGCCTGTCGAAACCGACGGCAAAATCGATGTGGCGCGGGGACGCTTATGGATCAGCGAGAACGTCGATGTTGGGAAGAGCATTGCGCAGGGACAAAGCGCCTTTGCCTTCAGCGAGGATAAACATCGCCACACCCTGACCGCAGAAAAGACAAGGCTTGCGAAAGAGCAGGCCGATGCGGTCGAGCTGCGCAACGCCGTCCTTCGCCGCGACCTGGTGAAGGCATCCGAGGTCGAACGAGAATGGTCCGGCATTCTGCGAAAGGTCCGATCCGGCATCCTCGCTGTGCCTTCCCGCGTTCGTCAGCAGCTCGCCCATTTGACGGCGCATGACGCGGCCGTGATCGAAGCCGAGATCCGGCTAGTCCTTGAGGACCTTGCCCATGACCAGTGAAACACTCGCGAACATCCGCCGACGCGCCCTTGCGGCGTTGATGCCACCGCCGAAGCTGAAGTTCTCGGAATGGATCGAGCGCAATGTCATGTTGCCGAACGACGTGTCGGCGCTGCCCGGCCCCGTGCGGCTGTGGCCGTTCCAGCGCGATATCGCAGACGCGATCGGTGATCCGGCGATCGAGCGGGTGACGCTGGTCAAACCGGTGCGCGTCGGTTTCACCACGCTTTTGACCGGCGCGCTTGGTGGCTATATTGCCAACGATCCGTCGCCGATCCTCTGCCTGCTGCCGACAGAGGCCGATTGCCGCGACTATATGGTTTCCGATATCGAGCCTATCTTCGGCGCCTCGCCGGAACTGGCCGGACTGCTGCTGAAGGGCGAGGAAGAAAGCGGAGACCGCAACACGCTGCTGCATCGCCGCTTCCCGGGCGGCTCGCTGAAGGTGGTTGCCGCCAAGGCACCGCGCAATCTTCGCCGGCACAATGTCCGTGTGCTATTGTGTGACGAGGTGGACGGCATGGAGAACGGCGCTGAAGGCTCGCCGATTCTGTTGGCCGAACGGCGAACCCTGTCCTTCGCCGATCGCAAGATCGTCATCGGCTCTACACCCGTCTTCGCCGATACCTCCCATGTGCTGCGGTCCTATGGGCAATCCGATCAGCGAATTTTCGAGGTCGCCTGTCCGGAGTGCGGCCATTTCAACGAAATCAGGTGGAAGGATATCCAGTGGCCGGAAGGCGAGCCCGAGAAGGCCGCCTATGCCTGCCCTGAATGCGGTTGTCTGATCGAGGAGCGGCACAAGCCTGCCATGGTCGCCGGCGGCCGCTGGCGGGCCACACGGCCCGACGTTAAGGGGCACGCAGGCTTCCGCCTGACGGCGCTGGTCTCGCTGCTGGCGAACGCCTCTTGGGGCAAGCTGGCGAAGGAATTTCTTGCCGCCAAGGACGATCCGGCATTGTTGCAGGTGTTCACCAACACGATCCTGGCCGAAGGGTGGAACGAGGGGGGTGAAGAACTCGACGAAAACGACCTGTTCAGCCGGCGCGAAACCTTCAACCTCGACCTGGTGCCTGCAGAGGCGCTGGCCTTGACGGTCGGCGTTGACGTCCAGCGCGACCGACTTGAAATCACATTCCTGGGCTGGACCGAGGGCGGCAATTGCCTGGTGCTGGGCCATCGTGTGATCTGGGGTAACCCACATGATGAAGAAACCTGGCACGAGTTGGAGAGCCTGTTATCGACACGCTGGCCCCATGCTCTGGGCGGGCGGATCGGGCTTGATGCGGCCGTGGTGGATAGCGGTGACGGCGAGACCATGGAGCGGGTCTATGCCTTTTGCTTTCCGCGCTACCGCCGTAAGATCTTCGCCGGCAAGGGCGTGGCGGGCAACCGGCCGTGGATCGAAATGTCGAAGGTGAAAAACCAGCGCGGCCGGTTGTTCCTGATTGGCGTTGACGGCATCAAGAGCCATCTTGTGGCTCGGCTGACGCGCGGAAGCACTATCCGGTTTGCCAGCGACCTTCCGGCATCATGGTTCGAACAGCTTGCCAGCGAACGGATCGTGGTGCGTTACGCGCGGGGACAGCCGTCGCGGCGGTTCGAGCGTATCGCTGGCAAGCAGGCGGAAGGGCTGGACTGTACGGTTTACGGCTTCGCGGCTCGCCAGATGCTGAACATAAACTGGATGCAGCGCGCCGACGAGTTGCGTCGCGGCGAGGTGGTAAAATCAGAACAATCGCCACAGATGATCAAGAGCAAGTGGATGAGATGAAGATCAGAAGGCCTTCGGCAATCCCGCCTGCTTCAGCGTTTCGTTAGCAGTATGGCGAGACTTGACGCCATGATCGACGGTAAAATGGCGACTGGTGATCGGACTGAACCAAATTTCGTGGTCGCCCTTGCCAGGCCGGACGTAATAACATCCGGCCTTGGTCAAGAGGTCTTTCAGTTCGCGCAGATATCCCGCCATAGCGGGATTAGAAACAGGGATTCGGTACTTTTGCCAAGTGCTCGGCCATGATGTGCACCGGAATTTCGGGCAAATCGGAGGCGGGACCGTTCAATTCCAGCAGATCGGTAACCGCGGCAAGAACCTTCTTTTCCAGCTCTTCCATGGTCGCGGCTTCAACGGCCAGACCGTCAATATCGTTGCTAGTGGCAACCCAGACGCCTGCTTCCTCATCCCACGCGGCCCGTACGATGATTGAGACGTGCTTCATGCGATGGACTCCTGACAATAAGCGCATTCGCTCATTCGATTATGCGTTTACGCATATTATGTAGAGGATGGGAAGTGAATTTTTAGTATGTCTGGCTTTTGCGAAGCTGACAAAAATGCGCATTCGAATCCGCTGTGATGGTTCTAACTGCGGAAATTCAGCAGTTGAGACAATAGGGTGGGGGAATTCCTTACCATTCTGAACCATCGTAGGTGACGACGGTTTTCAGGTGATTCCGCAAGCCGTTCTATTTCTCAGGGATTGAATTCAATCTGGACGAGTTCTTCACCGCGCTTCTTCACGCGATAGAACCGCAGGGCATTTCTCTGCGTGTCCGGACCGAAAATTACCGTGCAGTCGTCGTGGTGGAGCGACAATGCCTCCCGCAATTGACCGACCGTCACGCCGCCATCAATCCAAGGATCGACACTCGAATCTTCAGTCTGGGTCATTTCTTATCCTCGAATCTTTGCTGAGTTCCGGAAAGTTAAAGGTTATCGGTAGTCAGAATCGAAAAGGAAAACGGCGCCCGAGCGGATTTGCTTTTGGTTTTACAATTCCTCTCTCGATTAATCCCTTATTCACTTCCTTTGCGACAACGATGTATTCTTCATTGTCAAGCTTGGAAATGTCTTTGATGATCGCATCAATTTTTCTGTTTTCCATTGTGCAAATCCTTGAGTTTATTTCGCCCCATTTACGGATTTTCTTAGTCTAACTCCAGCTCCTTCGCCATTTTCCGGAACGAAAATCACTCCGGCAGCTTCAAGGGCGCTTTGGAGGGCGGCAAGCGTTCTAGGTAAAAGATCCTCGCCTCGCTCAAATCGTGAAACCGTATCGACCGATACGCCCGCCACTTTGGCTAAGTCTCGTACTCCCCATCCCACCGCTGTTCGCGCCATTTTGCACTGAATAGGCAACATCATTACATTGTACCGATTTCGTATTGACGTACGGCCTTCGTGCCGTTATCGTTACAATGCACTGATTTCATCATTAGGACAAGGATGAACGCGATGGGATACCATTTTCGCGAACAGGATAGCTTTGTCCGCATTGTCGAGCTAACGCCTGCGATGCGGCAACAGATTGAAGCCACAATCGAAAATCTCATTGACCTCCTCAACGAATTCGATGGCGACGTGGACCGCGAAGAGGATGTCGATTTCGAAAGCGAACTGGAAATCTAAAGGATAAACGGACCATGGACCTGCAACACCTGAACCGCCGCAAGCTGCTGAAATCTGCCGTCGCCGGAATGGCCGCAACGATACCGACCACCGCCACGGCGGTTACTGTCGACGCGCCGACGCTCACCGCCGAAGAACGCGTTGGGGCCTGTATCGCTCAATTGAAATCCGTCTTGGCGGAACTGCATCCCGGCTGCGATGCGCCTTCCGGTCAATATGTGGTGACGAAGCACGGATCTGGCAGCGTCATCGTGTCGGCCATTCCGCCGAAAGTTCCTTGGACTGGTCCCGGTAACTATGAGTTGCTGTGGAACAATGGCAAAAATCGCGATGTCTTTCATGTCGAACGGCTCTGGAGCGACATGGACCGATGCTGGGGCTATTGGGCGGCCATCATTTGGGACGGACATCGACTTTCGCCTCGCGAATATTTCACCGACAGCACGCTGCACATTCTGCGGAAGGTCAGCGAGCAATAAAGGCGATGATATGTGTCGCTTGACACAAGGTCGAATTTTAACGTACCTTTGTGTCAAGTGACACAACGAGGTTTTCCATGCTTCTCTATCGCCGCCATTATCTCGCTCTTGCAGACGTTAATCAGCAGGCTTTTCGCAGTCTGGCACGGCGCAATCAGGTACCACGCCTCCCGGGCGACAAGCCTGAGTGGCCAGCTCCCCAGCCGTCTAACCTTCGCGCTGACGAGGAAGTAGACACCTTCGGCTATTATCCTGTTGAAGCGATCATGCTCGGAATCGCTGACGCTCTTGTCACTCAGACGTCGACATCTCGGGATGCGGCCAAGCTGAGTGTCGAGGCTTGGCCGCAGTTCGCTATGGAGGCCACCCGTCGTGTTGAACACGGGGAAGTGATTTTCGCCTGTTTCTTCACGATGTCCGGGAAGGTCGGCCGCGTCATCGGCGGGGAAGATGACAGCCTTGAAAAGGTGCCCAGCTTCCTCTGCGTCGGTACCTTCGATGAAGTGACTGAAAGGCTGAAAACAGTGGCGTCAAATCGCTCCAAGCCGTTGGGTAGCGCGACGCTGCTGAATCTGACGCCTCTCATTTCCAGAGCCTCGCATCTCTTCGACCAGCTCACCGACGGCCAGTCTCTTTCGAAAGCCATGGAGAACTAATCCATGGAGTTCGACATGCTCGGGTTCATTCGCCGAAAGAACAAATCCGCAGCAAATCATGCTCGTAGCATGAACGCAGCAGCGGTCTGGCCGGACGATCCGCGTATGCCGTCTCCGAACCGGGACGTGCTTGCAAGCGCGCAGGTGGTCGGCCAACGAGTAGCGGGGTTGGCAAAGAACGATCCCGTTGTCTCTTCGGCGCTGGAGACTATTGTCAGTATGGTCGTTGGAATCGGCACTCGGCTGAACACCTCAGACGAGGTGCTCGATGCCGAATTTAATAACGGTCGATTTGATCCATCCCGCCTGCTTTCTCTGACCGCGCTCCAGCAGGCCACCATTCGTTCTTGGGTAACGACCGGCGAGGCTCTCGCACTGCTGACGGTCATTGACGGGGAGTTCGCAGTTCATCTGCTGAACCCTGAGCAGCTTGACCGTAGCCGTAACGAGGATCTCGGCGATGGCAACCGTATTATTGCAGGGGTAGAGCTGGATGCCTTTGATCGCCGGGTCGCTTACTGGCTGCTTCCGAATGCGCCAGATGATCCTTTCATCCGGATCATGCAATCGCAGCGTTTCGAGGCCGGCGATGTCATCCACGTGTTCGAGCGGGAATATGCTGGACAGGTCCGGGGCATTTCGCCGCTGACCCCGATCCTCACTTCCGTCAATACCGCCTCCGTCGCCACAGAGGCCGGTTTGAAGAAGCTTCAAGTTTCGGCATTGTTCACCGCCTTTCTGACATCGCCTGACGGTTCCGATATTTTTGGCGACGCACGCCCCAGTCTCGAGCCCGGCGCACTGGTGCGGTTGAACCCTGGAGAGGAGATCAGCAGCGCACAGGGCGGTGATGCGGGTGATCTGCCTGCCTTCCTGAAACTGATCTATCACCAATGCGCTGCCGCCATTGGCGTAACCTACGAGGACATGACCGGCGACCTGTCCGGCGTAAACTACTCCAGCTATCGCGCCGGGGCGCTGACCGCTCGCCGCAAAGCGGAGACACGCCGCAAGGTGTTGCTGATCGACGGTTTTCTCTTCCCGGTCTTCAATCGCTGGCGCGCCATCGAACAATTGAAGGGCCGAAACATCGAGGTCCCTTCCCCGAAATGGATCGAGCCGACCTGGCCGGAGATCGACCGGGAGAAGGAAGCCAACGCGGATATTGCGCTTGTGCAGGCTGGCCTCAAGTCCCGCAAGGAAGTCATCGAAGGTCGGGGCCGGGATTTCACCGCTGTCAGCGCAGAGATCGAGGCGGATGAATTCCAACCTGCCTCCGCGGCAGCTTCTTCCAACAAATCCCAGCAGAAGGAAACCGAAACGCCATGACGCATACGGTTCGCCGGTTTCAGGCGCAGGCCCGCCCGAACAGCTTCAATCCCGAAACTCGCACCTTCACTGTGGTTGCCGCCACCGGTGGCAATGTAGATCGCGGGGCATATGTCGAGGTGATCGACATCGACAGCTTCTTTGCGGCCGGCCTGCCGCAAAGTCTGCCTCTGCAGACTGATCACTCCACCAGCGTTCGCGACACCATCGGGCGACTGACGAACTTCCGTCTCGAAACCTTGACGGACGGCACCCGCGCAGTAACCGCCGATGCCACACTTTCCAGCAGGACCGACAACGAAGCCCTTGCCGCCAACATCAAAGACGGCGTGCAGACGGCTTTCTCGATCGCCTTCGCGGTAACGAAATGGCGCGATGGAAAAGACCCGGTATCGGGCAAGAAAATGCGGACAGCCCTTGCCGGACGGCTGGTCGAAGGCTCGCTTGTGGTCAATCCGGCTGACCCCCTCTCAACGATAAGGAATCAGACAATGCCGCAGGCCAATCCTGTTCCGGGCGAAAACGACGATACCTCGGAAGCAAATGATGTGCAGCTCCGCAGCCTCGCGAAAGCGGCCGGCGTTGCGGACACGGTGATCGATGCGGTGCTCGCGACCGATGCCACGACAGAACAGAAGATGCAGACCATGCTGGCCACGCTCAACGCCAAGCCCACGGTACGCACCGCTTCCAATCACAATGACGAAACGCTCGACAATCCGCAGGTTCTCCGCCGTGCCGCCATCGAGGCTTTCGATGCAATGAACCGCAACGAACAGCCGCAGGGCGCGGCGGCTTCCGTCTTCGCGGACGGCGAGGCCGCTTTCGCTCGGCGCCTACTTCGCAACGCCGGTGAAAATCTGACGGGTCTTTCTGACGACATGGTGAGGCGGAACGCGGCGGCGACCAGCGACTACGCGATCATCGCCGGTGCAACTTTCAATCTCTCAATGCGGCGGGAATATGAGGCGCAAGCTTCGCCGGTGTCAGCATTGTTCGGGCGTACGACGGTCGCGAGTTTCAACAAGGAAACTGTCGGCATGGTCGATTGGACCACGCTCGCCGTTGGTGACAAGCTGGAGAACGGAACCTATCGCGCCTCCTATGTCGATGAGAGCGGCGAGACGGTTTTCGTCCACACAATCGGTGGCGTGACCGGCATTACCCGCGAGTTGTCGATCAACGCGGGCGCGCGGCTCGGCAACATGGGACAGAAATACGGCAAGCGGCTCGCGGCCGACATCGCTGACCGGCAGGTCGCGTTCCTGGTGCAGACGAGTTTTGCAGGCCCGGCGATGGCGGACGGCAACCCTGTCTTTCACGCCAGCCGGGGCAACATCGAGACCTTCACACAGGATGCCGCGAGCTATATCGCCGACATCATGGGTTTCCGTTCGAAGATGGCGAAACGGAAAGGCAAAGGCGACGTGATGATCGGGGAATACCCCACTCACTGGCTTGTCCATTCTGACTACGAAGAAACGGCTGTTCGCATCCTCGCCAGCGTGACGGCCAGTTCTATCGCCGATGTCAACCCGCTTGCTGGCAAGCTCCAGATTATCGTTGAACCCCGCCTGACCAACTCTGCCAAGAGCTGGCTTGCGGTGGAGCCCGCCAAAATGGACGGTGCGACGCGCGTCTTCCTTCGCGGCAATGAAGCGCCCTTCACCGACAGCCGGCAGAACTTCGATACCGACAACATCGACTTCAAGATCCGGCAGGATTTTGGTTTGGGTTGGCTGGAATGGCGGTCCTGGACCCGGCTCGATCATGCGGCTGGTAGCTAATGATCACACTCGCAGAGCTTCAGGAGTTTCGCGACAAGCTCATCAAAGCCCGCGCTGGCGGGCTTAAGCGGGCGGTTCTCCACTCCCCTGTCATGCATCAGGAAGTGGAATTCCGCACTGACAGCGAACTTGCGGCCGCACTGGCTGACGTGGAACGGCGGATCGCCGCCATTCTCGGCGGGGCTCCGCGCATCGTCAACATTCAAGGTGTCAAAGGATATCGAAGATGAAAAACTACATCAAACCCGGTCATACAATCGACCTTACAGCCCCTTCCGGGGGACTTTCCTCGGGGCAGGCAAAAATGTTCGGCGCCCTGTTCGGCGTTGCCACCAAGGCGGCACTGGAAGGCGAGAAGGTTGCCGTCGCGCTGGAGGGTGTATTCAGCCTTCCGAAGGCGGCGGGCACGAGCTTGGCTGAAGGTGCGGCGGCATACTGGACCGGAGCCGCGATCACCGCCACGGCTAGCGGAAACACCCTTGTGGGACACGCCACTTCCCCTGCAGCTTCCGATGCAACCTCCATCGAGGTTCGAATCAAGAACTGACTGAATTCGATGACATTGGTGCCGTCATCGTTCTCCTGGTGGCGCAAGTATATCGCGTCGCCCTCGCGATTCCCGGCTTCGTCGGGGGTCGCACTTTTAAGCGACAGGAACGGGTCAATGGCAAAACGGCAGTCTATCATCCTCCAGTCTGACGCGAATAGCCTTTTTAAGGCCGCCCGGGCGGCGGGTTATTCAAGGGCGCGGTTCATCAACCATCCCGACGGAAGAACCGAGTTTATCGGCGAAGACGGGTCCTCTCCAGTTGTAGATGCTTCCGCGTCGCCTTTCGAGCAATGGAAAGCAGACAATGCTGGCTAGGCTCAAAGGTATCAACAAGGTGACGCGTGAACTCGCTGACGGTACCATCAAGACCTACTATTACCATCGTGCCACAGGGGCGCCTCTCTCTGGAGAGCCTGGGTCGCCAGCATTCATCGCGTCGATCGCTACTGCGGAAGCGCGGGCACGAAAACGTGATGCCGGCACATTGGGCGGCCTAATGCGCGACTTTGAAGAAACGAAGCAGTGGCGGAAGCTCGCTGATTCGACGCGCTCTGAGTACCGTCGCATCTTCAAGTTTTGGGAAGTGAAGTATGGCTCATGCCCGCATGCCGCGCTCGAGGATAAGGCATTCCGTCGCGATGTCATCAAGTGGCACGATCAGTTTTCCGAAGAAAAGCCCCGCGAGGCTGACAACCGTGTGACCGTTTTGGCGCGTGTTCTTTCGTGGGCGGCGAAAGATGGTCCTCTGAAGGTGAACGTTCTCGACGGGTTCGAGCGCGCCTATCAGGGTGACCGGTCCGAAATGATCTGGCTTCCGGAGCACGTTGATGCCTTCATGGCGGTGGCTGCACCGGAGCTGAAGTTAGCTCTGGTCCTCGCACTCCACACGGGGCAGCGGCAGGGCGATCTGCTCACTCTTCCCTGGAGCGCCTATAACGGCACTCATATCGTTCTCCGGCAGGGCAAGGCGCGGCGCGGTAAGCTGGAAGGGCGGCTCGTGACGATCAAATGCACGAAGGCCCTGAAGGAGACGCTGGACGGTCTGCAGAAGTGCTCCCCGCTGATCCTAACCACCAAGACCGGGCGCGCCTTCAAGAAGCGCTATCTGGCGGAGCTGTGGGAGGCGACGTGCAAGGAGGCTGGCATAGCCGATCTTCACTTCCACGACATTCGCGGAACGACAGTAACCATGCTTTTTCAGGCCGGATGCAATCTCGGGGAAATCGTCTCCGTCACAGGCCATTCACTCAAGCGCGCACAGGACATTTTGGACAGGTACCTGGCTCGTACCAGCACCATGGCGGACAACGCCATCGCCAAGTTCGAGAACGTCTTGGAAACAGATTTTGCAAAACGGGCTGCAAAACAGGAAGTAGGACATGAAGCTAAGTAATGGTGATCCCGGCGCGATTCGAACGCGCGACCCCCAGATTAGGAATCTGGTGCTCTATCCTGCTGAGCTACGGGACCACTTGACGCATCCATACAAAAGGCCGGGCGGGAAGCCAAGCCTTTTTCCGATCGCAGCGCCCGCTTCAGTCGGTCAGCCGTTGTTCGGCGAGCTTGACCCAATAGGATATGCCGTAGGCCAGAACCTCGTCGTTGAAGTCGTAGGCCGGGTTGTGCAGGCCGGGGGTGTCGCCGTGGCCGATCATGATGTAGGCGCCGGGCCTCGATTGCAGCATGAAGGCGAAATCCTCGCCGGCCATCGAGGGATCGACCTCGGTATTGACCTTGTCCTTGCCGGCGACATCCATGGCGGCGCGTGCGGCATGTTCGGTCTCTTGAGGATGGTTGACCGTGACCGGGCAGGCGCGTTCGTAGACGACTTCCGCCACCGCCCCGTTGGCGGCGGCGAGGCCCTGGGCAATTTCATGGATGCGCTTTTCGGCGAGATCGCGGACATTTTCATCGAGTGAACGGACGGTGCCGGTCAGGGAAGCCTCTTCCGGGATGATGTTGTGGGTCGTGCCGGCGTTGAAGCGGGTGACGGAAACCACGACAGAACGGATCGGGTTGGCGTTGCGCGCGGTGATCAGTTGCAGGTTGGTGACGATCTGGGCGCCGATGGTGATCGGGTCCACAGTGTTGTGCGGTTCGGCCGCGTGGCCGCCGCGCCCCTTGATGGTGATGAAGAACTTGTCCGGGGCGGCCATGATGCCGCCCTTGCGGATCGAGAAGGTGCCGACCGGTTGGCCCGGCATGTTGTGCATGCCGTAGACTTCCTCGATGCCGAAACGTTCCATCAGTCCGTCTTGGACCATGGCGAGCGCGCCTGCGCCGCCTTCTTCCGCCGGCTGAAAGATGACGATGATCCGGCCGTTGAAATTGCGGGTTTCGGCGAGATATTTTGCCGCGCCCAGGAGCATGGCCGTGTGGCCGTCATGACCGCAGGCATGCATCCTGCCCGCGAACTTCGATGCCCAGGGCTTGCCGCTGATCTCCTCGATCGGTAATGCATCCATGTCGGCGCGCAGGCCAATGGAGCGGTTGCTTTCGCCACGGCCCTTGATGACGCCCACAACCCCTGTCCTGCCCAGCCCCGTTACGATTTCGTCGACACCGAATTCCCTGAGCTTTTCCGCGACGAAGGCCGCGGTGTTTTCGACATCGTAGAGAATTTCCGGATTGGCATGAAGATGGCGACGCCATTCGCTGACCTCCGCCTGGAGTTCGGCAGCGCGGTTCAATATCGGCATGTTGCTTTCCTGCTCGACGATTTCAGAGTATTGCTTGGACTGGCGCGGGAATGCGCGCCTCAAGATTGACGTATTCAATGGGCTTTGCCATTGCTTGAAGTCATAGGGCAAATAATTGCCATTTGCGAGACTCATCCGCATCCTAAGAGGACTGATCGTGTCGACGAAGTATTCCACCGTGCAGAAGACCCAGTTGAGCAGCCGTAAGCTGGCAGCCTTTTTCTGTGCGCTGACAGTGGCGTTTCCGACGCTCTCCCATGCCAATCCGACGATGGTGGTCGACGTCGCCACTGGCCGGGTGATCGAGCATGAGGATGCATTTCGCAAATGGTATCCCGCTTCGCTCACCAAGATGATGACCGCCTATTCTACATTCAAGGCGATCCGAGCCGGCGAGGTTTCGCTGGAAAGCATCGTGACGATGAGCAAGATCGCTGCCGATCAGCCGGCAAGCAAGATGTATTACAAGCCGGGCGCTCAAATGACGCTCGACAGCGCGCTGAAGATCATGCTGGTCAAGTCGGCGAACGACATCGCGGTTGCCATCGGCGAGCGGGTCGGCGGGTCGCTCGATGGCTTTGTCGCTCGCATGAACGCGGATGCTTTGAGCCTCGGCATGACCTCTTCGCATTTCATCAATCCCAACGGTTTGCCGGGCAAGGGCCAGTATACGACGGCGCGTGACCTTGCGATCCTGGCGGTTGCGTTGCGGCGGCAGTTTCCGGAATATGCCGGCTATTTCTCGCTGGAAGGCATCAATACCGGCAAGAAGGAATATCCTAACTACAACCTGCTGATCGGCCGTTTCGACGGCGCGGACGGCATGAAGACGGGCTATATCTGTGCCTCCGGCTTCAACCAGGTTTCCTCGGCCACTCGCAATGGCCGGACCGTGGTGTCCGTCGTTCTCGGTGCCGACAGTCTTGGCGGGCGCGCCGACGTTTCGGCCGAACTGCTGCAGAAAGCGTTGACGACATCGGGCGGTTCCGGCCCGCGTCTCGATACGATGCAGCCCTATGGCGATGTCTCCGGTGGCGTAACCGACATCAGCGCGGAAGTCTGCAACCCTAAGGCTCGGGTAGAGCGCAGTGAAGGTCGTGACGAGGCCGGGCGCATGAAGCTGCGTTCGCCCTATATCCACGAAATGGGGCGGCCGCCGCGCACAGTCTTCGCGGGTCTTCTCCCTGGCAGCGAACCCGCGGCCACGAAGCCCGGTGGTGCCGATGTCGCGGAAATCGCCAACGTGCCGATCCCGAAGCCGCGGCCGACCTTCTGATTTCGAGAGATACCATGTCGCTTGCAAAAGGCCGTATTCCGGTCTCGATCATCACCGGCTTCCTCGGTGCCGGAAAGTCGACGCTTCTCAATCGGATCCTGAAGGATCCGGCGATGAAGGACGCCGCCGTCATCATCAACGAGTTCGGCGAGGTAGGAATCGACCACATGCTGGTCGAGGCCTCGAATGACTCGGTCATCGAACTTGCGGATGGATGCCTTTGCTGCACGGTGCGCGGCGAACTGGTCGAGACGCTCGCCATGCTGATCGATGGCATGCAGACCGGAAAGCTGAAACCGATCTCGCGGGTTGTGATCGAGACGACCGGTCTTGCCGATCCGGCACCCGTCATGCAATCCGTCATGGGACATCCGGCGATCAGCCAGCATTTCGACCTCGATGGCGTGATAACCGTCGTCGATGCGGTCAATGGCCTGAAAACGCTTGAAGGTTTCTCCGAAGCCTTGCGACAGGCGTCGGTCGCCGACCGGCTGCTCCTGACGAAAAAGACGCTCGTAGACGCCACGACGATCGACGCACTTGTCACCCGGCTGAGGGAACTCAATCCTCGCGCCGTCATCACCGATGGCGACAGCGAAGAGGCCGGAAAGGCCGAGGTTCTCGTTAACGGGCTCTACGATCCGGCGACGAAGATCGCCGATGTCGATCGCTGGTTGAAGGACGAAATAGCGGCGGAGCATGACCACGGCCATGACCATCACGAACATGAGCACCAAGGTCACGAACATCACCATGACCATGGGCATCACCGCCATCATGGGTACCATCATCACCACGATGTGAACAGGCACGGTGATGACATCCGGTCCTATTCGATCATTCATGACCGGCCGATCGATCCGATGGCGCTGGAGATGTTTCTCGACATTCTTCGTTCGGCCCATGGAGAGAAGCTTTTACGTATGAAGGCGGTGGTGGCGCTGACCGACAGGCCGGATTGTCCGGTGGTCCTGCATGGGGTGCAGTCGATCTTCCCACCGCCGGTTCGCCTGCCGGCCTGGCCCGATCCGTCCGACCGGCGCACCCGTCTGGTGCTGATCACCAAGGATCTTCCGGAAACCTACGTGCGGGAATTGTTCGATGCGTTTACCGGACGCCCCGCGATCGACCGGCCGGACAGGGCCGCATTGGAAGATAACCCGCTGGCCATTCCGGGCCTGAAGATCTGAGTGCTACCGCCTTAGCGTTCTTCGCCCTTGCGGATCAGGAAGCGGTGGCCACCGTCGATCTTGATGCTTTCCAGGAGGTCATGTCCGTCTTCATGGCAGAAGTGTGGGATGTCGATTACGGCCAGGGGGTCGGTGGTTTCGATGGTGAGTTCGGTGCCGGCGACCAGATCGGCCATCCGGCGACGGGTCTTGAGGACCGGCAGAGGGCATTTCAGCCCCTTGAGGTCATAGACCACGGGTTCGCTCATTGCGCTTGCCAGAACTTCCAGAACGGCTTCTTTTCAGCCTGAGCGGTTTCCTGTGCCGGCGCAGTGGCGTCCGTTGCCGCTGCCGCGGTCAGCGGATTTGGCTGCGGTACGGGAACGGCGGCCTGCGCGCCCTGCGGCGCGGCTGCAACGGTAGTTGCTGCTGCGGTCTGCAGCGGTGGCTGCTGGGTATTCGCCGGGGCGGGCGTGCTCTGGCTCGATGTTGCAGCCGCCATGCGGGCAATCGCAGCAGGCGCCGATGTCGGCGCGGTTGACTGCGCGGCCTGCATCTTCTCGGCGTCCTCCAGCGAGACCAGCTTTCCGGCCTTCAGGGACGAACCAGTCGGTGCATAGGCAAGGTCGTGACCCTTGCGCTGGTTGGCGACGATCGCCTTGCGCTCGGCCTCGGTCGGATCGTACCAGACCTTGTCGCCGAGCTTCTTCAGCGCCTTGTCATAGGCCAGCTGATAGGTCTTGTTGTAGGAATTAAGGGCCATCTCGAGCGCTGGCGGTGTCGACATGGGCGGGCAAGCCGCACCGGCGCTGATACCCTTGCCGCCTTCCACCTGCTGGTTGAAGACGTATTTCTTGTCGCAGACGGCAACTTCGGGCGGACGCTTGGTCACCTCGAAATTGTCGTAACCGGCTTTCAGCATTTGCCAGAACTCGAAATGCTGGCTGGCGCGATGGCGCGCCATATTTTCCGCGGTCATTCGGAAGGGGAAGGCCTGCAGCTGGATGGTTTGCTGACCGCCCTTGAAAGCGTCGCGGGCGAAGGCGTAGATCTCGAGGATCTGTTCGTCCGTCATCGAATAGCAGCCGGCGGACGAGCAGGCGCCATGGATCATCAGGTTCGTGCCGTTACGGCCGTTGGCGGAGTCGTAGCGGTTGGGGAAGCCGGTGTTGATGGCGAGGTAATACTTGGAATTCGGATTCAGATGCTGGGGCGAAAGCGGGTAGAAGCCCTCCGGTGCCTGCCGGTCGCCTTCCTTTATCTTCGGCCCGAGTTTTCCGGACCAGGCGCAGATGGCGTATTCCTTGATCTTCTCGAACCGGTTGTCCGTCTTCGCCTTCCAGATCTCCAGAACACCTTCTTCCTTGAAGATGCGGATGGCGATCGGCGAGTTGCGCTCCATGCCCTTCGCCTGCATGTCGGCGAGGATCTTTGGCGAAAGCGGATGGTCTACCTTGTCCTTGACCTGGGACAGATCGACGGTTTCAAGCGTTTCGTTGACTGTGCAACCGGCCAGCAGTGCGGCCATGGTCAAAACGAGGACAGATGATTTCCAACGCATTCCGGACGGCTCATCTCGAAAAAGATACAAGTGCTTTCGTCTGCTTTCGCCGGAAAGCGCCATGCTGCCAATTTATGGTTTCAATCTTTACAAATCATAAACCAAAGGCGCCAGCCCGACCAGTATGTGGACGCCGGTACTGCTGCAAAGCAGCAGCATTGTGGCCGATCTGCACTACAAGCCTCAGAGATTGCGCCCGATGTTGAGGAATTTCTGACGACGGTCGTTGCGCAGCTTGTCTCCCGGCTGGCCCGAAAGCTCCGCGAGGGCGCCAGCGATGACGTCGCCGGCAGTGTCGATGACCCGCTGGGGATCGCGATGGCCGCCGCCGACAGGTTCGGGAATGATGCCGTCGATGACGCCGAGCGCCTTGAGGTCGTCGGCGGTTATCTTCATGTTGGTTGCCGCTTCCTTGGCGCGAGTGGAATCGCGCCAGAGGATGGAGGCCGCACCTTCCGGCGAAATGACCGAATAGATCGCGTGTTCCAGCATGTAGACGCGGTTGCCGGTGGCAATTGCGATCGCGCCGCCGGAGCCGCCTTCGCCGATCACGACCGATATGATCGGCACGTGCAGCGAAAGGCACATTTCCGTCGAGCGGGCGATGGCCTCCGCCTGGCCGCGTTCCTCGGCCCCGACGCCGGGATATGCACCGGCCGTGTCGATCAGGCTGACGACCGGCAGGCCGAAGCGGTCGGCCATTTCCATGATGCGGATGGCCTTGCGGTAGCCTTCCGGACGGGGGCTGCCGAAATTGTGCTTGAGGCGGGACTTGGTGTCGTTACCCTTTTCCTGGCCGATCACGGCGACGGGCTGACCGCGGAAGCGGGCGAAACCGGCCTGGATCGCGGCATCCTCGGCAAACTTGCGGTCGCCGGCAAGCGGCGTGAATTCAGTAAATAGCCGTGCGGCATAGTCGATGAAGTGCGGACGCTGCGGATGGCGCGCGACCTGTGTCTTCTGCCAGGGGTTGAGCTTGGAATAGATCTCCACCATGGCCTCGCCGACACGGGCCTCCAGTCGACCGATCTCCTCGGAGGTGTCGATGCTCTGGTCTTCCTCGGCAAGTTTCTTCAACTCGTGGATCTTTGCCTCGAGGTCGGAGATTGGCTTTTCGAAGTCGAGATAGTTGTGCATGAAATCCGTTCCGATCTTTCTGCCCTGGCCATTCAAACGCCTGTGAAATGCCGGGCGCTGGCATTGCCAGTCTGGAGAGCCGAGGCTCTAATCGTGGTTTTTGGCCTGTTTTGCAAGGGGGTGATGTGTCTGGACCAGCTTCTGAAGCCTTTCATCCAGCACATGCGTGTAGATTTGTGTGGTGGAAATGTCGCTGTGACCCAGCAATTCCTGCACGACACGCAGGTCCGCACCGTTCTGCAGGAGGTGGCTGGCGAAGGCGTGGCGCAGCACATGGGGAGAAATGGCCGACGCCCTCAAGCCGGCCCTCATCGCAAGATCCTTGAGGTCGCGGGCGAAGACCTGCCGGGGGAGATAGCCTTCCTTGCTCGCTGCGGGGAAAAGGAAGGGGCCGGTTTCGCCGTCCGTTTCCGCAGCAAGTTGTTCGCCATAGCGGGAGACCGCGGCGATTGCGGCCTTGGAAAGCGGCACCAGCCTTTCCTTGTTTCCCTTGCCGCGGATCATCAGGAAACGGCCTTCCTGCGCCAGAACCTTGACCGGCAGGGCTACCAGTTCGCTGACGCGCATGCCGGTGGCGTACAACAGTTCCAGAAGAGCCAGCATGCGCAGTCGCGACAGGTGTCCGGGACCGGCAAGGGCCGCCTCCTGCTCGGCGAGCGAGAGCAACCGGCTCACCTCGTCTTCGGAAAGCGTCTTGGGGAGAGGCCGCGATTTCTTCGGAGAGTCGAGAATGGCCGTCGGATCGTCGCCCCTCAGGCCCTCGGCATAGAGAAACTTGTAGAACTGCCGCATGGTGGAGAGGCGGCGGGCCTGAGACGTCGGCTCGTATCCCCTTTTGGCGAGATCCGAGAGATAGGCGGAAAGCGTCTGCTGGTCGGCCGCATCGAGGCCGATCTTCCGTGAGCTTAGAAAGTCGTGGAGGTCGTCGAGATCGCGCTCATAGGACGACAGCGTGTTGGCGGCGGCTCCGCGCTCCGCGCTCATCATCTCCAGGAAGGCCTCCATGCGGGCCCGGCTCAAATCGGACAAGACGGCCTCCGCTGGTTATTGTATGGGCGGATTGACCCGCTCGGAAGGGATGCGAACGGTGACATCCCGTTCCCGGGGTTCGACGAATACCACCAGCGACCACATGATGCCGTAGACGATCGCGACGGCAGTGGCGCAGAAGAAAGCGAAACGGAGCAAGGTAGGCATGGCATCGTCCTTGGAGCAGGCCGAAAGCTGATATGACGACGCATCCTGCGCATTGCAAGGCGCGCGGCCATCGCTTTCCTTCATGCGTATGGCTTGACGCTTGCCCTGCATTTGTAAATACCGTGTTAAAACACTTGCGAACAGGCCTATGACCGATACGATTTTTCCCGATGTCCCGACTTTGGGCGAGCGTGCCCGGGCCGCACTGGGGCGCCGCAATCTCGTCTTCGTCGGATTGATGGGCGCTGGAAAATCCGCGATCGGCCGCATGGTCGCGGGGCAGCTCGGCTTGCCCTTCGTCGATACCGACGTGGAAATCGAGCGTGTGTCGCGCATGACGATCAGCGAGCTTTTCGCCGCCTATGGCGAGGACGAGTTTCGTGCACTCGAGACGCGGGTGATCAAGCGCCTGCTGAAATCCGGGCCACGCGTGGTCTCCACCGGCGGCGGCGCCTTCATCAATGAAAAGACCCGCAGGCAGATCGAGAAGGGCGGCATTTCGCTCTGGCTCAACGCCGATCTCGATGTGTTGTGGGAAAGGGTCAACAAGCGCGATCACCGGCCTCTTCTCAAGACGGAAAATCCGAAGAAGACGCTGGAAGACCTGATGCAGAAACGCTACCCGGTCTATGCGCTGGCCGATATCTCCGTCTTGTCGCGTGACGTGCGCAAGGAGATCATCGCCAACGAGGTTCTGACGGCGATCATTGACCATACCGCAAAGGCAGCAAGCAAGAATGACTAGTTCAGACAATACCGAACGGCTGGTGCATGTTCCGCTCGGCGAGCGCGCCTATGACATTCTGATCGGACCCGGCCTGATCGGCCGCGCCGGCGGCGAGATCTCGACGCGAATCAAGGGGCGCAAGGCGGCCATCATCACCGACGAGCATGTCGGTAAACTCTATCTCGACCCGCTGATGGACAGCCTGCAGACCGATGGCATCGAAGCCGTGTCGCTCAGCCTGCCGCCGGGAGAGAAGACCAAGAGCTTCGACAGCCTCACCACGGTTTGCGACGTCCTGCTGGAGGCGCGCATCGAGCGCAACGATACGGTCATCGCGCTCGGCGGCGGCGTCATCGGCGATCTCACAGGTTTTGCGGCGGGGATCGTCCGACGCGGCGTGCGTTTCGTGCAGATCCCGACATCGCTTTTGTCGCAGGTCGACAGCTCCGTCGGCGGCAAGACCGGGATCAACACGCGCCACGGCAAAAACCTTGTCGGCATCTTCAACCAGCCCGACCTCGTGCTGGCCGATACCGATGTGCTGAATACGCTGAGCGAACGCGAATTTCGCGCCGGTTATGCCGAGGTCGCCAAATACGGCCTGATCGACAAGCCCGATTTCTTCGAATGGCTCGAGAAGAACTGGAAGGAAGTCTTTTCCGGCGGTGCGGCCCGCATCGAGGCGATTGCGACGAGCTGTCAGGCGAAGGCCGATGTGGTTGTCGCCGACGAGCGGGAGAATGGTCGCCGGGCGCTTTTGAACCTCGGACATACTTTCGGCCATGCGCTGGAAGCTGCAACCGAATACGACAGCCGCCGCCTCGTGCATGGCGAGGGCGTCTCGATCGGCATGGTGCTGGCGCACCAGTTCTCCGCGCGGCTCAATCTGGCGAGCCCGGATGATGCCGGGCGTGTCGAGGCCCATCTCAAGGCGGTTGGCCTGCCGACCCGGATCGATGAGATTCCGGGCGAGCTGCCATCGACCGAATTCCTGATGGATGCCATCGCGCAGGACAAGAAGGTCAAGGGCGGCAAGCTCACCTTCATACTGACCCGCGGCATCGGCCAGTCCTTCGTCGCCGACGATGTGCCTGCCTCCGAGGTTGTCAGTTTCCTGGAGGAAAAGCGCAAGAAATGACCTCGGGAAATGGCCTGCTGTCGCGCGCTGTCAATGCGCTGATCCGCAGCCTCCTGCGTACCACCGGTGCGCGCCTTTCGGAAGATACGCTGACGCTCGCCAGTTCCGACGAGCTTCACGCGGCGCTTCAGCTCGTTCATCGCGAAGCCTCCTCCGACAGGCCGGAGCGCGACCGGCTGAGCGGTCTCTTCGAACTCGATGAGCTCGAAGTTTCCGACGTCATGCGGCATCGCACGGCCATGCGGGGCGTCAATGTGGACGATCCGCCGGGGGTAGTCGTTCGGGCTGTTCTGGAAAGCCCCTACACGCGCATGCCGCTGTGGAGGGGATCGACGGAAAATATCGTCGGCGTGGTGCATGCCAAGGACCTGTTGCGGACGCTTGCCGAGCCCGGTGTCGATCCGGAAAAGCTGGACATTACCGCGATTGCGCAGAAGCCGTGGTTCGTGCCCGATACTACCAGCCTTCGGGATCAGCTCGGCGCCTTCCTGCGGCGCAAGGTGCATTTCGCCGTGGTCGTCGATGAGTATGGCGAAGTGCAGGGCATCGTGACGCTTGAGGATATCCTCGAGGAAATCGTCGGCGACATTGCCGATGAACATGATCTGGAGATCCAGGGTGTTCGGCAGGAAGCGGACGGCTCGATTGTGGTCGATGGCTCCGTGCCGATCCGGGACCTCAATCGCGTGCTCGACTGGAGCCTGCCGGACGAGGAGGCGACGACGATCGCCGGCCTCGTCATCCACGAATCAAAATCCATCCCGGAGGAACGTCAGGCGTTCACGTTCCACGGCAAGCGTTTTATCGTGATGAAGCGTGAGAAGAACCGCCTGACCAAGCTCAGGATTCGTCCTGTCGAGGATACCGCGAAAGCCGAATAACGCTTGAAATGACCCCCTCGCGGGCCCATCTGGAGTTCGTTCCCACGATAATGGCCCACGGTAATGGATCGTCTGGCGGTTACCAGCGGGTCGCTTCGCCCGGTGCGGCTGGTTCTATTGCCAGCGCATGCAGGCCTGCATCTAGCTCAGGCTTGAGCAGTTCCGTAATCGCCCGGTGTCGGGCAAGCCTCGACATGCCGTTGAATTCGGCGGCAACGATCCTTACCCGCATGTGGGTTTCGCCCGTGCCCGTGATGTCAGGCTGATGACCGGCATGCTGGGCGCTCTCGTCAATCACCAGGAGCCGTTCCGGCGAAAAGGCCGCGCGCAGTTTCGCCTCAATTGTGGTGCGTATGGCCATGCTTTCCCAATCTGCTTCGGCAGTCCTCGAAAAAGCCCCCACAAAGCTCCGAACATTCGCGTTTGTCAATTCTTGTCGTCATTTGCCGGAGGCACCATAATCACCGGATGAAACTCGATTCAAAATATTTCGATCGGATCCGGACGCAGCGGAAAAAAGCGCCGGAAGCCGAGCCCGCACCTGCGACCTGTCAGTGGGACGGCTGCGACAAGCCGGGCGCGCATCGCGCGCCTGTCGGTCGCAATGCCGAGGGCCAGTTTTTCCTGTTCTGCTTTGAGCACGTGAAGGAATACAACAAGGGCTACAATTATTTCTCCGGCCTTTCGGACGGGGAAATCGCGCGCTACCAGAAGGAAGCGATTACCGGGCATCGCCCGACCTGGACGGTCGGGGTCAACAAGGCTGCGCGCGCAAGCCCGCTGCATTCGACGGCGCGGTCGGGTTCTGCGGCCTCCCAGGCCCGCATGAAGGACCCTTTCGGTTTCGTACAGCAGGGCCGCGGCAATGGGCCGCGCTTGCAGCCGCAATTGCGAAAACTGAAAAGTCTGGAGGCCAAAGCCTTCGATACGATGGGGCTTCCCGGCAATTCCTCTCCCGCGGAGATCAAGACCCGCTACAAGGAGCTTGTAAAAAAACACCATCCTGACGCAAATGGCGGCGACCGTGGTTCGGAAGAGCGCTTTCGCGCTGTCATTCAGGCGTATCAATTGTTAAAGCAGGCTGGTTTCTGTTAATCCGAAGCTTGGCAGGAAGTTTCATTTTTATGCGGCCGGGTCCGGGGCGTCCGGCATGGAGACACGATGAGCAAAATTGAACTTGATATTACCAATCTCCCCGACACGACTGTGTCGGTCCGCGAAGTCTTCGGTATCGACACCGACCTGCGCGTTCCGGCCTACAGCAAGGGAGATGCCTATGTGCCGGATCTCGACCCCGACTATCTCTTCGACCGCGAGACGACGCTTGCCATTCTTGCAGGCTTTGCCCATAACCGCCGCGTGATGGTTTCCGGTTTCCACGGTACCGGCAAGTCGACCCATATCGAGCAGGTCGCAGCCCGGCTGAACTGGCCTTGCGTGCGCGTCAACCTCGACAGCCATGTCAGCCGTATCGACCTCGTCGGCAAGGACGCCATCGTTCTCAAAGACGGCAAGCAGATCACCGAATTCAAGGACGGCATCCTGCCCTGGGCCTACCAGCACAATGTCGCGCTCGTGTTCGACGAATACGATGCCGGCCGTCCGGACGTCATGTTCGTCATCCAGCGCGTGCTGGAATCCTCCGGTCGCCTGACGCTGCTCGACCAGAGCCGGGTCATCCGTCCTCACCCTGCTTTCCGCCTGTTTGCGACCGCCAACACGGTCGGCCTGGGCGATACCACCGGCCTCTATCACGGCACCCAGCAGATCAACCAGGCGCAGATGGACCGCTGGTCGATCGTCACCACGCTGAACTACCTGCCGCACGACAAGGAAGTCGATATCGTTCTCGCCAAGGTGAAGGCCTTTGCAGGCAACGACACCGGCCGTGACACGGTTTCGCGCATGGTTCGCCTTGCGGATCTCACGCGTGCCGCCTTCATGAATGGCGATCTTTCGACCGTCATGAGCCCGCGTACCGTCATCACCTGGGCGGAAAACGCCGTGATCTTCGGTGATGTGGCCTTCGCCTTCCGCGTGACCTTCCTCAACAAGTGCGACGAGCTCGAGCGTACGCTGGTGGCCGAACAGTACCAGCGCGCCTTCGGTGTCGAACTCAAGGAGAGCGCCGCCAACATCGTTGTAGGCGCGTAAGAAGGCGATCGGAATGGCAGGTCGCGGCGACAATGTGAATGCGAAGCCCGGCGTGGGCGTTGATACCGAACCGATGCGGCGGGCGATAACCGGCTGCGTGCGGTCGGTTGCCGGCAGTGCGGAAGTCGAGGTGGTGTTCGCCAACGAGCGACCCGGCCTCGCCGGCGAGCGCGTGCGCCTGCCGGAACTCTCCAAGCGGCCGACGGCCCATGAGCTGGCCGTGACCCGCGGTCTCGGGGATTCCATGGCGCTTCGCATCGCCTGCCACGACCAGAAGGTCCATGCCGTCATGGCGCCGCAGGGCACGGATGCCCGTGCCGTCTTCGACGCCGTGGAACAGGCGCGCGTGGAATCCATCGGTGCGCTCAGGATGAGCGGCATGGCCGCCAATATGAGCGCCATGCATGCGGAGAAATACGCCAAGGCGAATTTCTCCGGCATCAGCCGGCAGGAGGATGCTCCGATCCAGGAGGCCGTTGCCATGCTGGTGCGCGAGAAACTGACGGGCGAGAAGCCGCCTGCCAGCGCCGGCAAGGTTCTCGATCTCTGGCGCCCCTTCATCATGGAGAAGGCGGGCTCCAGCCTCGATCAGCTGAACGGGACGATCAACGACCAGCAGGCCTTCGCCAAGGTCATCCGTCACATGCTCTCGGCCATGGAAATGGCTGAGGATGTCGGCGAGGACCAGGAGGAGGGCGAGGACGACCAGTCCACCGACGAGGATCAGCCGCGCAGCAACGAGGAAGAGCAGGAAAACGCCGAAGAGGAAGCCGGTTCTGAATCCGCTCCCGCCGAGGAAAGCGAAGCCTCGCAGGAGCAGATGGAAGACGGCGAGATGGACGGCGCCGAAATCTCCGACGACGACATGTCGGATGAAGGCGACGACGATTCCGAAACACCCGGCGAGATGCGCCGCCCTGCAAGCCCCTTCGACGATTTCAACGAGAAGGTCGACTACCGGATCTATACTCAGGAGTTCGACGAGGTCATCACCGCGGAAGAGCTTTGCGACGAGGCCGAACTCGACCGCCTCAGGGCCTTCCTCGACAAGCAGCTTGCGCATCTGCAGGGTGCCGTCGGGCGGCTGGCAAACCGGCTTCAGCGCCGCCTGATGGCACAGCAGAACCGTTCCTGGGACTTCGATCTGGAAGAAGGCTATCTCGATAGCGCCCGGCTCACCCGTCTGGTGATCGACCCGATGCAGCCGCTGTCCTTCAAGCGGGAGCGCGATACCAAGTTCCGCGATACCGTGGTGACGCTGGTCATCGACAATTCCGGTTCGATGCGCGGTCGGCCGATCACCGTTGCAGCCACCTGCGCCGACATTCTTGCCCGCACGCTCGAGCGTTGCGGCGTCAAGGTCGAGATCCTGGGCTTCACGACCAAGGCCTGGAAGGGCGGTCAGTCGAGGGAGAAGTGGCTGGCAAGCGGCAAGCCGCCGACACCCGGCCGTCTCAATGACCTGCGCCACATCGTCTACAAGTCGGCCGATGCGCCGTGGCGCCGCGCGCGCCGCAATCTCGGCCTGATGATGCGCGAAGGCCTTCTCAAGGAGAACATCGACGGCGAAGCCCTGATGTGGGCTCACAGTCGGCTGGCGGCTCGGCAGGAGCAGCGTAAGATCCTGATGATGATTTCGGACGGTGCGCCGGTCGATGACTCGACGCTGTCGGTTAATCCGGGCAACTATCTGGAGCGACACCTGCGCGCCGTGATCGAGCAGATCGAGACGCGTTCGTCGATCGAGCTTCTCGCCATCGGTATCGGTCACGACGTGACACGCTACTATCGCAAGGCCGTCACCATCGTCGATGCCGACGAACTGGCGGGCGCGATGACCGAACAGCTTGCAGCACTTTTCGAGGATCAGAGCGAAGGCGGCAGCAAGCGCGGCAGTCGCATGCGTCGTGCCGGCTAAAAGCGTGCGGGTCGGAAGAGTTCGGTCTGGCCGCCTGCTCGCGGCCGCATTGATCGGCATTTCCGTTGGCTGGGGTGATGTCGGCGCTGCGAGCGAGATCGTGGCCGCGCCGATCAAGGCGACATCGATCGCCACCTTCCGCCCCGGCTCGACCGATACGCGTTTCGGCTCGCTGGAGTTTCTCGGCGGGCTGGAGCTCTCGTCTTCCGAACGGCTTTTTGGAGCGTGGTCGTCGATCAGGCTGACCAATGGGGGGAAGAAATTCATCGGCGTTCTCGATACCGGCCATTGGCTGACGGGTTCTATCAGCAGGGGGGCGGATGGTCGCCTTGCCGGCCTCGACGACGTTACCATTGCACCAATGCTGGATGCCGCCGGTCGCAGTTCGGCGGCGAAGCGCACTGTCGATGCGGAAAGCCTCGCCTTGCGTGGAGATGAAGCGTTTGTAAGCTTCGAGCAGATACATCGTGTCACGGGTTATTCCCCGCTTTCCGCTATCGAGACCTCGCGGCCTTTCCGGCTGGCTCTGCCGCTGCCTTTTCCTGTCGGCAAACTACGCAGCAATGGCGGAATCGAGACGCTGGTCACAGCGCCGCTTGACGGTCCTCTGAAGGGTGGTCTGGTGGTTATCGCCGAAAAGAGCGTCGATAGCGATGGCAATCTTTTTGCCGGTATTCTCGACGGTCCCCTGAAGGGTGGCTTCCGGGTCGTGCCCTATGACGGCTTCGACGTTACTGACGGGGATTTTCTTCCCGATGGCGACCTGCTGTTGCTGGAGCGCCGGTTCACCATCGCCACGGGCGTTGCGATGAGGTTACGCCGGATCGATGGCGCAAGCCTGAAGCCCGGCGCCATCGTCGAGGGCGAGGTCATTCTCGAGGCTAATGGATCTTCCCAGATCGACAACATGGAAGGTCTGGCCACCTTCGTCGCCTCGGACGGATCGACGCATGTCATCCTCGTTTCGGACGATAATCATTCGATCCTGCAACGGACGGTGATGCTGGAATTCCGGCTCGTGGACTGACCAGCCGATCTTAAAGCGCGGCGCGATCTTTCAGATTCGCACGTGGCGCTTTAAGTCCTTGTTTCATCGCATGTCGTTGCCGCAAAACCGCTGCACACTT
>QFQX01000022.1 GCA_003248775.1 Shinella sp. | reverse complement strand
AGGATCGTCCACTTCCAAGGCGTCATTCATCTCATCGCAGCCATGATATGGATGCGATGAATGTCGATCCGGCCTAACGCTTCACGGAGCGAGGTAGGCCATTGCTCCTTCGGGATGCCGTTTTGCAACAGGCCTTCCGCGACGCGCTCGGGCTGCTGGCCGTCGGAGATGGCGGCGTCGGATTCCTGTATGAGGCTGGAAACCTCGTCGTTGCCAGACTGCTGCGGAGCGGAGCGGTCCCGAAGGCTGCCATGCTGCGGACGGAGGTTGATGCCCATCTGCTCCCTGGCGTCGAAATCCGGATCGGCCGCCTTCCCGAAGAGAAAGCGCTTCTGGGATTCTGACATGGTGCGGGAAGGAGCCTCTTCCCGGCCCGACAAAATATTCATCTCTCGACTGATGCCGCGGGTGAAACGATCGACGATCCCAGGTGCGCGGACGTTGTCTTTTCCTGTCGGCGCCGGCGACTGGCCAGGCGTGGCGCGGTCGGTTCCGGCGGAGGGAGAGGCGGAAGGAGCGGCGGCGGAGCGCTGGCTCGACGGCGGCGGAACGGGCTGACCCGTCGCTTTGTCGACAAGGACCTTGCGGCCGGACCGTTGTGATCCGGGTTGTTGGGGAACGCCGGTGCCGGGCTGTCCGGCCTGCAACTCCGTTTCAGTAGCGATAAGCCGTTCCTGCTCTTCGCGGGGCAGATCATCGAACTTCGTTTCGTCGCCGGCAAGGCCGCCGTCCATCCGCTTGCGCAGGGTTTCGATGGCATCGCTTCGAGCCTTCTTTTGGTTGCTGCCGGTGCCGAACTCCTGATCTATCCCCTTTTTTGCCCTGTAGTCCTGGAGCTCCTGCTGGCGCTTGGTCTCGGCGGCTTGCGCCTCAACCTGCGTCTGCCAAGCCGCTTCCGGATTGAGATAGGTTGCGATCATCTTCGGAACCTGGCCGAGAGGCAGGTCCTGCTGGATGTCTTTTCCATCCGGCCCCTTCATGTACAGGCGATAGCCCTGAAGCTTGCCGTTCTGATCGACGATCGTGTCCTGCCCCTTTATCTCAAATCCATGGCTGATATAGCCCTTGCGCTTACCAGCTTCGGTGGCGTCCGCCAGTGCGCCGGCAACGTCTCCGGTCTGCGCCTTGGTCAGGGCGCTCATCGCGAACTTGGCGCCCGCCTTCGCATCTTCGCTTTCACCCCATGCCTGAACCTTATCGGCCATCTCCATGTTACCCTGCGAGAGATACGTGTTCTTCAGCTTGGGCAGGGCATAGCCCGACCAGAACTGGTCGAAGTTGTCGGGCTTTTCGGTGCCGGCAGAGACACGCTTGTCGAACTCCGCGCGGGCGCCTGAATTGATCGCATCGATTTCATTCCGCTGACCGACCACGCGATTGTATTCGGCGTCTTGCCTTTCCTGCAGCACCTTGTTGCGTTTGCGATCATCCATGGCCGCGCGGGCATCCATGCCGCGTGTGAAGCCGTCCATGAACCCACCTAGGCCGATACCAATTCCCGCCATTATGCAGCTTCCTTCATCGAAATACCGATCGCGGTCGGCTGTTTCTTTTTCTGCCGTCCGGTGTCACCTCGGCCGAGCCCAATGGCGACCACATCGGCCAGCGCATCAATCTTCTGATCCAGATCCTGCACGGCCTTCATAGTGACGCCGATTGCATCCTGAACAGCGATCGAGCGCCCATCTCCCTTGCCGGTCTCGCGCTGGAAGTCCTGAGCCATTGGCCCGACGTGACGTCCGCCATCTCCCTCACCCTCATCATAGGTCCATTCGGTAACGGGCATGTTCCGAACAGCGTCAAGACCGGCGCCTTCGGGGATGTCCTCGACATCATGCTTGACGTTCTCATCGGACTTGAACAACAAGCCCGTGATGCCGCCGAGGAAGGAACCCAGTCCACCGGCGTTCTGTGCATCGAGCTGCTGCTGGGTCCGCCAAGCGTCGAGCTGAAGGCCATACTGCTGGTTCAGCGTCGATCCCATGCCGGCGTAACCGCTCATTGCCCCCTGATAGCCTTGAGAGACGATGCTGGGTGCCGCCAAGGCTTGTGCATTGGAAGCCTGCGTGCCGGAGAGGGCGGTGCCGCTGGCGGAAACACTGCCAGCCGCGCCTGCGGCGGCAGTCGCGGGCAAGCCCTTGCCGAGATTGACCACATCGGCCTGCAGTGCCAACCCCTTGTCACGCACGGACTGTCTAGCTGTGTTCGCAGCGCCAGCCTCAGCCAACGCGATATTCATGTCCGTGGTTGCCTGAACGCCCGCAGCCCGGCCTGAATTGGGGTTGATCCCCATTGCAGCGTTGTTCCGCTCGGTTGCCTGCCGCGCGTTCGCTGCAGCGGTCTGCACGTCGGCACGCGCTTCTGCCGCGGCTTCACCCTGTCGCTCTTCCGTTGCGTAGTTCGTCGCCGTATCGATGAACTTGTCCTCGATCGGCTTGTAGACGTCCTCGTACCGCTGGCGATCATCGCGCGCCCAATTCGCCTGATCCGTCGCCAGTCCGAGCTGTTGTTCCGTAACCTTCTTGGTAAGCGCATCGAGCTCGGCCTGCCGATCCTGCGAAACGGCAAATGCGTCCTTGGCAAAGGACAGCCACTGTTCACCGGTCTCCGCCTGCTTGAGGGCGGCGACGCCGATATTCGGATCTGGATCGGGGGCAGATGCGCTGCTTTTCATGGCACGGCCTTCTTTGACAGAGGGTCGCACTCCTGCGCGAAATCGGCCTGTTATACCGCGGGACGCCCGACTTTTCCAGCGAAACGCTCGGGCAGAAACCGGCAGTCTCTCCGCAGCAGGCCATAAACCAGCATATCCTCACCGCCCGGCGCGCCCTCGCGCAGGATACCCTCTCGTTGAAAGCCGCAGCTTTCACAGAACCGTATGGAGGGTGCGTTGCTCTCCGAAATGAGAGCTGTCAGGCGACGATATTGAAGCTGGATGAACGGATAGGCGAAAACATGGATCAGGAAAACGCGGTTGAGCCACCTCGAGCTTCCGTCTGACGCCACGCTGATACAGCAGGATCCCGGCGAATGATTGTCGAAGACGACGACACCAACCAGATGTTCATCACTTTGCACACCGATGGCTTTGGCGTCGGGGCGAAATTCGTACCCGCCGATGCGCTCGACCGCCCATGCGATTAGATCTTGAGCATCGCCGTATACAATCTGCCTCATACTAATTTCCGCTGAACAGCCGCGCCGACGGATCGAACAGCATTTGACAGGTTGCGCAGATCGGAAAGCAGGGAGTTGAAATCTGCCATGGTTGGCGCGGCGGTAAGGGTCTTTGTTTTGATCGCGGCCAGTGTCAGGAGTGTTTCCACATCCTCGATGCGAACCGCAGCCCTCTTTTTGGAACTGGCACGCGATCCATCGAGAACTTCGATTTTCTCCGCCAGGCGGGAAGCACTGTTTCGTTCTTCAGGTGTCATCCTTGGCTCCGAATTTCGTCGACGGTGCTTGCCATGAGCAATTGCCCAACGGACTGGTTCCCCGAAATGGCGATTTCCCACTTTCTGGCTTTCCGGCCCGCCGGCAAGCGCTCTATCTTGCCCAGCGTGTTGATCGACCGGACTAGGACGCCATCCGCGTAGATCCCGACCGTCACGCGATCATATTCGGGGATTTCAGCAAGAGCATCGCCCCCAACAGGATACTGGTTGAACACATGCTCGTTGAAAGCGGCATTGAGCATGTCGCCGGCGATAATCTGTTCGTTGCTCGCTGCGACGGCTTCGGCTTCAGCTTGCCGGTTTGCCGCATCGGCAGAACTGGCACCGCGAGCTCCATCGACGAGTACCGCGCCAAAGGTCACCGGCTGGGAGAGAAGAAACTCTTTGCTCCGCCAGGAGTAGATTTCGGAAGCGCCTGTGGGAGCGTCGAACCGATAGATCTTCGTATCGCCCGCCGGCACGAAATAGAGAGCGGTATCCTCGTCGCTGAAATACACCGCTTCGGCGTATTCGGAGGATCTGCTCAGGAACGGCGTCCCCTGGACGTTGATGATTAGAGCGCCGCGGACGATACCCCCGTCGGGAGCCGCGGTCTCGTAGAACATCACATAGAGGTCATTGTGGGCAGCGCCCAACGCCGTCTTGGGGTTTAGCGCCAGCCAGCTTTGTGCATTGAACATCTGGCGCGTCACGATGTCGATGGAGCCATCGCCACGCACGACGACGAGACCGAGGTTCGACGGATAGCAGACGGCAAACCCCAAATCGACGATACCACGTGCATTGATGCAGGGAAGCTTCGCCTCGAGCTTCTGGCTCTGCATTGTGTCCGGGGTCGATCCGGACATGAGATAGGGATGAGCTTTGGTCATGACGACAAGAATGGAGCCGATCGACGCGAGGCCGACCACGTCGCTGTCGCAGGTCATCGAATAGCGATCGGGCCAGGCATGCGGGCGCCACGGCTCGCAGAAGTACACATCACGACCGGCGAATGCCGCCATCATCCCGTTTGGCATGGATATGAGGCCGGAAAGGTTATCCGGAGGTGGTGTCCAGCCGGCAGATGGAAGAGCTTCATTGAACCCATCTACTGCCACCGTGTCGGCAAAATTCGCAGCCGTCGCTGCCCGCTCGGCGATGAAATAGAGGTATGTGCCGCTTGATCCCGTTTGCGAGCGATAGATGCGCTGCTTGGTGATATTTCGCCCAGCCGGAGCCGCTGAAAAACCGGAGAGTGTGACCGCCTGACCTGGCTTCCAGTCAATAATAGTTGAGGTTGGGGAGGGGGCAGATTCCTCTCCAAAGTCGGTAACCCACGTCCAAACATAGGTTCGGCTTACCGTGTCGCCCGTTCCCGTACCGGTTACCGTTACAGTTGGAGCAGCTGTCGGCGCGGCCAGCGCGAGAGGATACTCAACCCCATCAACGCGCATCTTCGGTGCGCCATCGCCGGTGAGATAAAGGCGATCGGCAGAAACAGGGCCGGGAACCGCATGCACGTTGCCAGTCCATGAAAGCCAATCTTCGCCATGCCTATAGAGGCTCTGCGCGCCAGGAACTGCAATTCCACCATCCAGCACGGACTTGTTGATCGGGGTCAGCCCTCCATCATCCATGCGCACGTTCCACGCGGACGTTGCGGCTGTTTCGGGCAGTAAATGAGGCAGGATCAGAGGTTGTTCACCGATGAAAGCCGAGAGCTTTATGACAGGCATGAGACCTCACCAATAAGCATTGTTCGTGGCGAAATCCTCGGGGATCGGCGTCATATTCTTGATTGCCCGGGCCGCGAAGATCAGGCGCTGTTTGTGGGCGAGGGCAGCATAGCCAAAACGCACCATGGTCTGTGCGTCCATCGGGTGCTCGCTGTTGTCCTCGGCGATCCATTGAAAAGTTTCCGGGGCGGTGGGGTCAAGGAGGTGCTGCCATGTGTAATCGCCTTCAGGAGCACCCAGGGCGAGCGCGTCGGTCGCGAGAGACTTTGCACCGGCGATGTTCTCGCGATCTCCCGAACGAGATTGATAGCGGACACCTTCAAAGATGAAACCACCGTTGATCCGGGCATCGCGTTCCATATCGACGCGGTCCGACATGGAAATGGTCGGCTCACCCTCCGTCTCCTGGTCGGGAGGGACCGGCGCATAGGCCCACTGTGTGCCATTGAAAATCCGGACGAAACCATCACGCGCATCCGGCGGAGCTATCGTCGTCGCGAAGGCGGGGACCAACGGATTTTCCGGGTTTCGATGGTTCGGCATTGCGAACCCGGCGAAGGTAAACTGCCCGCTCGTTTGATCATAGTGATAGATATTCATTGCCTACCTCAACTCAATATGCGCGCATGTAGATGGGCAGTGCGATGTTTCCCGGCCGAGCTTCGCTGCCGCCGCTGGCTTGGATCGAAATGCCCGTCCCGCTGCCATAAATTCCGATGCCGGTATTGGAGCCATGGATACGGCCGCTGCTGGCGCCCGTCGGACCGCCGCCCAACTCAATCGCGTCGAACCCTGATCCGGAAGTGGTTCCATCATAGCCGTGGGAGTGTCCGGGGTCCGCAACGCCGTGAGCGTGGCCGGGATCATTGACACCGTGGCCGTGTAAGAGGTTTTGGCTGCCTTGATACGTGCCGACCGCGCGGCCGCTGTCTACCCCCCTTCCAGCATCCCACACACGGGGGAAGAGCCCGCGTAGATCCGGAGCCCGAAACGTTGTGGCGCCGTCGCCGGGGGAAAAGAGGCCGTACAGACCCGATGAGCTCCAGACCGAATCGCTGGCAGCCAGCATGCCGGATGTCTGCGCATGAGCCCAAAGCTCGGGATATTCCGTCCGCGATAGCAGCGGCCCAGCCGGAGATATCCACCCGGGCGGGGCAGTCGTGGTCGCCATGAATTGAAGCCCACCGATCGGAGTGCCGCGCCGGGCGCTGTCTAGAACCGGCGCTATTTCCGAAAAGCTGTCGTTGATTTCGGTAAGCGACAGCGCGATTGATTCCAGATCCGCAACAAGCCCAACGATCTGAGCCTTTTCGTGCGTATGGTCGCCCTGAGCGATACCAAGAATCTCTGCCAGAAGACCAGCCGTCGGACGCAATGAAACCGCGGTTCCGGCATCAAATGCGCGGGGTATGGTAGCTTCCTGTGCGCGCGTAACAGTCAGAGCCGCGCCGACACGGGAGGTGACACGAACGATTTCCATCTCGCCTGTAGGTTTAACCAGCGTCAGTGGGAACCAGTCTCCCGCTCCGAGCGTCGGGAACTTGCCGGCATCGCCGGCAGCGATGAGGAGCGAGGTTTCATCGGCCGTGATTGATGCCGCCAGGCTGGACCGTGCATTGTTGGTGAACTTTACGACCATCAGAAATAACGCCCCTTCGTACGCAGTGGCGCGCCCTGTTGGCCGCGCGTCGTCTTGGTGGAAAGCTTGTTCAGGCGTTCCTCAAACCACGCTGTCATCGTTACCCCGAGCTGGGGAACTGCATTTTCAGTGGGGAGGGTATGGATGCGCCCCGCAGCTCCCTTCCCGATTTCGTCGGAGTAGGATTGCAGGAGGAAATCCGGAAGCTCGGTGGCTCGGCGCGCAGGCTTGAGCACAAAACGCGCCGTCATTTCACCGGACTGGCGTGGATACACAGAGACGGTGTTCAGATTGAGCTGGGTCACGTAGCGCGCTTGGCCAGTCGCCGTGTCGGTGTGCCACTTCGGTCTGTGCTCGTCGAGCCATGCGACGGTGACCGGCTCCATGGGCACGCCGCCCATATCGGCCTCCTCGATCGAGACGATCTCCGCATTGCTGATCGACATGAGACCCTGACCCGCAGGGGTGACGATCTCGAACGTATCCGTTTCTCGCCAGATCTTGCAGCGGTCACACAGCTCCCGAGCCACGGCAACGATATGTGTTTGCGCAACGAGCTCGCTCGTGTTCGGAGCGTATTGCAGCACCTCCGGCAGAAACTCTTCGATGTCGATCATGGTCACCATCAACGCCTCCTGTTCGGCGAATTGGACTGCTCGACCTGGACTTGGATGCCGATGGATGTCGCGAATACCTGATAATGACCCGCAGCGCGGCCCGGCGTCGATGCAGGCTCTTCCTTGCTGAAGGCGCGGTACATCACATAGTCCAGCACGGGCGCCTGGTATTCATCCGACAGGCCAATGCTGACATTCCATGTCGCGATGTCCGTGGGATCGGCTGTCCCGATCAGCGCGGCGACGCTGGGAGGAAGATAAGAGACGTTGGCCTCGACCATTCCGGTGCCGTCGTTCCCCGGATAGCAAGAGTATTCGAGCGGGACGGTGGCGTCGTAGATGAAATGCCGGACTTCCTTCTTGAACGGGACCTGGGCGGGATCGTGCCACCGCGGTTCGAGCGCATCGAGGCTGTCACGGGTAACCGGCTTGATCATGCGACCGCCAGCACCGCCGGTGCCCTCGACGTTCCGCGAAATGTCCAGCAGCAGCATGATCCTCTGATCGGTGGGGAGCTTCTGCTTCGTGCCCGCGACCAGAGAGAGGTTCATCGACCTACTCGAGGCGGATGGCTTGGCCTTGACGATTTCGGACACGGCCTCGCCGATCCAGTCAGCCAGTTCGGGCAGGGGCCAGCGAATGTGATCCTCGTCGATCAGCTGCGTCGCGGCGCGACGCATGATGTCGGATGCCTTGATCATCTGCGCCCGCGCCTGCCATGCTGGTGACGCTGATCATTTAAAAACGGAACGATGGCACTTTCGGCCGGTGCCGGAGTGCCGCGCATGTCCATATCCTCACCGGTCTCGGAAACCTCGGCATAGGTGCCGGCGGAAATCAGGCAGTGAATGTGCCGCCGGCTGATGACGCGAGCAACACATCGCCCGTTCTCATCCGGGCTGAACTTGTACGTGGTGCTACCGACGGTGGTTTCTCTCGTACCAAGCAGGCATTGGATCAGTGCCATTGTGCTCCCCTCGCGTTGAAACAAAACAGGGGGCAACGCGAACGCGGCCCCCCGGTTAATGCACGACGGCGGCGCGCTCAGCCCGTCGCGCTGAGCACCGTCAGACCAATCTGCCCCGACACGAACGTACCGGCCGCCGTGGTAATCTTGACGCCGATCGAGCGATCGTAGCCGACAGGCGCGATCCGGAACGCTGTCTTGAGTATGGGGCGGGCGACGCCGCCGGCCTGCAGCAGAGTGGAGCCGGAGAAGAATTCCGCGCCACAAGTGCGCGCTCCATCGTTCTCGCCCCACTTGCCAGACATGATGCCGACATCGATGATGATCGCGGTACCGGAATCGAGATCATCAGCATCGAGAATGAGATCGATCGGCTTGGTATTGCCGAACAGCGGCGCGAGTTCGATGATATCGTTGGCCAGCGGCGCCAGCGCCAGGACGTGCGCGAAGCGCTGCGCGACGACTGCGCCTGCGAATGCGGGATAGGGCGCGCCAAGAATGCCCTTGGCATATTTGCTCTGAATGAGGGACATCGGTCTCTCCTGAGTGAGTGAAAGGGTGGACGGCGCGGCTTACGCCGCGACGTTCGGATCCTTGGCGTAAGTGTCGAGCGAGAGGACGCCGAAATCCTTCTCGTTGAAGCGGGTCTTCTTGGTGCCGACGATCAGGCCGCCCGAAATGACCGGCTCGTTGCCGTGGTCCTGCATTTCCTCGGTCCACTGGAAACGGAAGCCACCCACTGCACCAAACGCGATGACCCCGGCCTGACGGCCCATGAACAGCGCGCGTGCAGCCGGAAGGTTCGCGGTGGCGCCGTAGTCGCTGAAACGGATGACATCCTGATGCTCGTGAAGAACCACGTTCTTAAGCATGCCCAAGCCACCCTTGCAGATCGGGCTGTTGCGGCCTTCGGACGTGGCAAGCGCCTTCTGGATATCGAGCCACCCTGCCTGATCATTGGTGCGCATGTCGTGAGCCTGAAACTTCGACATGACGCAGACGTAGTGCTTTTCGCCGTTGATCATCAACGGCTGCATCATCGCGTTTTCCGGGGCGACGGCGGCCATCATCGACGCCTTCACCTCGGCGCGCTCGATGAGGGAGCGGGACATGATGTCTCCGCTGTCGATCGACGCCTTGCCGGTTGCGTTGCCACCGTAGAGAAGGTGGTCGGTATCGGGTGCTTCGATCGGGTTTTCAGCGTGACCAGCCCAGGCAGTATCTTCGATAAAGTTCTCGTTGATGCCGCGGTTTCCGGAGAGGTACGTGAAAAACATCTGGTCGATGAACTTGGACCAGTAATCGCTGAGCTTGTCACGGGCGAGCTTGCGGATGTTGTGAACCGTCCGCTTGCGACTCATCTTGCCGCCGGCGGAAACGCCGTGGCGCATCTGGTCGATGGAAACTTGATCGGAGAAGAAGCGAAGGTTTTCCTCACGGCCCTGCAGGCGGTTGTCGCCATAGGTCGGCTTGCCACGCAGTTCTACGGACAGATCGAAGGTAATGGTGTCGCCGGCGTCGGATTCGAGATCGGTCAGGCGCTGGATGCAGTATTCATCGCTTTCGCCGATGAACTTCCGGTCGAAGTAGCTCTTCTCCATCGTCGTGACGAAGAGGTTGCCGCTCCATTTCTTCTGCGCTTTCGGGTCGCCATAGGCAATCGTGGTGGGAGCCATGAGGGCTAATCTCCGTTAAGGACAATCAGCACTCATGCGCTTTCAGCGTCTTGATTACCTGTTTTCCGGGATTGTTGCAAGATTCGGCGCATGGTATTGAAAACCCACTGCGCATGAGTGCGGCCACCTTAAAAAGGAGCCAACTCATGGACCGTTTTGACGTCTGCCATCCTATCACCGCCGCTTGGGAAGGCGGCTGGAGTGATCATCCCGATGATCCCGGTGGCGCAACCATGTATGGCGTCACTCAGGTCGTCTATGACGCGTGGCGCACCGGCAAGGGCCTCAAGAAGCAGAGTGTGCGGCTGATCACCCGGCCGGAAGCCCTCGAAATCTATCGTCAGAATTACTGGATCGCATGCGGCGGGCCTAGCCTGTACCCCGGAGTTGACCTGGCTGTTTACGACGCCTCGGTCAATTCCGGGGTCTCGCGGGGCAAGAAGTGGCTGAAGGCGTCGCTCGGGTCCAACGACCATTCCGAGACGGTCAAGAAGATCTGCCGGGCGCGTCTTTCGTTCATGCAGTCCCTCGCCATCTGGAAGACGTTCGGCAAGGGCTGGGGTCGCCGCGTCGCAGACATCGAGGCCAAGGGCGTCTCGATGGCACTGGCCGCGATGGGACTGACCGCGACGGAAATCAAGGCCGCTGCCGTCGTGGAAGCTAAGGCCGCCGCAACGTCGACGGCAAACGCGGCCAAGGCCGAGAAAACCGTCGCGACGGGCGGCGGGATCAGCACCGGCGGTGCGGCCACGGTCGCGACCGACAACGGCGGCAATCTCGATATCAGCGCGCTTCTCATCATCGGTGCCGCCGGCCTTGCAATCGTGGCGGTGGTTATCGTGATCAATGCACGACGCCGGGCCGCCGCAGCGAGAGAAGAAGCCTATTCCGCTCTGGCAATGGAGGCTGCTTGAATGTCGGCGCTGGCAACCATCCTCATCGGTGCAGCAACGAAGGTAGGCGCCAACGTTGTAAAGGGTATTCTCGAAAAACATGTTGGCGGTGCCGCGGGTGACATTGGCGGGACGGTCATCGATGCGATTGCCCGTCAGGCCGGCGTTGAGCCTGATGCTCTGCCGAATCTCCCTCCGCCGCAGATCGAAGACGCGGTGAACCGCGTCGAGGCCGACTGGTCTCCCATCATCACTGCCGAGATCGAGCGGCAGCGCGAGACCAACAAGCTCATGCTGGCTGAAATGGAGAAGGCCACCCCTGAAAGCCAGTGGACGTGGAGCTGGAGACCTGCCGGCATGTGGCTCATGTTGGCCTGCATCGCCTGGTACGTCATGCTGCGCCCCGTTTTCAACGCCGCGCTGAAGGCGGCCGGATCTGCGACCGAGATCGAAATCGGTATCGATGTGGCGACATTCCTCGGCCTCTTCACGATCTACACCGGCCTTTACATGGGCGGGAACACCCTGCTTCGCACGGTCAAGAAGTGATGCCGTAATGAGCTTTTGGGAATGGCTGGCCAGCGCGAAAGGCGATGTGGCCCTAGCCGGAGTGGCGGGCGCGGCGGTTTCCGCGACGCTGGAATGGGGCGGTTGGAACCCCTTTCTTCGAAAGATGTTCGTCGGCTCGGTGACGGCCTACTATACGGCTCCAGTCGGTGGGCCGCTCGTCGAATGGTCGATAGGGCATCTGATCACGATTTCGGAAGCCAGCTCGGCCAGCGCCGGTGGTTTCGTGTTCGGGGTTGGTGGTATCGTAATCGCCGAAATCATCCTGAACGCATTTCGGCTCCGAAGGGAGGAGCTGCGCCGGGAGGGGAGTGATGACCAGGCTTAAGGCTCGACATCTTGCTGAAGCTGCGCGACCACAGGGCAGGGTGGTCATTGGCGCGGCTCTGGTTCTGCTCGCATGGCTAATGCTTGCATCGTGGGTATAGTGCAACCGGTAAGCCGAATCGGCACCCCTTTGTGAGAGCAGTGTGAGAGAAACCCCGCAGTGTTCTGTGGATGTTCTGCGGGGTTTCACTTGGTATCTGCCGGAAACGCTCCTACTGGGGGTGGCAAGGTCCGGTTTGGGACCAGAGGGTCGGGAGTTCGAATCTCTCCACTCCGACCATTTCCTCATTGATATAATTGAGGAGTTCGGTGTGCTTCCACTGCTTGGAAGGTGCCTTCTGAGCGCCGTGGGTTCATGCTCGCCTTATGGCTTGCGCTTGAAACACTGATTGGCTCATTTCTCCTGCAGGCAAGGACTGCTGCAGATCGTCTGAATTACGCAGCCGTTTTCATTCTGTGGCTTTCATTGACTCTTTGAGGATCGGGAGATCTCCTAGTTCCGATTGCGATAGCATAATCCTCAAGTCGGATCGGGCGGAATGTAGCCCAAAATATGGGTTGATCGAACTGGTCAAATGGGGCAGAACACTTCAGGATTTGGAACAGGAAAGTGATCGTCGCGTATTGCGGATAACTTTTCCAAGGTGCTGAAATTCAAAGATCTATTTGATTTCGAATCTCTGCATCGTGCCGTTCGAATTCACCGCGATCATATGATTTGCGGCAGATACGACGATTAAACGACGGAAAAGGATCTTCCTGCCGTCACTTCTGGAGTTGAACGCGACCATGCCCGCGAAGATCTACCGCCCCGCAAAGACCGCAATGCAGTCCGGCAAGGCGAAGACCCATGTCTGGATCCTCGAATTCGATCAGGCTATTCCGCGCAAGATCGATCCCATCATGGGTTACACCAGTTCTGCCGATACCCGGCAGCAGGTGAAGCTCGTGTTCGAAACGCTGGAGCAGGCGGAAGCCTATGCAAAGCGTGAAGGTATCGACTATCGCGTGATACAGCCGAAGGAACCGAAGCGTCAGGTCGTTTCCTACACCGACAACTTCCGCTTCAACCGTCTGCAGCCCTGGACCCACTGAGGCCGGGTTGGACGCGTTGCAGTTTCCTGCCTTAATCCCGGCGGGCATAAACGACGGGATAAACGGCCCCTTAGCTCAGCTGGATAGAGCACCTGCCTTCTAAGCAGGTTGTCGCAGGTTCGATTCCTGCAGGGGTCGCCAATTACCCTCATAAGTCATTGATACAGATACGGTTATCACTGAAAATGGTTTTCAGTGCGACTAAAGCTGGTTCGGCATTCGCATTTTACATGTGATCGAACCTCTTGCGATCTACGGTCCAGTTGCGGGGCGCTTGTCGAGAGCTTTGCTCAATCGAGCTTGGCCATGGGGCCTGCGCGAGGGCTTATGCCTTGTGCCGTTGCAGTCATCACCCCAACTTTCCCTCAAAGGGCGTACCACCATTTCGGATTATCCGCGGACTCTATCTTGATCCACACGAGGTCGACTTCGTTCACCCGTTTGACCGCATCGCTGCGGTTATCCAGAACGAGGTCCGCGGTGCTTGTTCTGACGATGACGACGGCATGACCTTGGCCCTCCGGTGTGCGCCCTATGGCGAGCCGGACGGAGCGGGCGGGGAGGCCTGCCTCTATCAGCTTTCTTCTCTTGGTAACCGCATAGTCGTCACAGTCGCCGTAACGCGGGGATAAGGTCCAGACATCCCGCCCGCGTCTGTCGTTGCGTGGTGCAATCCCATGATTGACGCTTTTGTTGATTGAGGCGATGTCGATGGCGATATCGGTGCTCATGCCCACCTCCTCTGCGCCATGTTTCGGTTCGCATTCTCCGGGCGTCTCAACACAGAACCGCACGAAGGCATAGGGTGCGAGCGCGGCGGCTTTTTCCTCCAGGAATGCGGCCCGGTGCGAGGCTGAACGCTCGGCGGCCCATGCAGATGCGTTGAGCGTGGATGTCAATGTGAGAGCGGCAGTGACGCAGATGCAAGCGGCACGCATCGCATGCCTCCGACTACGAGCGAATCAACGGCGCACGAACAGGCTCCGTGGAACGGTGCCGTCCGCGGCAGAATCATCTTTGTGAAAGGGGTGAAAGAGAGCGAACGCCAACTCCAGGCAATTGCCCGGTCAATAAAGGCTTGGTCTCTTTCCGTTTTTTGCGAGGCCTTTAGCGCTTCGCGTTTCGGCGGTCGCTATCCCCTGTAAGGAGCGTATGATCCCGGCGAAAACTGCATCGTGGATGTCCCTGAACATCGACCTCTGTTTGAACAGGGATTTGTTTTTGTTGTCATATTATTGTTCCTCCCCACCGTTTCTGGTGAAGGCAGATCTGCGCATTTCCTGCCGGCTTTGTGAAGCCGCCTGATGGGGCTATCGATGGATATAATCCTTTCTATCTATTAGCCGGAGAACGGATGGCCCAATACACTCAATGGGTTGGCCTTGTTTGGTATTCCTTGGGCATGTTCGGTGCTCGCGGAATGGCGGCGCTGGGAAACTTGCGCATGAAGCGTTCCATATCGGGACAGTTCAGCAAGTATTTACCAATCTTGAGCAAACCCTTTGAGTGTGACACCTCGCAGAAGAGAGGCTCCAATGGCAGGCAACACCCAGACGAAACGCGCGCCGCGCAAACGCAAGAAAGCTGCGAGCCGGCCGAGCTCGGGCAGCATCTGGCCCTGGCTGGGGGTACTGCTTGTCGTGGCGGGAGGCATTGCGGCCTATGACAACCGCGATAAACTGCCGGCGCCAGTCGTGGCATACCTTTCCGGAAAGGAGAGGCCGCAGCCGAACGCCTCGCGATCGGAGGCTTCGAACAAGCCGGAAGGTAAGGAACGACAGGCACTGGTACATACCGTGGCACCCACGGAAAAAACCAAACAGGAAACGAAGCGCTCCGCTGGCCCGATTCCACCGGCGGCGGTCGGAAGCGCAACAGTCAATCAGGTCGCAGCCAAACCGGCGGCGCCCGATGAGCGCAAGCCGGATGCAGAGTTGCTCGGCAAGGGATTTTCCGGCAAGTTTTATTTTTGCGGAACATCGGGCCTGGATAACTGCGTCTCGAGCGGCGACACCTTCTGGTATCATAAAACCCGCATCGCGCTTGCCGATATCGTTGCGCCTGGGACTGAAGACGCCCGTTGCCAGCGGGAGCGGGATAAAGGCTTTGCCGCCAAAGTGCGGTTACGCGATCTCCTGAATGGCGGTGATTTCGAGTTTTCGTCATTGAGAGGGCAGGAAGCCGGCGGAGCCCGTGTCGTTGCCCGCAACGGACGCTCGCTGGGCTCGATCCTTGTGTCCGAAGGTCTGGCCAAACCCCGCATGGGCAAGCAGGATACCTGGTGTCCCTGACCGAGATCGTTTCCAGTCAGGCACACGCATCAATGCAAAAGCCCGCCGGTCCGAACAGACCAGCGGGCTTTGTTGTGAAGTTCAGGCTGCAGATCAGTGCAGGATCTGGCTGAGGAACAGCCGGGTGCGCTCGTGCTGCGGATTATCGAAGAATTCGGCCGGCGAATTCTGTTCGACGATCTGGCCCTGGTCCATGAAGATCACGCGGTTGGCGACCTGACGAGCGAAGCCCATTTCGTGGGTCACGCAGAGCATGGTCATGCCTTCTTCGGCAAGGCCGACCATGGTGTCGAGAACTTCCTTGACCATTTCCGGGTCGAGCGCCGAGGTCGGCTCGTCAAACAGCATGATCTTCGGCTTCATGCAGAGCGCACGAGCGATGGCCACGCGCTGCTGCTGACCACCGGAAAGCTGTCCGGGGTATTTGTTGGCCTGTTCCGGAATCTTCACCCGCTTGAGGAAATGCATCGCGACTTCCTCGGCTTCCTTCTTTGGCATCTTGCGGACCCAGATCGGCGCCAGCGTGCAGTTTTCCAGAATGGTCAGGTGCGGGAAGAGGTTGAAGTGCTGGAACACCATGCCGACTTCACGGCGCACTTCGTCGATCTTCTTCAGGTCGTTGGTCAGTTCCGTGCCATCGACGATGATGTGACCGTTCTGGTGTTCTTCCAGGCGGTTGATGCAGCGGATCATCGTTGACTTGCCCGAGCCGGAAGGGCCGGCGATGACGATGCGCTCGCCCTTCATCACCTTGAGGTTGATGTCGCGCAGCACGTGAAAGTCGCCGTACCACTTGTTCATGTTGATGATTTCGACCATCACGTCGGTATCGGAGACGGTCATCTTGGCAGGTTGCGTGTTAGCCATGTGTGGTGTTTCCCTGAATTATCGTTTGTGGCCGGTGTCGAGGTGTCGTTCCATGAAGGCGGAGTAACGCGACATACCGAAGCAGAAAAGCCAGAAGATGAAACCGGCGAAGATCAGGCCCGTGAGCGGCGTCACCGGCGTCAGCCAGTTGGCGTCGCCGAAGCTTGCCTTCACGATGCCCAGCAGGTCGTACATGTTGATGATCGACACCAGCGAAGTGTCCTTGAACATGCCGATGAAGGTATTCACGATGCCGGGAATGACCAGCTTCATCGCCTGAGGCATGATGATGAAGGTCATCTTTTGGCCGTAGCTCAGGCCGAGTGAATCGGCGCCTTCGTATTGGCCCTTTGGGATCGCCTGCAGACCGCCCCGGATCACTTCCGCCATGTATGCAGAGGCGAAGATGGATACGCCGACCAGTGCACGGAGGAACTTGTCGATGTTGTTGCCGGGCGTCAGGAACAGCGGCAGAAGCACGCTGGCCATGAACAGCACGGTGATGAGCGGTACGCCGCGCACCAGTTCGATGAAGCCGACGGATGCCGCCTTCACGATCGGCATTTTCGACCGACGCCCGAGAGCAAGCAGGATGCCAACCGGTAACGACACGACGATGCCGACGAAGGAAAGGATCAGCGTGACCATAAGCCCGCCCCACTGGGTCGTCTCGACGTGGCTGAGACCGAAGTAGCCGCCGAGCAGAAGGACATAGGCGAGGATCGGCAGGGCCACCAGCAGCAGGATCGCGTTCAGTCCCTTTCGGGGGATAGACGGGATCAGCATCGTTGTGAGCAGACCGACGAACAGGATGGCGATCAGGATCGGGCGCCAGAGCTGATCACGGGGATAGGACCCCACCATGAACTGGGTGAACCAGTCGCCGACATAGGCCCAGCAGGCGCCGCTCCAGCCATCGGGCTGCGTGCCGCCCTGGGCGATGGTCGCGCAGGCCGCGCGTCCGTCGCCACTCCAGACCGCTGAAAGGAAGAGCCAGTCGACGCTCGACACGACGAACCAGATGATCACGACGCCGAACAAAACGGACATCAGGCTGTCGAGCGGTGTTGCGAAGAGGTTCTTGCGCAGCCAGCCGCCAACAGAGCTGCCGCTCGACGGGGCGGGTAGGGCAGGCAGGAAATCGTTTCTTACGTAGGAAACAGTGTCGTTGCTCATCTCAGCGCTCCACCAGAGCCATCTTGGCATTGAACCAGTTCATGAACAGCGAGGTCGCGAGGCTTATCGAGACATAGATAGCCATCCAGATGGCGATGATCTCGATCGAGTGACCGGACTGGTTGAGGATCGTTCCGCCGACGGCCACGAGATCGGCATAGCCGATGGCCACCGCAAGAGACGAGTTCTTGGTCAGGTTGAGATATTGCGAGGTCAGCGGCGGAATGATGATCCGCAGCGCCTGTGGCAGTACGACCAGACGGGTCGTGAGACCTGAACGGATACCGAGCGCGGATGCCGCTTCGCTCTGCCCTTTCGACACGCCCTTGATCCCGGCTCGCACGATTTCGGCAATGAAGGCAGCGGTGTAGAAGGAAAGAGCCAGATAGAGCGACAGGAATTCCGGGCCAATGACCGTGCCGCCGCGCATGTTGAACTTGCCGAGTTCCGGAATGTCGAAGGTCACCGGGAAGCCGAGGACGGCAAATACGACGAACGGCAGTCCAATGATCAGCGCGATGTTGACCAGCAGAACCGGCGGCCGACGCCCGGTCAGGAGCTGCTGCTTGTTCGCCCACATCGTGTAAAAGACGGAGGCGATTATGCCGACGATAAACGCGGCAAGTACCGCCCAGTCGCCTTCACCCAATACCGGGGCCGGCATGTATATGCCGCGGTTGCTGACGAAGATGGAGAGTGGCAGCTCGAGAGAGGCCCGCACATCTGGAAGCAGCGACAAGACGCCCTTGTACCAGAAGAAAATGACCAGGAGCGGCGGAATGTTGCGGAACACTTCCACATAGACGGTTGTCAGGCGCGCAATCAGCCAGTTGTTGGAAAGGCGGCCGATGCCGACCAGAAGGCCGATAATGGTGGCGGTAACGATACCACAGGCCGCTACGATCAGAGTGTTGATGAAGCCGACGAGCAGTGCCCTGCCGTAGGATTCGTCGCTTGAGTAGCTGATGGGTGTCTGCGCGATGTCAAAACCCGCGCGACCGTTGAGAAAGCCGAAGCCAGCCGTCATGTTGGCTTTCTGGAGGTTCGCGACGGCGTTGGAGCCGGCAAACCAGAAAATCCAGACTATCGCTATGACTGTCAGCGCTTGATAGACAAACTGCCGGACAGCCGGATTGTAAATAAATGACTGTACCGGGCGGCCAGCGCCGTCTCCGTTGGTGGCGACCACTGCCATGCGTTATCCCCTGTTCGCAGCCGTTTTTGGCTGTCTTCTTCATTTATTATCAGTGAGAAGGCGCCGAGGCGCGCCTTCCCACGAGTGCCGATCGCCTTAGCGGATCGGCGGAGCGTACTGCAGGCCGCCCTTGGTCCACAGGGCATTCAGGCCGCGCTGGATCTTCAGGTTCGAGCCTTCGCCGACGTTGCGGTCGAAGCTTTCGCCGTAGTTACCGACCTGCTTGACGATGTTGTAGGCCCACTTCTCTTCAACGCCGAGATCCTTGCCGATCGTCTGGTCCTTTTCCTCGCCGAGGAAGCGCTTGATGTCCGGGTTGGCCGACTTGGTCATTTCATCGACATTGGCCGAGGTGATGCCGAACTCTTCAGCCGTAACCATGGCGTAATGCGCCCAGGTCACGATGTCGAACCACTTGGAATCGTTCTGGCGAACGCCCGGGCCGAGCGGTTCCTTGGAGATGATTTCCGGCAGGATCACGTGGTCGGCCGGGTTCGAAAGCGACAGGCGGATCGAATACAGGCCCGACTGGTCGGTGGTGTAGACGTCGCAGCGGCCAGACTGGTAGGCAGCATCGACTTCTTCCTGCTTTTCGAAAACAACCGGCTTGTATTCAAGGTTGTTGGCCTTGAAGTAGTCGGCAAGGTTGAGTTCTGTCGTGGTGCCGGATTGTACGCAGACGGCAGCACCAGAAAGCTCGAGAGCGGACTTCACGTTCAGGCTCTTCGGGACCATGAAGCCCTGGCCGTCGTAGTAGTTTACCGCGCGGAAATCGAAACCGAGCTGAGAATCGCGGCTGATCGTCCATGTGGTGTTACGGGCAAGCATGTCGACTTCGCCGGACTGCAGCGCCGGGAATCGATCCTTTGCCGAAAGGGGCGTGTACTTGACCTTGGTCGCATCGCCGAAAACCGAAGCTGCGACGGCGCGGCACAGATCGACGTCGAGGCCGGTCCAGTTGCCCGAGGAATCCTGTGCGCCGAAGCCGGCGAGATTCGAGCCGTTCACGCCGCACTGGACGAAGCCCTTCGCCTTCACGTCGTCAAGCGTGCCGGCATTGGCTGCCGCTGCGCCTAAACCGAGAACTGCGGCGCCGAGCGCGGCGGACAGAATCTTCTTGTTCATCTTCCCAACCCTTATCTTGTTGTCTTTTGCCTCACAGCGAGTTGCGTAACTGCGTACGGTTTTGCTCGCCAGTCCGCTGGCCTCCCGGTTAGCGAACGACCTATCACAGTCGTAAATGGATGTGTGGTCAAGTGTTGATGGTTGGAATCGGGCAGAAAAGCGGCAATTTGCTAAAACCGATTGAAAATGAGGCAGTTTTCGGCTCGTTGAGGCAGGTGATGAATAAAAAATCGCCGGCTGCAAACGCTTTGGGTTGCGCTTTACACATACCATTCCATCACTTCGCGCCACTTGACCGGTTGCATGTAGGCCGTCACAAATGATGGACGAAAGACCCCCTCAGCAAAGGTACAAATCACCCATGAAGAACCGAAAAGAGATGCTGGCCAACGCCGGTACTGACACGAAACTTTGCCATATCGGCAACGATCCGTCGGATTTCTTCGGTTTCGTCAATCCGCCGGTGGTGCGTGCCTCGACGGTGCTGTTTCCCGACACCCGGACGATGGAAACGCGCGCGCAGAAATACACTTACGGCACGCGCGCCACGCCGACCACGGATGCACTCTGCAACGCCATCGATGAACTCGAAGGCTCGGCCGGCACCATTCTTGTCCCATCGGGTCTGGCTGCAATCACCGTTCCTTTCCTGGCATTCCTGTCCGCGGGCGATCATGCCCTGATCGTCGATTCGGTTTATTCGCCGTGCCGTCATTTCTGCGACACGATGCTGACCCGTCTCGGCGTGAGCGTGGAATATTACGACCCAACCATCGGTGCAGGCATCGAAGCCCTGATCAAGCCGAACACCAAGCTGGTGCATACCGAAGCGCCGGGTTCCAACACCTTCGAAATGCAGGATATTCGCGCCATCGCCGATGTTGCGCACAAGCACGGCTGCGTGGTGACGTTGGACAACACCTGGGCAACGCCGCTCTATTTCCGTCCGCTTGATTTCGGCGCTGACATTTCGATCCACGCCGCAACCAAATATCCGTCCGGTCACTCGGATGTGCTGTTCGGCACCGTCTCGGCAAACGAAACCTATTGGCGTGCACTGGATGAGGCGAGGATCACGCTTGGTATCTGCGTCTCTCCAGATGATTCCTATCAGATCCTGCGGGGTCTCCGAACCATGGGACTGCGCCTCGATGCGCACCAGAAAAGCGCTCTTGCTGTGGCACAGTGGCTGGAGGGCAGGGCGGACGTCGCCGCCGTGCTCCACCCGGCTCTGCCAAGCTTCCCCGGCCACGAAATCTGGAAACGCGACTTCAAGGGCGCGAGCGGCATTTTCTCCTTTGTGCTGGCGGTCGACGATCCGGCGCAGTTCAAGCCAAAGGCACGCGCATTCCTTGATAGCCTCAATATCTTCGGTCTCGGCTATTCGTGGGGCGGTTACGAGAGCCTTGCCGTGATGGTCAATCTCGACGATCGCAAGATCTGCAAGGCGCCGAAGAAAGGTCCGGTCATCCGCCTTCAGATCGGTCTGGAGAATGTCGAGGACATTATTGCAGATCTCGAAAAGGGCTTCGCCGCCGCGGCGGCGATCTGAGGTCAGCCTTTTGCTCGATAGCCGTAGAGCCAGTCGAAATCAGCGGCGAGGCTCTGCGGCTGGCGCAATGACAGGACTATGTCACGCGCAACGCGGACCGGTCCGCGGGCATGATAGGCGAATTTGTTGAAGGCACCCCGCGCCTTCACGCGCCCTGCGCGCGCCTTGCGGTGGGTTTCGAATGCCGCAAGCGACTGAGCGAGCGGAAGGGAGCCGGAGACATTACCGGCAAGCTCGAACCCGTCCTCGATGGCCATGACCGCGCCCTGCGCCGAAAACGGCATCATCGCATGGGCCGCATCGCCGATCAACACGGTGTCGCGACCATTCTGCCAGTTACCCGGTGAGGCCTCATAGAGTGGCCAGAACGTTGCCTGTTTCACACCCGCGAGAAGCGCCAGGATGAAAGGGTTCCAGCCGGAAAACTGCGCGAGCAGCATGCCATGCTGGATGTCGCTTCCCTGTGCCGCCCAGGTTTCGCCGGGGTTCATGCCCGCGGCGATGGCAACAAGGTTGAAGCCATCGATCTCGTTCAGCGGATAACAGACCAGATGCGTCTTGGGACCGAGAAAGGCGGTAACGCAGCGATTGCTCAGGAAAGCGGGCGCGCCGGCGGCGGGAACTGTAAAGCGCCACGCGATATTGCCGGAAAAGGCGATCTTCGGGCTGCCCTCGATGAGTTTTCGCGCCGGCGACCATGCACCATCCGCTCCGACGACCAGTTCGGGCCTGGTCCCGGTCATTGCCTCGATCGCCGATGCGGTGGCGTTTTCGATCCGCTGTCCGAGATGGAGCTTGCAGTGGGAGTTACGGATGACCGCGGTCAACAGTGCCTGCTGCAGTGTCGAGCGATGAAGAACGCCATAGGGCGCTCCCCAGCGCTCGCGGGCGAAGCGCCCGGCGGGAACGGTGGCAAGAGGCTTGAGCGAAGTGCCCGAGGCGAGCCGGATCTCATCCGGCTCTAGCCAGTGCTGTTCTATCTCCGGCAACACGCCGAGTTCGGCGAGAATGCGGGTGGCGTTTGGAGAGAGCTGGAGGCCTGCTCCCACCTCACCGAGTTGCGGTGCCTGTTCCAGGATATCGACATGAATGCCATGCCGTGCAAGCGAAAGCGCAGCAGTCAAGCCCGCGACGCCTGCTCCGATGATGGCGGCGGTCTTGATGGTCATGGAACTGGCCGATCAGGAGCGCCGCTCAGGCCGCCTTCACGTGGTAGACGCAGCCCGGCGGGTTGGTCTGTTCGGCCTTGAGGGACGGGTTGTACTTGTAGAGCGTCGAGCAATAGGAGCAGACCTTCTCGTTGTCATGTCCCATGTCGATGAAGATGTGCGGATGGTCGAAGGGAGCCGATGCACCCGTGCACATGAATTCCTTCACGCCGATCTCGATCACTGCGTGACCGCCGTCGTTCTGGAAATGGGGAATGCTGTGCCCGGCCATGTTTTTCTCCGCTATGCCATTCGAAAGTGCCCGGACATTATCTTCCTTCCTTTGAAAAGGGTAGAGCCAAACACGGTCCGGAGTCACAGAAAAACGCAAGGGGAGGGGTTTGAGGTCGGGGCGGCTTTCAATATTGTTGTAACACAATGCTGCCGACAGGAATGACCGATGAATCTCGATGCGCCTCCTTTCTCTTCCTTCATACATGACGGCTTCCAGCTAGCCTATTTCGACGAGGGGGATCCGGCGGGCGAGCCGGTGCTGCTGATTCATGGCTTTGCCTCGACGGCAAACGTCAACTGGGTCTATCCGGGATGGCTGAGAACCCTGGGTGAGGCGGGCTATCGTGTCATAGCCCTCGACAACAGGGGACATGGCGCAAGCGACCGGCCGCATGAGCAGGAGGCCTATCATCCCTCTATGATGGCGGGAGATGCCGCAGCGCTGCTGACCCATCTCGGCATCGAGCAGGCCCATGTCATGGGCTATTCGATGGGCGCGCGCATTTCCGCATTTCTCGCGATCGAGCACGCGGACCGCGTTCGTTCTCTCGTCTTCGGCGGATTGGGAATCGGCCTCTGCGACGGTGTCGGCGACTGGGATCCGATTGCCGAAGCCCTTCTTGCGCCGTCGCTCGACGATGTGACCCATACGCGCGGACGGATGTTCCGGCAGTTCGCCGAACAGACGCATTCCGATCGCTTCGCGCTTGCCGCTTGCATCAGTACGTCGAGAGATCTGGTGAGCCGCGCGGATATAGCAAGAGTCGATGCTCCGACCTTGATCGCCGTCGGAACCAGGGACGATATTGCCGGTTCGCCGCATGAACTGGCCGCCCTGATGCCCCATGCACAGGGCATCGACATTCCAAACCGCGACCACATGCTGGCCGTCGGCGACCGGGTGTTCAAGAAGGCTGTACTGGAGTTCTACAGCGCGCTTAGACGCGCGCTGTGATATTTCCGATTCTCTAACCGTTTCCTGGATTTTCGTCGCAATTCGGCATCCTGCGAAAAATTCAGGATGCGAAATTCCATGTCCAATCGCTATTGTTCAGGCAGGCGAGGCTTGCTTGAGAGCCGTCATCGTTTCCGGGCCGACTATGCCATCCGTGGCGAGGTTGTGGCGGATCTGGAATTCGATGACGGCGGCACGGGTGGCCGGGCCGAAGATGCCGTCTTCATCGACATCCAGCCCGTGCAAGCGGTTCAATCGCTGCTGAATCCATTCCACTTCCGGACCCCGGTCGCCGAGAGCCAGTCGTTCGGCCTCCGCGGGAATTGTTGTCTTTTCGCCCAGCACGCCATCCCTATGCCATTCGAGAAGCTGCTGCTGGCTGATCTCGAAGTGCATGGAGTCTTCAGTCCCGAAGGAGGCGCCCCAGAAAAACCGGTGGGCGTTCATGATGGGATGAATGGCGATCAGTCCCTTCTGAGCCTTGCCATCGCCGCGTGCATCGAGCTTGCCCTCCAGTGTCAGGTCGATCGCGCAGCCCCAGGAGTGGTTGGAGATCGAAGCGCGGCTTCCCCGAACATACCGGCAGCACAGCATGCCGGCAGTACCGAGCGTCGCGTAGACGGCAGGCTGCTTCTGTCGAACCTCTGCAAAGGCGAGCTTCAACCGCTCGAGAACGGGCTTCAGGCCGGTAACGGAGAAGGGGCCGACATTCATCGTCACGATAAGCCGGTTGATCCGCGGATTGGTGACAGGGCTGCAACTCTGGTCGTAATTGCCGCGCGGGCTGCCCAGCACGCGCAGCATGAGGCTATTTGAAAGTGGCAACAGGTCGCCATTCAACGTCTGACGATCCTTAAGAATTTCAGTCTCGCTGATCCAGCTCATCGTCATCCTCCGGTTGATTAAGGGATGATATGAATTCTATTTTTAATTGCAACAAACTGGATTGCACGTCATGGTTTTGTCTGGTTGCGTGTTCAGCGCCCATTGAAAATCGGCCGACGTCTTTCCGCGAACGCTGCGCGTCCTTCTGCGTAATCGGAACTGTCGAAGGTTGATGCTCCGATGATTTCCGCTTCACGCAGGAGGTCGTCGTCATTGGTTGCTACGGCGCGAAGGGCGAGCTTGGAAGCCTGCACCGAGAGAGGTGCGTTGGCCGCGATGGTTTCCGCGAGTGATAGGGTCGCTGCGTCAAGGGCCGCGGAAGCCGTGACCTCGATCAGGAAGCCGGCTTTGGAAAGCTCTGTTGAGCTTACGGCAAGGCCGGTGAAGAGCATCTTGCGGGAGATCTGCGGCCCGAGCGCGTGGAAGAAATCCTGTACTGCGTCGGCCGGATAGGCAAGGCCGAGACGTGCTGCCGGCACCGCGAATGCGGCGTCTTCGGCTGCAATGCGAAGGTCGGCTGCCGCCGCCAGCCCGAAGCCGCCGCCGTAGCAGATGCCGCGAATGGCGGCGATCACAGGGACGCGGGAATTGCGGATCGCTGCGAAGGCCGCGCTGTTTTCGCTTTCGTAGACCTTTGCCGTTGCAGTGTCCTTGCGCACTGTCGGAAATTCGGAGATATCCGCGCCGGCGCTGAAATCAAGGGTGCCGCCGCCGGTGAGTACGATCACGCGAGCCTCTCCCCAGGTGGCGAGCCAGTGCATCGCTTCGGGTATGGCGCGCCACATGGCGGCGTTGATTGCGTTTTTGCGCTCCGGATTGTCGATCGTCAGGATACCCACGCCATTCTGGCTGGTGGCGAGGATCTTGCCGGCGGCGAATTCACTGGTGTGTTTCATTTCTCGGAGCCCATTTATGTTGAATCGAGGATGGACTATATAATGGCGTCTAGAATGAAACGAGGAGAACGGCGATGGCCGCAAAGAGCGAATTCCTCAAGAGAGAGCATGTGATGTCGATGGACCCGATCTGGGATAGCCTCAAGGCTGAGGCACGGTCGGCCGCTGAGCATGATCCGTTGCTTGCAACTTTTTTCTATTCGACGATTCTCAATCATCGCTCGCTTGAGGACTGCGTCATCTACCGGATCTGTGAACGCCTCGATCACCCGGATCTGCAGGCAATCCTGCTGCGCCAGGCTTTCGATGAAATGCTGCGCGAGTGGCCTGAATGGGGACAGATCGTGCGCGTCGACATTCAGGCTGTCTACGACCGCGACCCGGCCTGCACGCGGTTCATGGAGCCGGTGCTTTATTTCAAGGGCTTCCACGCCATTCAGACCCATCGTCTGGCCCATTGGATGTGGAACCGTGGCCGACGCGACTTCTCTCTCTATCTGCAGAGCCGCTCCTCCAGCGTCTTCCAGACGGACATCAATCCGGCCGCACGGATCGGCAAGGGCATCTTCCTCGATCATGCGACCGGCCTCGTGGTCGGGGAGACGGCGCGTATTGGAGATAACGTCTCGATCCTGCATGGCGTGACCCTCGGGGGCACCGGCAAGGAAGGCGCCGATCGTCATCCGAAGATCGGCGACGGCGTGATGATCGGTGCGGGTGCCAAGGTGCTCGGTAACATCGAGGTCGGTTGCTGCTCGCGCGTTGCCGCCGGGTCGGTGGTGCTGAAGCCGGTGCCGAAGGGCTCGACCGTCGCCGGTGTTCCGGCACGGGTCGTGGGCGAGGCGGGTTGCCCTGAGCCCGCGCGGTCCATGGACCAGATGCTCGCTGCCGAAGATTGATCGCAAAGTGGCCATAACCGCCCGGTAAAGCATGCTTTCCGGGCGGTATTGACGGCGTTTGCGTCTTTACATCCGCGGACGGTGCATGCGACAAGCGGGCCGAATTGAATCGATACGGAGAATTTAAGTGAAGCCCGAAGAAATCAAGAAACTCGACGCCTATTTCAAGCGGATGTTCGGTCCGGGCATTTCCGTCAAGGCACGTCCGCGCAAGAACGACTCTGCCGAAGTTTATGCCGGCGAAGAGTTCCTTGGCGTGGTGTTCAAGGACGAGGAAGACGGCGACCTCTCCTACAATTTTTCGATGGCCATTCTGGACGTCGATCTCTAATCTGAAAGTTGCATAGCAACTGATATATGTTTTCCTTTTCAAGGGTTGAGGGGTCGGCCGTGCTGCGGTCGGCTTTTTTGTTTTGGTTGTGTATGCAACCATGGAGGGATATTGCGACGCACAAGACTACTTGACCAAAATTGTGCACCTGCTATCCTCTGCTGCATTCAAAAACGGCACGAGCAGGAGGATGTCGCGCATGTTTAACTTCGATGAAGCCAACAAGAAGGGTAAGGAAGCCATGGATGCACTGCTGAAAAATTATGCAGAAATCGGCAAGGGCTTCCAGGCCATCGCGACGGAAGCGTCCGAATATTCCAAGAAGTCCTTCCAGGACGCGAGCACTTTCATGGAAACGCTCGCAGGCGCAAAAAGTGTCGAAAGCGCGTTTGAGTTGCAGTCGACTTTCCTGAAGTCCTCCTATGAGTCGTTCGTCGCAGAGGCGACGAAGATGGGCGAGATGTACGCTGACCTCGCAAAGACGGTCTACAAGCCCTACGAGGCGACCATCGCCAAGGCGACTTCCTCTTCGCCGTTCTCCGCTGCGGCCTGATAGCCTTTTCAACGGTATTTTCCGGGTTTTGAAGACCGGCCGCACTTGGTGCGGCCGGTCTTGCGCTTTTAAGGGGCTGATATACGCTTTGACTCTTTTCAGCCTTTTCGGTGCGTTGCGGCGATTCTGTTTGCAGTGAGCACCGGGGGGCTTAAAATCACCGGAATATGAACTACCTTACTGTCCTGAGTGTTCGTCCGTCGCATTGCGTCTTTGGCAAATCGGCCGGACAATGGAGAATGAACTGAAATGATCGCCAAGCCGGTCTTCATGCAGAGCAATGGGCGCGAAGGGGACAATGCCAACCGCGGCACGTCCGTCATCACGCGCACCAAGCCCAAGACGAAGAAACCGAACCTGTATCGCGTCCTGTTGCTGAACGATGACTACACCCCGATGGAGTTCGTGATCCACATCCTGGAGCGCTTCTTCCAGAAGGACAGGGAAGCCGCCACCCGCATCATGTTGCATGTGCACAATCATGGCGTGGGCGAGTGTGGTGTCTTCACGTACGAAGTCGCCGAAACGAAGGTAAGCCAGGTGATGGACTTCGCAAGGCAGCATGAACACCCGCTGCAATGCGTCATGGAAAAGAAGTGAGGATCTGACGTGCCAACATTTTCTCCCAGCCTCGAAAAGGCGCTGCATCAGGCACTGACCTACGCCAACGAGCGGCACCATGAATATGCAACGCTCGAGCACCTGTTGCTTGCGCTGATCGACGACGCTGATGCGGCGGCCGTAATGGGCGCCTGCAATGTCAATCTCGATGCCCTGCGCAAGACCGTGATCGACTATGTCGACAACGAACTGGCCAACCTCGTTACGGGTTACGACGAGGACTCCAAGCCGACCTCCGGTTTCCAGAGGGTCATCCAGCGCGCCGTGATACATGTGCAGTCATCTGGTCGCGAAGAAGTGACCGGCGCCAACGTCCTCGTCGCGATCTTCGCCGAGCGGGAAAGCCATGCGGCCTTCTTCCTGCAGGAGCAGGAGATGACCCGCTACGATGCCGTCAACTATATTTCCCACGGGATCGGCAAGCGGCCGGGTGCAGCCCAGGTTCGCCCGCCGCGTGGTGCCGAAGAGGGCGACAGCGAAGCCAAGCAGGCCCGCGAGCAGGAAGAGGGTTCCGCCAAGACCAAGCAGGAGGCGCTCAAGGCCTATTGCGTCAATCTGAACGAGAAGGCCAAGAGCGGCCGTATCGATCCGCTGATCGGCCGTCACGAAGAAGTGAACCGCACCATTCAGGTGCTTTGCCGCCGCTCGAAGAACAACCCGCTCTATGTCGGCGATCCCGGCGTCGGCAAGACGGCGATTGCCGAGGGTCTCGCCAAGCGCATTGTCGAAGGCAAGGTTCCCGAAGCACTTGCCGATGCGACCATCTTCTCGCTCGACATGGGCACGCTGCTTGCGGGCACACGTTACCGTGGCGATTTCGAAGAGCGTCTGAAGCAGGTGGTCAAGGAGCTTGAGGATTACCCCGGTGCGGTACTCTTCATCGACGAGATCCATACGGTGATCGGCGCGGGCGCCACCTCGGGCGGCGCAATGGATGCGTCCAACCTTCTGAAGCCGGCGCTGTCGTCGGGTGCGATCCGTTGCATCGGTTCGACCACCTACAAGGAATATCGCCAGTTCTTCGAAAAGGACCGCGCGCTCGTTCGTCGCTTCCAGAAGATCGATGTCAATGAACCGTCGGTAGACGATGCGATCGAGATCATGAAGGGCCTCAAGCCCTATTTCGAGGACTATCACAAGCTTCGCTACACCAACGAGGCGATCAAGTCGGCCGTCGAGCTTTCGGCGCGCTACATCTCGGACCGCAAGCTGCCCGACAAGGCGATCGACGTGATCGACGAAACGGGCGCGGCCCAGATGCTCTTGCCTGCTTCGAAGCGGCGCAAGCTGATCACCGAGAAGGAGATCGAGGCAACGATCGCCACCATGGCCCGTATTCCCCCGAAGACGGTGTCCAAGGACGACGAGATGGTGCTGGCCAACCTCGAAAAGGAACTGCGCTCGGTCGTTTACGGCCAGGACAAGGCCATCGAGGCGCTTTCCACCTCGATCAAGCTTGCCCGTGCAGGTCTGCGTGAGCCGAACAAGCCTATCGGTTGCTATGTCTTCTCCGGTCCCACCGGCGTCGGCAAGACCGAGGTCGCCAAGCAGCTCGCCGCCTCGCTCGGTGTGGAACTGCTGCGCTTCGACATGTCGGAATACATGGAGCGGCACACGGTCTCGCGTCTGCTCGGTGCCCCTCCCGGATATGTCGGCTTCGACCAGGGCGGTCTGCTGACCGACGGTGTCGATCAGCATCCGCATTCGGTCGTGCTGCTCGATGAAATCGAGAAGGCGCATCCGGACATCTACAACATCCTGTTGCAGGTGATGGACCACGGTTCGTTGACCGACCACAACGGCAAGAAGATCGACTTCCGCAACGTTATCCTGATCATGACGACCAATGCGGGCGCTTCCGAAATGGCGAAGTCCGCCATCGGCTTCGGTTCGTCCAAGCGGACCGGTGAGGATGAAGAGGCGCTGAACCGCCTGTTCACGCCGGAGTTCCGCAACCGTCTGGATGCGACCATTCCGTTTGCCCCGCTGCCGACGGAAGTCATCCATCAGGTCGTGCAGAAGTTCGTCATGCAGCTCGAGGCCCAGCTCTCCGAGCGCAATGTCACCTTCGACCTTTCGCCGGAGGCCATCGCATGGCTCGCCACGCGCGGCTACGACGAAAAGATGGGCGCCCGGCCGCTGTCGCGGATCATCCAGGAGCACATCAAGAAGCCGCTCGCCAACGAGATCCTGTTCGGCAAGCTCCGCAAGGGTGGCGTGGTCAAGGTCGGTGTCAAGAAGGACGAGGACGGCGCCGAGGTTCTCGATCTCGAATGCGTTTCCGATGCCGCTCCGGTGAAGCCGAAGCCTGAGGCAGAACTTGTCGAGGTCGCCGCCGAGGCGGTGGAGACCAAGAAGAAGCCGCGCAAGACAAAGGCCAAGGCCGAGGCGGCCGAAGCCGTCGTCGAGGCTCCGCCGAAGCGTCGTGGTTCCGTGCCGAAAGTGCCCAAGAAAGGCTGACCGTTCGGCATTGATTTGCCAAAGCGCCTGCTGCAATGATCGAAACCCCGGATCGCAAGACGATCCGGGGTTTTGTTATTCTGGTGATGACGATCCCGTGATCGAAAGTAGCTATCCCTAGGTTCAGGTTGCGGTGGGTTGTATCCGCGCGTAGCCTCGAAATGTAGCTCGATGCAGGCGGATGAGCGTGATGGAAGCGGACAGGGACGAGTACATCAGGTTCACGGATGAACAGCGCGAACTGTGGAATCACGTTGAGGCTATGTGGGAAGTCGCCCGCCGCCGCGAGGTGGAGCCTGTCCGCAAACTTCTGCACCGCGATTATTCCGGCTGGGTCACGGGCACGGATGCGCCCCACGATTATGAAGCGGCGATCGCTTCTGTCGGACCCTATTCGCCACGCGTTCTGCGATATCGGTTGAAACCTCTCAAGGTAACCGTCTTCGACGATGAGGTGGGTGTGGTTCACTACAGCTATCAAGCCGAGGTCGAGACGCCGGATGCGGGGGGCAAGTCCGTCGCGGGACGCTGGACCGAAGTCTACAAGAGGGACGGTGACGGTTGGCTGATGATATCGGTCAGCGGCGGGCCAGACGGGATGCGCTGAGCCAGGTCTGCCTTGCCTTCGGTGAGGCGGACATCGGTTCCCATTCTTTCCTACGAAACTGCGCCCGCTGTTCGCTTGCAAACTCTGCTACGCGAGACCGGGTTGGTAGCCTTGCGATCCGGCGTTCGAACGGTGTAGGTCTGTGGGCATCCATTCTGCGCGTTCCGGTCTCTTCGTGGCTTCTCTTCAATGAACCAGCCTGCTCCTCAATTCACCTCGTTGCGCTGGGCGGCAAAGGGTGCGGTGGGCATCTTCAGCCTGCCTGCGATCATCCTCATGACATCCTTCGTCGGTTTCGCCGCCTTTGCGCTCGAATCGGGCATTTCTCGCGAGCAGGCGATGCTGATGACGCTGATGGTATGGGCCTTGCCGGCGAAGATGATCCTGATCGGCATGATGGCGAGTGGAGCGAACATCCTGGCGATGTTTCTTGCCGTGTCGCTTTCCTCGATCCGCATGATGCCCATGGTCGCATCGCTCGTTCCGGAAATGCGCAACGAACGAACGCCGACCTGGCTGCTGCTCTTTCTCTCCCATTTCGTCGCGATCACCGCATGGGTCTTCGCCATGGGCACGTTGAAGACAGTTCCCCGGGAGGCGCGTACCGCATATTTCGCCGGCTTTGGCCTGACGCTGGTTTTGGTCAACACGATACTGGTCGGGGTGAGCTATGGTCTCGTCGCCACCTTTCCTCCGCCCGTTGCCGGAGTGCTGTTCTTTCTGACACCGGTCTATTTCGTTGCGTCGATCTGGGCGTCGGCCCGTCATTCGGTGGTTAAGATCGCCTTCGTGGTCGGCGTTATCGGCGGTCCGCTACTGGCACTCGTAGCGCCGGGCTTCGACATCCTGATCGTCGGTCTTGGAGGCGGCACCCTGGCCTATCTGTTCGACCGTTATGTGGTTCGCACAAGGAAATCGCGGATCGGAGGAGGCGAGCCATGAGCGAGGCTGACTGGTGGCCCTATGTTGTGATCCTTGTCGCCGGCTGGCTTGCGACCGATATCTGGCGCTGGCTCGGCGTTGTGGCCGGCAACCGTTTGAACGAAGGTTCGGAAGCGCTTTTGTGGGTGAGGGCGGTTGCCACCGCTCTCGTCATGGCTGTCACCGCAAAACTCATCGTCTTCCCGACAGGCAGCCTGGAGCACACGCCGCTGTGGATGCGACTAGGCGCGGCAGGCTTCGGCTTTCTGGCCTTCCTGCTGGCATGTGAACGGGTCATCGTCGGTGTCGTTGTGTCGCTTGCGCTGCTCGCACTCGGAATCACCCTGTATTGATGGGGCGTCGCTAAACGAAACGGCCGTGGTTCGCGTTGGGCTACGGAGTGAGCTGGCCAGATTTTCGCGATTCCGAGAGTAGCCAGTCGCGCATGAGTGCGGCTTCGGGGGTAGGCCGGTCTGTCTCTATCAGCCAGTAATATTTTCCCGTGTCGCTCGCCCGCTCGAAAAGGATCTGCAACTCGCCGCGCGCCAGTTCGTCCGCGATCAGGGCGGTTGGACAGAGCGCCACTCCCAGCTCCGAAGTCACCGAGCTGACCAGCAGGTTGAAATCCGCGAACAGGGGACCCGATTCCGTCGGTGCCGCGATTCCTCCTTCGGCAAACCATCTTTTCCATGCCGCCTTGTCCTCGTCATGCAGCAGATCCGCACGGGCAAGGTTGGAGGCGTCAGGAAACGGGCCGTTCCGTTCGACATAGCCGCGGGCTGCGGTCGGACGGGTTGCGGCGCTGAGGATTGGCAGGGCCTCCGGTGAGGGGCGGACGCCATGCTGGATCAGGAGATCGGCTCTCGCCTCCGCGGGCGTTACGGCGCCGGCTGAATAACTGATTGTCACCTGTATCTCGGGATGCGCTGCCCGGAAGGCGGGAAGGCGAGGGGCGAGCCAGTGTGACACCACCGATGGCAGGCAGGCGAGGCGTACCTGTCGCCGCTGGTGCGCAGCCGAGAGCTGTTCCGCTGCCGCGGCGATCGCTCCGAGGCTGGTCGATACGGTGCGGCTGAAATCTCGACCCTCCGCAGTCAGTCGGACACCGCGGGCGCTACGTTCGAAGAGCGCGACCCCGAACCAGTCCTCAAGCGTCCTGACATGCTGGCTGACGGCCGCTGCCGTCATGCCGAGTTCGGTGGCGGCATGACGGAAACTTTCCTTGCGGGCGGCGGCCTCGAAGGCGCGCAGGCTGGGGAGGGGCGGAAGCTTCATGTCTCCATGGCTAAGCCATGCTTGCCCTTGAGACAAGGAGAAGCCGTCTTGTCAGAGGCTTTATGGGCGTGCAGTTTCCGAAGGTCGATTATCTCCAACGCGCAGCAATACGGAAGACGTCCATGACCATCAAGCCCGAGATAACAGTTCCCGCAGACGCCGCCGAGCGGCGCGCCGTCAGGCCGGTGGTCGTTTATCCCAATGGAACTTTGCCGACCCCGGATATGGCGCTGCTGAAGCAGGCCCGGACCAGTCTTGAAAAGATCGATGAGGTCATCGTCCCGCCGCGTGACGGGCGGACGTTCAACGTGCCGAAGGGCCATTTTTTCCGGATCGTCAGCGTCGAGGGATCGCAGGTCGGCGACCTCAACCTGTGGAATGCCAACGATCTTTCCGAGCGTTTCTTCAGCGGCAAGACCCGTGCGCTGCATGCCACCCACGTCACGGTCGGCGACCGTCTCTGGAGCACACTTCCCTATCTGAGGCCGATTGCGACGATCACCCATGACACGCTTGCCTGGTACGGCTTCGATGACGACGGCGGCAGCGTTCACGATGTCATCGGCACGCGCTGCGATCCCTATACCAACAGGTTGCTGTCCGGTGGCGACTATCACAATTGCTGCCACTCGAACCTGACGCGGGCGCTTGCCGGCGCGCGGGGTATGGGCTTCTCGGAGGCCGAGCCTTATGTGCATGACGTGCTCAACGTCTTCATGTGCACGGGTTTCACCCGAGACACGCATCAATACTTCATGAAGGCGAGCCCGGTTCGGCCGGGCGATTTCATCGAGTTCTTCGCCGAGATCGATCTTCTCGGGGGCCTGTCGGCCTGCCCGGGCGGCGATTGCAGTTCGGAGCATTCGAGCGATATAGCCGCCTGCTATCCGCTGAAGGTCGAGATCTTCCGGCCCGATGCCGAACTCTTGAAGAACTGGCCGTTCCCGGAGCGGAACGGCTATGCCAGCCCGGAGCAGTGACCGCCGTCAGCCAATCAGCCAGAACAGGCCGCCGAAAATGACGATGAAGGCGATGATGACACCGAGAAGCCGGCCAAGGCCCTCGTTGGTGTTGGTGTGCTGTCCGACGATGGCGTAGTAGAAGTCGCTCTTCATCCCGGTTTTCCTTCCGTCCGTGTGGCGGCAATAGCCTTGCAAGTTCTGGAGCCGCGCGCCTCGCAGAAGGTTCCTGCCGACGCGCGACGCTGAGGCGGAAAATCAAAGTGCGGCCTTGATCTTCTCCGCATTGGCCTTCAGCACTTCGATGTCTTCCATCTTGCCGGAATGCGGCTTGAGCGGCACGCCCTCGTGGCGCGGAATGACATGGAAGTGCAGGTGATAGACGGTCTGCCCGGCTGCCGGTTCGTTGAACTGGGCGACGAACACCCCATCGGCTTCAAAAGCTTCCTTGGCGGCGACCGCGAGTTTCTGCACGACCGGGATGAGCTTGGCGAGGACGGCGGGATCGGCATCGAGGATATTGCGCGAACCGACCTTGGGAATGACCAGCAGGTGCCCGGTTGCCTGTGGCATCACATCCATGAAGGCGAGCGTGTCGTCATCCTCATAGAGCTTTACGGAGGGGATCTCCCCTTTCAGGATCTTGGCGAAGATGTTGTTCGGATCGTAGGCCGGGCTGCTCATGGGTATCTCCTCGTTGTCGGCGCCACTTAGAGCGCGTTTCGATCTGAATGAATCAGATTGGCGCTCTAGAATTTTCTTTTTTAAGCATAATCTTATCGATCCTCGTTTCACTCCGGTCGGATTATGCTCTAATGCGATCACCCGCTCGGGATCAAGGATGCCTTTGGTCGATCAGTCGTCTTCGCGCTGCTACCGCTCGCCCTTGCGGAAGGGCGTGTGCTCGTCGAGATAGTCACCGATCTGCTCGACCTCCCGCCGCTCGTGTTCCAGATAGTCGGATACCGCCTTCCTCAGGCCGGGATGTGCGATGTAATGCGCGGAATGGGTGGTCACCGGCTGATAGCCGCGCGCGAGCTTGTGCTCGCCCTGCGCCCCGGCCTCGACCTTCTTCAGGCCTTTGGCGAGAGCGAAATCGATTGCCTGATGGTAGCAGACCTCGAAATGCAGGAAGGGGTGATCCTCGACGCAGCCCCAATGACGGCCAAAGAGCGTATCCGCACCGATGAAATTGATGGCGCCTGCAATATACTTGCCGTTGCGCCTTGCCATGACCAGCAGGATATCCTCCGCCATCCGTTCGCCGATCAGCGAATAGAACATGCGGGTCAGGTAAGGCTTGCCCCACTTGCGGCTGCCGGTATCCATGTAGAAGGCGAAGAACTGGTCCCAGATGTCCTCGGTGAGGTCCGATCCGGTCAACCAGTCTATGGTGATACCGTTCTCAAGTGCGGCACGACGTTCCTTTTTCAGCGCCTTGCGTTTGCGGGAGGCGAGCGTTTCCAGAAACGCCTCATGGTTGGTGTAGCCCTCATTGATGAAATGGAACTGCTGGTCGGTGCGATGCAGGAATCCCTGTGCTTCGAAGGCTTGCATCTCATTCTCCGGCACGAAAGTCGCGTGCACCGAGGAAACGCCGAGCTGGTCCGCGACCTGACGCAATCCGCCGGCCAGAACTTCCTGGATAGCGCTGTCATCCTGCCCGATGGCCGCCATCAGGCGCGGCCCTGTTGCGGGTGTGAAGGGAATGGCGCTTTGAATTTTCGGATAATAGCGGCCGCCGGCGCGCTCGAAGGCGTCAGCCCAGCCGTGGTCGAAGACATATTCGCCCCGGCTGTGACTCTTGAGGTAGCAGGGGACGGCGCCGATAAGCGCGCCGTCGCCGTTTTCGAGGAGAAGGTGATGGCCGAGCCAGCCGGTCTCGGCCGTAGCCGAGCCCGATTCCTCCATTGCCGACAGGAAGGCATGGGAGTTGAAAGGGTTATAATCCTTCAATCCACGCCGGGCGCCGGAGAGCTCTGCCCAGCGTTCCGGTGTGATCGCACTAAAGGATCTTTCGATCCGGATCGTCAGCTCTCCTGTCATGGGTCTCCCGTCAGGCGGTTGCGACCAGCGTCTCGCGCGGATCGAAACCTTCGAAGGTCATCTGATCAGCATACTTATAGGTATGCTCGCGCATGATTTCATCCCTGACCGTCCATGTGATGACCGGAATGCCCTTTTCTCTGAGTGCCGTGACAAAACTGTTCGGCAGATGCGGCGCGCAGTAGGAGACGAAATCCAGTCCGAGCTGCATGGCTTCGTCGTGGACGAAGAACTGTTCCGGATCCGCGCCTTCGGCCGTAAGACCAACCGGGTAGGGGCATTCGAGGGACTTGAGTTCCTTCAGCAGCCAGTGGTCGAAGCTCATCAGCGCGACCTTGCCTTCATAGCCTTCCAGAACTTCGAGCACGGATTCCGCCAGGCCATCATCTTCTTCGGCGTTGATGCCCTTGAGTTCGATGACCAGCGGTACGCGTCCCTTGACGAGGGCGAGCATCTGCCTGAGCGTCGGAATGCGATCGGCGGTGCCGCCGATCGCAAGCATGCCCAATTCGCCGGCGGTGCGTTCGCGCACTTCGCCCTTCAGGCCGCAGAGACGCTGCAGGTCGTGATCGTGAAAGACCATCGGCACGCTGTCGGACGAAAGCTGGATGTCGCATTCGATGGCGAAGCCGGCATCAACCGCCCGGGAAAAGGCCGAAAGCGTATTCTCCCAGACCTGTTGGTTCATGTCGTGATAGCCGCGATGGGCGACCGGACGTTCCTTGATCCAGTCTGCGGATGTCACGCCTTGATCTCCAGGATCGCATCGATCTCGACGGCGGCATTGAGCGGCAGTGCTGCCATGCCAACGGCGGCGCGGGCATGCTTGCCGGCCTCGCCAAGAACGTTGGCGATTAGGTTGGAGGCGCCGTTGATGACGAGGTGCTGCTCGACAAAGCCCGGAGCCGAAGCGACAAAGCCGTTGAGCTTGATCACGCGAACGATCCGGGAGAGGTCACCGCCAAGGGCCGACTTGGCCTGGGCCAGAATGTTGATGGCGCAGAGCTCGGCAGCCCGCTGCGCATCGGCAAGCGCGACATCGGAGCCGACGAGGCCGGTGACCGCCACTTTTCCGCCCTCAATCGGCAGCTGGCCGGAGAGATAAAGAAGGTTGCCGCTGATGACGTAGGGTACATAATTGGCGGCTGGGGCGGCTGCTTCCGGCAGCTGAATGCCCATGGCTGCCAGGCGACCGTCGATGCTATCGGACATGTGTGTTTCCCGGATCTGTTGGTAAGTTGAAAAAGAATCCTGTGGTGACCAAAGCAGGTCTCGCTTTTGCCGGATCTGTTCTTATAACATCGCGAAAGAGTCCAACAGGAGGATATCGATGTTTCGTTCGTCATTTGCCGTTGTGCTGGCTGCCTTCGGAGCGCTCAGCATGACGGGTGTCTCGGCGAATGCTGCGGTCGCGGGCGGTCTGGTGCCGCACCGTGCGGTCTACGATATCGAGTTGAAGCAGGCGTCCGACCGCTCCGGCATCGAGGGTATGCGCGGCCGCATGGTCTACGAGTTCAGCGGATCGGAATGCGCGGGCTACACAACGAACTTCCGCTTCGTGACCCGCATCGACACCGGCGAGCAGGTTCGCGTCACCGATCAGCAGAGCTTTACCTTTGAGGATCTGGTCAAGGGCAAGTTCCGCTTCGAGACCAAGTCTTTCACCGACGATCAGCTCGACAAGGATGTGAGCGGCGCGGCGGCCGACGAGAACGGCAAGGTGAAGATTGAGCTCTCCGAACCCGCAAAACGGGCGGTCGAGCTGGCGGACAGCCGTTTTCCGGCCGAACACATGCTCGAAGTCATCGATAATGCCCGCAAGGGCCGCACTTTCTTCGAAGCCCGGATCTTCGATGGTTCGGAAGACGGGGATAAAAGCTATCTGACCACCACCATCGTCGGTCCGGAGCGAAAGCCCGTTAAGGCAGAATTGAAGGACAAAGCATCTGAGGCGCTTGCCGGAACCGCTTATTGGCCTGTCTCCATCGCTTATTACGATGAAAAGGCGGTTGGCGACGTGCTGCCGATCTACACCCAGTCCTTCAAGCTCTATGAAAACGGCATCACTCAGGATCTGACGCTGGACTACGGCGATTTCGTCCTGAGCGGCAAGCTGACCAATCTCGAAGTGCTGGGCTCGGGAGACTGCAAGCCTCGCTGAGATTGTGGCAGGGGAGTTGTTTCCTCGATTTTGTCGCGCAATCCTCTTGATTTCCAAGGGCAAGCCCTATAAGGGCAGCAGCATTCCACACGCGAAGCTTGGGATCGACCGGGAGAAATCCGGCCGTTTCCGCCGGTGGCGTCGAAAAGAGGCGCTGTTTGTTTCGCGGGGGTTAAACCGGAAAAGGAGAAAAGGCATGGCATTGCCTGATTTTAGCATGCGTCAGCTTCTGGAAGCTGGCGTTCACTTCGGTCACCAGACGCACCGCTGGAACCCGAAGATGAAGCCGTACATCTTCGGCGATCGTAACAACATCCACATCATCGACCTGGCTCAGACCGTTCCGATGCTGTCGCGCGCCCTTCAGGTCGTGTCCGACACTGTCGCTCGTGGCGGCCGCGTCCTGTTCGTTGGCACCAAGCGTCAGGCTTCCGAGCTGATCGCTGATTCTGCCAAGCGTTCGGCCCAGTACTACGTCAACTCCCGCTGGCTCGGCGGCATGATGACCAACTGGAAGACCATTTCCAACTCGATCCAGCGTCTGCGCAAGCTCGACGAGATCCTGTCTTCGGAGCAGTCCGGCTACAACAAGAAAGAGCGTCTGAACCTTGAGCGCGAGCGCGAAAAGCTCGACAAGGCCCTCGGTGGTATCAAGGACATGGGCGGCACGCCGGACCTGATGTTCATCATCGACACCAACAAGGAAAAGATTGCGATCGACGAAGCCAAGCGTCTCGGCATCCCGGTCGTTGCTATCATCGACTCGAACTGCGATCCGGACCTGATCGACTACCCGATCCCGGGTAACGACGACGCTTCGCGTGCCATCTCGCTGTATTGCGACCTGATTGCCCGCGCTGCCATCGACGGCATCGCTCGTCAGCAGGGTGCTGCTGGCCGTGACATCGGCGCTTCCGCTGAAGTTCCGGTCGAGCCCGCTCTCGAAGACGAAGCAGGCGCCTGATTCGAAATGGCGGGTTCTCCCGCCATCGCAGTATAGTTGCAATCGGCCGCCACTCAGCCAATCGGGTTGGCGGCCGGTTTCGTTTTTAAAGGCCGGCCCGGCCGCGGGAACAGATCTCCAGCCGAGGCGAATTCGACGTGATGTTTCGGCTTCATCACGATGTCACACTTCCGGGTACAACTCGTGCCCAAAACAGGCGCCGATGGCATTTTCGCACGGCGTCGCGTGAAACGATAAGAGGCAAACAATGGCTGAAATCACTGCTGCACTGGTGAAGGAACTGCGCGAAAAGTCTGGCGCAGGCATGATGGATTGCAAGAAGGCTCTGACCGAGACCAACGGTGACATCGAAGCCGCAATCGACTGGCTGCGCGCCAAGGGTATCGCCAAGGCCGACAAGAAGTCGGGCCGCACCGCCGCTGAAGGCCTCGTCGGCATCGCTAGCGCCGGCCACAAGGCTGTCGCCATCGAACTCAACTCCGAAACCGACTTCGTTGCCCGTAACGATGCCTTCCAGGACCTCGTCCGCGGTATTGCAAGCGTTGCTCTGAATACCGATGGCTCCGTCGATGCGATCTCGGCTGCAACCTACCCGGCAACCGGCAAGTCCGTAGCTGACACGGTCAAGGACGCAATCGCCACGATCGGCGAAAACATGACCCTGCGTCGTGCCGCCAAGCTCGAAGTCGAGCATGGCGTTGTTGCCACCTATGTCCACAACGCTGCTGGCGACGGCATCGGCAAGCTCGGCGTTCTCGTTGCCCTGAAGTCTGTTGGCGACAAGGAAGTTCTGACCTCGATCGGCCGTCAGGTTGCCATGCACATCGCTGCGACCAACCCGCTCGCCATCCGTGCTGAAGAAGTCGACGCAGCCGTTGCCGAACGCGAACGCAACGTCTTCATCGAACAGTCCCGCGCTTCCGGCAAGCCGGACAACATCATCGAAAAGATGGTTGAAGGCCGCATGCGCAAGTTCTTCGAAGAAGTTGCCCTGCTGTCGCAGGCCTTCGTCATCAACCCCGACATCACCGTCGGCCAGGCAGTCAAGGACGCTGAGAAGCTCGCTGGCGCTTCGATTGAAGTTGTCGGCATGGCCCGCCTGCTGCTCGGTGAAGGCGTCGAAAAGGAAGAGACCGACTTCGCTGCCGAAGTCGCTGCTGCTGCCAAGGGCTGATCACCCATTGGTCAGTGGACCATGTTAGGGAAAAAATCGGGCATCGCGTGACAACGCGGTGCCCTTCGTGTATCCGGCATCAGATCAATCCCTAGGAGCCAGCATGTCGTCCAAGCCCATCTATAAGCGTGTTCTTCTGAAGGCCTCCGGAGAAGCCCTGATGGGCAGCCAGGGCTTCGGTATCGACGTTGCAGTAGCCGACCGTATCGCCTCCGACATTGCCCGGGCGCGTGCCATGGGTGTCGAGGTGGGCGTTGTCGTCGGCGGCGGTAACATTTTTCGCGGCGTAGCCGTTGCCTCCAAGGGTGGCGACCGCGTGACCGGTGACCACATGGGCATGCTCGGCACCGTCATCAACGCGCTGGCGCTTGCGACGTCGCTGCGCAAGCTTGATGTCGATACCGTCGTTCTCTCGGCGATCGCCATGCCGGAAATCTGTGAGAGCTTCTCCCAGCGCGGTGCGCTGCATCACCTGTCCCAGGGTAGGGTGGTGATCTTCGCAGGCGGTACCGGCAATCCGTTCTTCACCACGGATTCGGCCGCAGCGCTGCGCGCCGCGGAAATCGGCGCCGAAGCGATCTTCAAGGGTACCCAGGTGGACGGTATCTACTCCGCCGATCCCAAGAAGGATCCGTCTGCAACCCGTTTCGACAAGCTCACCCACAGCGAAGTTCTCGAAAAGGGACTTGCCGTCATGGACGTGGCAGCGGTAGCCCTTGCGCGCGAAAACGCAATTCCGATCATCGTCTTCTCGATCCACGAGGCAGGCGGTTTCTGCGATATCCTCTCGGGCGCCGGTCTCATGACCATCGTTACCGATCATTGACACACGGCCTTCCTTCCCGGGAACGTCGAACGAAGAATAAAGGGAGTTCATCATGAGCGAAGGCATTGATCTAAACGACATCAAGCGCCGTATGGAAGGCGCCATCAACGCATTCAAGCACGATATCGCATCGCTGCGCACCGGGCGCGCATCGGCCAACATTCTCGATCCGGTGACCGTTGAGGCTTACGGCTCGCGTGTGCCGTTGAACCAGGTTGCGAACGTTACCGTGCCGGAGCCGCGCATGCTTGGTATTTCGATCTGGGACAAGTCGATGGTGAACGCGGTTGACCGCGCCATCCGCGAAGCCAATCTTGGCCTGAACCCGATCATCGACGGTCAGAACCTGCGTATTCCTCTGCCGGAACTCAACGAGGAACGCCGCAAATCGCTGGTCAAGGTTGCGCATGACTATGCCGAAAAGGCCAAGGTGGCGATTCGCCACGTTCGTCGCGATGGCATGGACGGCCTTAAAAAGGCCGAGAAGGACGGTGTGATTGGGCAGGACATCAGTCGTTCGCAGTCCGATAAGGTGCAAAAGATGACCGACGATACGATTTCCGAAGTCGACCGCTTGCTCGTCGACAAGGAAAAGGAAATCATGCAGGTTTGATGCGGTCCGCCGCCCTGTACGAGTTGTTCAAACCGGAACCGTCAATGTCGAAAGCCGAAAACTGCCGTGCCCCCGAGCATGTCGCCATCATCATGGATGGCAATGGTCGTTGGGCGAATGCACGGGGCCTGCCGCGCGCGGTGGGCCACCGCAAGGGTGTAGAAGCGGTGCGTGAGATCGTACGGGCCGCTGCGGATGCGGGGGTGGCCTATCTGACGCTGTTCGCTTTCTCCTCGGAGAACTGGCGGCGCCCGGAGGCCGAGGTCAACGATCTCTTCGGCCTCCTGAAAATGTTCATTCGCCGCGACCTGGCGGAACTGCATCGCGAGAATGTCCGCATTCGCGTCATCGGTGATCGCGTCAACCTGCAGGGGGATATCCTGTCCCTGTTGCTTGAGGCGGAAGAGACCACGAAGGACAACAGCGCGCTGACGCTGGTGATCGCCTTCAATTACGGGGCGAGGGACGAGATAGCCCGCGCCATGGCGGCGATCGCTGCCGACGTCGAACAGGGTCGCCTCAAGGCGTCCGAGGTGACATCCGCGCTGGTCGATAGCCATCTCGATACCGCTGGCATCCCGGACCCCGATCTGATTATCCGCACAAGCGGCGAGGAGCGTCTTTCCAACTTCCTTCTCTGGCAGGCAGCCTATTCGGAGCTGATGTTCGTGCCCGAATACTGGCCGGATTTCAGCCGCGAGGTCTTCTTTGCCGCCCTGGAACGTTACGCCGCCCGGGACCGCCGATTCGGCGGGATTTCGGACAAGGCGGTGGCGCTCGGATCGTAGCCGCGCTGATGTCCCGGGAACTAACGCTCCGCATCTATTCGGCGATCGTTCTTGCCGCAATCGTCCTTACCGCCACTTGGTTGGGCGGTTTTGCCTTTCGTCTGCTGTCCGTGCTGATAGGCCTTCTGGTCTATTACGAATGGTCCAGAATGACGCAGCTTGCCGAAAGCAGCATGCGCGGCCACGCCTTCGGCTGGTTTTCCATTGCCGCCATCGGCGCCAACATGCTTTTCGGCTCACCCGATATGACCGTGCCGCTCCTCGCAGGTCTGGTCATGACGGCTGTCCTGCCGTCAATCGCCGGTCATTGGCGCTGGTGGCAGGTGGGTGGCATTTTCTACTCCGGACTCAGCGCCATTTCTCTCGCCGCGATACGCGGCGAGGATTCGGTCGGTTTTGCTGCGATGCTTTTTGTCTTTGCCATCGTATGGGGGACGGACATCCTGGCGTATTTCGTCGGGCGGGCGATCGGTGGACCGAAGCTTGCGCCGAAAATCTCTCCCGGCAAGACATGGTCCGGTGCTATCGGGGGGACGATTGCCGGCGTATTGGGTGGCACTGCGGTGGCTCTCGTCTACTTCCAGTCGGTCGGTCTCTGGATCCCGGTCATCGCTTTTATCCTCTCTGTCGCGGGCCAGATCGGCGATCTTTTCGAATCATTTATCAAGCGCCGGTTCGGCGTGAAGGATTCGAGCCATCTTATTCCGGGGCACGGCGGTGTCATGGATAGGGTTGACGGACTTGTTTTTGCCTGTTTTGCAGCTTTCTTTCTTGCTGTAGGGTTCTCCGCAATTGGCAAGGGAGCGGTGACATCGCTCGGAGCTTTCCTGTTCGGTCTTTGACAAGAGCGGGAAGCGCCCTAAACGGAATGGGATGATGGATCATATTACCGCATTTTTCGGCTTTCTCGTCGGCTACATCCTGCCTTACGTGATCGTCCTTTCCCTGCTCGTTTTCGTGCATGAGCTCGGTCACTATCTCGCCGGGCGCCTCTCGGGCATTCGCGTGCTCGCCTTTTCCGTAGGCTTCGGCCCCGAATTGGTCGGCTTCACCGATGGTCACGGAACCCGCTGGAAAATCTCGGCTATTCCGCTTGGAGGTTATGTCCGGTTCTTCGGCGATGCCGATGCCGCAAGCCGGCCGGATGGCGCGGAACTGGAGGAACTGACACCCGAGGAAAAGGCCCAGACACTCGCCGGCGCCAAGCTGTGGAAAAGAGCCGTCACGGTCGCCGCGGGTCCAATTGCGAATTTTGTTCTGGCAATCGCCATCTTCGCCGTCCTCTTTGGAACGATGGGCAAGCCTGTCGCGGATCCCGTTGTGGCCGAAGTCAAGGCGGGCAGCGCTGCCGCCGAGGCTGGCGTGCAGGCGGGCGACGTTCTGGTGGCGTTGGACGGTGAGGCGGTCGAAACCTTCGATGATGTGGTCCGCTATATCAGCATGCGCCCCGAGATTCCTGTCGTCGTGACCGTTCGTCGCGACGGAAGCGAGCTCGGTCTCAACATGACGCCGCGAAGGGTGGAAACGGCCGATCGCTTTGGTAACAAGATGGAAGTCGGCCAGATCGGTATCGTCACCAACCAGCAGTCTGGCAATTTCCGGATTGTTGAACTGACGCCGCTGCAAGCCGTGGGTGAGGGTGCTCGTCAGACGTGGCATATCGTCACCGGAACGGTCGACTACCTGTCGAATCTAATCGCTGGACGCATGAATGCCGACCAGCTCGGAGGTCCAGTGAGGGTCGTTCAGGCGTCCGGTCAGATGGCGACCCTGGGCATTGTCGCTCTCGTCAATCTGGCGGCTGTTTTGTCCGTTTCCCTTGGACTTCTGAATTTGATGCCAATTCCGGTCCTTGACGGCGGCCATCTCCTCCTCTACGCGCTTGAAGCGTTGCGCGGGAAACCGGTAGGCCCCAATGCACAGGAGATCGCCTTCCGCATAGGACTGGCGATGATCGTGTCGCTGATGGTGTTTGCAACCTGGAACGACATCAGCAGGCTGATTGGCTGAGGGTTGCGCCGGCGATTTTGTAGGGATTTGTTTACGATGTTTCAAACTGATAGTGGCGATTGGGCCACGCATGGAAACGAAGTAAATAGAAATTAACGTCCGCCCTTGCTTGTAGGGTAAAACCCGGTAAAACCACACACGGGCCGGAGTCGGAGTACGGCTTCGGGACAATGGAAGAAGGTTGAGAATGCACATGAAGGCTGGTTCAAGATTTTTGAACGCAGTATCGGCGGTCGCGCTGTCTGCTGGTGTTGTTTCTTCGGGCGCAGGTGTAGCTGTCCTTGCATCGGCCGTTGCGGCCCAGGCTGCCGTGATCCAGCGTATCGAGGTCAAGGGCGTCCAGCGGGTCAGCCCTGAGGCTGTGCGCTCGAATATCTCAATCAAGCCGGGTCAGAGCTTCTCGAACGCGGATATCGATGAATCCGTCAAACAGCTCTATGCGACCGGCTTCTTCTCCGACGTTCGCATTTCCGTTTCCGGAAGTACGCTCGTGGTCAGCGTTTCGGAAGCCCAGCTGATCAATCAGGTGGTCTTCAATGGAAACCGCAAGATCAAGGATGACAAGCTGCGCGGTATCGTCCAGACGCAGCCGATGGGTCCTTACAGCGAAGCTCTTGCTGCTGCCGACATTTCCCGCATCAAGGAGGCCTATGCCGGCATCGGCCGTAGCGATGTCGAAGTGACGACCCAGGTTGTCCCTGTCGCTGAAGGTCGCGTAAACGTTGCTTTCGTGGTCAATGAAGGTGAACGTACGAAGATCGCGAAGATCAATTTCGTTGGCAATAACGCCTATGGTGACGGTCGTCTGCAGTCGGTCATTCAGACCAAGCAGTCCGGCATGCTGTCGTTCCTGACGCGTAAGGATGTTTACAACGAGGATAAGCTGCGTGCTGACGAAGAAGCGCTGCGCCAGTTCTACTACAATCACGGCTATGCAGACTTCCGCGTCGTATCTTCTGACGTTTCGTTGAACGAGGCTGGAAACGAATACACTATCACGATCACCGTTGATGAAGGCGAGCGCTACAAGTTCGGCGACGTGAAGGTCGAATCGACGGTCGAGGGTGTGGATGGCGCTGAACTGCAGGGGCTTCTCGAAACCCGTGCCGGCAACACCTACAGCGCCAAGGACGTTCAGAAGTCCATGGAGGCGATTTCCCAGCGCGTTGCAGCCAAGGGTTATCCCTTTGCCCGCGTCGTTCCGCGCGGTGATCGCAACTTCGGCAATAATACCATCGGCGTGACCTATCTCGTCGATCAGGGCGAGCGCGCCTATGTCGAGCGTATTGAAATTCGCGGTAACACCCGTACGCGTGACTATGTCATTCGTCGCGAGTTCGATCTGTCCGAAGGTGATGCCTTCAATCAGGAAACCATTACGCGTGCAAAGCGTCGCCTTGAGGCTCTTGGCTACTTCACGAGCGTGAACATCTCGACGCAGCAGGGCACCGCTCCGGACCGTGTCGTTCTCGTTGTCGATGTTGAAGATCAGCCGACTGGTTCGTTCGGTATCGGTGCTGGCTATTCGGTCGGTGGCAATGGCCTCGTTCTGGAAGCTTCGATCGAGGAAAAGAACTTCCTCGGTCGCGGCCAGTTTATTCGTCTTGCCGTCGGTGGCGGTTTTGAGGATAGTCGTACCTACAACTTCTCGTTCACTGAGCCGTACTTCCTTGGCTACCGCTTGGCTGCGGGTTTTGACCTGTTCAAGAGCCAGACGAGCAGCAATTCGGATTACAAGTACGAGGAGCAGGGTGTTACCTTCCGCGTCACCGCGCCGATCACCGAAGATCTCGCCACGACGGTTCGTTATACCTACAAGCAGATCAAGTATAAGGAAGACGGTGCTTTCGGTACTGACGGTATTGCGCATACCTCGGACGATACGCTTTCAGATCCTTATATCGATCTGATCGAGGAGAGCCCTTGGAAGCAGTCGATCATCGGTCACTCGTTCGTCTACAATACGCTTGATGATCGTACTATGCCGCGCGAAGGTATCTACGCCAGCTTCACGCAGGAATATGCGGGTCTGGGTGGTGACTCCGACTACTACAAGGTTTACGGCAAGTTCCGCTACTTCCACCCGCTGTCGGATGAATTCGACGTTATCGGTTCGGTCTCGGCCAGTGCCGGTCATGTCATCGCAACCGATGGCAAGTTGAACGTCTTCGATCAGTTCCAGATCGGTGGCAAGGAACTGCGTGGCTTCGATACCCAGGGTATCGGCGCTCGTGCGGGTAGCGATGCACTCGGTGGCACGACCTACTTTACCGCTTCGGCCGAAGCCAGCTTCCCGATGCCGCTCGTTCCACAGGATCTCAACCTGCGCGGTGCGATCTTCGCGGATGCCGGTACGCTCTACGGTAACGACGTCAGCACCGGCAACTCCACAGTTGTCGGCACCGACATGTCGCTCCGTGCATCGGTCGGCGCCGGTATTGTCTGGCTGTCGCCCTTCGGCCCGCTGCGATTCGACTATGCGGTTCCGGTCGCCAAGGAAGACTACGACGAAGTTCAGAACTTCCGTTTCAGCATGGCGAACCAGTTCTAAGGTCCGTCGCCCAAGGGCTGTTTGCAGCGTAACGTTCTGGGGCTTTGGCTGATGGAGCACAACCATTTCTTTCCGCCCCATGAGGGGATCGCGCTTGCGTCGATCGCTGCTCATGTGGGGGCGGAGCTTCTTGATCAGGGTGCGGGCGATCGGATGATCCGGTCGGTCGCACCTGTTAATCGTGCGCGTGCAGGGGATATCTGTTACATTCTGTCCCGCCGCAGCAAGGAAGAGCTGAAGACTTGCGAGGCTTCGGCGATCATTTGCGACAAGGCGCTACGGTCGCTTATTCCCGATCATATTCCGGTACTTCTGAGTTCGTCTCCGGCTATGGCTTTCGCCATGGCGGGCGGTCTGCTTTTCCCGTCGGGTCTTCGACCGGTTGAGATGGTGAATGAGGCTGAGGCGATTTCGCCAGCGGCTTTCGTTGATCCTTCAGCAAGGCTGGAGCCTGATGTGCGTATCGAGCCCATGGCGGTCATCGGTGCAGATGTCGAAATCGGTAGTGGCAGCCATATCGGCGCAGGCGCCGTTATCGGTCGTGGCGTACGTATTGGCCGTGGTTGTACGATCGCTGCTGGCGCCACGGTGCAGGTGGCGCTGATCGGCAACAACGTCATCATCCACAATGGCGCCCGTATTGGGCAGGACGGCTTCGGCTATGCACCGGGACCGCGCGGCATGATCAAGATCGTGCAGGTCGGTCGCGTTATCATCCAGGACAACGTGGAGATTGGCGCGAACACGACGATTGACCGAGGCACGATGGACGATACGGTCATCGGCGAGGGAACCAAGATCGATAATCTGGTGCAGATCGGGCACAATGTTCGCATAGGTCGCCATTGCGGCATTGTCAGCCAGGTCGGTATAGCCGGCAGCACGCGCATTGGCGACGGCGTCATGCTCGGCGGAGCCTGCGGGGTTAACGGGCATATCACCATTGGCGATGGCGCGCAGATTGCCGCCATGAGCGGCGTGCTGTCGGACGTGCCTCCGGGGGGACGTTATGGCGGGGTGCCCGCGCGCCCTATGAAGGATTACCTTCGCGAAGTCGCCGAAATGCTGAGCCGCACGGATAGCCGTAACAAGGAAAAGGAGGGCAAGAATGACTGAAGGCGTTAAGACGGAACTGGGTTCGGCCGATGTCCTCCAGATCATGAAGTATCTGCCCCACCGCTATCCTTTCCTGCTGGTGGACAAGATCATCGAGATCGACGGCGACAATTCCGCAATCGGCATCAAGAACGTGACGGCCAACGAGCCGCATTTCACCGGTCATTTTCCGGAATCTCCGATCATGCCAGGCGTTTTGCTCATCGAGGGCATGGCCCAGACGGCCGGTGCGATTTGCGCGCGCAAGGAAGGGCAGGGCGGAAATCTCGTCTACTTCATGACGATTGACAATGCCCGTTTCCGTCGTCCGGTCGTGCCGGGTGATCGCGTCGAATACCATGTGGTGAAGCAGAAGCAGCGCGGCAACATCTGGAAGTTCCATTGCGATGCCAAGGTCGATGGCACCCTGGTCGCCGAAGCGGACATCGGCGCGATGATCATGCGCAAGGAAGACAAATGAGCATGATCGCCGCAAGCGCCAGCATTCATCCTCTTGCCGTCGTCGATGACGGAGCCGTGATTGGCGAGAACGTCAAGATCGGCCCTTTTTGCCGTGTCGGTTCCCGGGTGACGCTTGGCGATGGCAGCGAACTGATCTCGCATGTCTCGGTAACCGGCCTGACGACGATCGGCCGCAATGCGAAGATTTTCCCCTGTGCGGTGATCGGCGGGGATCCGCAGAGCGTTCATCACGCCGGTGAGGAAACGACGCTGACCATCGGCGACAATTGCACGATGCGCGAAGGCGTGACGATGAACACCGGCACCGCCGAAGGCGGCGGCAAGACGGTGGTTGGAAACAACAACCTGTTCCTCGCAAATTCCCATGTGGCGCATGATTGCATTCTCGGAGACCACATCATCCTGTCGAATAACGTGATGCTGGCCGGACATGTGAAGGTCGAGGATCGCGTCATCCTCGGCGGCGGTTCGGCTGTGCACCAGTTTACCCGCATCGGCCGGCAGGCCTTTATCGGCGGTCTCTCGGCGGTCAGCTATGATGTCATCCCCTACGGCATGCTCAACGGCAACCCGGGCATTCTCGGCGGCCTGAACGTCGTCGGCATGACACGAGCCGGCATCGAACGGTCGGTGATCCATCAGGTTCGCCGCGCCTTCAAGCAGATCTTCGAAGGTGAGGGGTCTGCCCGCGTCAACGCTGAAGCGATCCGCGAGGAATATCTCGATTGCCCGCAGGTTATCGAGATCCTTGATTTCATCGCCGCCGAAAGCGACAGGGCACTTTCTTCCCCGAATCGCGGCAAGAGCTGACGCATGGCGCCGGCCAAGGCAGGAACGGGTCGTCTGGCGATCGTTGCCGGAAGCGGCCTTTTGCCGCTTTATGTCGCTGAAGCCGCCCGGCGGTCCGGCGAGAATCCCTTCATTCTGCGCCTGAAGGACGAAGCCGATCAGCAATGGCAGGATTTTGACAATGCCGTGGTGGGTGTCGGCGATGTTGCTGGCTTGTCCACGCTTTTTCGCCGCCACGATATCGGCCGTGTCGTGCTTTCCGGCGGCGTCAAGCGCCGTCCGGGCTTTCGCGAAATTCATGTCAACCTGAAGGCGTTGATGAAGTTGCCTATGGCGCTGAAGACGCTGCTTGCCGGCGGAGACGATGCCGTCCTCAAGATGGTGATTTCGCTGATTGAGGGGCAGGGGTGTCATGTCATCGGCGTTCAGGACATAGCTCCCGATCTTCTGGCGTCCACCGGTCCGCTTGGGGCCGTAACGCCAAACGAGGACGATCTGCGTGACATCGCCAAGGGGGCTGAGGCTGCGGAAGCGCTTGGTCGGCTTGATGTCGGGCAGGGCGCAGTCACCGTTGGTGGCCGTATCGTGGCGCTCGAGGGTGTCGAGGGAACAGATGCCATGCTTGCGCGCGTCGCGCACCTCAGGAGCGAAGGCCGGATTTCCCAGCGTCGAAAAGGCGTGCTGGTCAAACTCTGCAAGCCGCAGCAGGATCTCCGTGCCGACCTGCCGTCGATCGGTCGTTCCACCATGGAGAATGCGAAGCGGGCGGGTCTTGCCGGTGTTGCTGTCGAAGCCGGAAGGGCGCTGGTGATCGAGCGTGAGGCAACGATTGCCGCTGCCAACGAGGCGGGTCTTTTCGTGATTGGCATCGATCGCGGCTTGCCGGGAGGCGTGATGTGAGTGACCGTCCGCTGAAGATTGCTGTCATCGCCGGTGAAGTCTCTGGTGATCTTCTGGGCGGGGACCTGATCGCAGCGCTGAAACAGCGCCATGGCGGACCGGTCGAACTCGTCGGTGTGGGTGGCGAGGCGCTCGAGCGCGAAGGCCTGCGTTCCCTTTTCGATTTTTCCGAGCTTTCCGTCATGGGACTCACCCAGGTGCTTGCGCGCCTGCCGCGCTTCCTCTCGCTGATCCGTCAGACGGCGAAGGCCATCGTCGAGGCTCGCCCGGACGTTATGTTGATCGTGGACAGTCCCGATTTCACCCATCGCGTGGCAAAAAGGGTTCGCAAGGCTCTACCTGCTCTGCCTGTGGTGAATTACGTTTGCCCCAGCGTCTGGGCATGGAAGGAATATCGCGCCAAGGCGATGCTCGACTATGTAGACGCGGTGCTGGCCGTCCTGCCCTTCGAGCCGGAGGTAATGCGTCGCCTCGGTGGTCCCACAACCCATTTCGTCGGCCATCGTCTCACGACCAATGCAAGGCTGCTGGAGACGCGCGCGGCGCGCGCTCGAAAGCTGCCGAGACGGGCCGACGAGCAGAAAACGATCATGCTGCTTCCCGGTTCGCGTGGGGCGGAGATCTCGGCGCTTCTGCCGGTCTATGGGCAGGCGATGATCGAGTTTACAGAGAGAAACGGCCCCAGCCGGTTTCTCATGCCAACCGTTCCGCGCCAGGAAGCGCGCGTGCGCCAGATGATCGCCGACTGGGCTCTGAAGCCCGAGGTTCTCATCGGTGAGGATGCGAAATGGCAGGCCTTTGCCGAGGCCGACGCAGCGATTGCTGCTTCCGGCACTGTGATCCTGGAACTGGCGCTGGCGACAGTGCCCGTGGTGTCCACCTACAAGACCGACTGGCTGATGAAGCTCATCAGCCACCGCATCAAGATCTGGACCGGGGCGCTTCCCAATCTGATCGCCGATTATCCGATCGTGCCGGAATATCTGAACGACTATGTGCGGCCGGGCAATCTCCTGCGCATGGCGGAAAGGCTTGCTGCCGACACGCTCGAGCGGCAGGCGATGCTCTCCGGTTTCGATCTCGCATGGCAGCGGCTGGCGACGGAACGTCCCGCCGGCGAAGAGGGCGCGCGGATCGTCCTCGATCTCCTGCGTGACAAGGGCGTTCTTCCCAAAAACGTCTGAGGCGTTTCCCGCTCGAAACGGGTGTGGACCTGCCGGCGGCTGCCTTTTCCAAACCGGCAGGTCCTTCCCGACCGACGCCATGCGCGACATCGGTCCGGATCTCTCAAAATGGGAATATGTATTTAATGCGTCCAGGAGGCGAAGGGATCCGGCAGCTTGCTCCAGGCCGATGGCGTGAAATTCTCCGCCGGTACAAGGCAGGCGTCGAGTTCCGCCGTTATCCGCCGCTCATCCATGGGATCGGCGCCGATGAACACGATCTCCTGCCGGCGGTCGCCCCATTCCGGATCGAGATAGGGCGCCATGGCGCGCCGGAACCCGGCATCATCAGGCCAGCGTTCGCGCGGCACCGACGCCCACCAGAGGCCCATGCGGCCGGTGCGGACCAGAGCCCCCGCCTGACTGATTGCACCCACCTGATGCGGCCGCGTCGCCAGCCAGAAAAAACCCTTGGCCCGGATGACGCCCGGCCAGGCACGGTCGATGAACGCCTGAAATTTCGAGGGATCGAGCGGCTGGCGCGCCTTGTAGACGAAGGAGCGGATGCCATATTCCTCCGTCTCCGGCACATGATCCTTGAAGCCGTTCAGTTCCTTGAACCAGAGCGGATGGGTTTCCGCCTTGTCGATGTCAAACAGGCCGGTCCCAAGGATATCGCGCGGTGCGACGGCGCCGAAATCCGTCTCGATCACGCGCGCGTCCGGGTTGAGGCCGGCGATGATCTTGAGCGCGGCGTCGCGCTGTTCCGGTGTCGCGGTTCCGATCTTGTTGAGCACGACGACATCGGCAAATTCGATCTGCTCGACCAGCAGGTCGACGAGTGCGCGATTGTCGCCATCGCCCGCCGTTTCTCCCCGGTCCTCGAGAAAATCGGAGGAGGAATAGTCGTTCAGCAGGTTTGCAGCATCGACCACGGTCACCATGGTGTCGAGCTGCGCGACATCGGACAGGCTCTGTCCATTGTCATCGCGAAATTCGAAGGTGGTGGCGATGGGAAGCGGCTCGGCTATACCGGTCGCCTCGATCAGCAGATAGTCGAACCGGCCCTGCACGGCGAGATCCCGCACTTCGCGCAGCAGATCGTCGCGAAGCGTGCAACAGATGCAGCCGTTGGTCATCTCGACCAGTTGCTCTTCCGTCCGGGAAAGGGCGGCGTCTCCATCGCGCACCAGTGCCGCATCGATGTTCACTTCACTCATATCGTTGACGATCACCGCAACACGCAGACCGCTTCGATTGGAAAGAACGTGGTTGAGCAGGGTTGTCTTGCCCGCTCCGAGAAAGCCGGAGAGAACAGTGACAGGCAATTTGTCCATGTGACAAACTCCAAAATGTAATATTGTAACAATTGAGGATCGCGAAAAGGCGGACTTCCGTCCGCCTTCCGCAGAGCACCACGCTTAGTGGGACAGGCAGTCTGCCAGGGATTTGGCCATGCCGCGCAGAAGCGTCGAGTAAAGCTCGGGGCCTTCGGTGATGGCTCCGCCCTCGGGATCGAGCGTACCGCTCTTCGCGTCGGTGCCCTCCGTGACGACCTTGATCAGCTTCGGTTCGAACTGGGGCTCTGCGAACACGCAGACCGCACCGAGTTCCTTGACCTTGGCATGAATCTGGGAGACGCGCTCCGCACCGGGCATGGTTTCAGGGCTGACGGTGATCGAACCTGCGACGCGAACATGATAGCGATGCTCGAAATACTGATAGGCATCGTGGAAGACGATGAAGGGCTTGTCGGCGACAGGCGCAACGGTTTCGGCGATTTCCTTGTCCAATGCGGTGAGTTCGTCATCCAGTGCCTTGGCGTTCGTCTTATAGTGCGCGGCGTTGGCGGGGTCGGCCTCGATCAGCGTGGCCTCGATAGCACCAGCCATCACCTTGGCGTTCATCGGGTCGAGCCAGAGATGCATGTCCGTGCCGCCGTGCTCGTCATGATGATGTTCATCGGCGTGCCCGGCTTCCTCACCGTTGGCCTCGGCATGTTCTGCGCCGTGGTCGTCATGATGCTCGCCCTCGGCATGCTCGTCATGCTCATGTTCGCCGTGGTCGTGAGCCTCGAACGCACCACCTTCACGGAAGGGCAGCTTGGTGATGCCGGGAGCATCTTCGAGCTCTACAACCTTGGCCTTGCCGGCGAGTGCATCGAGCGGCTTTTCAAGGAACGCCTCGAGACCGGGCCCGACCCAGAAGACGACGTCGGCATGTTCCAGCGCACGGGCGTTTGAAGGCTTCATGTTATAGGTATGAGGGGATGCCGCACCCTCGACGATCAGGCTCGGCTCCGCCACGCCCTTCATGATCGCCGCCACGAGCGAGTGGATCGGCTTGATCGACACCACCACCTCAGGCGGCGCAGCGAACGCGAGCGAAGGCATGAAAAGGAGGGCGGCCGTAGTGGTGAAAAGGCCGGCGCGGGACTTGATCATAAGAGGTCTCCATCTTGAATGTGTTATGTAATAATATTACATTCATTGCGTAACGCTATAACGTGTGGCATAGCGTCGTGCAACAACAAATTTTCGGGGTCACGATGTCCCAGCCAGAAACCAGGAACAATCAGCCGCTGGTCACGCTGCAGGAGGCCGGCATCCGCAGAAGCGGGCGCTGGCTCGTTCGCGGCGTCGAATTTTCCGTGGCGCCGGGAGAGATCGTCACCCTGATCGGTCCGAATGGTTCAGGAAAGTCGACGAGCGCCAAGATGGCGATCGGCGTGCTGAAGCCGGATGAGGGCAGGGTCGAGCGCAAGCCCGGTCTTCGCGTCGGTTATGTGCCGCAGAAGCTGGCCGTCGACTGGACCATGCCGCTCACCGTAAAACGCCTGATGAGCCTTACCGGACCTTTGCCCGAGAGCGAGATCAAGTCGGCGCTCGAGGCGGTGGGCATTGCCCATCTCGCCTCGGCTGAGGTGCAGCACCTCTCGGGCGGAGAATTCCAGCGTGCACTGCTAGCCCGCGCCATCGCCCGCAAGCCCGATCTGCTGGTATTGGACGAGCCGGTTCAGGGCGTGGATTTCTCCGGCGAAATCGCGCTCTACGATCTCATCACCTCGATCCGCAATTCCACCGGCTGCGGCATCCTGCTGATTTCCCATGACCTGCATGTCGTCATGGCCGAAACCGACACGGTTATCTGCCTCAACGGCCACGTCTGTTGCCGTGGCACCCCGGCGGCCGTCAGCCAGAGCCCGGAATATATGCGCCTCTTCGGCGCCAATGCAGGCCGCACGCTGGCGGTCTACAGCCACGATCACGACCATACCCATCTGCCCGATGGCCGAGTCATGCATAGCGACGGCAGCGTAACCGAACATTGCCATCCGGGTGACGGCCACCACCATCATGATGAGGATCATCATGAACACGCCCATCACCATCACGGTCACGACCATGCGCATGACGGTAGTCATCGCAAGACGGCCGACGGCGAAACCGTTCTGATCTCGGCTGACAAGGGCAGGGAGAGCAATCATGTTTGACGATTTCTTCCTCCGCGCAATGCTGGCGGGTATCGGACTTGCACTGACGACCGGCCCACTCGGCTGTTTCGTCATCTGGCGGCGTATGGCCTATTTCGGTGACACCATGGCCCATTCGGCGCTTCTTGGGGTTGCGCTCTCGCTGCTTCTGTCGCTCAATCTGATGGTGAGCGTCTTCGTCGTCGCGTCGATGGTATCGCTCTTGCTCCTCCTCCTGCAGCGCCGGCAGGCGCTTTCGGCCGATGCGCTGCTCGGCATACTCAGCCACGCGACACTGGCGATCGGCCTTGTGATGGTCGCCTTCATGACCTGGGTGCGTATCGATCTGGTGGCCTTCCTGTTCGGGGATATCCTCGCGGTGGACACGACCGATATCGTGGTGGTCTGGGTCGGCGGCGCCGTTGTGCTCGGCATGATCGCGTGGCTCTGGCGCCCACTATTGGCCGCGACGGTCAATGCGGAACTTGCCGAGGCCGAGGGATTGCAGCCCGAACGGGCGCGTCTGGCCTTCATGCTGCTGATGGCATTGGTGATCGCCATCGCGATGAAGATCGTCGGCATCATGCTGATCACATCGCTGTTGATCATTCCCGCCGCGACCGCGCGCCGTTTCGCGACGACGCCAGAGGTCATGGCCGTCTTCGCGTCGCTGATCGGCGCAGTCGCCGTCGTTTTCGGTCTTTTCGGATCGTTGACCTATGATACGCCGTCCGGCCCTTCGATTGTCGTGGCGGCTCTTGTACTCTTTCTCTTGAGTCTCCTGCCCAAGCCCGGACGCGAGGGTGCCGAGACGAACAGGCAGGGATAGGAACCATGACAACGCCACAACTGACGAAGAACCAATCGCTCGTTTTCGATGCGCTGACGGAATCGGTTGGACCGCTTTCGGCTTACGGGATCCTCGACCGCCTGCGCGATCATGGTTTCCGGGCGCCGCTGCAGGTTTACCGGGCGCTCGACAAGCTGGTCGAGATGGGGCTGGTGCATCGTCTCGAGAGCATCAACTCCTTCGTCGTCTGCGCCCATCCCAAACAGGATTGCTGCCATCATGGCACGGTCGCCTTTGCGATCTGCAACAAGTGCGGCCGTGTCAGCGAATTCCACGATCACGCCATAGATCATCGGCTGGCGGACTGGGCCAAGGGCCAGCGCTTCAAAGCGGAAAAGACGACGATTGAAATCCGTGGCCTGTGCGCGGAGTGTGCCTGAGCGGCGCTGACCCAGGATCTATCAGATCTGCTTGAGATCGCGGGCGAAGCGTTGCCAGTTGCGGACATAGCTCTCAGCCGACAGGGCAAGTCTTGCCGCTGAGGTTTCGTCCAGGGTTCTGACGACCCGGGCGGGAGAACCGACGATCAGCGAATTGTCGGGAAATTCCTTGTTCTCGGTGATCAGCGCGTTTGCGCCAACGAGGCAGTTGTTGCCGATCTTCGCGCCGTTCAGAACGGTAGCACCCATGCCGATCAGGGAATTGTCGCCGATCGCGCAGCCATGAATGATGGCGTGATGCCCGATCGTGCAGCCTCTGCCGATGGTCACGGGAAAGCGCGGATCCGTATGGATCATCACGCCTTCCTGAATATTGCTCCGCTCGCCGATGACGATCGGTTCGTTGTCGCCGCGCAGGACGGCTCCGAACCAGATGCCGACATCCTCGCCGAGATCGACCTGCCCGATCACATGAGCATCGGGAGCAACCCAGAAACGCCCTTCAGGGGGCGTTTTCGGCGAGAGGTTTCCGAGCGAATATAGCGGCATGAAACTGTGTCCGTCGGTCAGCCGTCTTCAGCGCAGGCGCAGAAGAACGGGAAAGCGGCCAGCCTGCGAGGAGACATGCAGGTGGATATTGGCTTCCGGCTGCGAATAACGCCAGGCGCGCGCGCCGTGGCAAAGCAGCAGGCCGATCAGGTCCTTGGTGCGCGAGCGCTTCCGACTGAGACCAAGATCGGCAAGACGGAACGCAGCCTCATGCAGCGGATGCAGGCCGTAATGCCCTCCGCGGCTTTCGTTGTCCTGGCTCGCCGCGAATTCGAAATGATTTTCGTTCGATGCCATGTTCGTTACCTCGTACGCGATAAAAATCGAGGTCGGGAGACGACTGTCACTGCATTGCAGCCCAGCAGCCAATACCCACCTTTTTCAAGCTCTTGCATGCATTGACCGCTGTCTTCTGGTCGTCGAAGCCGCCGAACCGCGCGCGGTAAAGTTGTTCCGAACCACTGTTATAGGCGACGGTGAAAGGGGTGGCGGAACGCAATACCTTGCCGCCTTTATCCTGCGCTTTACGCAGGAGTGTCATGGCCTGTTCCCGATCCGGCGATGTGCCGATCTGGATGACCCAACCCGCCGAAGGCCGGGTGGAGGCCGTAATCGTCTGGTCGAGGTCAACCGGTTTTACGGCGGCCTGCGCAACGGATTCGGTTTCTTCCTCTGCGAGAGACTGCGGTTCGGCCGAAGCCTTCACCTTCGGCATATAGGCCGGAGCCGGCTGCGGAACGGGCACGCCGGCAGAAAGCGGGCGTTCCGGCGCGCCTGTTGCGGCCTTGAGGGCGGCGGCTGCACCATTGTCGTTAGCCGGCGCTGCAAAGGCCGAAGCGACTGCGCCGTTCTTGTAACGGGTGTCTGGAAGCGGGCCTTCGGAAGGAAGGCGTGGCGCGCTGGCCACAAACGCGGGCTCATCCACTGCGGCCGCTGCGGCAGAAGGTGCCACCGACGTGTTGACCTTGGCGATCAGATCGCTACCACCGCCGGAGCGGGAAGCCTTCGGCATGTAGCGCAGAACGAGCTGCTTCATCGTCTCATTACGCTTGGCACCCGACGAAGAGCCCATGACCACGCCAACGATTGAACGGCCATCGGCTTGAGCCGAGGTCACGAGATTGTAGCCGGCGGCACGCGTGTAACCTGTTTTGATACCGTCCACGCCGCGAACCACGCCGAGAAGACGATTGTGGTTGCCGATAGTCTGCTTGCCGAACTGGAAGCTGCGGGTGGAGAAGTAGCCGAAATATTGCGGGAAATGCTGCCGAAGCGCTATGCCGAGACGGGCTTGGTCGCGGGCGGTTGTCATCTGCGCCGTGTTGGGCAGGCCGTTCGCGTTACGATAGGTGGTCTTGGTCATGCCGAGGCTGCGGGCCTTCGCCGTCATCTGCTGGGCGAAACGGCTTTCCGAGCCGCCGAGGTACTCGCCAAGCGCAGTTGCCATGTCGTTGGCGGACCGCGTAACGAGGGCAAGGATTGCTTGCTCGACCGTTACCGAACGACCTGCACCAACGCCGAGTTTCGACGGAGGCTCCGCAGCAGCGTTGGCTGAAACAGGCACCTTGCTGTCCAGTCGAATACGACCTGCTTCGAGCGCTTCGAAGGTGAGGTAGAGCGTCATCATCTTGGTAAGGGACGCCGGATAGCGAAGGGTGTCAGCATCCTCGCTGTAGAGAACCTTACCCGTACTGGCGTCGACAACAATCCCGGCATATTTGGGAGCAGCATGCGCCGACCCCACATTAACACCCACTGCCGACGCGAAAATTAGAGCCGCCGCCGCCAGCTTCTGCATTTTTCGCGCAAGATTGAGACTTCCAATTTTATTCTGCACCGCAAGAACTCTTCAAATTCTGATCATCTGGGATCCGGGCCCGCCCCCACGTGCCCAATTCGTGAAGTCTACGGCCGCAGCCTTACCAAGAAGTTTATAATGAATCATTCGTTGCCTGATCTCGTCGCATTTTATGGGAGGGTGCGAGGATAGGAGGCTCGATACGCGCTTCCGTATAGGCCCGGATGGCAGTGTCGATTGCGCGCCAATCCTTGAGCATTCGGCTTGAGAACCGGTAGAGAACAGTCAGGTCCTTTCCAACATGAATGTCGCGCTGGCAATCGCCGCTGGTGGCGAGCGACGGATCTTCGGGAAGAATGCATCGGACGGCGTAGCTGGTCCCGTCGGGAAGATCCGCGGTCAGCAGTGTCTCGTTGTCATAACCGGTACCCCGACGAAACTTGTGAAGGGTAAGTCCGTCCGGACCTTTCTGGGACGAGCCGTCTAACAGCAACGAATAGATAGGCTCCACTCGGCCCGACATGTCGCGGGACATCGTGCTCTGGGAAAGTTGCAGGAAAATAAGGGAATCGGTCCGGGAGATGTCGTCGAACCGTTCTCTCAGATCCTTGCTGTAACCGGCCATTTCTGGCCAGACGAGGTAAAGATCGATCCGATCACTCTTGCCGTCCTGGCGCTGGTCCTCGAATCGAATGCTATTGGCTTCCAATCGTAGTCGATCCTGACCGATGGCTATGGTGAAACTGGAGGTGCTATCGGTATGGCCGGCAAGTGCCAGCTCTTGTCCGAGGCTTCGGCCCAAAACGTGAACTGCAAGGGAAAGCAGGGCAAGGACCGCGATCGCCGACGTCAGGATGAGTAGAAAACGATTGGATATTAGTGGGCTGTGGTCGTGCGCGTCGTCTGCCGTGTTCGCCATGCCCGCCCCTCGTTTTGGTGAAGGTTCGCAGAAACCGCCAGCTTTGTCCCCGCGGACGGTTTTCGAATCCTTGATCGTGTTGTTCAGGGGAGAGTCGATCAAGATGGTTAATGCGGCGTAAAGGGGCGTGGCGGTGCCGGATGCAGAGCGGGCGGCCTCTAGAAAAAAGTGAGCCGGTCCCGGGATGAGCGGGACCGGCTCGTTGGCTCCGGTCGGGGACGGGGTATGCGGGGGGACAGACCGGGCCAGAAGCTTTGAAGCTCACTCGCTGGGACTTAAAGCGCATCGCGATCTTTCAGATTCGCGTCTTGCGCTTTAAGCTTTTGTTTTTTGAGCGTGTCACTCCAGCAAAAACGCTGCACGCTTCTCCAATGCCAGCTTTAGTTCGTGCCGACGCTGCCGACGACTGGAGCGCGTCCGTCCTGAAGTTTGACCCAGCGACCGGGATCATCGGTCGACTGGCGCTTGAGGTAAGTGTATTCCGTGTCGGACCAGAGCAGAACCTTGTTGCGCATGTTGTCGAGAACAAAGTCTCCGCGGTCGGTTCTCACCGTTAGGACTGCGTGCCCTTCTCCGCTTGGTTGCACCACAACCGTAATCAGCAGGTCAGATACGGAAAATCCCTTTTCCATCAGAAGCTTACGCTTGAGTAGAACGAAGTCTTCGCAGTCGCCGACAGTGCGCGGATAAGCCCAATGTTCCTCAACACCGTAGATCTCCATGTCGGTCATCGGCGTGATGGATTCGTTGACGGTATAGTTGACGTCGAGAAGGACTTTCCACTTGTCCTCGGTCAACAGGGTCGGGCCTGTATCGCCTCCGGCTGGCTGGCATTCGGTTGCATAGGTTTTGCAGAATTCGTAGTGACCGATCGGCGGATTTGCCTTGCCAATGATCTTCATGCTGATGGGTGCTGCTGCGGCCGGTGTGGTGAGCGCTCCAAGCAGAACTGCTGTCATAAATCCAATTCCGAGAGTAATCTTTTTTGTCATTTGTTGTCTCCCTGTGATGGAAGCAAGATGACAGATATGTTTTGAACTCTCGCAAATTGCGGAAGTAAAATACGACGATTAATAGAATTAAACTTGAGAAAAAATAGAACAAAATAAGTATAAAATCAAAATAAAGTTCGATTCGTATTCGCGGAAAAATTTCGTAAAATTTTACCTTGTTCAGGCGGCGCCAACTTTTGGCGAGGGGTTGTTTTTTGTGTAACAACGTGAAATTAAAAGATAAAACGTTTTTCCGGTCAGCTTGCGGCGTAGGTTGGTTTTCGATCCCCAGGATGTGACGGAGTGTGCGGGATCTGCGACGCCAAGTGTTCCCCGGTTTTGGGATCGATGCACAAGTATGCGCGAAGGGCGATGCGGTGAAATTCGGGCAAAAGAATTTTCACAATAGTGTGATGACGGGGGCAGTCGCCTGAAGCCGGCGTGAATGTTGGCCTATCGGTTTGAAAACTGGAGACGGTTTTGGGCTGCTGTGTGGATTAGAGGCGTCAACGCGTTTTTGTGCGTCCGAATGGACGCGCGGCGCTCTCATGCGGGCGTCAGCCACGATAAGCGGCGGCTGGTGGTGGTCCGCGGTTGAGCCGTGCAGCTCAGAGGAATTCGGTGAGGGCTTCGCGCGATTGCAGCGAAAGAAACTCGATGGCGACGCCCTCGAGGAAATGACGCACGATGCGACCGCGCATGTTGCCGAGCTGAACCGCGGTGCCAATCGGCGGGCGGACGTCGATATCGACAGCGGCGCCCGAAAGCGACAGGTCCATCAGGCGGCAGGGATAACGCCGACCATCCTCGAGGGTGAGCTGGACCGCGGTGTTCCGCGGCGTCAGTCGGTCGTGGCGACGGTCTTCGGGCAGGCCGAGTTCATGCTTGTTGGCGATCCAAGTCAGCTGTGCCGCAAGCTTTTCGCGCTTGCGGCCGGTCGCGACGATGGAAATGACGAAGCCGTCCTCGGTGAGTTTGGTAACGGTGCCTTCGATACGTCCGAGATGGTCGATATAGGCGATGACCCGCTCGTTCGCGCGCGGACGTCCTGCGCAGGCGAAATTGACGTCGCCCGGCGACATGTCGATCACCTTGCAGACATATTCTTCATAATTGGCAAGCATCAGGCGTCCCTGCAGGTTCACCGCGACGCGCTGGAAGGCGCGCTGCTGTGCTGGGGGAGCCGTGTTGCTGTTCTGCGTTGCCTGAAAAGAATACATGGACGAACATTGTGAAATATTTCGCGACGGTAAAATGCTTAGCGGCAAGCTGTTAACATAACGTTCTTTGTGGGTGTTGCTTCAGCTGGAATTTGGCGGGCGGCTCGCGAAGTTAAGGTTAATACTTCCTTTTCGTTGCGCGGTTGTCGGGGCTATGGCAAATCATTGCCAGAATGTATCGAAGCAATCTGCTTCAGCACCAACTGTCGGGTAGGGGTTAAACCCTGGGGGACCCGATAAGCCGTTCGGCTCCGGCCGGACGGCTTTTTTTTGTCCGCGCGCTGCGCTATGGCTCGCATATGCGGTGGATGAAAAGTTCGCCGGCTTGCAGAGGTAAGACCCGATGGACGAACAGACGCCCCAGTCCGCAGATGAGCGTATCCTGCCGGAGGATGAAAAACCGCGCAGGGAGCCCGTTTTCAATCTGCCGGCGGGAATTCTTCTCTCATTGGCGCTGCTTGCGGTGATTTACTTCGTCCAGACGGTAATGCTGTCGCCGGAAATGGCGAACTGGATGACGATCGAATTCGGGTTTTCGCCGATCCGCTATGCCTATCCGCTGGCCGGGCAGGGTTATGAATGGCTCTGGACGCCCGTCACCTATTCCCTGCTGCATGGCAGCCTGGAACATCTGGCTTTCAACGGTCTGTGGCTCGCGGCATTCGGTACGCCTGTCCTTCGCAGGATCGGGCTTGCACGTTTCCTGTTGCTGTGGGCGATCTCGTCGGCTGCGGGGGCGGCGCTGCATGCCGCCGTCAACTGGGGGCAACCGACAATACTGATCGGCGCGTCCGGCGCTGTTTCGGCCTTCATGGGCGCAGCCTGCCGATTCGCCTTCGGCGGACGGGCAAGACAGGCGGCTTCGTTCTTCGGCTATCATCCACCCCGGTTATCGATTCTCGAATCCTTGCAGCAGAAGACGGTTCGGGTTTTCATCCTCGTCTGGTTCGTCGGCAACATCGTTGTTGCCTTCGGCATCCCGCTTTTCGGAGATGTCGGTGCCGCAATCGCGTGGGACGCGCATATCGGCGGCTTTCTGCTCGGCTTTCTCTGTTTCGGGCTGTTCGATCCGGTCCGCGATTCACGCAGGCGCTCCTGAGCCGGATTCCGGCGCGTATTGCAATCTCCTTGGATAACAGGCACCATTTCCCCAATCGGAAACCGCATGGAGGTTGCGGCGTTCGATAAGGGTCTAACGACTGCCAAGGAGGAGAATATGTCTGTATCCGTCAGGAGCATACTCGAGGTGAAGGGGCGTAACGTTGTCACCGTTGGTCCCAATGTGACACTGGCCGAAGCAACCCGCGTACTTGAAGAAAACAGGATCGGTGCCGTTGTGGTTGTCGGTATGGAGAACCGCATTGTCGGCATCTTTACCGAGCGCGATGTCGTACGCGCCATCGGTCAGTCGGCAGGCGCTGCGCTCGACAAGCCGGTTTCTGCAGTGATGACGTCGAACGTCCATCGCTGCCGTGAGGACACCACCGTCAACGAGTTGATGGAAATGATGTCCAGCCGCCGCTTTCGCCACGTGCCTGTCGAGGAGCAGGGCAGGCTCTGTGGCATCATTTCGATCGGCGACGTCGTGAAGTCGCGCATTCGCGAGGTCGAACTCGAAGCCGAGCAGATCAAGGCTTATATCGCGGGCTGAGCGACCTGTTGGAAATGTTCGGCCGGAGCAATCTCCGGCCGGCATGTCATGCCATCAGCGGGTGAAGGTTTCCTGCAGCCGCTTTAGATCGTTGATGCGCGCTTTCGTTTCCTCGAAGCCGCGCTCGATTGCTTCTCCGGCGCGATGGAATTCGGAAAGCCCGATATCGTTGAGCCGCGGATGGAGTGCGAGATCCGGCGGATCGCCAGCGAGTCTTGCGCGCGAAATGCGGTCCTGAATGATGTTGAAGGCCTGCACCATCACTCCGGTGAGACCGAGCCTGTTGCGATCCTTTGGAGGTGCGTCGGAAACATCCGTGAGTTCGCCGGCCCTGTGTTTGACGACTGCTGAACGGCCGAAGAGATCGTAGTGCAGGTTGGCCGCGACCACCAGCGGCTGTTCATGGGCGCGGCAGACGGATACCGGCACGGGATTGACCAGCGCCCCGTCGATCAGTGTGCGATTGTTGCAGTTCACGGGTTCGAAGATGCCCGGAAGCGCATAGGATGCGCGCAATGCCGTGATGAGGTGGCCACTTTCGATCCATACCTCGTGGCCGCTCTTGAGTTCGGCAGCGACAGCAACGAAAGGTTTCGGCAGGTCCTCGATCATGAGGCCCTGCAGATGCTCCTGCATTCTCTTGGTCAGGCGCATGCCGCCAAGCAGGCCACCACCGCCGATGGTTAGATCGAGAAGAGATGCGATCCGGCGCATGGTCAGGGAGCGGGCAAAGGCTTCGAGCTCATCGAGCTTTCCGGCAAGATAACAGCCGCCGACGAGAGCGCCGATCGAAGTGCCGGCGATCATGCCGACTTCGATTTCCGCCTCGTCGAGTGCCCGAAGAACGCCGATATGCGCCCAGCCGCGCGCCGCTCCGCCGCCAAGGGCGAGCGCGATCTTGGTCTTTTTCGGTTTCTGTGGTTCGAGAGGCGGCGGCGCTATTGCCGTCGTGCCTCCTGCTGCCGCATTCCGTGCGGACGCATTACCCTTGATACTCCAGTTCAGCATCTGCGCACTTCCTCACGGCTGAACAACTCCCAGTGCATCATTAGCGCACCGGATGCTTACCAAATCCTTTCGCGGCGGAGTGGGCGTGTCCAGAAATGCTCCGTCAGGCCTTCTTGTCCGGTCCGCCATAAATGGCATCGGGATCGAAGTGACGGTGATTGTCGGTGATGTCGAGGCGTGGCGTATCGCCGGAGAGCGATACACTCCGATAAAAGCAGGATCGACGCCCCGTGTGACAGGTTGCGTCGTGGCCAGCCACCTCGACCTTCAGCCAGACGGCATCCTGGTCGCAATCGGTCCGGATTTCCCTTACGCCTTGCAGATTGCCGGAACTTTCGCCCTTTTTCCAGATTTTCCCGCGCGAGCGGCTGTAATAATGCGCGATGCCCGTTTCGAGCGTCAGAGCGAGCGCCTCGGCATTCATATGCGCGACCATTAGGAGCTCGCCGTCGCGGGCGTCGGTAACGACGGCCGTCAGCAGACCCTTCTCGTCGAACTTCGGCGTAAAGCGGGTGTCTTCCTCAAGAGCGTGCTTGTCGGAAGGGGGCGAATCGAAGGCGATCGTCGTCATGGTGCATTCCTGAAAAGGAGGCCTGAAAGGGACGATGGAGATGCGCCGCTCAGCGGCCGCGCACCATCGACATGAAGCGGGCCTGCTCGGCGGCATTGTCCTTGAAGCGACCGGTGAAGGTGGTCGTCAGCGTAGTGGAACCCGACTTCTGGACACCACGCATGGCCATGCACATATGCTCGGCCTCGATGAAGACGGCCACACCTTGCGGGCGCAGCGTTTCCTCGATGGCATTGGCGATCTGTGCCGTCATAGCTTCCTGCGTCTGCAGGCGCCGGCCAAACACCTCAACCACACGGGCGATCTTGGAAAGACCGAGCACACGACCGTCCGGCAGATAGGCCACATGCGCCTTGCCGATCACCGGCAGCATGTGGTGTTCGCAATGCGAGAAGAACGGGATGTCGCGTACCAGCACGATATCGTTGTAGCCTGCGACTTCTTCGAAGGTCGTGCCGAGCACTTCATCGATATCGGCATCGTAGCCGGCAAACAGTTCGCGATAGGCCTTCACCACACGCTTCGGGGTGTCCAGCAGTCCTTCGCGGCTGGGGTCGTCGCCGGCCCAGCGCAACAGCGTACGGACAGCCTGTTCAGCCTCTTCGCGGCTCGGGCGGTCGTTCTCGGAGGATAGCTTGTTGACGATGGCATCCATGCCCATGGTCTCCCGGTTCTTCGCGGTACGGACCGTCTGTTTCGCTTTTTCCGCCTGTAAATGCGTAACTCGGCTCATCTTGGCAAGTCCGTTCTTTCAATTCCTGAGCGACGGACCGGCGTCGCCCTTGTTTTGTTTGGATCGAATTCTCAAGTCTCATATAATGGCGTTCGACGCAGAGTGAAGGAACGCAGGCGCAACAGTGTGTCGCGTAAAGTGACTACAACGCGCCCGCCGCCTTGATCGTATAATGATTCAGGAGACCATAAAGACCCGCCATGGACGACATATATAATTCCAAGATTCTCGATTTCGCGGGAAACATCGTCCGTACCGGTCGACTGGACGATGCCGATGCGGTCTCCGAGAAACACTCGAAGCTCTGCGGCTCCCGCGTCAAAGTCTATCTCAAGATGGACGGAGATGTCGTGACCGACTTTTCCCATGAGGTGAAAGCCTGCGCGCTCGGTCAGGCGTCTTCCTCGATCATGGCCCGCCATGTCGTGGGAGCGACTGCCGGGGAGGTTCGCGCCGCTCGCGACGATATGCTGGCCATGCTGAAGGATGGCGGCGAAGGTCCGTCCGGCCGCTTCGAGGACATGCGGTTTCTGAAGCCGGTGCGCGACTACAAGGCCCGCCATGCCTCCACCATGCTCACATTCGAGGCCGTCGTGGACTGCATCGACCAGATAGAAGCTGGCGCTGCCGCGACCGCGAAGGTCGGCTGACCCGATGTGCGACCAGCCGGGTTGCGGCCATGATCGGCCCGGGGCGGAGGCTCGGCGCGGGCGAAATTATGCCGGTCCTTTCCGCAAGACGCCTGACCGGCTTTTCGGCATGGCGCTTATAAGGCTCTACCAGCTGACGTTTTCCAGCTTCATCGGCAATTCTTGCCGCCACATGCCGACCTGCTCGGAATACGGTTACGAGGCAATTGCCCGCCATGGTCTCTGGGCAGGTGGATGGTTGACCCTGTTTCGCGTCGGACGCTGCGGACCCGGCGGCACCTGGGGTGTGGACCCGGTGCCGGAGGTGCTCGACACGGCCTATAACTGGTGGGCGCCATGGCGCTACTGGCGAGCTGGCCGCAAGCGGCGGGATATCGGCGGCAACGCCTGATTTCCTTTACTTCTTCACTGTTTCGGACTAATACGCGCCGCGTTACAGGCCGCTCCGTTTGGGTCGGCTTTCAATCACCACCCGCATTCGTTGGCGGGACTGGATAAGGAGATATTCATGTCTGAATCTGTTTTCCTCACATTTCCCGATGGCTCCGTCCGCAGTTTCGCTGCCGGCACGACCGGTCGCGATGTCGCCGAGTCGATTTCGAAGTCGCTTGCCAAGAAGGCTGTCGCCATTGCGCTCGACGGCTCCCTGCGCGATCTCTCCGATCCTGTCGTTGACGGTACCATTGAAATCGTCACCCGCACCGATCCGCGTGCGCTGGAACTCATTCGCCACGACGCCGCCCATGTGATGGCCGAAGCCGTGCAGGACCTCTGGCCCGGCACACAGGTCACCATCGGTCCGGTGATCGAGAACGGTTTCTATTACGACTTCAAGCGCGTCCACCCGGACACCCGCGAAGACTGGCCCTTCACTCCCGAAGATCTGCCGAAGATCGAAAAGAAGATGAAGGAGATCATCCAGAAGAACGCCGTCTTTACCAAGGAAGTCTGGTCGCGCGATAAGGCTCGTGACGTTTTTGCCGACAAGGGCGAGGCCTACAAGGTCGAGCTGGTTGACGCGATCCCGGAAGGGCAGGACCTCAAGATCTACAGGCAGGGCGACTGGTTCGACCTTTGCCGTGGTCCGCACATGGCCTCCACCGGCCAGGTCGGCACCGCCTTCAAGCTGATGAAGGTCGCGGGCGCTTACTGGCGCGGCGATTCCACTCGGCCGATGCTGACCCGTATCTACGGCACGGCCTGGGCCGAGCAGGAACAGCTGGACAACTACCTGCACGTTCTGGCGGAAGCCGAAAAGCGCGACCACCGCAAGATCGGCCGTGAAATGGACCTCTTCCATTTTCAGGAAGAAGGTCCGGGCGTTGTGTTCTGGCACGGCAAGGGCTGGCGCATGTTCCAGACCCTGACGGCCTACATGCGTCGCCGGCTGTCCGGCGCCTATCAGGAAGTCAACGCGCCGCAGGTGCTCGACAAATCGCTCTGGGAAACTTCCGGTCACTGGGGCTGGTATCAGGAGAACATGTTCGCGGTGAAGTCCGCGCATGCCTTCACCCATCCCGACGATGAGGAAGCCGACCAGCGCGTCTTCGCACTGAAGCCGATGAACTGCCCGGGACACGTGCAGATCTTCAAGCATGGCCTGAAATCCTATCGCGACATGCCCGTGCGTCTCGCCGAATTCGGTCTCGTTCATCGCTACGAAGCATCCGGCGCGCTGCACGGCCTTATGCGTGTTCGTGGCTTCACGCAGGACGATGCACATGTCTTCTGCACCGAAGAGCAGATGGCGGCCGAATGCCTGCGCATCAACGACCTGATCCTGTCTGTCTATGAAGACTTCGGGTTCAAGGAAGTGGTGGTCAAGCTTTCGACCCGTCCGGAGAAGCGCGTCGGTTCCGACGAACTCTGGGATCGCGCCGAAACGGTGATGATGGACGTGCTGAAGACCATCGAGGAACAGTCCGGCGGACGCATCAAGACCGGCATTCTGCCGGGCGAGGGCGCTTTCTACGGTCCGAAGTTCGAATATACCCTGAAGGATGCCATCGGCCGTGACTGGCAGTGCGGCACCACGCAGGTCGATTTCAACCTGCCGGAGCGCTTCGGGGCCTTCTACATCGATCAGAATTCCGAAAAGAAGCAGCCGGTGATGATCCACCGGGCGATCTGCGGTTCCATGGAACGATTCCTCGGCATCCTGATCGAGAACTTCGCCGGTCACATGCCGCTGTGGTTCGCGCCGACCCAGGTTGTGGTTGCGACCATCACCTCGGAAGCCGACGGCTACGGACAGGAAGTGGCGGATGCGCTGCGCGATGCCGGTCTCCAGGTCGAGACCGACTTCCGCAACGAGAAGATCAACTACAAGGTCCGCGAGCATTCGGTGACCAAGGTTCCGGTCATCATC
>QFQX01000021.1 GCA_003248775.1 Shinella sp. | reverse complement strand
GCGGTTTTGCGGCAACGACATGCGATGAAACAAGGACTTAAAGCGTAGAGAGCGAAGCTGAAAGATCGCGACACGCTTTGGGACCCATGCAGGCGCTGAATCGAGAGGGTTTACGGTGAATAAGCACTCACTTGAAATGCTTCATCCCTTTGCCTCGTCGCATTTGTCCGAACCTGAAAACCGGTCGCCACGTTTGCCGGAAATACTTTAGCGTGGGTCCCTCGTAACCGCGAAAGGATCCGTCGTGGTCCGGTTGTCGGCAAGCGCCTGCGCATTCACCGAAGGCGTCGATCCATGCGACAAACCTGCGAGCTTGACGGGATCGATGGTCTGGTGGATTTGCGGTCGGCCTGCGAGAAGCTGCGGATCGACGGGAACACAATTGCCATAAATGATCTCGGCGAGTTTTTCCGCTCGCTCGATCTCGCCCGGCATGGCCGTGCGACACTCATCCGTCGACTGGTAGGATATCACGGCAACGGGTTCATCGAGACAAGTCGTGGTCTCGGGGTGACATGCAACGAGGATCATCAGTGCTGCGAGCGTGTCCATCTGCGTTCTCCCTGAACGGGATTTTAACGCAAAACAAAACCGATAGTTCCGCAAAGTATTATTATAACACGAAATTGATTTATGGCGGATTGCAGGCCGTCAACCCACTGTTTGTAATTAATTCAAATGAATTATTTCGTGAATATATTGGAGCTTCGCAAACACCGGAGCCGAAAGCACGAACGGGTAAAGATCCCTTTGCCCCATGCTTCGGTTGATACTGTTGACCGCAATGGTCAACGGCACCCATGCATCGATCAAAACCTGTGCATTGACTGCACGATAGCTGTCGAACGTGGTGGTGAGCGCCAGCCCGCCGGCATTGGTTTCCGGACTGGTCCTCAAGCCGAAGGCATCCGCGGTATCGAGCGCATCGACGATGTGGAAGTAATGCGCCCAGGTCTCGGCGAAGTCTTCCCATGGATGACTTGCGGCATAGGCGCTGATGAAGCCTTGTTCCCAGCCCGCCGCAGGCCCATTCACGTAATGCCTTTGCAGGGCCTCGCCATAGTCTTCACTCTCGTCTCCGAAAAGCACCCGAAAACCATCGATAGCGCCCCGGTCACGGATGAGCTTTTCCCAGAAGTAGTGACCGACCTCATGGCGGAAATGTCCGATCAGCGTGCGGAACGGCTCGCCGAGCGAGACCCTGCGTGCTTCGCGTTCGGCATCCGATGCCTCCGCGACGTTGAGCGTGATCAGACCGCTCGCATGTCCCGTCAGCACTGGACCGTCAGCGGTTCCACTGCCGTCGGAGAGGAATTCGAAGCCTAGCCCACCCACAGGGTCAGCAGCCCGGGTAACGAGCGGCAGTCCGAAACGCATCAGCGAATAGAACAGGTAGCGCTTGGCAAGCTCGATCTTCTGCCAGTTCTCGACGTTCTCGGTAATGTCGAGATCCGGGATCATCAGGTTATGCCGGCAGGCGATGCAGAAACCGGAAGGATCGCCATCCTCTACCAGCCAGTTGCAGCCAGCCATGACTGCATTTGCGCAGGGCTGGAGCAGCATCCCCGGTTCGGACGGATCGGCCCACCCGCCATCCGGCAAGGCCTGAATGGCAACCATGTCGAAATGGCCGGGACGATAGGCAAGCCCCATGCCGCAGGTGACGCATGCGTTGTTGTCAAAATGAACAACGTTGGCACAGTTGCTGCAGCTGAAAAGACGCATCGGGACTCCGTCACATTCGATAGGAAAAAGAGATTCTAATTGCGTCCTTGCAGGCCGAACCCCGCAGACACAAGAGACCTGTCGCCGTTCAATCCACTGCTTCGAGCGGGAACCTGAGTTCGTAACGGACCTCGCCGGCCTCCAGCGTGTGAGCCGCCGACCCGTTCACCGAAGACGGCACCACGCGCTCCAGCACGGTACTGCCGAAACGGGCCGCGCGGGAAGCTTCCAGGCTTTCGCCATCCATCTTCTCGAGAGGTTCTTTCCACAGGATGCGGATCTCCGGCCCCTTTTCGCCATCGACCCGCGAGCAGCTCACCTCGATCGGCTGGCGACGAGCGACGAAATCGCCATGGCTGACCGCATTGACGATGAGTTCATGCAGCGCAAGCCCGATATGTAGCGAGGCGTTCGGCGTCAAAAGGATATCGTCTCCAACGGCCCGCACGAGATCGCGATTGTCCGGCACATAGCGTTCCACCTGCTGCCTCAGCAGATCGCGGAAATAGGCGCCGCGCCAACTGGAGTCGGTAATCAGATCCTGGGACTGGGAAAGCGCATGCAGCCGCCCGCGGAACTTGCCCAGGAACATTTCAAGCGTGCCGGAATAGCGTGCGGTCTGCGAGGCAATGCTCTGGATGATCGCCAGCAGGTTCTTGGAACGATGGCTGACTTCGCGAAGAAGGGCACGCAATAGCCTTTCGCGCCTGCGATCCTCGGTCCGATCGAGAACGATCGTCATCAGGTGCAGCTTGCCATTCGACATCTCGATCAAGAGACAACGAAACTCGAAAAACGTATCGTCACCGGATTCGATATCGAGTTCAGCGCGGTCTCCGGACTTGCTCAGGCCCGCCTTCAACTCCAGTAGGCGCGCACCGATATCAGCCCCGAAGATCGCCTCATCGCTCGGCTCGACGCCGGCAGGCAGCGACCAGCGCGGCGGCAGGGTGGTGATACAGACATACTTGCCCTGACAGTCCTGCAGGGTAAGGCTGGCGCTCATATCGATCAGGGCAGTTATGAAAAACTCGCGCAACTGCTCGTCGCCGCGCTGAGGTTCAAACCATGTCAACCGATGAACCAACTTCCCACTCCACCGCCCCCGGGGCTTCCACTACCGGCTGCGTTTCCATGTTGGCGGTCACGGGGATCACCCTCCGGGACCGTTATCTATTGTCAGGACATTCAGGCTTGCTCGGCGACCTGCTCATTGAAGAACAACGCCTGGCTTATCAGCGCTTTCACCATATCCGGATTGAACGGCTTAGTGACGAGGAAGGCCGGCTCGGGGCGTTCGCCCGTCAGCAGGCGTTCCGGGAAAGCAGTAATGAATATTACCGGCACCGAATCGACTTTCAGGATATCGTTCACCGCATCGATCCCCGAACTGCCATCCGCGAGCTGGATATCGGCCAGCACCATCTTCGGGCTGGTGCGATTGTAGAGATCGACGGCCTCCCCATGCGTACGGGCGATGCCGGTGACACGATGACCAAGATCTTCCACCATCTGCTCGATATCGAGCGCAATCAGCGGCTCGTCCTCGATAATCATCACATCGGTCGCCACCTGTCGGGAAATCTCGATAGATGCTTCGTTGAACAACGCACTGCATTCTTCGTCGCTGACGCCGAGAATCTCCGCGGCCTCCGTCGGAGTAAACCCCTCGACCGTGATCAGCAGGAAGGCGTGGCGTGCCCGCGTCGGAACTGCGGAAAGGTTGGCGGCGGCACGCTTTTCCCAGGCAAAGGGCGACACGACCTCCGGGATCTCGACCGAAGTCGAATCGAAAATTCTGACGAAAAGCCTGTAGAGTGACACGCGGTCGTCGCCCGACTTCGGGAAAATGGATATATCCTCGATCAGTGCTTCGAGAACGGCCGCCACATAGGCATCGCCGGATGTCTGCGACCCTGTTACGGCGCGGGCATAGCGTCGAAGATAGGGCAGATGGGCAGCAACGCGGGCAGTCAGTGACATGCAAGTCCTCCAATCAGGATCATGGTATGATTATATCTTCGGCTGGGAACGTAGGCGGACAAAAATAGTTCCCGCCAGAAGGAACTTTTTTCACCGGTTTCTCTTACGGTACTGATTTCATTTTCGCCGACACGCTCAACGGACTTCAGGATCATGGCAGGCAAGAATTCGGGCCGCAAGGATGGCCCCCGGACCGCCGAAACAAGAAAACAGAACGACAACGCCCTTATCGCCTCCAAGCTTCGTAGTTATTACGACAGTATTATCGAAGAGGGCACGCCGCCGCATTTTCTCGATCTTCTCGAGCGTCTGGACGAGGCTGAGCGAAGCAGCAAGGAATAGCGGGGCAAACCGCCTCCCCGTCACCTGTCCATGGAAGAGGGAGGCCAGCCGTTATTTCGCGGGCGGCCGTCCGAAACCCCGGCTTTTCGCCAGAACATAGACGAAGGCCGCAACAAGCGCCGTCGATGCGATGGGGCTCTGGCGCACCATCTCGGGCAGCTCGCGCATCAGGCCGCTCGCCAGTGGATCGACCTGACTGCGCATGGCAAGCTGACGTGCGATCCGCGCCTGTTCCGTCTGACGGTTCAGGACCGCGACCACGGCAAGTGTTACCAGCGCCGCGGCGACCGCCGCTGCGGCCACCACGAGAGCGGCGGCAACCGGACCGGCTTCCGCGGAAACCCAAAGTGCCAGCGCCGTCACCAGCGCACCATAGGCCGTGAGCAGGAACAGAGCGATCAGCACTCCGCCAATGGCGGAGCGCTTCGTCTCGACGATCGTCGAGCGCATGTCGACCTGCCCAAACACAAGGGCGAGTATCTGTGCGATCATGCCGTTCATGCTCACCGCCGCGTCAGCAGGGCGGCGACGAAACCAATGCCGGCGGCAATAGCGACCGACTGGAAGGGACGGCTGCGGATATGCGCTTCCAGATCCTGTTCTGCGGCGGCAAGGCCGGTGCGGGCGGTATCGACATACTGAGCCGAAGCTTCCGCGACATCGGCGCCAAGCTGGCTCGCGCGATCGCCCGCTTCCTTGAGCTTGCCGTTTCCAAACGAAGCCAGCGTCTGGGTGAGGGCTGCGATGTCGTTCCTGAGCTTTTCGAGTTCGGCCTGAATGTCCTCGACCGTCGCTTCGCCATTGCCCTTGCCGCGACCTTCGGCGGCAAGGCCGTTTGCCTTATCCGTGCCCGATACTGAAGCCATCTGACATCTCCTTTGTTTTATCGTTCCGGTTCATAGAACACCCATTGGCCCGGATCGGTTCCAGAAAGATCCGCTTTTTCCGAGATGGCAAGAGACAAATGAGACGCAGGCAGATCAGTTCACGCCTGAGAACCTGCGCCTCGCCGCGGCAGTTTTTAATCGGAACCTCACAGGACCTTAGGCGTTGACCCTCGGAGATCGCGACCTCTGAACCCCAACCAACCTCAAGGAGACTGAAGATGAACTGGAATCAGATCGAAGGCAATTGGCAGCAGTTCAAGGGCAAGGCACAAGCCCAGTGGGGCAAGCTCACCGGCGACGACCTCGATGTCATCAACGGTAACCGGAAGCAGCTCTCGGGCAAGATTCAGGAAGCTTATGGCAAGACCCAGGAAGAAGCCGACCGCGAAATCGACACCTGGCTCGGCCGCCACTGACGTCGTGGTCGGCTGTCACTGACACCGCCTGACGAACAGGCCACACGGCCTCCCCGCTGATGCGGGGAGGCTTTTTGTTTTGACGACCCCATCAATGACCGGAAACCAGTTTTCCATCGACCCAGACGGCTGCGATATTCGCCTTCGATGCCGTGAAGACGATTTTCTGGAGAATGCCGTCGCCGCGGTCGAACTCGTCCCACAAGCGCATCGACCCGGCCTTTGCCCTGGTATCGACGACGATGGCGTCGAAACGATATCCTAGCGAAAACTGCCCGACCGGCAGGTCGAGCGCCTTGGCGCCGCCCGCCGTCGCCACATGGAAGGCATGACGGAAATCGATCCGTGCCGGCTGGCCACTGGCCCTTGTCGCCGCATCCACCGCCGGGTCCACACCCGTCTCCAGCAAGCGCGACACCGTCACTGCGGCGCGGCAGTTTTCCAGCATGGAAGCGCTCGGCCCGCCCGAAATATCGGTCCCTAGACCGACATGCAGCCCCTTTTCCAGTGCGGCCCTGAGCGGAAAGACCGCGCCGGCGAAATAGGCGTTGGACAGAGGGCAATGAGCCACGGCCGCCTCGCGCATCCTGATCCTTTCCATGTCGCTCGCGGTCAGCAGATTGGAATGGGCCAGCATCGTATGCCGTCCGAGCAGGCCGAAACGGTCGAGGCTTTCGGTATCGGTCATGCCGTGCCGGGACAGCACGTAACCATGCTCCCAGTCGCTTTCCGAACAATGGGTCTGCACATGGCAGCCGCATTCCCCGGCAATTGCGCCAAGCCCCTCAAGCGTCGCATCGGTGCAGGACGGTATGAAGCGCGGCGTAACGACCGGCTTGACGAGACCGGCCGCGTTATCCGGATGCATGCGGACATAGTCGATCAGCGCCCGCGTCCCCTCCAGCGCCGCATCGACCGATGCATCGCGGTAATAGTCCGGGCAGCTCTCGGCATTGTCCATTGCGATCTTGCCGATCAGTGCACGCTGGCCCTTTTCGAGGCAGGTATCCACCAGCGCCCGCGTCGCGTCCTGATGCACGGTTGCGAAATAGAGCGTGGTCGTCGTGCCGTTGGCGATCAGGTCTTCGACCAGCAGCCCATAGGCCCGCTTTGCAAAAGCGAGATCGGCATAGCGGGCCTCCAGCGGGAAGGTATATTTCTGCAACCAGACTTCGAGTGGCACGTCGAGCGCGCCGCCGAGCTGCGGATACTGCGGCGCATGCACATGGCAATCGACAAAGCCCGGCAGAAGATACGAGCCTTCCGGCAACGTCTCAAGCGTGCCGGAGGCAATCGCCGCCTGCTTCGCCACGTCGTACCCCTCGTCCGCCGGCTTCAGCACGGAACGGATCGAGCCCTCGTCATCGACCGCGATCAGCATGTCCGTCAGCACATCGATCTCGCCGAGAACCGGGGCATGGAAGCCAGAAGCCAGGAGGGTCCGGTTACGAAGGGTGGAGATGGACATGATGCCTGCTTTATCTGGGTGGGAGCTCGCGACTTACGTTCTTCTCGCCGCTTGCGGGAGGGGGAAGAAGGTGGCGGCCGCCGGATGAGGTGCATCCCATGTCATTGCCCCGCGTATACCACCAGAGCAAGGGTAGGATGAGGTCATCACATATGGCTATTGTTCGGTTATGCAGCCCTTACGCCGCCATGGCGGACGTGCCGTAGGTAACGCCCTTTTCCTTCAGCCAGCGGCGATAGGCGATGGAACTTGCATCCGCCCGCGTCGGAATTTCCGAGCGCGGTTCCATCGGCAGGAGCACCGGGCGCTGGTTTTCCAGAATGATGCGGTCCTGCAGGAAGATGAGCTGCTGGAAATGGATGAGTTCCGTCGTGGTCGATACGTCATCGATGAGATACATCACCGGATGCGCGCGGCAGCGGTCGGGATCGAGCGGCTGCACGAACAGGCAGATGACGTCCCAGCGATTCGCCGAGTTCGGGCAGGTCTTGTAGAGCAGCGTCGTGAACGGTGTCATCACCCGGTAGATATACTGGGTCATGATGCCGTCCTTGGCCGAAAGTGCCGCCTGCGGCTGGAAGAACTGGCAATTGGTCGCCCAGACCTCATCGACATCGCGACGGATCTCGACGTTGTAATGCTCCACCTCCGTATGCGGCTCGGAGCCTAGGATATCGGTGTGAACGAAGGGGAAATGCGCCATGTCGAGGAAGTTTTCGACGATCCTGAGCCCGGACGCCTTCACGGAGACGGCGCCGCAGGGAACATAGCGGCGATCAGGCTCGTCGGCTTCCGGCACGGGGAAGATGTCCTTCTCCGGCTCGCCGATCGTCGTCCAGATGAAGCCGAACCGCCGCTTTATCGGCAGCGCCTCGTCGCGCCCCTCGGCCTTCACGGTGATTTCGCCGTCCTCGGTGCGGGTGACCGTCAGATCCGTCCCGAGCAGGCGGTTTGCGGATGTCCCGAACGGGATCTCCTTTTCCGTATCGATGGGATACCACTGGTCGATAGAAGCCTTGTCCGTCGCCTTCATGGGGTGGTCCTTTGCTGCTTTGGGTTAGAGTTCATTGTGATCTCCAGGCGCCCCTCACCCGGCCTCCGCTTCGCTCGGCCACCCTCTCCCCGTAAGCGGGGCGAAGGGACGCGCGGGAAGGTCTCTGTTCCCCCTCGCCCCGTTTACGGGGAGAAGGTGCCGGCAGGCGAATGAGGGGCAATAGGTCTTCAAATTCATTGCTGATAGATCCGCTCCATCACAGCTTCATGCTTTTGCAGCAGGCTGTCGATGTCCGCGGAGACGAATTCGCCGTTTTCAATGATGGCACGGCCATTGATGAACGAGTGATCGACCTTGAACGGTCCGCACATGACGAGCGCCGCCAGCGGATCCCGCTGCGTACCCGAAAGCCCGAGCTGGCGCAATTTGATCGCGATGAAATCGGCGCTCATGCCGGGCGCGAGATAACCGACATCGTCGCGGCCGAGGATCTTCGCCCCGCCGCGCGTCGCCATGGTCAGCGCCTCGCGGGCGGAAAGCGCGGACGGCGTGCCGCCGAACCCGCCACGACCGCCGGGCGTTTCCGAGAGATATTTGTTCGGCGCCACCCGCTGCAGCATCATGGCGAGCCGCGCTTCCATGAACATGTTGGAGGTGTCGTTGGACGCCGAACCATCGACGCCGAGGCCGACATTCACGCCCTTGTCCAGCATTTCACGGATCTTCGCGATCCCCTGCCCGCAGCGCATGTTGGCCGAGGGGCAATGCGCGACGCCGGTCCCCGTCGAGGCGAAGAGATCGATTTCCTCTGATGTCATGAAGATCGAATGAGCGAACCAGACATCAGGCCCGAGCCAGCCGACGGATTCGGCAAAACCGACCGAGCGCATCTTGTAGACGTCGTGGCAATAAACCTCCTCGAACAGGTCTTCAGCCAGATGCGAATGCAGGTGCACCCCCTTGTGGGAGCGGGCAAGCGCGGCCGCATCCTTCATCAGCCCCGGCGTCACCGAAAACGGCGAGCACGGCGCAAGGATGATGCGGCTCATCGAGTGCCGCGAATTGTCGTGATAGGTCGAGATCAGCCGTTCGGCGTCCTTGAGGATATCCTCTTCCTTCTCGACGCAATTATCCGGCGGCAGGCCACCCTGGCTCTGTCCGCGCGACATCGCGCCCCGCGCCGCATGGAAGCGAAGGCCCATGTCCTTCGCCGCATCGATGGTCGCATCCAGCGTGCAGTTGTTCGGCAGGATGTAGAGATGGTCGGATGACGTGGTGCAGCCGGAGGCGATCAGTTCCGCCATGGCGACGCGCGCCGAAGTGCCGATCGCGTCGTCATCGAGGTTCGACCAGATCGGATAAAGCGTCTTCAGCCAGACCAGCAGTTCATCGTCCTGCACCATCACCCGCGTCAGGTTCTGGTACATATGGTGATGGATGTTCACCATGCCCGGCATGACGATATGGCCGGAAAGGTCGATCACCTCATCCGCCGTCTCGCCGGCAAGCTCCGCCGTCGTGCCGACTTTCTCGATCACGTTGTCGCGAATGAAGAGCGCGCCGTCCTCGATTTCGCGGGCAGCGTCGTCGAAGGTTGCGAGATAAGCGATGTTCCTGACAAGTTTCGTGCTCATGCGAGCCTCCGGCTTACGCCATTCGCCGCAATGATCATCGGGCAGTCTGTCATGCATAGGTCCTTGCGTACATTTCCCGAAGATGTCCCTCGACCGTCGTCGGCTTGTATTTCGGCTCCTCGCCGGGCTTCAGGCAGGTCGGAATGCAGACCACCTTGTAATCGGGCGCACCGTCGTAGAAGAAGGGGATGGAATAGCGCTCCCGGCCCGAAGTGTTGATTACCCGGTGCAGGGTCGACTTGTAGAGATCGTTCGTCCAGCGGGCCATGGCGTCGCCGAGATTGACGACGAAGGTGCCCGGCACCGGTTCCGCATGGATCCAGGCTTCATCGTTCTTGTCGAAGACCTGAAGACCGCCGACATCGTCCTGCATCAGGAGCGTGATCGCACCCCAGTCCGTATGGGCGCCCGCACCGCGCTCGTTCTTCGGGGAATCCGGCGCCTGCGGCGGATAGTGCAGGAGGCGCAGCGTCGAGACCGGCTCGATGTTGTAGCCCTTGAAATAGTCTTCATCCAGATCGAGCGACAGGGCAATCCCGTGCATCAGCCGGTTGCCGAGTTCCTGCATCGCCGCCTGATAGGCAAGCATGGTCGGGCGGAAGCCCGGCAGGCCGAGCGGCCAGACATTCGGCCCGCAATTGAACAGGCCGCCCGTCACGTTCGGGTGATCCTCCGCCAGTTCCTGGCCGATATAATAGCCTTCCTTGCGATCCGGCGGCGCGCCGGCTTCCAGCGTCTGACCGCCAAGCACCTCATAGCCGCGATTGCACTTGGAGCGTTTAGATTTCTCCAGCTCCATCTTCGTATCCGGAGACTGGGCGAAGAACCTTTTGGTCTCGTCGAATACCGCGTCGATCAGGCCCTGCGGGATGCCGTGACCGGCGCAGTAGAAGAACCCCTTGTCGATGCAGGCGGCCCGAAGTGCCGCGGCAACAGCCTTGCGTTCCTTCTCGTCAGGCGAGGAGAGGCCACTGATATCGATGACCGGCAGCGAGGCCCTGTCGATATGTTTTGCCGTAACCGTGTCCATGGCTTTCGCTCCGTTTCCAGAATGATCCGTTGTGCCGAGGCTATCCGAGCGCCGTTAGCGGACGCTGCGGTAATAGGGCTCGCCAAGCGCCGCTGGCGCGGCCATCAGCCGGCGCATGCGCTGCCAGGCGATGACCGGCACGATGATGAAAGCGATGGTGCCGAGATAGGGCAGCATCGACAGGAATGCCGGCGCGATCGGCCAGCCCCTCGCCTGCCCGACGAAGCCGAGCGCGGTGATGAAGCCGAACAGCAGGCCCGACAGCACCGCCGGGATCGGCCGGTAACCCGCGAAGATCACCAGCGCCACCGCGATCCAGCCTCGGCCGGCGATCACGCCATCCGACCAGCCCGGCACGAAGGCGAGCGTCAGGTACGCGCCGGCGCCGGCGGCAAGCGCCGAACCAGCGGTCACATAGGCAAAGCGCATCAGGTTGACCGGAATACCCGCGGCATCGGCCGCCGCCGGATTTTCGCCGACGGCGCGCATGTTCATGCCGTGCCGCGTGTAGAACATCAGGTAGGACAGGCCGATCGGCAGGATCAGGTAGATCAGGTAGACGAGAATGTTCTGGCTGAAGAACGCCTTGCCGAAGATGGGCAGCGACGAAAGCAGCGGGATCTCGATGCCCTCGAACGTCGCCCGCGCAGGCATACCGGAATAGGCCTTGCCGAAAGTCGAGGCGAGCCCCGTGCCCAGCAGCGTCAGCGCCAGCCCGCACAACACCTGATTGGCACGGAGGAAGACGGTTGCCCCCGCAAACACCGCGCCGAACAGCGCGCCCACCGCAAGCGCGGCAAGAAAGCCGAGCGTTGGCGACGGCACGGCGGCAACCGTTGCGATTGCCGTGATCGCGCCCATGGCCATAAGCCCCTCGACGCCGAGATTGACGACGCCGACGCGCTCGGCCAGCACCTCGCCGAGGGCCGCAAGCGCAAGAACGCCGCCTGCAAGGAAGGCCGTGGTGAAAAGACCGGTCAGAAGATCCATGATAGCAGTCCTTTCGCCCTTTACGCCTTGTCCCGCACGAAGCGGTAATGCGCGAGTTCGTCGCCGATCGCTGTCAAAAACAGGATCAGGCCGGTCATGGCCAGCACCGCCGAAGTGGTGAGACCCTGCGTCTGCAGGATGATGCCGGAATTGAGGATGAAGCCCATCAGCGCACCGGAGAAAATGACCCCGATGCAGGAGCCGCGCGCCAGAACCGCCACCATGATGCCGAGATAGCCGAAATTGTTGGAAATGCCGCCTTGCAGGCGATGCACCGTGCCGGCCACCTCCAGCATACCGGCAAGCCCGGCAACGGCCCCGGATATCAGCATCACCGTGACCAGATGCTTCTTCGCCTTGATGCCCGCATATTTGCCGGCCGACGGATTGGAGCCGACGAGGCGCACCTCGTAACCCCATTTCGAAAACGCGAGCAGCAGCGAGATCCCGATTGCCAGAAGCACGGCGATGGGCAGGCCCCAATGCACGAGGCCCCAGAATTCCGGCACTTCGGCGGGAATACGCGGCGTCGATGAATTGGCCATACCGGAACGGTCACGCCAGACATCCGTCGAGACATAATAGACCATCAGCACGGCGACGAAATTGAGCAGCAACGTGGTGATGAGTTCGTTGACGTTGGCATAGGCCCGCGCCAGCGTTGGAATGAGGATCCACACCGCGCCGCCGAAGAGGCCGGCCGCAAACATCAGGACGAGGCTGACAGGCTCCGATGCGGGAATGAACAGGCCGACGGCGGTCGCAGCGAAGGCACCGGCATAGAACTGGCCTTCCGCACCGATGTTCCACGCGCCGATCTGCTGGCCGACAGTGACCGCAAGGCCGGTCAGGATCAGCGGAATGACGACGAGGCCAAGGTCTTCCATGCCGTAGGTCGAGCCGAAGGACGCGCCGATGACCTGTCCGGCAAGCCCGATCGGATCGTTGCCGGTCGCGGCCAGCACGAGGCCTGCGAAAATGAGGGCAATCGCAATGGCGGCGAACCGCGCGCCGATGGCCATGCCGGGATGCGCCGAAGGCAGGCGCTGGAGGCGAATGTTAGCCATGGGCCGCCTCCTTTCCGCCGCGCGTGCGCCCGCCCATCAGCAGACCGATTTCCTCGATGTCGACATTGTCATTCTCGACGATGCCCATGATCTTCCCTTCATAAAGCACCGCGATACGGTCGGAGAGGTTCAGCAATTCCTCCAGCTCTTCCGAGATCAGCACGATCCCGGCGCCGGCGTTCCTGAGTTCCACGATGTAGCGCAGCATGGTGTTGATCGCGCCGACATCGAGACCACGGCTCGGATAGGCGGCAACGAGGATCTTGGAGGCGACCCGTATTTCACGGCGCGCGACGAGACGCTGCTGGTTACCACCGGAAAGGTTGCGGATCGGCATGCCGAAATCGGGAATGGCGACTTCCGCGACGGATGCGATCTCGCGGGCAAGCGCATTGGCGGCACCCGGCTTGTAGACCCCGCCCGACGTCACCGGCGGCTTGCGGTATTCGCGCATCACCGCGTTGACGGTGATCGAAAGCCCCGGTGCCAGACCGCTGTGCAGGCGGTCTTCGGGAATATGGCCGATGCCGCGGTCCACGAATTCGGCCGCATCCGCCCGCGTGACGGTTTCCCCGTCGATGACGATCCGCCCGGCGGAGATGGCGCGCGTGCCGGTCAGGATCTGCGAAAGCTCGCGCTGCCCGTTGCCGGCCACACCTGCAACGCCGACGATCTCGCCTGCGCGGATATCGAGGTTGATGCCCTCCAGCGCTTCGCTCCCGCCGTCGTTGAGCGCGAAGACATTCTGCAGGCTCATCACCGGCTTTTCGGAAATCGGCGCGGCCCCTTCCGGCCGTCCGCGCATGTCGGCCAGCACGATGTCGCGGCCGACCATCAAGCGGGCAAGCTTTGCCGGCGTACAGTCGGCCGAAAATTCCGTACCGATCTTTCGGCCGCCGCGCAGGATCGAGACGCGGTCGGAAATTTCGAGCACTTCGTCCAGCTTGTGGGAAATGAAGATGACGGCATTGCCGCCGGCGACGAAGTCGCGGAGCGCCTTGAACAGTTCCCGCGCCTCGGCCGGCGTCAGGACGGCGGTCGGCTCGTCGAGGATCAGCACCTTCGCCTGCCGCGCCAGAACGCGCAAGATTTCCACCCGCTGCTGCTCGCCGGTGGAAAGCTCGGTGATCCGCGCCGATGGCCGAACCTGAAGATTGTATTTCTCGGCAAGCGCCGCGGTGCGCGCCTCGAGGACGGCAGCGGATGCACGGCGCGGCGTTTCGCTCCAGCCGAGATGAATGTTTTCCGCAACAGTGAAGGCATTCACCAGCTTGAAGTGCTGGTGAACCATGCCGATACCGGCAGCAATCGCCTGCAATGGCGAGGAAAACTGCTGCGCGTAACCGTCGATGATGATCTCGCCGGCGTCCGGCTGGTAGATCCCCGTGAGGATGTTCATCAGCGTCGATTTGCCGGCGCCGTTTTCGCCCAACAGCGCATGGATCTCGCCGGGCATGACTTCGATGTCGACATCCTGGTTGGCGATCACGCCTGGGAAATATTTGGCGATCCCCTTCAGCTGCACCAGCGGGGCCGTGCCGGACGGCACCACGTATCTTTGGGTTGGTTCTGACATGCGGCCTATCGCAAACGAGAAATGGAACGATGCAGGTGAGGAAGGGGCAAAACCCCTTTCACTTGGGTTGAACCGGTTCCTTGCGCAGATGGAGAAGGACCCGGGCTATATCTTGCCATCCGCCCTGCCGCCGTGCTCGGTCTTGTCCCGAGCATCCACTGCCACGGGACAGGCACGATAGGTTCGCTGGTGACGAGCAAGCGGCACGCGAAGCAGATCCTCGGGACAGGCCCGAGGAAGACGGCGGGGAAGGTGCCAGACCTCCCCGCCGTCGCGACAGCTCAGAGGCCGGTGACGCCTTCGACGGACCAATCCCAGTTGTAGAGTTCCATCTCGGTCATCTTCTGACCGGCGGCGACCTTCACATTGCCCTTGGAATCCTTAAGTTCGCCGGCAAACGGCGACCAGCCGCCCAGGATCTTGTCACGAACCGCGTCCGCAGCCTTGCCGACTTCGGCCGGAACTTTCTCGCCCCAGATGTCGCGATCGACGCCGGAACCCATGGCCAGCAGGGTTTCGGACGGCGTCCACTCGCCGGCGAGACGTTTCTTGACCTGATCGACGTAGAAGTCCTTGAAGTCGATGATGACGGAGGAAACGTAGGAGTTCGGGCCGTAGCGGCGGATGTCGGTGTTCCACATCGCAGCCCAGACGCCGCGCTTTTCGGCGACCTGCAGGTATGCGGCCTCGTCCATGATGCCGAACAGGAAGTCACAGCCGTTGTCGACCAGCGCGGTGCCGGCCTGGCTTGCGGCCTGCGGATCGAACCACGAGTTGATGACGATGGTCTGCAGCGTGGCGTTCGGGTTAACGGTGCGCGCGCCCATCAGGAAGGCGTTGGTCGAGGCATAGACCGAGGCGACCGGGAAGGACGCGACATAGCCGAGCTTGCCGGTCTTCGACAGCATGCCGGCGGCAACACCGATGACGTAGGTCGGATACCAGTGAGCGAGGTAGTACCAGCCGAGATTGTCCATCGTCTGGTGGCCGTTGCATTCCATGAACGCGACTTCCGGTGCGCGGCGCACGACTTCATGCAGGAAGTCGCCGGTCGACGAGGTGTCGAAGATCATGTTTGCACCTTCCGACACGAACTGGCGGTAGGTGCGGGTCGCGTCGGCGGAGTACGGAACGTTCTCGACTTCGATGATCTTCTTCAGCTTCGGAAACTTTTCCTTCACCGCGAGCAGACCCTGATGGTGGCTCCAGGTCCAGCCTTCGTCCGTGATCGGGCCGACATGGCCGAAGCCGACGATGGCGTCTTCCTCCTTGACGGCCGGCAGCGGAGCGGCGGCCATGGCCGGACGCACGAGACCGGCGGGAAGCATCAGCGAGGCACTACCGGCGGCGGCCATATTGAGGAAGCCGCGACGGGAAAGATTACGCAAGTCGATCATGTGAACCCCTTGGTTTGGTTATAACGCGCCTATGACGAAAAGCGGGTTTCCATTCGCTCACCGGGACGCCATCCGTTCAGAAACGCAACAACCGTGCCAGTCTGAACCCGCATCGGCCAAACGACCTGCAATGCGGAATGCCGGGAAAAGCCCACCCTCGGAAACCTTGACGATCGTCAACCGGAGCCATCCCGCCCATCCCGGGGCGAACATCCGCCAACCCTCGGAAAAAGCCCGGAAAATCTCTCGTACGACCGAAGAAACCGCCTTCTGTTCCCGACCTTTCCAAATTGCCGATGTTCCGAATAGTGGGAAAAACAGGGAGACCATGGTGCGTAAAAGGCAACATCTGCGGCGAAAAAACCGCTTGAAACCTGCTCGCACCAAAGGCTAGATTGATGAAATACAAGGCATGCACACAATTTGTGCAAAAGCACAAAAGACAACCAGAGGAACAGAGCAGCTTGCACGACAGACAGGAAACCGGATCGGAAGCGAAAACCCGCCCCGCACATCCCAGTCCAGGCAAGGCCCCGGCATGAACCGCGCCGTGGATTTCGTGTTCAGGGGCCAGTTGGACTGTGACAGCTTCATCGGCTTCGTGCGCCATCGCGCCGGTCGGCTCGATCTCGACCTGCGCATCGATGACTGCAGCAAGAGCGCGGTCGCCGTCCATGTCGCCGGGCAGGAGGATCTGGTCGACATGTTCGAGATGGCCTGCAGCCTCGGGCCTTATGATTGCATCGTTCTGGATGTCAGTCGCTCGGAGAGCAGACTGACGCCGGTTCGACAGGACTGATTTTTGAAGGGGATTTGAAGATGACCAAGGAAACGGCCAGGGAAACGGGTTGGATGCCGGTGGCGCTCTCCGTATCGATCGAAGCAGGCACATCGGCCGGCGCGGTGATAAACGGCGCGGAAATCGTCGTATGGCGTGACAGCAAGGGTGCGGCGCATGTCTGGGAAGACCGCTGTCCCCATCGCGGCATGCGCATGAGCTTCGGCTTCGTGCGCGGCGATCACATCGCCTGCCTCTATCACGGCTGGGCCTATGACACCGCCGGCCAGTGCCAGCACATCCCGGCCCATCCCGACCTCGAAGTGCCGAAGACCATCAAGATCCCCACCTACGCTGTAGAAGAAAACAGCGGCCTCATCTGGACGGCGCTAGCCGCCGATGCCGATGTCGCCGGCGTTCCGGATCTCGGTGCCGTCGTGCCGGTCCGCAGCCTCTATGCCGATTGCTCCCTCGAATTCGCTCTGTCGGCTCTGGAGAAGGCCGAGCTTCCGGAACCAGGCTCTGCTCCCGCCCCTGCCTCTCTTGAAAAACTCACCGCCAATTGCTGGGCGCTGACCGCCGGAACCACCCGGATTCTCGTCGCCGCACAGACCGTTGGCGCGGCGAAGACGGCGCTTCACATCCTGATCGACGACACGGACGGCAAGGCCGCGGCACTGCGCGCACCCGTCGCCCGCTGGGCTGAAGCCCTGCGCGGCACACTGGAGGCATCGGCTCCCGGCGCGCTCATGGCGGAGGTTGCCTGATGTCCGCACTCACGCTCTACAATTACGAACTCGACGACAGCTGCTACCGCGTCCGCCTGCTGCTTTCCATGCTCGGCAAGGACTATACGACCTACGCCGTCGATATGGTTCCCGGTCATGAGGAAAAGAGCCCGGCCATGCTGGCGCTCAATCCGCTCGGAGCGCTGCCGGTCCTGACGGACGGCGACCTCACGCTTTACGGCACGGAGGCGATCCTCGCCCACCTCGCCAAGGCCTATGACGCCTCGGGCGCGTGGCTCCCGGCGGATACCGCCGCCTTCGCCGCCACCATGCAGTGGCTGACCTTCTCGGCCTCGATCCTGCCCGATGCGATCACCGCGCGCAAGGTCGCACTGTTCGGCCTGCCGGGCGATTTCGAGGCACTGAAGGCCGCCGCCCGCCGCGCCTTCCGCATCATGGACGACCACATGACGCTTCGCCAGTTCGACGGCATCGAGTGGTTCGCCGGCACCGCGCCGACGCTCGCCGACCTGACGCTATTCCCGATCTTCGCGCTGTCCCGCGACTTCGGCATCGATCACGACGAATTCCCCGCGCTCCGCCGCTGGATCCGCCGCTTCCGCACCCTGCCCGGATTCAAGACCATGCCGGGCATTCCGGATTATCATTGAGGCCTGATGGCCTTCTGAACGAAGGGCATAGTCCCCTCCCCAACCCCTCCCCACAAGGGGGAGGGGCCAAGCTGCGGCCCCGTCGCGAGATCAATGAGGAAAAGGCAGCTTTGAATATTGACCTCCCTCAACAGGGAGAGGACACGAATTAACTTCCCCGCCTTGTCGCATCGCGCTGAGGTAGAGCCCCTCCCCCCTGTGGGGAAGGGGTTGGGGAGGGGACTTCATATCAATACTCGGCCACAGAAGGCACAGGAAACACTTATGCCACCCATCACCCGCTTTTCCGTCGCCCCGCTTGCGACGATGACCCGCAAGCTCGCAGACGTCGCGTCCGGCCGCGTTTCGCCCGATCTCGTCATCACCGGCGCCCGGGTGCTTTCAACCTATTCCGAGCGCATCCTGCCCGACCGCGAAGTGTGGATTTCCGGCGGCCGCATCGCTGCCGTCAAGCCGGTCGGCACCTACCGCAACGGCTCCGCGAAACTCTATGACGCCAGGGGCGGCATCATCGCTCCCGGTCTCGTCGATCCGCATATCCATATCGAATCGAGCATGGTGACGGCCTGCGCCTATGCCGAAGCCGCCCTCCTGAACGGCACCACCACCATCTTCTGCGACAGCCACGAAATCGGCAACGTCATGGACGTCGCCGGCGTCGAGGCCATGCTGGAAGACGCCCGCCATGCGCCGCTTTCCATCTTCCTCACGGTGCCCTCGACCGTCCCCGCCACATCGCCGGAACTGGAAACCGCCGGCGGCGACCTGACGCCGGAAAAGATCGCGGCCCTGTTCGACAAGTGGCCCGAAGCCGTGGCGCTCGGCGAGAAGATGGACTTCGTGCCGGTCACCATGGGCGATGAACGTTCGCACGCCATTCTGGCGGCCGCCCTTTCACGCGGACGGCCCGTCTCCGGCCATGTCTACGGCCGCGAATTCGTCTCCGCTTATGCCGCATCTGGCGTGACCGACACCCATGAAGCCATCGACCGCGATATCGCAGACGACATGCTGGAAGCGGGCATATGGCTCTTCCTGCGCGGCGGCCCGCCGACCACGCCCTGGCACTCGCTGCCGGAAGCCATCAAAACGGTGACCGAACTCGGCTCTTCCCACAAGCGTATCGCGGTGTGCACCGACGACCGCGACGCCGACGACCTCCTGAACTTCGGCCTCGACTGGGTGGTGCGCGAAGCCCGCAAGGCCGGCATGACGCCCGAGCAGGCCTGGGCCATGGGCTCGCTGCATGGCGCCAGCCGCTTCGGCATGGAAAACGAGATCGGCGGCATGGGCGGCAGCCGCCGCGCCGACCTCGTCATGCTCGACGACGACCTGAAGCCGGTGAGCACCTGGTATGGCGGCGAACTCGTCGTCGACCAGAAGAAGATCACGCCGCTGCTCGACGAAACCCTGTCGAAGCCGTGGCGCTACCCGGAAGCCGCCTATCACACGGTCAAGCTTCCCAAGGCCGTGAAACTGACACCGGAGCTGCCGACCGAAAAGGTCGTTGCCAACACGATCAAGACCGAGCTGCCGGGCATCATTCTCGGCCATGTGAAGGTCGAACTGGAACCGGCTAACGACTGGCAGACCCATTTCGAACGTCACGGCCTCTGCTTCGTCACAGTGATCGAGCGTCACGGCAAGTCGGCCGGAAACGTCGCCTATGGCCTGCTCTCCAACTTCGCCCTTAAGAGCGGCGCGGTCGGCTCTTCCGTCGGTCATGACAGCCACAACATCATCATCGCCGGCACCAACGAAGCGGATATGCAGGTGGCGCTGCGCGCCATCGAGGAGCATCAGGGTGGCGCCTGCGTCGTGCAGGATGGCAAGGTCACGGCCATCGTGCCGCTGCCGATCGCTGGTCTCCTTTCCGACAAGCGCGTGCATGAGGTGGCCAGGCAAGTGCAGGCGCTCAAGGTCGAATGGGAAAAGGCCGGCTGCACCATCCCCTACATGGGCTTCAACCTGATCCCGCTTTCGGTCATCCCGGAAATCCGTATCACCGACATGGGCCTCGTCACCGTGCCACAGATGGAAATCGTGCCGCTCTTCGAGAGCCCGGAGGCCTGAGGACCATGGACCCCTACCGCCTCGGACTGGTCGCCACCCGCATCCACTATTTCCAGCTCGTGGCGCGGCTTGGATCGATCCGCCAGGCGGCCTTGGCGCTGAATGTCGCCCCCTCCTCCGTCAGCCGCATTCTCCGGCAGTTGGAGGAGGAGCTCGGCACGCCGCTTTTCGAACGCGTTCGCCAGCGCCTCAAGCTGACGAGCGCGGGCGAACTTCTGCTCTACCACGCCCGCATTTCGCTTTCGGAACTCAACCGCGCCTGCAACGAGATCAACGATCTCCACGGCCTGCATCGCGGCACGGTTTCCGTCGCCATCGTCGAAAGCGTCGCCCGCGGCCTGATGCCGTCAGCACTCGAGGCTTTCTGGAACCGTCATCCGGCGATCACCGTCGACATCAAGGTCATGGGATCGCAGCAGGCCGCCAATGCCGTGTCCGATGGCGAATGCGACCTCGCCGTGGTCTTCGACATCCGCGTGCCACGCACCGTGCGCCGCATTGCAACGGCATCGCTTCCCCTCGGCGTCCTGGCCCTCCCCGGCGGCGAGATGGCGAAACGCACCGAACTCAAGCTGTTCGACCTCGCCAACGAACGCGTCATCCTGTCGGACTCCAGCCTGACGCTCGGCTCCTCCGTGGAAGAAGCCTTCAATCGCTCGCTGGTCGATCTTTCGCGTCGCTCGCGCACCAATTCCATCGGCCTGATGGTCGATCTCGCCAAGCGCAATCTCGGCACGGTGTTGCAGACCCGCGTCGGCGTCGAACAGGAACTTGGCGAGGGAACCCTGAAATTCGTGCCACTGGTGGATAGCCGCCTGCCTCCGCGCAAGCTCATGCTGCTGTCCCGCTCGGAAAAGGAAATGTCGGATGCGGCGTCCGCGCTTGGCAAGCTCTTGGAACAGGCAATCGACCGCATGACCCATGCCCCCGCTCCTACCCCGGCACCGTAGATGTTGCATTCAGCGCAACGATATCGTCAAAAATTGCCGTCTATTCGAAACATCTCGGTTTTGCGAACCTCACCTCGAAATGAGGGCAAGCCATGAAACAATCATCCGTTGACGCCGTGATCCGCGGCCTCAAGAAGGCGGGCGTCAGCATCGTCTGCTATCTCCCCGATTCCCTGTTCAAGGAACTTTACCCGGCGCTCGACGCCGATCCCGATATCCGCACCATCCGCGTGACCAACGAAGGCGAAGGAGCCGCGATCTGCGGCGGCGTCTTCCTTTCCGGCAAGCGCGCGGCGCTGATCATGGAAAACTCCGGCCTCAGGGCTTCCGTGGAACCGCTCGCCCGCATGGGCCTCGGCGCCGGCATCCCGGTCGTCATGCTGATGAGCTATCGCGGCGAACTCGGCGAAAACAACTGGTGGGCCATTCCCCACGGCATCACCATGGAGCCGGTACTCGATGCACTGCGCATCCCCTACCGGGTCGTGCGCGAGGAAGATGCCATCGAGCAGTCGATCGTCGACGCCTACAACTGGTCCTACAACGCCTATTACCACTCGGCCATCGCGCTCGGGGGGAGCATCGTCCGATGAAACGTTTCGACTGCATGAAGCTTCTGGCGGAGCGCCTGAAGGACGAACTGGTCATCCTCTCGCTCGGCGCCTCCGTCGATGAATGGTACAACGCAGCGCCCCACATGCGCGAGGCAAGCCTGTTCCAGCAGCAGCTCGGCTGCGTCACGCCGCAAGCCTTCGGCCTCGCTGCCGGCCTTCCCCATCGCCGCATCGTCTCGCTCGATACCGATGGCGGCATGATGTTCAATCTCGGCATCCTCGCCACCCTCGGCAACGAGCAGCCGAAGAACCTCTTCGTCGTCGTCTGGGATAACGAGTGCTACCAGTCGATCGGCGGCCCGCCGACCCACACCTCCTTCGGCCGCGTCGATATCGCCGCAATCGCCCGCGGCGCCGGCGTCGATGATGCCTATACCGCCCGCACGCTCGAGGAATTCGAGGCCCATTGCGAGGCCGGCCTGAAAGCCGATGTTCCCTACATCGTCGTCGCCAAGGTCGCCGGCACCGTCCAGCCCGACATCAAGCGCAAGCATTCGGACGGCCGCGAGGACAAGTACATCTTCGTCCGCCATGTCGAAGCCACCGAAGGCATCGTCATCATGGGTCCGAGCGAGCACAACTGAGTGAAATGATGAACTTGCAGGCCCGCAGCTCTTGCAGGGGAAAACGGCCCCTCACCCTGACCCTCTCCCCGCAGGCGGGGAGAGGGAACGGAAGCGTTGTGCGGCAATCGTCCTTCTCCCCGCCCGCGGGGAGAAGGTCTTGGCAGGAGGATGAGGGGTACGGTCGAGCATGAATATCCTGAACTCAAAACCCCTCGCCAAATCCTATGACTACATCGTCATAGGCTCCGGCTCCGGCGGTTCGCCGGTGGTGCGTCGTCTGATCGACGGCACGGACGCCACCGTGCTGCTGATCGAGGCCGGCGAACCCGGCATCGGCGTCGCGGAGATCGACGATCCGCGCGAATGGGTGCCACTCGGCAGGAGCCGCTGGGACTGGGGTTACAGCTATACCCCCACGCCCCGCGTCAACGGCCGGACCATCGGCATCCCGCGCGGCAAGGCGCTCGGCGGCTCGTCCGCCATCAATGCCCTCATGTGGTATCGCGGCAATCCGCTCGATTACGACGTCTGGCAACAGGCCGGCTGCGACGGCTGGTCCTTTGCCGACTGCCTGCCCTTCTTCAGGAAGGCCGAGGATTGGGAGGGCGGTGAAACCGCCCTTCGCGGCGCCGGCGGTCCGCTCAGGATCACCACCAGCCGGAAGCTGCACCCCGTCGCACAGGCCATGCTCGACGGCTCGCCCGAACTCGGCATTCCGGTGATCGCCGATCCGAATGGCGAGACCAACGAGGGCGCCTGCCCCTCCAACTTCAACATTGTCGACGGCAAGCGCTGGAGTTCGGCGAACGGCTATCTCTTTCCCGTTCTGGACAACGAGCGCCTGACCGTACTTACCGGCTCCCATGCCATCGGCCTTGTCATCGAAGGTGGCCGCTGCACCGGCGTGCGCCATCTCATCGATGGCAAACCAGTCGAAACCCGCGCCACGACACAGGTCGTGCTGGCGGCAGGCGCCATCGACACGCCGCGCCTGCTGATGCTCTCCGGCATCGGCGATCCGGCCGAGCTGAAACGCCTTGGCATCCCGCTCGTTCATGCCCTTCCCGGCGTCGGCCGAAACCTGCAGGATCACCCGCTGGTACAGGCCTGCGTCTTCCGCTCGAAGGTGCCCATGGGCGAAAAGCTGGACAATGGCGGCGGCACCATGCTGAACTGGAAATCGCGGCCGGATCTCGTCCAGCCCGACGTCCATTCCTTCCCCGTTCAGGGCAACAGCGCCGAGCCGCGCCTGCGCGAACTATACAACATGTCGGGAGACGTCTTCTCGCTCGGCGCGGGCCTGATGCATTCGAAAAGCGTCGGCTACCTGAAAATGCTCTCCGCCGATCCTTTCGGCCCGCTGGACATCCAGCCCAACTATCTCGCGGAAGCGTCCGATATCGAGGCGCTCGTCTCGGCGGTCTACACCATCATGGACCTCGCCCAGACCTCTGCCTTCGCCGATCTCTTCGCCGGATTTGCCGCACCGGACCGCAAGCTTTCCCGCAAGGAAGCCGTCGAGTTCGTCCGCAACGGTTGCTCGACCTTCTTCCATACATCGGGAACGGCAAAGATGGGCAAGGACGACATGGCTGTCGTCGATGCCCGCCTCAGGGTCCACGGACTGGAAGGCCTGACGATCTCGGATGCCTCGGTGATCCCGGTGATCCCGACCTGTAACACCCACGCCCCCGTCACCATGATCGGTGAACGCGCCGCCGCCTTCCTGATGGAAGCGGCCTGAAACTTGCTTTCGTTCCGCGATGGCGCGGAAGAAAACGGAGATGACATGACTTCGAGCGGAATGATCCTGGCCGGTGACTATCTTCTCACCATGGATGACAAAAACAGCGTCATCACCAAGGGCGCCGTGGCGATGGAAGACGGCCGCATTCTCGCCGTCGGCCCGCTGGACGAAATCAGCGCCGCCTACCCGGCCTTTGCGCTGAAGCGGCTGGAAAACACCGTTCTCATGCCGGGTCTCATCAACGCCCACGCCCATTCCGGCTTCCTGCGCGGCACCGCCGAACACATGGCGGTGTGGGACTGGCTGACCATGCATATCAACCCCATGCACCGCATGCTGGAACCGCACGAGGCGGAGGCCGCCTCCTTCCTCTGCTATGCCGAATCCGCGCTCGCCGGCACCACGACGGTCGTCGACATGTGGCGCTACATGGATGGCAGCGCCCGCGCCGCCGAAGCCATCGGTACGCGCCTCGTCGCCGTCCCCTATGTCGGCGAACATGTCGACTACGATTATTTCGACACGCTCGACATGAACGAAGCCATGATCGAGAAGTGGCACCGCAAGGCCAATGGCCGGATCAATGTCTGGGTCGGGCTGGAGCATCTCTTCTATGCTGACGAGGATGGCCAGAGCCGCGCCATCGAAATGGCGAACCGCTACAATACCGGCTTCCACACCCATTGTTCGGAAGCCGAAATCGAGGTCGCCGAATTCATCGAGCGATACGGCAAGCGCCCGATGTTCGCCCTCAAGGATCTCGGCTTCTTCGAGACCCCGCGCACCATGCTCGCCCATGCCGTCTGGCTCGATCCGTCCGAGGTCGAGCTGATTGCCCGGCATCGCGTGTCCATCGCCCACAATCCCGTTTCCAACATGAAACTCGCCTCAGGCATCGCGCCCATCGCCGACATGCTGGCGCTTGGCGTTCCGGTCGGCCTCGGCACCGATGGCGAAAAGGAAAACAACAATTTCGACATGTTCGAGGAAATGAAGACCGCCTCGCTGCTCGGCAAGCTCCGTCATCGCGACGCCGCCGCGATGGATAGCTGGCAGTGCCTGCGCATGGCCACCATCCTCGGCGCAAAAGCCATCGGCCTCGATCACGAGATTGGCTCCCTTGAGGCCGGCAAGCGGGCCGATGTTATCGCCGTCCGGACCGACACGCCGCGCATGACGCCGCTCTTCGGCGATGGCCCCTATTTCAACCTGCAGCACAATCTGGTCCATGCCGTGCGCGGCGGCGATGTCGCCATGACCATGGTCGACGGCCAGGTCATCGTGGAAGACGGCGAACTCGAAACCGCCGACATCCACACCATCATCAAGGACATCCACAAGCTGGCTCCCGGCCATTTCGCCCGGCGCGCCGAATGGCTTGCGGAAAACCAGGGCGGCACCATGCAGTGGACCAAGAAGGAAGGAACCGCGGCATGAAGACCACCGATCAGGTCGCTCTCAACGACTGGTATGCCATCGCGACCGCGAGCGAAGTGACGGCTCAACCCGTAACGACGCGCCTGCTCGGGCAGGATATCGAATACCGGATCTCGGAAAGTGGCACGCCGCTGGTGCGAGAGATCCTCGATGACGGCGCGCGCGGTCCGGCCCTTCCGGTGCAGGTCCGCTACGGCTGTCTCTTCACCTCGCTCGGAACTCCGGTGAAGGACATCGTCCATATCGAGGAAGCGGAAGAGGAAGACCGCCGCTTCGTTCCCTGCGGCTGGGTCACCATGCGCGCCTCGGGTCTGCGCGTGGTCGAGAATTTCCTCGACATGGCGCATTTCCCCTTCGTCCACACCGATATTCTCGGCTCCGAACCCCATACCGAAGTGCCGACCTACCAGAGCGAAATCCGCCGCGACGTGGACGAGGTCTGGGCCACCAACTGCACCTTCTTCCAGCCGCGTATCGCCGCGACAGAAGACAAGGGCGACTTCGTGCACCTGACCTACCGGGTACCCTCCCCCTTCGTCGTCATGCTCTACCGCGTCTGCCCGACCTCGCCGAACCGGCTGGACGCCATCGCCCTCTTCATCCAGCCGATGGAGGAAGGCCTCTGCCGGGCGCAGCCGGTCATGTATCTGGTCGACAGCGTTTCGAGCCACAAGTCGCTCCTGAACTTCGAGCAGGTCATCTTCCTGCAGGACCGCATCATCGTGGAAAACCAGCGCCCCCTGCTGCTTCCGCTCGAACCGCGCGCCGAAATCCCCACCCGCGCCGATTCATCCTCCATCGCCTATCGCCGCTGGCTGAAGGAAAAAGGCGTCCGCTTCGGAACCACCGCCGGGGCGGCGTGATGAAAAGGTCGCCCCCATCGTCCTTCTCCCCGCTTGCGGGGAGAAGGGTCCGCAGGACGCAGCCGGATGAGGGGCTGCACGCACGTTACATGGCATTGATCGACGGAGAGGGAGAGCCCCTCACCCCAACCCTCTCCCCGCAAGCGGGGAGAGGGAGACACCGGACAGAGGGGGGTAACCACAATCTCCATCGGGAGAGCTCAGAATGCGCATCCTGACGCCCGCCTGCCCCGAACAGGCCCTCTCCCTCGCCGCCTCCCATCCCGGCATCTTCCGCTTCGTCGCCGGCGGCACGGCACTCCAGCTCGAATGGGCCAAAGGCCTGCCGAAACCGGAAGCGATGATAAACCTCTCGCGCCTTCCCGGCATGAGCGGCATCGAGACCGGAGCGCGAGGCATCCGCATCGGCGCGCTTGCCAGCCTGAACAGCCTGATCGCCGCCCCCGCCATCGCATCCGGCCTCCCCCTGCTGCATGCGGCCCTCAAGGTCGTCGCCGGCCCCTCGGTGCGTAATCTCGCCACCATCGGCGGCAACATCGCCGGCCGCACCGGATGCCTGCTGCCCGCCCTTCTTGCGCTTGATGCCGGACTGGAAATCTCCACACCTTCGGGTCCGGCAATCCTCTCCCTTGAAGACTGGCTGGCCCGCCCCGCCGACCCGCTTGCCTTCCTCGCCGCCGTGCACATCGCCCCGCAGGATGCCGTCGACCGCCACCTCTTCCGCAAGACCGGGCTGCGCGCTGCCTTCACGCCGAGCGTCATCAACGCCGCCGCCCGGCTGACCGTTGCAAACGGCGGCGTCTCGCAGGCCCGCCTTGCAGTCGGCGGCGGCGTCGTTCCGGCCGCCCGCCTGAAGACCGCGGAGACCCTGCTGACCGGTCAACCGCTCGCCGATATCGACTGGACCGCCCTGCACGCCTGTCTTCTCGACACGATCATCGCTCCCGATGACGACTTCCGCACCGGCGCCTATCGCCGCCGTGTCGCCGCCAACGCCATCGTTCACGGCCTCGGCGGGCGACTGCCGGGACGCAGCCTGTTTCCCGCCGCCCGCCCGCCGGAACCAGCGGACGGTCTCGCCGACGAAACCGAACTTTCCCATGCTCTGGAACCCGCGCGCTGGCATGTCCGCCCGGATGCCCGGCCAAAAATCCGGGGCGAGATGGCCTATCTCACCGACCGGCGACAAGACGACATGCTTGTCGGCCGCATTCTGCGCGCCGGCATTCCCCATGCGAAAATCCTCTCCATCGACACCAGCGCGGCGGAAGCCCTGCCCGGTGTCGCGGCGGTCGTCACCCACCGGAACGTGAAGGGCCTCAACGGCTTCGGCATCGTCGTGCAGGATCAGCCGGCCATGTGCCGCGACAAGGTGCGCTATCGCGGCGACACGGTCGCAGCCGTCGCGGCAGTCAATGCCGAAACCGCCGAAAAGGCGCTTTCCCTGATCCGCGTCGAATATGAACCGCTGCCGCCGGTCGATGACATGGAAAAGGCGCTCGCCGCCGAGACTCCGCTGGTCCACGAACAGGGCAATCTCCAGCGCGAGCTTTTCTTCCATCGCGGCGACATCGAACAGGGCTTTACTACCGCTACCCACATCATCGAGGATACCTACGTCACCCCGCGCCAGATGCACGGCTTCATGGAAACTGAGGGCGGCCACGCCTTCGTGGAACCCGACGGCACGCTGAACGTCTTTGCCGGCGGCCAGCATGGCGGTCGCGACCGGCTGCAACTATCCCGCATCCTCGATCTTCCCGAAGAGAAGATCCGCGTCGTCACCTCTCCGACCGGCGGCGCCTTCGGCGGCAAGGACGAACTTTCCATCCAGCCGGCGCTGGCGCTCCTTGCGTTGAAGGCCGGAAAGCCCGTCCGCCTCCAGCTCTCCCGCGCCGAGTCCGTGCTGGCCGGCCAGAAGCGCAATCCCATGACGATCCGCATGAGGACGGCCTGCGATGCCGATGGCATGCTGCTCGCACAGGAGGTCGAGGTGCTGGCCGATGCGGGCGCCTATGCCTCGCTCGGCCCCGGCGTGCTGGAAACCGCGATGGAACATTCCACCGGCCCTTATGAAGCCCCGCACATTTCCACCCATGGCCGCCTCGTCTACACCAATAACGGCAATTGCGGCGCCTTCCGCGGCTTCGGCGCCAACCAGATGACCTATGCCGTGGAATGTCAGATGGACCGGCTGGCGAAGCTCTGCGGCCTCTCGCCCTTCGAAATCCGTGCCCGCAACATGCGTGTGCCGGGAACGTCAGGCTATCTCGGTCAGGAAGTCTCCAAATCCGAACGCGTCGTCGAAATGCTCGCCGCCGCCCGCGCCTCAGATATCTGGACGAAACCGCAGGGCATCTCCGATGACGGCGAATGGATCACCGGCACCGGCATGGCGATGAACTATCAGGGCAACGGCCTCGGTTCCGTCATCCCGGACCCTGCCGGCGGCCGCCTCGCGCTGACGAAGGACGGTTTCATCGAAGGTGCCTATGGCCTCGACGAGATGGGACAAGGTCTCCTTCCGCTCATTCAGGCCACGATTTCGGCCGAACTCGGCTGCACCCGCAATGACGTGAAGCCGCTGATCGGCGACACGCGGCTTGCGCCCGAATCCGGCTCCACCACCGCGTCGCGCGGCACCTATGTCGTCTGGGCCTCGGCGAAAAAGGCCGCCCCCGAATTCTCGGCAAAGATCCGCGCCGCCGCCGGCGAGATCCTCGGCCGCGATCCCGAAACCCTGGCCTTCGCCCCCGGCGGCCTTGCCGAACGCGGCTCCAACAGCGGCGAGATCCTGATCTCTTACCGCGACCTTGCCGACAACATTCCCGAAGCGGACCTGCCGAGCGTCACCGTCGCTTACGAGTTCCCGAAAACCGACTATTCCGCCGCCAATGCCCGCTACATCTTCGCCTTCGGCGCAGCGCTCGCCCGCGTGGCGGTAAGCCGCGTCACCGGCGAAATCCGCGTGCTCGACCTGCACCAGCATTCCGCCGCCGGCCCGGTGATGGACCTTGCCGCCTATCTCGGCCAGCTCGAAGGCGGCGCGGTGCAGGGCCTCGGCTTCACCCTCACCGAGGATGCGCCGATGCGGGACTGTTCCTACCTCACCGCCAATCTCGATACCTACATGCTGCCCGGCATACAGGATGCGCCGAAGACCATGCGGGCCTTCGCGCTGGAAGGCCTCGATCCCGGCGATGATCTCGGGCCTCGCGGCTCCGGCGAACTCGGCATCGGCGCGGTCACCCCGGCCATCGCCAACGCGGTCGCCGCCGCCATCGGCCACTGGCCGGTCACCACGCCCGTTCCGCCCGCCTCCATCCTCGAGGTCATGGAGCTGCCCGCATGACCGCCACCTTCACCCTCAACGGCAAACCGGTCACCGTCGAATGCCCACCGGAAACCCGTCTCGCCGATATCCTGCGCGACCGGCTGACGCTGACCGGCACCAAGATCGCCTGTTCCGTCGGCCGCTGCGGCGCCTGCACCGTGCTCGTCGGCGGCAAGGCCGTGAACGGCTGCCTCATCATGGCCTGGCAGATCGAGGACGCCGATATCGTCACCGTCGAAGGCCTCGACGCCCATCCGCTTGGCCCCGCCATCCGCGCCGGACTTGAGGAGGAAAATGCCTTCCAATGCGGCTATTGCGCGCCGGGCTTTTCCATTGCGCTGACCGCCCTGCTTACGGAAAATCCCGACGCCGGCGAAGAGGAAATCCGGGCCGGGCTGGAAGGCAATATCTGTCGTTGCACCGGCTATCACTCGATCATTCGCGGCGCGCTCAATGCCGCCCGCCGCATTCGCGAGCAGTCGCTCGCCATCGGAGACTGACATGACCATCACCATCAAGACGCCCGAACCCCGCAGCGAAGGCGCGAGGGCCTTTCTCGCCCGCCGGCAAAAACAGATCCTCATCGACGGCGTCTGGCGGGACGCAGGCTCCGGCAAGCGCTTCGAAACCTTCGATCCGGCATCCGGCAGGCTGCTCGCCGAACTCGCCGAAGCCACCCCATCGGATGTCGACGAAGCCGTCGCCAGCGCCCGCGCCGCGCTGACCTCGAAGGAATGGAAAGGTATGACGCCTTCGGCACGCGGCAAGCTTCTGTGGAAGATCGCCGAGCTGATCGACGCCCATGTCGAGGAACTGGCCGAACTGGAAACGCTCGATCAGGGCAAGAGCTTCAAGACCGGCCGCTTCGGGGAAATCCCCGCATCGGCAGAACAATTTCGCTATTTCGCCGGCTTCTGCACCAAGATCCTCGGCACGACAATCCCGACTTCGATCGCCTACCAGCCGGAGGGCAAGCAGATCTTCGCCTACACCACGCGCGAACCGGTCGGCGTCGTCGCCGCGATCACGCCGTGGAACTCGCCCATGCTGATGGCGGCGATGAAGCTTGCGCCCGCGCTCGCCGCCGGCTGCACCGTCGTATTGAAGCCCGCCGAGGAAACCTCGCTCACCGCCATCCGCCTCGTCGAACTGATGCTGGAGGCAGGCCTCCCGAAGGGCGTCGTCAACCTCGTCACCGGTTTCGGCGAAGTGGTCGGCGCGGCGCTGACCGCCCATCCCGATGTCGACAAGGTCGCCTTCACCGGCTCGACTGAGGTCGGCAAGCTGATCGTCTCGGCCGCACAGGGCAACCTGAAGAAGCTGACGCTCGAACTCGGCGGCAAGTCCCCCGCCATCGTCATGCCGGATGCCGACATGGCGCTCGCCATCCCCGGCATCGCCCGCGGCATCTTTTCCAATTCCGGACAGGTCTGCGTCGCCGGTTCCCGTGTCTATGCCCACCGCGCCGTCTATGAAGAAGTCGTCGACGGCCTGTCGAAGGCAGCCGCCGCCCTCACCCTTGGCCACGGCCTCGACGCCGGCACCGATCTCGGCCCGCTGGTCAACCGCAAGCAGGCCGACCGCGTGGCGGGCTTTATCGCGGAAGGCAGGTCGGAAGGCGCGGAGATTACCTCCGGCGGCAACCAGACGGGCGAATTCGGCACCTTCTTCGAGCCGACCGTGGTCACCTCGGTCCGTCCCGACATGCGCATGATGCGCGAAGAAATCTTCGGCCCCGTCGTCGCCGTCACCCCCTTCGACGATCCGGAAGAAGCAATCGCCTATGCCAATGACAGCCCCTATGGCCTTGCCGGCAGCGTGTGGACGCAGGATCTTTCCTACGCCCACCGGCTCGCCGCCCGGGTAAAGGCCGGCACCATCTGGATCAACTGCCATTCCTACTTCTCGCCGGAACTGCCGAAAGGCGGCCACAAGCAATCCGGCTGGGGCTATGAGAACGGCGCCCCCGGCCTCGACAACTATCTGGAAATGAAAACCGTCTGCGCGGTGATCTGAGGATTTCGGGAAGCTGCCCTGGATTCCTTCCACGCTGCATAACCCGCCGCCATCTTGTGTCGTTGCCCCTCATCCGCCTGCCGGCACCTTCTCCCCGCAAGCGGGGAGAAGGAGGTTCGCTGCAACGTATCCGTTCCCCATCCCCACAAGGCGGAAAGTCAAGAATACCTTAACGCCGTCCCTGATGGGCGATGGCCTGGCCGCAAGCGGAGAGAGGGAAACGAAATGCTGCGGCAAGTTCCTTCTCCCCGTTTACGGGGAGAAGGTGCCGGCAGGCGGATGAGGGGCACCGCGAAGCCGACAAGGGTTCGAACACGTCTCCGACTTTCGGCCGGGATGATCGCCCCGGCCGGATCATGATAAGCCTTCGAGCGAACGCCGTTCGGGAGAAACGGCGGAATGCGGAGGACCAGCATGGATTTTAACCTGAGCGATCAGCAACAGGCCTTTGTCGACATGGCGACGGAATTCGCCGACGACGAACTGGCGCCCTTTGCGCTGGAATGGGACCAGAATAAGCACTTCCCGGTCGACACGCTAAGGAAGGCGGGAGGTCTCGGCCTCGGTGCGATCTGCGTGGCCGACGATGTCGGCGGCTCCGGTCTCGGACGGCTGGACACCGCCCTCATCATCGAGGCGCTCGCCACCGGTTGCCCGACGGTCGCCGCCTATATCTCCATCCATAACATGTGCGCGACGATGATCGACCGCTACGGCACGCCCGAGCAGCGCGAGGAACATCTGCCCGCCCTTGCCACCATGGATGCGCTGGCGAGCTACTGCCTGACGGAGCCCGGCTGCGGCTCGGATGCGGCTGCGCTCAAAACCCGCGCCGTGCGCGATGGCGACGACTACGTGCTGACCGGCCAGAAACAGTTCATCTCCGGCGCCGGAACAAGCGCCCTCTACATCGTCATGGCCCGCACCGGCGAGGACGGGCCGAAGGGGATCTCCGCCTTCCTCGTGCCCGGCGACGCAAAAGGTCTCACCTTCGGCGCCAACGAGAAGAAGATGGGCTGGAACGCCCAGCCCACCCGTGCCGTCATGCTGGATGGCGTGCGGGTGCCCGCAAGCCAGCGGCTCGGCGCGGAGGGAGAAGGCTTCCGCATCGCCATGTCCGGGCTCGACGGCGGCCGCCTCAACATTGCCGCGGCCTCGCTCGGCGGGGCGCGCGCAGCGTTCAGGAAGGCGACGACCTATGTTCAGGAACGCAAGGCTTTCGGCCATGCGCTTGCCGATTTCCAGTCCCTGCAATTCACGCTTGCCGATATGGCCATCGACCTGGAAGCGGCACGCACCTTCCTCTGGCGCGCCGCAACCGCGCTCGATGACAAGGCGTCAGATGCCACTGTTCTCTGCGCCATGGCCAAGCGGCTGGTGACCGACCGGTGCTTCACGGTTGCCAACCAGGCCTTGCAGCTGCATGGCGGCTATGGCTATCTCGCTGAATACGGCATTGAAAAGATCGTCCGGGATCTGCGTGTGCACCAGATCCTCGAGGGGACCAACGAGATCATGCGGGTGATCGTCGCCCGCTCCATTCTTGGAAGATAACGGCCAGCACACTCAGGGGGAGACGGAACATGCGCTATCTTTCGGCGGAAATGACGGGCGAGGATGTGCTGACGGGACGGCAGGGAAGCCTCGGCCTGATCCTGCTCAACCGTCCACGGGTGCTGAACAGCCTGTCGCTCGACATGGTGAAGGCCATAGAGGCAGCGCTCGACCGTTTCGAAAAGGACCCCGAAATCGCCGCCGTTCTGATGACCGGCGAAGGCGAACGCGGACTTTGCGCCGGCGGCGACATCCGCAGCTTCTATGAAAGCGGCAAGGCCGGCGACGGACGCGCGGCCGATTTCCTGCGGGCGGAATACCGCATGAATGCCCATATCGCCTCCTATTCGAAACCCTATGTGGTCTTCATGGAAGGCATCACCATGGGCGGAGGCGTCGGCGTATCCAGCCACGGAAGCCACCGCATCGTCACCGACACGACGAAGCTCGCCATGCCGGAAACCGGCATCGGCTTCTTCCCCGATATCGGCGCGACATGGCTTCTGGCGAAAGCGCCGGGCGAGCTCGGCACGCTGATGGGCCTGACTGGCGAGGCGATCGGTGCGGCCGATGCCATCGAAGCCTGCTTCGCCGACTGGTTCGTGCCGGCCTCCGATCTTGCCGATCTTGCCGAGAAGCTGACGATCCTTCTGCCCGGCACGACCCACAAGGACGTTTCCCTGCTGGTGGACGCAGCCGCAACCTCGCCGCCGAAAGGCGAATTCACCGATAACCGGGCTCTGATCGATCGGTGCTTCTGTTTCGACACCGTCGAGGAGATCGAGGCCGCCCTTGCGGCGGAGGCGAACCCGTTTGCGGAAAAGATCCGCTCCGCCATGATGGCGAAATCGCCGACCAGCCTGAAGGTGACGCTGGCGCTCCTGAGAGCTGCGCGCAAATCGCCCGACCTCAAGACATGCCTCGAACGCGAATTCGCCGCGACAGCCCGGATACTGCACACGCCGGATTTCTACGAGGGCATCCGCGCCGCCATCATCGACAAGGACCGCAATCCGAAATGGGCGCCGCCGAGCCTCGACGCCATCGGCCCCGGTATCGTCGAACCTTTCTTTCAACCTCACCCGCAGCCCTTGTTCGGTTGAACTCAGGACGGCAGGCGAACCACCATCTCCATTTCCATCTGGAGATCCGGTCCGGCAAGCGCGGCAACGCCGATGCCGGTCAGGCTTGGCTTCGCGCCGTCCAGAAAAGCAAGCACGACGGGCATCGCTTCTCCGACCCGTTCCGGTGTCAGGTCGGTGACGTAGAGCCGCACCATGACGATGTCGCCGGGCGTCGCCCCGATAGCATCGAGCGCCGACTTTGCATTGGCGACCACCAGCCGCGCCTGTTCGGCAAGGTCTTCCGGCGCGCGCTCGCCACCCGGCTGCCACGCCACCTGCCCGGATATGAAGGCAAGCCGCCCCGGCTCGACGGTGGTAATCTGCGAATAACCCAGCGCACCCGCATCGGGCAGCGTCGGCGGGTTCAAACGGCCAAGGGTTTGTGTCATGTCTCCGTTCCTTCCTGTCGTCATCGGCGGGTCATCTCGCGGCCTGCGCCGGACGGGATTGCTATAGCCGGTCGATTGACGAACGGACGTCGACACAGAAGCGAACCATCGGAGTGTTCATGCTGCGCGCCAATCTGAGCGATATCCAGGTCTTCATGGCGGTCGTCGATGCCGGAAGCTTCGTTGCCGGAGGCAAGGCCATGGGACTGTCGCGGTCGGCGGCGGGAAAGGCGCTTCTCCGCCTTGAGGAACGTCTCGGAACGCGCCTCCTCAACCGCACCACCCGCAATCTCAGCCTCACCGACGAAGGCCGGGTCTTCTACCAGCATGGACTGCGCATCTTCGCCACCGTCGACGAGGCCGAAGCAAGCGTCGCAGGAACCCTCGGCACCCCGCGCGGGGTGCTGCGGCTAACGGTGCCCGATGCCTTCGGGCGGCTGGTCCTGCTTCCCCTCATCCGCAGATATCTGGCGGACTGGCCGGAGGTGCAGGTGGAGATGAGTTTCACCGATCGGGTCGAGGATATCGTCGAGGAAGGCTTCGACCTCGCCATCCGGATCGGCGTCAAGACCTCCGATTCCCGCATGGTGTCCCGCGTCGTCGCCCGTTTCAGGGCACTGCTCTGCGCCGCGCCCTCTTATCTGGCCGAGCGCGGCGAGCCTGAAGATGTCGACGGTCTCGCCAGCCATGACTGCCTGATTTTCACCAGCCGGAACCAGCGACAGGGCTGGCGTTTTCCCGGCAAGGATGGCGGCTGGATCAAGGCACCCGGTCGCAGCCGCCTGCGGCTGGACAGCGGGGAAGCACTCAGGGATGCCACCGTCGCGGGGCTTGGCATTGCCCTTCTTCCTGATTTTCTGGTCAAGGACGATCTGGCCGAAGGCCGCCTGCGACAGGTGCTTCCCGAGATTCAGTCCGGCGACGTCAACATCGTCGCGCTCTATCCCGACAAACGCCTGTTGGAACCTCGCGTCAGACGTTTCATCGACCTGATGACGGAAGAGCTCCGGCCCTGATTTCAAGCTGATAACGGCGCGATCCGGCGCTTACTCGATCTCGTAAGGGTTGGCATTGCGGACCTTGTGATCCACCACCAGCCGGTGCTTGAGCGGCGGCACGGCGCGGCTGGTGCATTTCACCCGTTCGCAGATCCGGCAGGAAATACCGATCGGATCGAACCCCGCCCGGTTGGAAAGATCGAGATCGTCGGCATAGACGAACTGGTCGGCATAGGAAATCTCGCAGCCGAGCGCCAGCGCGTAACGCGGCTGCGCCGCCCGGAAGCCGAGCGTACCCTTGTTGACCTGCGTGGCGATGCAGAGGTAGCGCACGCCGTCAGGCGTCTCCGCAAGCTGGCGGATGATGCGGCCCGGCGCCTCGAAGGCCTGATGCGCATTCCACAGCGGACAGGCAGCACCAAAGCGGGCGAACTGCAGGCGGGCGGCGCTGTGCCGCTTGGTGATGTTGCCGGCCCGGTCGATACGGGCGAAAAAGATCGGCACTCCCTTCTGCCCCGGACGCTGCAGCGTCGACAGCCGGTGACAGACCTGCTCCAGCGACGCGCCGAAACGGGCCGCCAGCAATTCGATATCGTGGCGCAGTTCCCGCGCCGCCTGCAGGAAGTTGCGATAGGGCAGGATCAACGCGCCGGCGAAATAGTTGTGCAGCCCGATGCGACAGATCTCCACCGCTTCCTCGGTGCGGAACCCCGCCGACTTCAGCACCTGATCGATCTTCGCTTCCGCATGAAGCTGGGCGATCTGCGTGGCGATCTGGAAGTCTCGCGTCGGCGCGGAAGCATAACGGCTGAGCGTCAGGATGCGCGATTTCGGATCGTAGCGGCGGATCGCTTCGTCGCCGGCATCGCCGCGCACCACGCGAACCCCGTAGCGGCTTTCGAGGAAGCCGGTCATCGCCGCGTAATTCTCGCCCTCGCCGAGCTTGAGTTCCGCCGCCAGCCCCTCGGCCATCTGGTCGATGTCGTGGATATAGTTGTCGACGAAGTGGAAGAAGTCCCGCACCTCCTCGTAGGAGGTCGTCTCGTTGGCCGTCGCGGCTCCCGCGCGGTCGGCATAGCTTGCCAGCTGCTCGCCGTTGCGCCGATAGGCCTGGTGACAGTTGATCAGCGCATGGGCGAAACCCGGCGCGTTCTGGGTGACGAGCTTCAGCTCCTGCAGGCTCGGCGAGTAGGTTTCGAACAGCGGATCCGAAAGCGCCTCCGTCAGCGCCGAAAGCAGGCGGTCGTTCTGGCCGGAGGAAAGCTCGGTGATATCGATCCCGAATTTCTCCGCGAGCGCCAGAAGCACCGAGGCCGAAACCGGCCGCTGGTTGTTTTCGATCTGGTTGAGATAGCTGGTCGAGATACCGATCATGTCGGCAAACTGGGCCTGCGTGTTGCCACTCGCCTGCCTGATTTCGCGGACCTTGCGGCCGATGAAGAGCTTGCCGATCGCCATTTGCAATTTCGCATTTTTCAGTTTGCAAATTTATAAATCCACAATTGCGCCTGTTCAATCATTTTCTTTGCCTCGCCAGACGTTTAAGGGCACAAATCATCCTGAAAAGCTTCATGAATATGTCGGGAGGCAGCATGCGAACGGTATTGGAACAGCTCGAGGCGCGTCGCGCCGAGGCGCATCTCGGCGGCGGCCAGCGCCGCATCGACGCCCAGCACGCCAAGGGCAAGCTGACGGCGCGCGAGCGCATCGAGGTTCTGCTCGATGAGGGCTCCTTCGAAGAATACGACATGTATGTCACCCATCGCTGCACCGATTTCGGCATGGAAAACCAGAAGGTCGCCGGCGACGGCGTCGTCACCGGCTGGGGCACGATCAACGGCCGTCAGGTCTATGTCTTCTCCCAGGATTTCACCGTCCTCGGCGGCTCGCTGTCGGAGACCCATGCCCAGAAGATCTGCAAGATCATGGACATGGCGATGAAGAACGGCGCCCCGGTGATCGGCCTCAACGATTCGGGCGGCGCCCGCATCCAGGAAGGTGTGGCCTCGCTCGCCGGCTATGCCGATGTGTTCAAGCGCAATGTCGATGCCTCCGGCGTGGTGCCGCAGATCTCCGTCATCATGGGCCCCTGCGCCGGCGGCGCGGTCTATTCGCCGGCCATGACCGACTTCATCTTCATGGTGCGCGACAGCTCCTACATGTTCGTGACCGGCCCCGACGTCGTGAAGACGGTCACGAACGAGATCGTCACGGCCGAGGAACTCGGCGGCGCATCGACCCATACCAAGAAGTCGTCGGTTGCCGATGGCGCCTATGAAAACGACATCGAGGCGCTGGAACAGGTTCGCCTGCTGTTCGACTTCCTGCCGCTCAACAACCGCGAAAAGCCGCCGCTTCGTCCCTTCCATGACGACCCGGCCCGCGTCGAGAACCGTCTCGACACCCTGATCCCGGACAGTTCCAACAAGCCCTACGACATGAAGGAGCTGATCTACGCTCTGGCCGACGAGGGCGATTTCTTCGAGATCCAGGAAGCCTTCGCGCGCAACATCATCACCGGCTTCCTCCGGCTGGAAGGCCAGACGGTCGGCGTCGTCGCCAACCAGCCGATGGTGCTCGCCGGCTGCCTCGATATCGACTCGTCGCGCAAGGCCGCCCGCTTCGTCCGCTTCTGCGACGCCTTCAACATTCCGATCCTGACGCTGGTCGACGTTCCCGGCTTCCTGCCCGGCACCAGCCAGGAATATGGCGGCGTCATCAAGCATGGCGCGAAGCTGCTCTTCGCCTATAGCCAGGCCACGGTTCCGATGGTGACGCTGATCACCCGCAAGGCCTATGGCGGCGCCTACGACGTCATGGCCTCCAAGCATATCGGCGCCGATATCAACTATGCATGGCCGACCGCCGAGATCGCCGTCATGGGCGCCAAGGGCGCGACCGAAATCCTCTATCGCTCCGAGCTCAACGATCCCGAAAAGATCGCCGCCCGCACGAAGGAATACGAGGAACGCTTCGCCAACCCCTTCGTCGCCGCCGAACGCGGCTTCATCGACGAAGTCATCATGCCGCATTCCTCGCGCCGCCGCATCGCCCGTGCCTTCGCCTCGCTGCGCAACAAGCAGCTCGGCACGCACTGGAAGAAGCACGACACGATCCCGTTGTAAGGGAGTAGACCATGGCCGATCTTCCCGACATGACCAAGCACAAGGGCTTCCCATCCGGGATGCCCGGCACCGGCGTGCAGTTCACGATCCGCCGCGCCAATCCGAAAGGCGTGACCCCGCTGAAGGCCCTGCCTCGCAAGGCCCGCCCGGGCACCAAGGAACACCGCATCGACGCGGCCTTCCTGCATGCCCTCTGGCACCATTTCGGCGACGAGCCCTTCGAGCGCGGCAATCTGGATGCCGCCAGACTGAACCTTCTTTTCGGCCGCGAAGTCCTTCCGGCGGACAAGGATTTCGACCCGCTTTCCTACGAGTCCATGCTGGTGATCAACGAAAAACTCGCCCGGCAGAACTTCCCGGAATCATTTGACGACGTATTCGAGGTGTGACGGTGACCATCAAGAAACTCCTCATTGCCAACCGTGGCGAAATCGCATGCCGGGTCATCAAGACCGCGAAGAAGATGGGCATCCAGACTGTCGCCGTCTATTCCGATGCCGACCGTGACGCACTGCATGTGAAGATGGCCGACGAGGCAGTCCATATCGGTCCGGCTCCCTCCAACCAGTCCTATATCGTCATCGAGAAGATCCTCGAGGCGATCCGCAAGACCGGCGCCGATGCCGTTCACCCGGGCTATGGCTTCCTGTCGGAAAACGCCGTCTTCGCCGATGCGCTCGCAAATGAAGGCATCACCTTCGTCGGCCCGCCGGTCGGCGCGATCCAGGCCATGGGCGACAAGATCACCTCCAAGAAGCTCGCCGCCGAAGCCGGCGTCTCCACGGTTCCGGGCCATATGGGCCTGATCGAGGATGCCGACGAGGCCGTAAAGATCTCCGACCAGATCGGCTACCCGGTCATGATCAAGGCATCCGCCGGCGGCGGCGGCAAGGGCATGCGCATCGCCTGGAACGCCGAGGAGGCCCGCGAAGGCTTTCAGTCATCGAGGAACGAGGCGAAGAACTCCTTCGGCGACGACCGCATCTTCATCGAGAAGTTCGTCACCGAACCGCGCCACATCGAGATCCAGGTGCTCGGCGACAAGCACGGCACCGTGCTCTATCTCGGCGAACGCGAATGCTCGATCCAGCGCCGTAACCAGAAGGTCATCGAGGAGGCCCCGTCGCCCTTCCTCGATGAAGCCACGCGCAAGGCCATGGGCGAACAGGCCGTGGCGCTCGCCAAGGCCGTGGGCTACCACTCCGCCGGCACGGTGGAATTCATCGTCGATGGCAAGCAGAACAAGTTCTACTTCCTCGAAATGAACACCCGCCTGCAGGTGGAACACCCGGTCACCGAACTCATCACCGGCCTCGACCTCGTCGAACAGATGATCCGCGTCGCATCCGGCGAAAAGCTTTCCTTCGGCCAGACGGACGTCAAGCTCAACGGCTGGGCGATCGAAAGCCGCCTTTATGCCGAAGACCCCTACCGCAACTTCCTGCCCTCCATCGGCCGCCTGACGCGTTACCGCCCGCCGGTCGAAGGCAAGGAGGATGACGGCACCGTCGTCCGCAACGATACCGGCGTCTACGAAGGCGGCGAGATCTCGATGTATTACGACCCGATGATCGCCAAGCTCTGCACCTGGGCGCCCGACCGCCTGACCGCGATCGACGCCATGTCGAAGGCGCTCGACAATTTCGAGGTCGAGGGCATCGGCCACAACCTGCCCTTCCTCTCCGCGGTGATGCAGCAGGAGCGCTTCCGCTCCGGCAAGCTGACCACGGCCTATATCGCCGAGGAGTTCAAGGACGGCTTCACCGGCGTCGCCCCGGACGAGAAATCCGCCCGCAAGCTGGCGGCCATCGCCGCCGTCATCAACCAGACGCTGCAGGACCGCGCCGTCCAGATTTCCGGCACCATCGGCAATCACCCCCGCAAGGTCGGCAGGGATTGGGTGGTCGCGCTCGCCGGCTATTCCTTCCCGCTGACGGTTACGACCGGCACGGATGGCACCGCCATCGCCTTTGCCGATGACGGCAAGTGCTCGGTCACCGGCGGCTGGCTCCCCGGCCAGAGCCACACGGTCTTCCATGTCGATGGCGAAGCCGTCGGCGTGAAGATCAACCTCGCAGGGGCCGCGATCCGCCTGCGCTGGCGCGGCATGGATGTCACCGCCCGCGTCCGCTCGCCGCGCGTCGCGGCGCTCGCCACCCTGATGCCGGAAAAGCTGCCACCGGATACGTCGAGGATGCTGCTTTGCCCGATGCCGGGCGTCATCACCTCGGTCGCAGTCAAGGAAGGCGATCAGGTCGAGGCCGGTCAGGCGCTCGCCACCGTCGAAGCCATGAAGATGGAAAACATCCTCAAGGCAGAGAAGCGCGGCGTGGTGAAGAAGGTCGCCGTCAATGCCGGCCAGAGCCTCGCCGTCGACGAACTGATCATGGAATTCGAATAGGCCAACGGATTTGCCCCTCACCCTGACCCTCTCCCCGCAAGCGGGGAGAGGGGACGGCCGGGGCGGTGCCTCAACTCCCCTTCTCCCCGTTTACGGGGAGAAGGTGCCGGCAGGCGGATGAGGGGCGAAAGCTCATCGGAAAACGGGGAAGACGAAATGGATTTCCTCTTTGTTTTCAACCTCCCTCCCCGCCATTCGTCCCCGGCCGATGGCGTCATGTCACCATGGCGCCGTTGCTTCATCGGATACACTGCGAGGCGTCGCGGCGAGAGGCAACCGGCGCCCGATGCGGGGATAAGACGCAAGAGCCGGATCGGGGGTTCGTGGAATTGGATCCTCTCGCTGAGAAAGCGACGTGCCGTTGCGGCACAAAGGCGGGCGGCAGCCGGTGAAACCCCGGCGCCCTGTGAAACCCGGCAAGAAGGCTGCCAGACGCGGCCTTGACTGCCGGACGCGGAATCGGGACGAGCCGATTCCAGTCCGCACGAGGAACCGGTTTGCGGGCAAAAACCGCTGAACGGGGCGCCGGAAGGTGCCACTTTTATACACAAAACGAGGCAGCTCCGGCGCCCCGTCCGACTGAAAGCATAATCCGACCGGAGTGAAACGAGGATCGGCGAGATTATGCTTCGAACAGAAAAATTTGGAGCGCTGATCCGATCGGATCGAAATGCGCTCCAGAGCATGTTGCGCAAAAGTGTTGAGCGGTTTTGCGGCAACGACATGCGACAAGACAAAGTTTCCAAAGCCACGGCCCCGCGCGCGTGGTTAAAGGCGCAGGAGGAAAATGGATGTCGAGCGAGAAGACCATCAAGGACTGGGAAGCGCTGGCCGAGAAGGAGCTGAAGCGTCCGGCCGAAACGCTGACCTGGCACACGCCCGAGGGCATCGACGTCAAGCCGCTCTACACGGCTGAAGACCTCGAAGGCATCGACCACCTGAAATCCCTGCCGGGCTTTGCGCCTTTCGTTCGTGGTCCCCGCGCCACCATGTATGCCGGCCGTCCCTGGACGATCCGCCAGTATGCCGGCTTCTCCACGGCGGAGGCCTCCAACGCCTTTTACCGCAAGGCGCTCGCCGCCGGCCAGCAGGGCGTCTCCGTTGCCTTCGACCTTGCCACCCATCGCGGCTACGACTCGAACCATCCACGCGTCGAAGGCGACGTTGGCAAGGCCGGCGTGGCGATCGACAGCGTCGAGGACATGAAGATCCTGTTCGACGGCATTCCGCTAGAAAACATCTCCGTCTCCATGACCATGAACGGCGCTGTCATCCCGATCCTCGCCAACTTCATCGTCACCGGCGAGGAACAGGGCGTCTCCCGCGACAAGCTTTCCGGCACCATCCAGAACGACATTCTCAAGGAGTTCATGGTCCGCAACACCTACATCTACCCGCCGGAACCCTCGATGCGCATCATTGCCGACATCATCGAGTACACGGCAAAGGAGATGCCGAAGTTCAACTCCATCTCGATTTCCGGCTACCACATGCAGGAAGCCGGCGCGACGCTGGTGCAGGAGCTGGCCTTCACGCTGGCCGATGGCCGCGAATACGTTCGCGCCGCGCTGAAGAAGGGCCTCAACGTCGACGAGTTCGCCGGTCGCCTGTCCTTCTTCTTCGCCATCGGCATGAACTTCTTCATGGAGGCCGCCAAGCTTCGCGCCGCCCGCCTGCTCTGGACCCGCATCATGCAGGAATTCGAGCCCAAGAAGGCTTCGTCCCTGATGCTGCGCACCCATTGTCAGACCTCCGGCGTCTCGCTGCAGGAACAGGACCCCTACAACAACGTCATCCGCACGGCCTATGAGGCGCTGTCCGCAGCGCTCGGCGGCACCCAGTCGCTGCACACCAATGCACTGGATGAAGCCATCGCGCTGCCGACCGAGTTCTCGGCTCGCATCGCCCGCAATACCCAGCTCATCCTGCAGAACGAGACGGGCGTCACCAGGGTCGTCGATCCGCTTGCCGGCTCCTACTATGTCGAGAGCCTCACCGATGAACTGGCGACCAAGGCCTGGGCGCTGATCGAGGAAGTCGAGGCCCTGGGCGGCATGACCAAGGCCGTCGATGCCGGACTGCCGAAGCGCCTGATCGAGGAAGCCGCGACCCGCCGTCAGGCCGCCGTGGACAAGGCCGAGGAAGTCATCGTCGGCGTCAACAAGTTCCGCCTGGAGAACGAAGAGCCGATCGACATTCTGGAAATCGACAACTCCGCGGTCCGCGCTTCCCAGATCAAGCGCATCGAGGAAACCAAGCGCCGCCGTGACACGAAAAAGGTCGAGCAGGCTCTGGCCCGCCTCACCGAAGTCGCCCGCACGGGCGAAGGCAACATTCTCGAAGCGGCCGTCGATGCTGCCCGCGAACGCGCCACCGTCGGCGAAATCTCGGACGCCATGCGTGCCGTCTTCGGCGACCATGCCGCCGTGCCGAAGGTCGTGCGCAACATCTACGGCAAGGCCTATGAGGGCGATCCGGAACTCTCGATCCTCTCCGACCGCCTCGACAGCTACAGGAAGGCCAAGGGCGCGGCTCCCCGCATTCTCGTCGCCAAGCTTGGCCAGGACGGCCACGACCGCGGCGCCAAGGTAATCGCGTCCGCCTTCGGCGACATCGGCTTCGATGTCGTCGCCGGCCCGCTCTTCCAGACGCCGGACGAAGCAGCCGACCTCGCGGTCGCCGAAAAGGTTCAGGTCGTCGGTATGTCGTCGCTCGCCGCCGGCCACAAGACGCTTGCGCCGCAGCTCGTCGAAGCCCTGAAGGCCAAGGGCGCAAAAGACATCATCGTCGTCGTCGGCGGCGTCATTCCGCGGCAGGACTACGATTACCTGCTGGAACACGGCGTCTCCGCCGTTTTCGGCCCCGGCACCAACGTCATGGACGCCGCCCGCTCCGTCCTCGACCTCGTCGAAGGCCGCCTTCGCAACGATTGATAATGAGGGTTCCGGGGATCACCTCAAGTGTTTCCCGGAAGCGCTGGCAAACAAGGGGTACGGAGCTTCGGCGGCTGTACTCGGGATGCCTTTACCTAAGCCTGACGCCTGTGGCTCCCCCCCTCTGGCCTACCGGCCATCTCCCCCTCAAGGGGGAGATCGGATGGCCGACACCGCTCGATCCCCACAAAACAAGTGTCTTGGGATCTTGGCGAATAGAGGTTGGAAAGCAGAAGACCAGCCGTTCTGCCGATCTCCCCCTTGAGGGGGAGATGCCTGGCAAGGCAGAGGAGGGTGCCAAGGAACCCAACGCCATCGGGCGCGCAAGGCGCAACCTCACCCCCGCGACACCAACCCGACCTTCGCCCTCGAATTCCCGATAAACCCGCTCACGTTCGCCTGAACCGATTCCCGCAGGAATTCGATCACGGTGCGGATGCGGGCCACCTGCCTGAGGTCGTGATGGCAGGCGATCCAGTAGTGGCGCAGCAGGTCCACCTCGTCCTCCAGCACCACCTGTAGTTCCGGATATTGCTGGGCGATGAAGAGCGGCAGGACGCAAAGCCCGAGCCCGCTTCGGGTCGCGGTCAGCTGCGAGAAGATGCTGGAACTCTGGAAATTCGGCCGGATCTTCGGATGGATGTCGCCGAGATAGTCCAGTCCCGGCGCAAAGATCATGTCCTGCACATAGCCGATGAAGGCATGGTCGAGGAGATCGTCGCGGGTCTTCGGCACCCCTCGCGTCTCCAGATACCCCCGCGTCCCATAGATCTGCAGATGGTAGTCGGTGAGCTTCTCGGAAAAATAGGGACCGGCCTTCGGCGGATCGAGAACGACCGCGAGATCGGCCTCCTTGCGCGACAGGGCCATGATCTGCTGGATCGTCACCAGTTCCAGCGAGATGTTGGGATGGCGGACGGAGAAATCAGTCAGCGTATGGCTGAAGAAGAAGTTGGAAAAACCCTCCGGCGCGGAAAGCCTGACGACGCCGCGCTGCGCGGTTGCGCCGCCGGCAAGCTCGGCCTGCAGCCGCTCCGTCTCCTGCTCGATCTTCTCCGCAGTTTCCACAAAGCGTTGCCCCATGCCGGTCAGCACATAGCCGCGCGGATTGCGCTCGAAAAGCTTCACCTTCAGCGCGAACTCCAGCCGGTCGATCCGGCGCGACACCGTCGCATGGCTGGTCCTGAGCTGCCGGGCAGCCGTAGAAAGCTGGCCCGTCCGGGCAACGGCAAGGAAGAATTGAAGGTCGTCCCAGGTGAAATGCCCGCTGCTCATCGCCCCTCCTATCTGTTCAAAAACGAACAGAACCTGTTTGCAATTAGATAAACCCGGCGCTTGCGTCAACCAGCACTTTCCGGGATCATGCCCTCATGATCCGCTCTTTTGAGGAGAGGGGCTGGTCAATTTTTGAACAGGTTCGCGGCCTGCACTCTGGGAGGAGATCAAATGCGAAGCAAGCTCATCGCGTCCATGGCTATTCTTTTGGCAAGCAGCACGGCGGCGCTCGCCGATGCTTCCGATGGCAAGGTGAAGATCGGCATCCTGAACGACCAGTCCGGCGTCTATGCCGACTTCGGCGGCAAGTCGTCCGTCGAGGCAGCCAAGATGGCGGTCGAGGATTTCGGCGGCAAGGTGCTCGGCGTTCCCGTCGAGATCGTTGATGCCGACCACCAGAACAAGGCCGACATCGCCTCCAACATCGCCCGCCAGTGGTTCGACACCGACCAGGTCGATGCGATCATGGAACTGACCACCTCTTCCGTCGCGCTGGCCGTTCAGGCTATCGCCAAGGAAAAGAAGAAGATCGACATCGTTACCGGCGCGGCCACCACCGAGCTCACCGGCAAGCAGTGCAGCCCCTACGGTTTCCACTGGGCCTATGACACCCATGCGCTTGCAGTCGGCACCGGCGGCGCGCTCGTGAAGCAGGGCGGCGACAGCTGGTTCTTCCTGACCGCCGACTACGCCTTCGGCTACTCGCTCGAGCAGCAGACCGGCGACTTCGTGAAATCCGCAGGCGGTAACGTGCTGGGATCGGTCCGCCATCCGCTGGCGACCACCGACTTCTCGTCCTTCCTGCTGCAGGCCCAGTCCTCCGGCGCCAAGGTGATCGGCCTTGCCAATGCCGGCGCAGACACCCAGAACGCCATCAAGCAGGCCGCCGAATTCGGCATCACCCAGGGCGGCCAGCGTCTTGCGGCCCTTCTCTTCACGCTTGCCGAAGTGCACGGCCTCGGGCTCGAGGCAGCTCAGGGCCTGACACTGACAGAAGGCTTCTACTGGAACCGCGACGAGGAGAGCCAGAAGTTCGGCAAGCGCTTCTTCGAGCGCACCGGCAAGATGCCGAACATGATCCACGCCGGCACCTATTCGGCCGTCCTGCAGTATCTGAAGGCGATCGACAAGGCCGGCACCGACGAGACGGAAGCCGTTGCCAAGCAGCTTCATGAACTGCCGGTGGACGACGTCTTCGCCAGGGGCGGCAGCGTCGGCCCGAACGGCCGCATGTTCCATGACATGTACCTGCTCGAAGTGAAGAAGCCCGGCGACAGCAAGGAACCCTGGGATTACTTCAACGTGCTCGCCACCATCCCGGGCAAGGAAGCCTATATCGATCCCGCCAAGAGCGGTTGCGAGCTGGTCAAGTAAGCCCGGCCGGTCGCGATGACGAACGCTACGGCACATATCAATGAGGAGTCGCGGGTGGTCTTGTCCGCCCGCGGTCTCCGCCGCGACTTCGGCGGCTTCACCGCCGTGCGCGATGTCGATCTCGACGTCCATCACGCGCGGGTCCACGCACTGATCGGCCCGAACGGGGCCGGCAAGACGACCGTGTTCAACCTGCTGACCAAGTTTCTCCAGCCCTCGGCCGGAACGATCAATCTGCTCGGCACCGACATCACCCGCACACCACCCGACAAGGTGGCGCGCATGGGTCTCGTCCGCTCCTTCCAGATCTCGGCGGTCTTCCCGCACCTCAGCGTGCTCGACAATGTCCGAGTGGCATTGCTGCGGCCGAACGGCCTTGCCCATCAGTTCTGGCGGCCGCTTGCGGCACTCGACACCCTGAACGAACGGGCCGAACAGCTGCTGGCCAGCGTCGGCCTTGCGAAAGAGCGCGACATCGTCGCGGCGGACCTCTCCTACGGTCGCAAGCGCGTCCTGGAGATTGCGACCACGCTCGCGCTCGATCCGAAGGTCCTGCTGCTGGACGAACCGATGGCCGGCATGGGGCAGGAAGATGTCAGCGTCATCGCCGACCTGATCCGTGACGTCGCGAGAAGCCGTGCCGTCCTGATGGTCGAGCACAATCTCTCGGTCGTCGCCAACATCTGCCATCACGTGACGGTGCTGCAGCGGGGCGAGATCCTCGCCGAGGGCAATTACGAGACGGTCAGCAACGATCCGCGCGTCCGCGTGGCCTATATGGGCACGGAGGAGGCCTGACATGAAGGCACTTCTGGAAGTCCGAAACCTCAATTCCTGGTATGGCGAAAGCCACATCCTGCATGGCGTCGACATGAATGTCGGCGAAGGCGAGACCGTCACCATTCTCGGCCGCAACGGCGTCGGCAAGACGACGACGCTGCGCACCGTCACCGGCATCGTCCGGGCTCGCAAGGGCGAAATCCGTTTCGCCGGCAAGGACATGATGCAGGTGCCGCTGCACCGCACCGCCCATCACGGCATCGGCTTCGTGCCGGAAGAACGCGGCATCTTCTCGACACTCAACGTGCTCGAAAACCTGATGCTGCCGCCGGAAGTCGCCAAGGGCGGCATGACGCTGGACGAGATCTTCGAGCTCTTCCCCAATCTCCATGAACGCAGGAACAGCCCGGGCACGCGCCTTTCCGGCGGCGAACAGCAGATGCTCGCCATCGCCCGCATCCTGCGCACCGGCACCCGCCTGCTGCTGCTCGACGAACCGACGGAAGGCCTCGCCCCCGTCATCGTGCAACGCATCGGCGAGGTGCTGAAGACACTCAAGCAGAGAGGCATGACCGTGCTTCTGGTCGAACAGAATTTCCGCTTCGCAAGCCGCGTCGCCGACCGCTTCTACCTGATGGAGCACGGCCAGATGGTGGCCGAGTTCAAGGTGGGCGAGCTGCCCGAACGCATGGACATGCTCCATAAAGTGTTGGGGGTATAGGTCCGATGACGATCACGAAAGGTACTCATGCTGCAATATCGCGACGCGATTTGAGCCCTGCCCCTCACCCTAGCCCTCTCCCCGCAAGCGGGGAGAGGGAACGAGCCCATCCTGATACTCTCCAGGTGCCACGTAGTGCCTTCTCCCCGTTCACGGGGAGAAGGTGGCGGCAGCCGGATGAGGGGCGCGCGCGTCGCCCAGCCGCTCACAGGAGGGCCGCACGATGACCATGATATTCGGCGTTCCCCTCCAGGCCCTGCTCGGGCAATTGCTGATCGGCCTGATCAACGGCTCCTTCTATGCGCTCCTGTCGCTCGGGCTGGCGATCATCTTCGGCCTGCTCAGGATGATCAACTTCGCCCATGGCGCGCAGTACATGCTCGGCGCATTCGCGGCCTATCTGCTCTTGACCTTTCTCGGCATCGGCTACTGGCCGGCGCTGATACTTGCGCCGCTGATCGTCGGCATTCTCGGCGCGATCGTCGAGCGGCTGTTCCTGCGGCGGCTCTACGCCCTCGACCCGCTCTACGGCCTGCTCTTCACCTTCGGCCTGGCGCTGACCATCGAAGGCACCTTCCGCTATCTCTACGGTTCCTCCGGCCAGCCCTATGCCACGCCACCGGCTCTTTCCGGCGGCACCAATCTCGGCTTCATGTTCATGCCGATCTATCGCGGCTGGGTGGTCATCGTCTCGCTGATCGTCTGCATCGGCACATGGCTGCTGATCGAAAAGACCAAGCTCGGCGCCTATCTGCGCGCCGCGACGGAAAATTCGACGCTGGTACAGGCCTTCGGCGTCAACGTGCCGGTGCTTCTGACCTTCACCTACGGTCTCGGCGTAGCGCTCGCCGCCTTCGCCGGCGTGCTGGCCGCTCCGGTCTACCAGGTGTCGCCGCTGATGGGTTCCAACATCATCATCGTCGTCTTCGCGGTGGTCGTGGTCGGCGGCATGGGCTCGATCATGGGCGCCATCCTCACCGGCTACATGCTGGGTATCGCGGAAGGCCTGACAAAGGTATTCTACCCGGAAGCCTCCAACATCGTGATCTTCGTCATCATGGCGATCGTTCTTCTCATCAGGCCCGCGGGCCTCTTCGGTCGGGATGCGTGACATGGCTCATTCGACAACAACGACAACCACCCCGGCGCATTCAACAGTTCCGGCAAGCGGCACGGCAGCGGTCGCGCGCACTGTCCTCATTGCCATCGGCCTCATCCTGCTGATCGTCGCACCCTTCTTCCTCTACCCGGTCTTCCTGATGAAGATCCTGTGCTTCGCGCTGTTTGCCTGCGCGTTCAACCTGCTGCTCGGCTATACCGGCCTCCTCTCCTTCGGCCATGCCGCCTTCTTCGGCGGCGCGGCCTACTTCACCGCCCATGCGGTGAAGGAGTGGGGGTTCTCGCCGGAACTCGGTATCCTGACGGGTGTCCTGGGCGCTGCCGTTCTCGGCCTCATAATGGGTTTCTTCGCCATCCGCCGGCAGGGCATCTACTTCGCCATGATCACGCTGGCGCTGTCGCAGATGTTCTTCTTCTTCTGCCTGCAGGCCGAGTTCACCCATGGCGAGGACGGCATCCAGTCCGTGCCGCGCGGCCACCTGTTCGGCTTCATCGACCTCTCGCAGTCGCTGAACATGTACTATCTGGTGCTGGCGGTCTTCATCATTGGCCTCCTCATCATCTGGCGTTTCATCAATTCGCCCTTCGGCATGATCCTGAAGTCGATCCGTGAAAACGAGGCGCGCGCCATCTCGCTCGGCTACTCCGTCGCCCGTTACAAGCTCGGCGCCTTCGTCATGTCGGCGGCGCTGGCGGGCCTTGCCGGTGCGGTGAAATCGCTGGTCTTCCAGTTCGCCACGCTGACCGACGTGACCTGGCAGATGTCCGGCGAGGTGATCCTGATGACGCTTCTCGGCGGCATCGGCACACTGATCGGCCCGCTGGTCGGCGCCGGCCTCGTGGTGACGCTCGGCAACTACCTCGCGACCACCGGCTTCCCGGTCACCATCATCACCGGCATCGTCTTCATGGTCTGCGTGCTGCTCTTCCGGCGCGGCATCGTCGGCGAGTTCTATGCATCCCGGATCGGCCGCAAACTCGGCTTCGAATACCGGCGTTAAGCCTGGGCCGGCACTCCGCCGGCTCCGACGCATTGACACAACATATCGGAATGCCGCTGCGCGGACTGCCCGTTCGCGCGCCGGTATCCCGCGGAGTGAAACATGGAGAGTTACGACTACATCGTCATCGGCGCCGGCTCGGCGGGATGCGTCCTGGCCAACCGGCTGTCCGCCGACCGGAACAACCGCGTCCTGCTGCTGGAAGCCGGGGGATCCGACAATTACCACTGGATCCACATTCCCGTCGGATATCTCTACTGCATCAACAATCCGCGAACCGATTGGTGCTTCACCACGGCAAAGGAGGAAGGCCTGAACGGCCGTTCGCTCAGCTATCCGCGCGGCAAGGTGCTCGGCGGCTGCTCGTCGATCAACGGCATGATCTACATGCGCGGTCAGGCCCGAGATTACGACCAGTGGCGGCAGATGGGTTGCGATGGCTGGGGCTGGGACGATGTGCTGCCCCTCTTCCGCAAATCCGAGGATTTCTACAAGGGCGGCGACGAGATGCATGGCGCCGGCGGCGAATGGCGCGTCGAAAAGGCCCGCGTCCGCTGGGCGGTGCTCGAAGCCTTCCAGCAGGCGGCGAAGGAAGCCGGCATTCCCGAGACCGCCGACTTCAACCGCGGCACCAATGAGGGCTCCGGCTATTTCGACGTCAACCAGCGCTCCGGCATACGCTGGAACACCGCCAAGGCCTTCCTGCGTCCCGCCGTCAAGCGCGGCAACCTGACGGTGCTGACCAAGGCCCATGTCATGCGTCTCTTGATCGAGGACGGCGCGGTCACCGGCGTCGAGGTGCATCACGACGGCGTGGCGAAACACTTTACGGCCCGCCGCGAGACGGTGCTCTCCGCCGGCGCGATCGGCTCGCCGCAGATCCTCGAACTTTCCGGCGTCGGTCGCGGCGACGTGCTGCAGCAGGCAGGGATCGATTTGGTGAAAGAGGTACGCGACGTCGGCGAGAACCTGCAGGACCACCTGCAGCTTCGCATGGCCTTCAAGGTCAGCGGTGTTCCGACGCTCAACGAAAAGGCGTCGAGCCTCTATGGCAAGGCCGCGATCGGGCTGGAATATCTGCTGAAGCGATCCGGCCCCATGGCCATGGCGCCGAGCCAGCTCGGCATCTTCACCCGCTCCGGCCCCGACAAGGAAACGCCGGACCTGCAATATCACGTCCAGCCGGTGACGCTGGAAAAGTTCGGCGAGCCCGTTCACCCCTTCCCGGCGATCACCGCAAGTGTGTGCAATCTTCGCCCGGAAAGCCGGGGTTCGGTGCATCTGAGCGCTCCCGACTTCGCCGCCAAGCCGGTGATCGCGCCGCATTATCTCTCCGCCCCCGCCGACCGCGACATCGCGGTGAGGGCCATCAGGCTGACGCGGCGGATTGCCGAGCAACCGTCCTTTGCCCGCTATCGCCCCGAGGAATTCAAGCCCGGTGCCCGCTACGGAACCGACGAGGAACTGGCCCATGCCGCAGGCGACATCGGCACGACCATATTCCATCCGGTCGGCACCTGCCGCATGGGCTCCGACGATCAGAGTGTGGTCGACCCGCGCCTCAGGATGCGGGCGCTGAAACGGCTCAGGATCGCGGACGCCTCGATCATGCCGACCATCACCTCCGGCAACACCAATTCACCGACAATCATGATCGCCGAAAAGGCAGCCGAAATGATCCTGGCGGACAACCGCTGATCCCGCGAAGGAAGGAAACACGAAATGACGAACATCGCATTCATCGGTCTCGGCAACATGGGTGGTCCGATGGCCGCAAATCTGGTCAAGGCAGGCCACAGGGTGAAGGGCTTCGACCTGTCGTCGGAAATTCTTCTGGCGGCGGCGGGCCACGGCGTTGCACCGGCGGCATCGCTCGAGGAGGCGACCGCCGATGCCGAGACCGTCGTCACCATGCTGCCGAAGGGCGTTCACGTCCTCTCGGTCTGGGGGGATCTCGTGAAGGCGGTGAAGCCCGGCACCCTGCTGATCGACTGCTCGACCATCGATGTGGACAGCGCCCGCCGCGCCCATGAACTGGCGGCGGCGGCCGACTGCATCTCGCTCGATGCCCCTGTCTCCGGCGGCACCGGCGGCGCGGCGGCCGGCACCCTCACCTTCATGGCCGGCGGCAGCGATGGCGCATTCGCCAATGCCCATCCCCTCCTCGAAGCCATGGGCAAGAAGATCGTCCATTGCGGCGGAAGCGGCGCTGGACAGGCGGCCAAGATCTGCAACAACATGATCCTCGGCATTTCGATGATCGGGGTATGCGAGGCCTTCGCGCTCGGCGAAAAGCTCGGCCTCTCCCATCAGGCGCTGTTCGATGTCGCCTCGACCTCGTCGGGCCAGTGCTGGTCGATCAACACCTATTGCCCGGTCCCCGGCCCTGTTCCGACGTCTCCCGCCAACAACGAATACAGACCGGGCTTTGCCGCAGCCCTGATGCTGAAAGACCTTAAGCTCGCGCAGGAAGCAGCGCTCGGATGCGGCGCAGCCACCCCGCTCGGAGCCGAAGCGGCGCAACTGTTCGACCTCTTCGCCAAGCAGGGACATGGCGGCCGGGACTTCTCCGCCATCATCGAGATGCTGCGGGGCTGATCCTCGACGTCATGGAACAAATACGGCCGGCTGAGACTTCTCATACCGGCCGTAGCATTGAAACAAGGATGGGAGGAACCCGACTAGGGGGGTGGGGACGCCAGGTTCCTCCCACGGCATCTACCGTGGCCAGAGGCCGTTCGCCATGCGGTGCGAAACGGTATCGATAGATGCCGTACCAGTTCCCTGAAAACAGGGAACCGATCACGTCTATCGAAACCTCATCACGCGGCGATGGGCTGTCGGCTGAATTGCAGGCCGCGTCCGTCAATCAGCGACGAAAGACCGGTGAACCGTCCGATATGGAATTGAGAAGGCCTGCGCTCCCGGCGCTTGGCGAAAACTGTCATATCCCTGCCCTGCAGGGACTTTCGGCCGGTATCCGGCCACGGATTCATGGATCCGTTTGCATCCGCGATGAACGCGGTGTGTCCTGCGCACGTCATGTGCCCCATTCCCCATTTGTCACCATCCGCAACTTCATGCGCGGAGTCCCGTCCCGGAACGACAAAAGGGTTAGGCCGCAATTCTGAACGAATTGATAAAATGCTGATAAAATTCTTGGTTTCCGCAAGATAAACGACATGCTGGCGGAAATCCGTACCGCCGGCATGCGAAATGGGCAATCGATCAGCGGTCGTCGGCCGCCATCGCACCGAGAAGTTTCGGCAGATCGCCGAATCGCGCAACGAGACCGAAGACCAGCGCCGCGACCACGACGAAGAGGATCGTCACCGAAGCCATCGTCGGCGTGTAGCCGTAGCGCAGCGCGTTGAAGATCTTGATCGGCAAGGTCTCCATGGTGAAGCCGACCGTCATGTAGGCGACGATGTATTCGTTGAGCGACAGCACGAAGGCAAAGGCGTAGCCGGACACCAGATAGGGCCGGATCAGCGGCAGGACGACGGTGCGGAACACCGTCTTGTCGTCGGCGCCCATGGTCGAGGCGGCCTCGACCAGCGAACGGTCGATGGCCGAAAAGCCGAGCGACAGGGTGACCAGCGGCAATGTCACGAAGAAGATCGCGTGGCCGATCACCGCCGTCCATGGCTGCCCGTAGAAACCCGTCGTCGCCCAGAAGGTCAGGAGACCGAGCGCCGTGATCACAGGCGGCAGGGTAAACGGGGCAATGCCGAGGATCTGGAAGATGTTGGCCCAGGGCGCGAGCCGGCGCCACAGGAACCATGCCAGCGGAAGCGCGATGACGACCGCAAGCGCCGCGGACGCGAGCGCCAGCCCAAGCGACGCGAAGAAGGCCGAACGCCAGCCGGCATCGGCGAAGATCGCCCCGTACCATGCGAGCGAAAAGCCCTGCGGCGGGAAGGTCAGGCTCTGCTTCTCGTTGACCGACACACCGGCGACGACGACGATCGGAGCGGCGAGGAAGATCGCGATCAGGACGAAATAGATACGCGTCAGCACCTTGTTCATGCTGCCTCTCCCTTGCGTCCGATGAAGAGCGTAAGCGCCACCATGCCAAGCGTGACAAGCACCAGGAACACCGCCATGGCCGCGGCAAACGGCATGTTGGACTGGTAGATCGCCTGATCGGTGATCAACACCGACAGCGTCCAGTGCTGCGGCCGGCCGAGGATCTGCGGCAGGAGGTAGGAACCGAGCGCGAAGATGAAGACCATGATCATCGTTGCGACGATGGTGTTGCGCAGCGCCGGCACGACGACGGTGAAGAAGGCGCGGATCGGCGAAGCGCCGAGTGTCCGCGCGGCTTCCGTCAGCGTCGGATCGAGCCGCACCAGCGCGGGATAGAGAACCAGCACCGTATAGGGAAACGCCTGATAGGTCATGCCGGTCAGCACAGCACCGAAATTCGGCATCAGCGCCATGGGCTTTTCCATGAGGCCGATCATGACCAGCAGGTTGGTGATACCGGCGGTACGGGAAAACAGCGTCGACCACGCAAAGCCGATGATGACTTCCGAGAGCGAAAGGATCGACAGCAGCGCGACCAGCCACACGACCTGCGCACGTCGCGACATGCGCGTCAGGAGATAGGTGAAGGGTATGCCAAGCACGACGCAGACCACTGCGACCGAGATTGCCAGCATCAGCGAGAAACCGAGAACGCCGGCGAAGAACGGGCTGATGAAGCGGGCGTAGTTGTCGAACACGAAGGCCGGCTCGTAAAAGCCACCCTGCTGACGCTTGAAGAAGCTGACGGCGATCATCGTGCCGAAGGGCACGACGAAGAACAGGATCAGCATGCCCGCCGGAAAGGCGAGCGGCGCATAGTCGAGCGCTTTTTGCGGGGGTTCGCGCCTCATGCCGGAAGCACCACGGCCGTCTGCGGATCGATCACCACGCCGACTTCCTGTCCGACGGTGACCACCGGCCGCTCGCGCGGCGTGGAAACCGCGATCACTTCGGAGCCGCGAACGTCGATGAATGTCTCGATGGTGCCGCCGAGATCGCGGATGAAGGTGACGCGACCGGAAAGACGTCCCTCGCCCGGAGCGGAAAGATGGACGTCTTCGGGGCGAACCGAAAGGCTGCAGGCGCTCTGGCCACTGGCCGCGATGCCTTCGACCGGCTGGCCGAGCACGAGCGTGCGACCGCTTTCGATGGTCAGCGGCAGAAGATTGGTGGAGCCGATGAAGTCCGCGACGAAGCGGTCCGCCGGCTTGCGGTAGATCTCGATCGGGCTTGCCGCCTGACGGATCTTGCCGCCGTTCATCACCACGACGGTGTCGGCCATGGTCATGGCTTCGCGCTGGTCGTGGGTCACGACGATGGTGGTGATGCCGAGCTGCTGCTGCAGCTTGCGCAGTTCCACCTGCATGGCCTCGCGCAGCTTGGCGTCGAGAGCGGAAAGAGGCTCGTCGAGCAGGAAGAGCTTGGGCGAGATGGCGAGCGCCCGGGCAATCGCCACGCGCTGCCGCTGGCCGCCGGAAAGCTTGGTCACGGGACGGTCGGCGTAACCCGGCAGATGGATCATGGCGAGCAGTTCCTCGACGCGCTTCACCTGCTCCTCGCGACCGATGCCGCGGATACGCAGCGGATAGGCGATGTTCTCACCGACGGTGAGGTGCGGAAACAGCGCCAGCGACTGGAAGACCATGCCGAGATTACGCTTGTGCGTCGGGACCCGCGTGATGTCCTCGCCGTCCAGCACGATCGATCCGCCGGTCGGGAGGTCAAGACCGGCAATCATCCTGAGCAGCGTGGTCTTGCCGCAGCCGGACGGGCCGAGCATGCAGACAAAAGTACCGTGCGGTACGTTCAATTGCACGTTGTCGACCGCCGTGAAGGGGCCGAATTGTTTCGTGACATCGTTGAGCGACAGTCCGGACATCATGTCTCCGCAAAAGTTCCGATGACAGTGGGGTGAAGGTCGCATGACCCTCACCCCACCTCAAGTGCTGGATTGGTTTTTCGTTCAGGCGTCGATCAACCGACGATCAGTTCGGTCCACTTCTGGTTCAACCAGTCGGACTTGGTCTGATAGAGGTCGTAGCGCGGGATGATCGGCTCGATGTCGGAAGACACGGCGGCGAATTCCTCGGCCGTCAGGTCGAGAAGTTCGCGCTTGACGGTCGGAGCCGTGCCGACCTTGCGCGACAGGGTTGCCTGGATCGAAGGCTGGCACATGTAGTCGATGAAGACGTGTGCTTCCTCGGTCTTGGTCGATGCGCGCGACAGGGCCCAGCAACCGGAATCCTGAATGCCGCCTTCCTTCGGGAAGGTGGAGCGGACCGGATTGCCGTCAGCGGCGGCGAGGCCGGTAACGTCGTGGTAGTACTGGCCCATCGGGATTTCGCCCGACTTCAGCGCCTGCTCGAACTGGGCTTCGTCGCGATACCACAGGCGAACGTTCGGCTTGACCTCGGCGAGCTTTTCGAAAGCCTTCAGGATGCCTTCCTCGGTGTCGAGCGCATTGGTGCCGCCGAAGTGGGTCTTGGCCGTCACTTCCAGGAGGAAGGAGTTGGAGACCAGCGCCAGCAGGCCGAGCTTGTCTTCGTTTGCCGGATCCCACAGAGCGGACCAGGAGGTCGGAGCTTCCTTGTAGACATCCGTGTTGGTGACGAGCGTGATGTACCATGCAACGGCGCCGATACCGGCAACGCGGCCGTCCGGATACTTGTTGACGAAACGCTCGATCAGGCCGGAAGCGTTCTTGATCTTGTCCATGTCGAGCGGCGTCCACAGTTCGGTGGACTGGCCCTTAAGCATGGAAACCTGCGAAATCATCGAAACGTCGGCGGGAGCCTGGCCGGCCTTTGCGGCCTGCTCGAGTTGCACCAGCCATGCTTCGCCGGTCGGCTCGGCCACGGATTCGACGGCGATGCCGGTTGCCTTGGTGAATTCGGCAAAGATGTTCTTGTCGAAGGAATCCTTGAAGTAGCCGCCATAGACGCCGACCTTCAGCGACTTGTCCTGGGCACGCAGGATCGAGGGCATGGCGAGCATGCCGGCGCCGGCAAGCGAGCCGGCCAGCACGCCGCGGCGGCTGACGGAAGCGTTGAGGATGTTTTTCATGGTCCTGTTCCCTTGTCTTCGTTGCTTATGTCTTGGTTGGTTATCGTGAAGTCGAGCCCGGAACGCCTGATAGCGCCGTCCCGGGCAAAATGCCAGTTTCTCAACGGCCCTTGATTGCCGGACTATAGACCATGAGGCTTAGGATTTCGAAGAGAACCTGAGCGCCCGCATGGGCGGTATTGTTGGTCGCATCATACTGCGGAGCAACCTCGACGACGTCGCCGCCGACCAGATTGATGCCCTTGAGACCGCGGATGAGTTCGAGCACTTCACGCGAGGAAAGGCCGCCGACTTCCGGCGTGCCGGTGCCGGGCGCAATGCTCGGATCGAGGCTGTCGACATCGAAGGAGAGATAGGTAGGGCCGTCGCCGATGATCTTCTTCGCCTTCTCGATGATCGCCGGAATGCCGAGCCCGGTCACTTCCTCGGCATGGATGACGGTCATGCCGGAATCGTAGGAGAACTCCCACAGATATTCGGCCGGGCCGCGAATGCCGATCTGGATGGTGCGGGTCGGATCGAGCACGCCGTCAAGCACTGCGTTGCGGAACGGACCGCCATGGTGGAACTTGGTCTGGTCGAAGGCGCCGCCGGTATCGCAATGGGCATCGATATGAATCATGCCGACAGGGCCGTGCTTCTTCGCGACAGCCTTCAGGATCGGATGGCTGATCGAGTGATCGCCACCGACGGAAAGCGGCAGCAAGCCGGCTTCGACGATCTTGGTGTGATGCTTCTCGATGTCCTCATGGCTGAGTTCCAGTCGGTAGCGGCTGGAGAACGGCACGTCGCCGATATCGGCAACCTTGAGATCGAAGATCGGCGCGCATTCCAGAACGTGATTGTACGGGCCGATGCGGTCGATGGCGCGCAGCGCGCGAGGTCCGAAACGCGAACCCGGACGGTTGGACACGCCGAGGTCCATCGGCACGCCGACGATCCCTACCTGCAGGTCACCGAAGTCGGGCGCTGCCGGATCGATCGGGCGATGCGGTGCGGACAGGAAGGTCGGGATGCCGGCATAAGGTGCGGCGCGGGTGCCGTTGGAGAAGATCTTCTCGCCGACCTTGGCGAACTTCTCGTCGAAGATTTCACCGGCCTTGTCGTCACCGTATTTGGCGCGCAGTTCCTGAAGTCGCTTTTCGTCGAAAGTCATTTCGTCTTTCACCCTTCTTGCCGATGCCCTGCGAAACAGGAGCTCCCGTCGCGGACGACTGTTTAAACGGCAGTTCCGGCGCCTGCCTCTATTGTAAGCATTAAGCCGCATGGGGGGTAGAAAAGCAATTCACGATGTTATAGCAATCGCTGTGAGAAAAACTAACAAGCACCGAGACCATGTCCCATCGCCTGCCACCGCTCAATCCGCTGCGCGCTTTCGAGGCCGCCGCCAGACGCGGATCGATTTCAGCGGCGGCCCGTGAGCTGAACGTCACCCATGGCGCGGTCAGCCACCAGATCAAGACGCTTGAGGAAACGCTGAAGACGCAGCTCTTCGAGCGTGGCGGCAAACGGCTGAAGCTGACGCCGCAGGGAGCCCTGCTGCTGCCGGCGGTTTCCTCGGCATTCGACGGCATCGCCGCCGCAACGGCGCTGATGAACCGGCCGACCACCAGCGGCAATCTCAGGATTTCCTGTGTGCCCGCCCTGCTCTCCCTCTGGCTGGTGCCGCGCATGGGCAGCTTCAGCGAGCAGTATCCGGATATCAGCCTGACGCTGACCTCGAGCAATGACGCAAGCCTCATCCATTCGCCAGACATCGACATCGCCATTCTCTACGGACCGGGAAGCTGGCGGGACTGCTGGACGCGGCTTTGGAGCACGCTGGACCTTTTCCCCGTCGCCTCCCCCTCACTGCTGAATTCGCGACCGCTGCGATCCGTACGCGACCTGCGTGACCATGTGCTTCTTCACGGCGACAACGGACAGGAATGGAATACCTGGCTTGCCGCTGCCGACCAGCTCGACATGCCCCGCCACCGGGAGCATTTCATGAGCGACGCAAGGCTTTCCACCGAAGCCGCGCGCCACGGTCAGGGCATCGCGCTTGGCGACAACATCACGGCTTCCAGCCTGATCGCCTCGGGCGAGCTGATCATTCCCTTCGATCTCTCGGTACGCGCCGCCAATGCCTTCTATGTCGCCACGCGAAACGAGGTGCGCGCCGCCCCGATTGCCCGCGTCTTCATCGACTGGCTCTTCGCCACACTCGAAAGCGAGCAGGGTTCGCAGCCACTGCCCTTGCCCCGCCCCGCTCACAGAGCGCGCAACATTCGAGCCGCGAATACGGGCACGGCGACAGGCACGGTAAAACCGGAAAATGCAACCACCTTGTCACGAACACGCAAGGCGACATCCGCCTCCGCAAGAAAGACCGCCACCAAGGCTTGAACCAACCGAACAAAGCATCAGGACTGCCGAAATCATCATGCCATCCGCATCGTTCAATTCTCTCGTTTCCCGCCTCTCCCCTCCGCCGGTCCCCTCCGTCTTTGCCTGGGCGCGCGCCTATGACGGCAGCCGCGGCCCGCTGATCGACCTGTCGCAGGCAGTCCCCGGCTATCCACCGCATCCGGACCTGCTGGCATGGCTCGGAGAGGCAGCATCCTCGCGCGGCTTTGCCGGCTACGGTCCGATCGAGGGTGAAACCGACCTGCGCAAGGTCTATGCTGAAGATGCTGCCGAAATCTATGGCGCACCGGTCGAAGCGCAGAACATCCACATCACCTCCGGCTGCAATCAGGCCTTCATGGCTGTCGCCATGGCGATTGCCGGTCCGGGCGACAAGGTGGCGCTGACCGAGCCCTTCTACTTCAACCAGGAAACCACGCTTGCCATGATGGACATCGAGCGGGTGCTGGTGCCGCTCGATCCGGCAAAGGGTTTCGTGCCGGATCTCGATGCGGTGCGCGCGGCACTGGCGAAGGGCATCAAGGCCATCGCGCTCGTCTCGCCGAACAATCCGACCGGCGCGATCTATCCGGCCGGCCTGCTGCGGGAAATCTTCGAAGCCTGCCGTCAGGCCGGCGTCTGGCTGATCCTCGACGAAACCTACCGGGACTTCCTGCCGGAAGGCGACAAGCCGCATGACCTCCTGTCCATTCCCGGCTGGGAAGACAACCTGATCCTGCTCTATTCCTTCTCGAAGTCCTTCTGCATTCCGGGTCATCGCCTCGGCGCCGTCACCGCCGGCCCGAAAGCCGTCGCGGAAATCGCCAAGGTGATGGACAACCTGCAGATCTGCGCACCGCGCGCGCCGCAGGCCGCCGTCGCCCGCGCCATTCCGGCGCTGCGCGACTGGCGCAACGCCAACCGCAGGGAAATCCTGAAACGCGCGGATACGCTTAAGTCCGTCATGGCAAAGCTGCCGGAATGGCAGATGGATTCGCTCGGCGCCTATTTCGCCTTCATCCGCCATCCCTTCGAAGGCAAGCATTCCGCGCTGGTGGCAGAGAAGCTCGCCCGCGAGGCCGGCGTCGTCTGCATTCCCGGAGCCTATTTCGGCGAAGCGCAGGAAGGCTATCTGCGCTTTGCCTTCGCCAATGCGGATTCGGCAACCATCGAAGCCCTGACGGATCGCCTCTCCGGCTTCCGGCTTGACTAACGCAATTCCAGCAAAAGTGTGAAGCGGTTTTGCGTCCGGAATTGCGTCAGAACAAAGGGATGAAGGATGAGCATGAAACGCATCGCGATCATCGGCGGCGGGCCGGCAGGGCTGATGGCGGCGGACGAACTCTCCCGCGCCGGCCATGCCGTCACCGTTTATGAGGCGATGCCGACCGTTGGCCGGAAATTCCTGCTCGCGGGCAAATCCGGCCTCAACATCACCCATGCCGAACCTTACGAGCGCTTCGTCACCCGCTTCGGCACGGCGGGCGAAAGGCTACGGCCGGCGCTGGATGCCTTCACCCCGGATGACATCCGCGACTGGGCGACAGCACTCGGCACGGAAACCTTCGTCGGCACTTCGGGCCGCGTCTTTCCAAAGGCAATGAAGGCCTCGCCGTTGCTGCGCGCCTGGCTGAAGCGGCTGGAAGCGCAGGGCGTCTCGATCCTGACGAGGCATCGCTGGACCGGCTTCGACGGTGACGTTTATCGCATCGAGGCCCCGGAAGGCGAAAAGCGGATCGAGGCGGATGCCGTGCTGCTGGCGCTGGGCGGCGCAAGCTGGCCGAAGCTTGGCTCCGATGCGGGATGGACGGCGTGGCTGCGCGAAAGGAACGTCGACATCCATGACTTCCGGCCGGCCAATTGCGGCTTCGACTGTGCATTCTCGCAAACCTTCCTCGAACGCTTCGCAGGCGAGCCGCTGAAATCCGTGGCCGCGACAAGTGCGGCAGGCACCATTCCCGGCGAATTCGTCATCAGCCGTCACGGCATCGAGGGCAGCCTCGTCTATGCCCATGCCGCAGCGCTGCGCGACGCGCTGGCCACCACCGGCAAGGCGAGCCTCGTTCTCGATCTCGCCCCCGGCCGCACTACGGAAAGACTGGCGCGCGATCTGGCAAGGCAGGACACCAAGGCGAGCTTTTCCAACCGGTTGCGCAAGGCGACCGGCCTCGACGGCGTCAAGGCCGCCCTGCTGCGGGAACTCGTCCCCGACGCCAATCGCCTCGATGCGGAAGCGCTTGCCCGTCTCATCAAGGCGCTGCCCCTGCCCGTCACGTCACCACGCCCCATCGCCGAGGCCATCTCGTCGGCCGGCGGCATTTCCTTTGACGGCATCGACGACAACTTCATGCTGAAGGCGATGCCCGGGAGTTTCGTTGCCGGAGAGATGCTCGACTGGGAGGCCCCGACCGGAGGTTATCTGCTGACCGCCTGCCTCGCCACCGGCAAGGCCGCGGCATCCTGCATCCGGCAATGGCTTGACGAAACGACAAACTAACGCCCGAAAACACCACTCTTGAAGAGGCGACGGCTTGCCGCCATCCTTGGCAGCGAGCGCAGGAAGCAACCGTCGCCGCCACAGAACCGGGCAGGGAAACAAGGTAACATGCAGCCAGAACCATCCGCCGGCAACGATCCGGTCGTCGTCATCGGCCACATCAACCATGACCGTGTCTGGCGCCTGAAGGAACCACTCCGCCCCGGCGGCCGCATCGCCTGGATCGACCGCAATGTGCGGCTGGGCGGAGGCGGCTATTACACCGGCAGCATGTTGCTTGCGCTCGGTCGCGACGTCGAGCTTGTCTCCTCCCTTGTCGATGACGAGCATGGTCGAAAGGCGCTCGAAGAGCTTCGGAAGGCGGGTTTCGGCACCGGCCACATCACAATGCGCGACGGCGAAACGGAGTTCGCCGAGATCTTCCTCGACCCGGCCGGTGAACGCACGATCCTCGGCAGCACCAAGCGCACCACCCGCAGCTTCACGCTGGACCGGCCGCTCCGGGCGAGGGCCTTCTATGTCAACGGCATGCAGCTTGCGGACAACGTCGTCGCCTCGCTCGACAAGGCAACGCTGGTCGTTTCGCAATTTCCGTTGCGGCACCCGACGCCGCGGCCTGCCGATATCATCGTCGGTTCCAGAGCCGATTTTCCGGGCCTGAGCCTCACCGAAATCTGGCGGGCGGCCTGCGCAATCGCCGGCGACCGGCTGAAAGACCTGATGCTGACCGATGGCCCGAATGAAATCTGCGTCTATGACGGTCGCAGCGAAACCCGCATCGGCGTACATGAGAAAGTCGTGACCGCCGACACCATCGGCGCGGGCGACAGCTTCAGCGGCGCAGTGCTTCATGAACTCCTGAACGGCATGCCGATCACCGATGCCGCCGCCTCCGCCTGCGAGAGAACCGCGGCCTGGCTGCGCAACCGTGATGCGGCGACCGCCGAGGCCGAAAGCACGCCCTGAGGAAACCGCTTCAAAAATTTTTCCGTTTCGATGGAACCTTGTCCGGTCTCGGGTGTTGGGGCTTCCGCAATGGAGTATGCGATGACCAACACACCGCCCACCTGGAACGAACCCGTCGAACTGAAACTGCAATGCGGCCTGACGAGAAGCTTCAAGGAAGCCTGTGACGCTCTCTATTTCCTTGAGGAGGAATGGCCCGTCCGCCATGGAGCCGCCTATCAACGCGCCAGACGCTGGTGCGGCATGGCCCTGGAAACGGACAAGGCGGCCGACATTGCCCGCAAGACCTTCATCGAAGCAGCCCGCAAGGCGGGTCTGCTGGATGAAAGCGCCTTGCCGAAAACCGGAAACAGTCACCCCATGAAGCCACACGCCTGACGGCCCCACGACAGGGACCGGAACCGGGGCTTGTCTCCGCGCGAACGAGCCCCTACCAATTCCACTGGCGGTAACCATCAACCCGCCAGTGGAAACGAGGGCGGCAAATCCAGACATGCAGATCCGGGCTCTGATCTATTTCGACGAACTGGTGCGCGCCCGCTCGATCCGCGCCGCCGCCGACAAGCTCAACATCCAGCCCACCGCTCTCGCCCGCCAGATCGACCAGCTCGAACATTACTTCGGCACACCGCTCATCGAACGCTCCAGCCGCGGGGTACGCCTGACATCCGCCGGCGAACTGCTCGCCGCCCGCGCCGGCAAGACACTCCGGGAACTGGATCACGTCCGCCAGCTGATCGACGATCTGGAAGGGCTGAAGCGCGGACACGTCAACATCTTCGCAAGCGGCGCCACGGTCGCCAACCTGCTTGCACCGGCGCTTGCCGATTTCAGCCTGAAATTCCCGAAAATCCGTTTTTCCGTGACCATCGCATCCGCCCGCGCCGCCATCGAAGCCGTCGCCAATGCCGAGGCCGACATCGCCGTAACCCTGTTTTCCGAACCTGAACCGGGAACCAGGGTGCGCCTGCGCGCCGAGATCGTCTATGACGTCATCGCAGCCGCGGGCCATCCGGCAGCGGGCCATACCGAACTGACAGTTCCGCAACTCGCAGCCTATCCGCTCGCGGTGCCGGACCGCTCCTTCGGCGCACGTCTCGCCTTCGACACGCTGTTCAAATCGGCCGGCGTCACGCTCGATCCGGTCTTCGTCACCAGCTCGCTGGAGATGCAGAAGGAACTGGTGCTGCGCGGTGCTGCAGTAACCCTGCTGCCGGCGCTGACCGTGTTGCGCGAATGCCGTGCCGGACAGCTTGTGGCGATCCCGATTGCCGGCAACAAGGGCATCCGGACGCCGATCGAGCTTTGCGTCGCCTCGGATCGCCAGCTTTCCTTCGCAGCTACGAAACTGCTCGACGCCATAGACCGCTTCATGCGCGAGGTCATGCCCCGCGTCACAGGGGAAGGAGTGTAGCGATTTTCGATACACGGAGAACACAAAAAATCGCATTGTGTGCGCGCGAACGAGATGCCAGTATTTTTTGCACCGCGCCATCGGCTAAGCTACCGAAACAGAACGAGCGCCAGGATGAGGGGAATTTCATGACCAATGCTTTGCTTGCCGTAAGGGACGATGCCGGACGGAAAACCTTCCGAAGCTTCGCTCTTGGCCTTGCCGCCACGGCGGCCATCGTATTTTCCGGCTCCGCCCTTGCGGCACAGAAGGACCTGACGCTCGGCATGACCATCGAGCCGACCGGCCTCGACCCGACGATTGCCGCCCCCGTCGCCATCGGCCAGGTGACATGGCAGAACATTTTCGAGGGTCTCGTCACCATCGACCGTGACGGCAAGGTGCAGCCGCAGCTCGCCACCAGCTGGGACATTTCGGCGGATGGACTGACCTACACTTTTCACTTGGCCGAAGGCGTGAAGTTCCACGATGGCGAAGCCTTCGACGCTTCCGTCGCCAAGGCCTCGCTGGAACGCGCCCGCGGCGCTGACAGCGTCAATCCGCAGAAGCGCTTCTTCGCGGCCATCGACACCATCGAGACGCCCGATGCGACAACGCTTGTCCTGAAGCTGAAGGAGCCGGCCGGAAGCCTGCTCTACTGGCTCGGCTGGCCGTCGTCCTCCATCGTCGGCACCAAGAGCGCCGCCGACGACAAGACCACGCCGATCGGCACCGGCCCGTTCAAGTTCGTCAACTGGGCGAAGGGCGACAAGGTCGAACTCGCGGCTAATCCGGACTACTGGAACAAGGACGTCGCGGTGAAGCTGGACAAGGTCACCTTCCGCTTCATCTCCGACCCGCAGGCCCAGGCCGCCGCACTGAAATCCGGCGATGTCGACGCCTTCCCGGAATTCGGCGCACCGGAACTGGTGGAAACCTTCAAGGACGACGCAAAGCTTGCGACCGTGATCGGCAATACCGAACTCAAGGTCGTGGCCGGCATGAACAACGCCCGCAAGCCGTTTGACGACAAGCGCGTGCGTCAGGCGCTGATGATGGCGCTCGACCGCTCCGTCATCGTCGAGGGCGCATGGTCCGGCTACGGCACGCCGATCGGCAGCCACTATACGCCGAACGACCGCGGCTATGTGGATCTCACCGGCACCTATCCTTACGATCCGGAAAAGGCGAAGGCCCTGTTGGCCGAGGCCGGCTATCCGAACGGCTTCAGCTTCACCATCAAGACGCCGCAGATGGCCTACGCCCCGCGCAGCGCCCAGGTGATGCAGGCGATGTTCGCCGAGATCGGCGTGACGATGAACATCGAGCCGACCGAATTCCCGGCCAAATGGGTGCAGGACGTCCTGAAGGGCCGCGATTACGAGATGACCATCGTCGCCCATGCAGAACCGATGGACATCGATATCTATGCCCGCGATCCCTACTACTTCAACTACAAGAACCCGGCCTTCAACGACATCCTGAAGAAGGTCGAGGCGACCTCCGACACCGTCGAACAGGACAAGCTCTACGGCGAGGCCCAGAAGATCCTCGCCGACGATGTTCCGGCGCTCTTCCTCTTCGTCATGCCGAAGCTCGGCATCTGGGACAAGAAGCTGAAGGGTCTGTGGGAAAACGAGCCGATCCCGTCCAACGTGCTGACCGAGGTTTATTGGGAAGAGTGAGTGAAGAGCGACAGAACGGCGCATGATCCTGTCCCCCTCTGGCCTGCCGGCCATCTCCCCCACAAGGGGGGAGAAGACGGGACTGATACGTAGCCTTCGCGGCAAAGCAATATACGGGGCAGAATTGGACATCATGCTCAAAGGTCTGCCGTCAGGGCTTCTTGGTCGCCGCATTTTGTCTCCCCCCTTGTGGGGGGTGAGGAGCGGCCAGCGCAGCGCAGCGATCGATCCGGTGGATCGATCGGGGCAACGAACGCCGGCAGGCGAGAGGGGGAAAAATTCCGTAGGAATGCCCCCATGCTGACACTTCTCGCCCGCCGCATCGCCGGCCTCGTCCTGACGCTTCTTGCCGTTTCGGCCCTGATCTTTGTCGTCATGGATATCCTGCCCGGAGATCCCGCCTCGATCATGCTCGGCATGTCGGCAAGCCCCGATACGCTGGCGGCGCTGCGCCATGAACTGGGCCTCGATCAGCCGCTCGTCATCCGCTACCTGCAATGGCTGGCCGGCGTGGCGACGGGCGATCTTGGCAAGTCCTACACCTACGGCGTCCCGGTTGCCGGGCTGATTGCCGAGCGGCTCGCCGTGACGCTGCCGCTGGCGCTGACGGCGATCCTGATCTCCGTCGCCATCGCCATTCCGCTCGGCGTGGTTTCCGCCAGCAAACGCAACTCCGCGGTCGATTATGCCGGCGGCTTCGTCTCCCAGCTTTTCATCGCCGTTCCCGGCTTCTGGGTGGCGCTGCTGCTGATCCTCGCCTTCTCGATGAGCCTCGGCTGGTTGCCGGCCGGCGGCTTTCCCGGCTGGCAGGCGGGGTTCGTCGCCGGTCTCGAAGCCCTTCTCCTGCCCGCCGTGGCGCTGGCGCTGCAACAGGCAGGCGTTCTCACCCGCGTCACCCGCTCCTCGGTGCTGGAAGTCCTCAATGAGGATTTCGTCCGCACGGCGCGCGCCAAGGGCCTCTCCCGCCGCGCCGCGCTCTGGCGCCATGCCGTGCGCAACGCGCTGGTGCCGGTCGCGACCATTCTCGGGCTGCAATTCACCTTCCTGATCGCCGGAGCCGTCCTGATCGAGAACGTCTTCAACCTGCCGGGGCTCGGAAGGCTGGCGCTTCAGGCGCTCTCCCAGCGGGACATCATCGTCTTGCAGGATGTGGTCCTGTTTTTCGCCGCCCTCGTCATCGTCATGAATTTCCTGGTCGATCTTTCCTACCTGCTGCTCGACCCTCGCCTGCGGGGCCGCAGCCGATGACCGCCTCGACGCCAGCCTCCGTCCGCCCTCGCCCCTGGCTCGCCTTTCGCCGTCCGAACCTGACGATCGGCGCGACGATCATCGTGTTTCTCGTGGCCGTCGCCCTCGTCTCCCTTGTCTGGACGCCGCTGCCGCCGGCGAAGATGCAGATCGTCCACAAGCTGAAAGCACCGCTCGTCCACGGCCTGCTCGGTACCGACCAGTTCGGCCGCGACATCGCCTCGATGCTGATGGTCGGCGCGTGGAACTCTCTGTCGACCTCGGCCGCGGCCGTCGCCATCGGCGCTTCGCTCGGCACTCTTCTCGGCGTCATCGCCGCCGCCCGGCGCGGCCTGACGGAAGCCTTCGTGATGCGCGTGAGCGACGTTATCTTCGCAGTGCCGCCGATCCTCTCCGCCATGATGCTTGGCGCGCTGATCGGCGCCGGGCGGTTCACCGCGATCATCGCGATTGCCGTCTTCATGGTTCCGGTCTTCGCCCGTGTGACCGCGGGTGCGGCCCTACAGATCTGGTCGCGTGACTACGTGCTCGCCGCACGCGGGGCCGGCAAGGGCGGCTTTCTCATCACCGTCGAACATGTGCTGCCGAATATCGCCAACCAGACCATCGTGCAGGTGACGATCCAGCTCGGTCTGGCGATCCTGACCGAGGCCGGCCTGAGCTTCCTCGGCCTCGGCATGCCGCCGCCGGCCCCGACCTGGGGTCGCATGCTGGCGGATGCCCAGACTTATCTGGCCACCGCCCCCTGGCTTGCCATCATGCCGGGTCTGGCGATTGCGCTTTCCGTCTTCGGCTTCAACATGCTGGGCGACGGATTGCGGGATCTTCTCGACCCTCGCGAAAAGGGGCGCGCATGACCGGGGCTCCGCTTCTCTCCGTCCGCGATCTCGCCGTTTCCATCCGCATGGCCGATGGCAGCCTGACCCCCATCGTGACGGATGTCGCCTTCGACCTCGAGGCCGGCGAAAGCCTTGGTGTGGTCGGCGAAAGCGGCTCGGGCAAGTCTCTCCTGTCGCTCGCCATCATGGGGCTTCTGCCGGGCGTGGCGGAAGCGACGGGCACCATCGCGTTCGAAGGCGAGAACCTGCTGACGACATCGGAAGACCGCCTCTGCCATATCAGGGGCAACCGGATCGGCATGATATTCCAGGAGCCAATGACCGCGCTCAATCCCGCCATGACCATCGGCGACCAGATCGCCGAGGGCCTTGTCTGGCACCGGGGCATGTCATGGCGCGACGCCCGCGGCCAAGCCGTCGACCTGCTCGATCAGGTGCGCATTCCCGATGCTGCGCGCCGAGCAAAAACCTATCCGCACGAAATGTCCGGCGGACAGCGCCAGAGGGTCGGCATCGCCATCGCGCTTGCGCTGAAACCCGCGTTGATGATCGCCGACGAACCGACGACGGCGCTCGATGTCACCGTGCAGGCGGAAGTGCTCGACATTCTCGACGATCTCGCCCGCGAGCATGGCATGGCGCTGATCCTCGTCAGCCACGACCTCGGCGTCATCGCCCGAATGTGCCGGCGCACCATCGTCATGTATGCCGGCCGCCGGATGGAGGAAGGCGGCACGCGCGAGGTGCTGACCGAGCCACGCAATCCCTATACCCGCGGGCTGATCCGCGCGATTCCGAGACGGGTGACCGATGGCGGCCGCCTTGAGACCATTCGCGGCACCGTGCCCGGCTTCAACAGGCTGCCCGCCGGCTGCGTCTTCTCCGACCGCTGTCCCGAGCGCATCGACGCCTGTCATGCTGCCGAACCCGGCTGGACGCTCTTCGACAGCAACCGCGGCGTCCGCTGCATCCGGGCGATGGAGAGTGGAAACCAATGAGCAAGCCTCCCCTCCTCGATATCCGCGCGCTCTCCCGCGACTATGGCAGCCATTCGCTTTTCGGTGCGTCGCACAGCACAAGAGCGCTGGACGAGGTATCGCTTGCGGTCGATGGCGGCGAGATCTTCGGCATTGTCGGCGAGAGCGGTTGCGGGAAATCGACGCTCGCCCGGCTGGTGGCGGCGCTCGACAGGCCGACCTCCGGCCATGTGCTCTTCGATGGCGACGACCTGTTTTCGCTTCGCCCACGAGACCTCATGCGCAAGCGCGAGAATTTCCAGATGGTGTTTCAGGACCCGTTCGGCTCGCTCGATCCGCGCCAGAAGGTCGAGCGCATCGTCGCCGAACCGCTGCATGTTCTGGCAAGACGGCCGAGCCGCGCGGAAATCCGTGAGAAGGTGGCTGACATGCTGGAAAGCGTCGGATTGCAGGCCGCTCATGCGGGGCGTTATCCGCACGAATTTTCCGGCGGCCAGCGCCAGCGCATCGCGATTGCTCGCGCCCTTGTCACCGAGCCGAAACTGGTGATCGCCGACGAGGCGGTTTCGGCACTCGACCTCTCGGTGCAGGCGCAGGTGCTGAATCTGCTGATGGACCTGCGCGAAAAGCGCGGCGTAAGCTTTCTGTTCATCACCCACAACCTCGCCGTGGTCGACTGCATCGCCGACCGGGTCGGCGTCATGTATCGCGGCCGACTGGTAGAAACAGGGCCGGCGCATGATGTCTTCGAACGGCCATTTCATCCCTATACGAGGGTTCTGGCCGAGGCCGAGCCGAGCATCGAGCGCTTCGGCCGTCCGACAGCCTCCGAGCGTTCGCCCCCGCCGCCTGGCTCCGCCGATGCCGGCGGCTGCGCCTTTCGCAATCGCTGTCCTCTGGCGATTACCCGCTGCGCAGCCGAGCGGCCGGAACTGCGCGCGATCGCGCCGGGACGGCAGGCTGCCTGTCATCGTGCAGAAGATATGGCCACCGGCTGAAACCGAGCCGCCAGACGATTTTTTGAAAGCAGAAGGCATTACCCGAAATGACTGATTTGCTCGATTTGACCATCAGGGACCTTGTCGCCGGTTACCGCGCGAAAACCCTCTCGCCGCACGAATACTGGCTGACGGTCGAAGCCCGTATCGAGGCCTTCGAACCACATGTGGCAGCGCTCTATGCCTATGATCCGCAAGGCGCGCGCGAACAGGCGAAAGCCTCCACCGAACGCTGGCTGCGGGATGAACCCGTCGGCCCCCTCGACGGCATCCCCGTCTCGCTGAAGGAGCTGATCGCCACCAAGGGACAGCCGGTTCCGCTCGGCACCGCCGCCGTCGAGCTTACCCCCGCCGAAGAAGACGCGCCGATCGCCGCGCGCATGAAGGAAGACGGCGCGGTGATCTTCGCCAAGACCACCTGCCCCGACTACGGCATGCTCTCCTCCGGCCTGTCGAGCTTCCATCCGCTGTCGCGCAATCCCTGGGATGTGACACAGAACCCCGGCGGTTCGAGCGCGGGCGCGGCCGCTGCCGGTGCGGCGGGTTACGGCCCCTTGCATATCGGTACGGATATCGGCGGATCGGTGCGCCTGCCCGCCGGCTGGACCGGCCTCTTCGGCTTCAAGCCCAGCCACGGCCGTATTCCGGTCGATCCCTATTATGTCGGCCGCTGCGCCGGCCCGATGACACGCTCGGTCGATGATGCAGCCTTCTCGATGGCGACGCTTTCGCGCCCCGACTGGCGCGACGGCACCAGCCTGCCGCCCAATGATTTCGACTGGATGGACCACGACATCGATGTGCGCGGCATGAAGATCGGCGTGATGCTGGATGCCGGCTGCGGCCTTGCGGTCGATATCGAAATCCGTGACGCGGTGCTCGCCGCCGCGAAGCGTTTCGAGGATGCCGGCGCTGTCGTCGTCGAGGTCGCGCCGGTTTTAACGCGGCAGATGCTCGACGGTCTCGACATGTTCTGGCGGGCCAAGTTCTGGGGCGATATCCGCAACCTCAGCGAGGAGCGCCGCGCCAAGATCCTGCCCTACATCTACCAATGGGCCGAGAAGGGCGCGGATGTCACCGGTTTCGAGGCGGTGCAGGGCTTCGGCCAGACCATCGAGATGCGCAAGACCTGTGGCAGGCTCTTCACCACCGTCGACGCGGTGTTATCGCCGACCAACCCGATCGTCTCCTATCCGGCCGACTGGGCCTCCCCGACCAACGATCCGGAAAAGCCCTTCGAACATATCGCCTTCACCGTTCCGTGGAACATGTCGGAACAGCCGGCCGCCTCCATCAACTGCGGCTTCTCCAAGACAGGCATGCCCATCGGCCTTCAGGTCGTCGGCCCGCGCTTCGATGACATGCGCGTGCTGAAACTGTCGAAACTGTTCGAAACCTGGACCGGCGGCGTGACCAACTGGCCGAAGCCGCCGGTGGCTTGAGATTGCGGCTTGAGATTGCGGCTTTGGTTGGCTCTGCCCCTCATACCCCTGCCGGGACCTTCTCCCCGTAAACCTCAAAGTATTGGTTTGCATGGGGCGGTGCGTGGAGCCCCTCCCCCTTGTGGGGAGGGGTTGGGGAGGGGCCTTCGCTCCGCATCAAAACCCCTCCCGCCTGCCGGCCACCCTCCCCACAAGGGGGAGGGTTAAGAATGCCGCCCCGCCGTGCGTTCCTTATTCCACCGCGTGACAGTAACCGGGGAGAAGGTGGCGGCAGCCGGATGAGGGGCAGCAGGACTGTCATTTGGACAGGTCACCTTTGTAGCGACCACTCAGGCCTTGATCCGCTCCATCCCGGGATCGAACATCGGCCTGAGATGGATTTCGGCGGGGACCTTTTCCATCGCAACGACGAGTTCGTAGGAACCGCTCGTCAGGTAGTCGTCGCTGACGCCTTCCGCATTGCGGACATAGCCGTAGCCGATCGCCTTGCCGAGCGTGTAGCCATAGCCGCCGCTGGTGAGATAGCCGACAGGCTCGCCATTGCGCAGGATCGTCTCGCGGCCGAGCAAGACGACATCCGGACCGGCGGTGAACCCCGTCAGCCGCTTCTTCAAAGGTTGGCCGGCAACGGCCTGAAGCGCGGAGCGACCGAGGAAATCGGCGTTACGCCTGAGCTTGACGGCGAAGCCGAGCCCCGCTTCCAGCGGCGTATCGTTCGGCGTGATATCGGAGCCCCAGGCGCGATAGCCCTTTTCCAGCCTGAGCGATTCCAGCGCCCGATAGCCGACCGGCTTGACGCCGAACGGCTCTCCCGCTGCCATCAGGGCATCGAAGACCTCGCCGATGGCACCGATGGGCACATGCAGTTCCCAGCCAAGCTCGCCGACATAGGTGATGCGCAAGGCCCGCACCACACTGCCGGCGATGGTGATTTCCCGCGCATGGCCGAAGGGGAATGCAACGTTCGAGACATCCGCCGCCGTCACCGCGGCCAGCACGTCCCGCGCCTTCGGCCCCATCAGCGACAGCGTGCCCCAATCCTCCGTGACATCGGCCATCTCCACCTTCACGCCGGCCGGAACATGGTCGGCGATCCAGCCGAAATCATGGGTGCGGAAGCCGGTGCCGGTGACGATGTAGAACCTGTCTTCGCCAAGCCGCGCGACCGTCAGGTCGGCCTCGATGCCACCGCGCGTGTTGAGAAGCTGGGTATAAGTCAGGCGACCGACCGGTTTTGTGACGTCGTTAGCGCAGATGTGGTCCAGGACCTTCAAGGCATCGGGGCCGGTCACCTCGTATTTGGCGAAGGAGGACTGGTCGAAGATGCCGACAGCCTCGCGCACATGGGCGTGCTCGGCGCCGACCGAATCGAACCAGTTCTGCCGGCCCATCGAATACACGTCCCGCCCTTCCGTGCCCTCAGGGGCAAACCAGTTCGGCCGCTCCCAGCCGAGCTTCGATCCGAACACCGCCCCATGGGCCTTCAGTCGTTCATAAAGCGGCGAGGTGAGCCGCGGCCGGCCGCTTTCATATTCCTCATGTGGGAAGGCGACGGTGTAATGCTTGCCATAGGCCTC
>QFQX01000020.1 GCA_003248775.1 Shinella sp. | reverse complement strand
TCTACGCTTTAAGTCCTTGTTTCATCGCATGTCGTTGCCGCAAAACCGCTGCACACTTTTGCGCGACATGCTGTAGGCGAGAGCGTAGGCCCATTCGCGTAACGTCGTCTGGATGAAGCGTTCTATCTTTCCATGGCTCTTGGGCGTGCAAGGCCTCGTTCCGATATGCCTGAGGCCGAGCTTCTTGATGTCGAGCTGCAAGCACATCACGACAGCGATCTTGCGCAAATCGACACGACTGCGGGTCACCAATCCATCGCACAATCGTGCGTGAACACGAATGCCGATTTCGTCACAGAGAGTAGTCAAGGATCTGGCAAAATCTAAAAATACAAGGCTATTGCCGCATAAAACCTAAACTGACCGTTAGTTTGGCTTGCGCACTATTGCACAAAGAAGCATATTCATGCAATCAAGAGATTGGTTTTGCGAAATGGATCCGTCAATGTTGACATTGAGACGCCTTGCTTACAGCGTGTTGTTCCCCGTCACCGGCACGCTAGAACTATCGCCGGAATTGGAGCGCTTCCTGGCCCGGGGAGGACGATCCCTCCTGTTCGGGGAGAGCGCCGAAGAATATGCCAGTTGCACCATCAGTCCGGCTCGCATCGCCGACGAGACCGCAGAAAAATGGCGTATGGTCACTGCCAAGGCACGAGAGCTTGCAGGACCTCTGCTCATCGCACTCGATGCCGACGTATCGGCCGTGCACAGGCTGCATGGCCTGACGGCACCGCTGCCATCGGCATCTGCAGCGGCCGAGATGGACGAGGAAGCCTTTCAACGCGCTATATGCGCCATGGCAAAGGACGCCCGATCGCTGGGAGTGACATTGCTTTTGTCTCCAACGGCCGACGTCGTCACCGGAGAAAATCCATGGCTTTCGGGCCGGACGCTTGGAGATGAGACGGCCACCGTTTCACGGCTCGTCGCCTCCTATGTCCGCGGAGCCAAACAGGCCGGCATCGGGACCACGCTCAAGCATTTTCCCGGAAATCCTGAAGTCAGCGGTCAACCGGCGACACAAGAGGCCCGCGTACCGCTGACGATGGCGCAACTGAAGCCGTACCTTGCGCCGTTTAAGGCAGGCGTGGATGCGGGCGCCGATGCCGTATTCATGAGCCCGTCAATCTATGACGCCCTCGACCCGCCGGAAGCAGGTTCGATTTCACGCGATCTCATCGGCTTGCTGCGCGACGAGATGGGCTTTACCGGGCTGGTCATCACCTGCGACCTCGACCATAAGGCAACGATGCGTGACAAGACGCTGGATCAGACGGTGGTGCAGGCGCTGAAGGCTGGGGCGGATCTGCTTCTCTTATCCCCCTCGGCCGTTCCCAGCCTCGACCGACTGGCGGCCGCCATCGAAGAGGCGGTTCAAGCGGGGGATCTTTCCGAAGAACGTCTTCGCGCCGCGTCCGCCGCGATCGAATGGACAATTCACGCCGTCGCTTGACACAAGCACTTTGCAGCAAAGGTTGGCGCGGAACAGCCAAGGCTCTCTCCGCGCCAACCCCAGGGCACGAAAGACCGCATCGCGCGGCGGCTTGAAGGGGGCGGACCAGGAACGCCCCGCCACACCGTCAAAAGGCATCAGATCGCACACCTGTCCTCAGAACGGGGTGCGCGATGCTTTCGAAAAGCGATGCGGCACGCCTGGGCGTAGCCTCATCGCCTGAGCGCCTTATATACCCGCGGCACTAGCCCGAACGCGGCTTGCAGCCTGGGAAAGCCGTTCCTCGGAAATCCTGCCCGTGCCGACAGCCTCGACAATACCGTTGCAAAGCTGGTCGAGATGCGGGCCTGCTGCAACCAGCAGAAGATCCGCACCCGCATTGAGCGAGCGGATAGAGGTATCCAGCAGCGACTGGCCACGCATCGTGGCAGGAGCGTCGAGGTCGTCGCTTACAATCAGTCCGGTGAAGCCGAACTCCTGCCGCAGCATCTTGATGACGCCTGGGGACGTGCAGGCAGCGTTTTCAGGATCGATGGACACCACAGGTGCCGGCCCCGCCATGACGGCCTTTGTGCCTGCGGATATGGCTGCACGAAAAGGCAAGGAATTTTGGAGAATGCGCTCGAGCGGTGTCGTAAGCGATATGTCCATGACGGCGGGATCTCCCGCAAGATCATTGAAGCCGGGAAAATGCTTCGTGACGGCGGTTATTCCGGCCCTCTGCACACCCTTGACGAAGGCGGCAACCAGCCGAGCGACGGCCTCAGGCTCGCGACCCATGCTGCGGCCGTCGAGCCAGGGGTTGCGGCCGTCAACGACGTCAGCGATTGGGGCCAGAAACATCGTCACGCCGAGCGCGCGAGCGCCCCGTGCGGTGTCGAAGCATCGAGCCTCGATGGCGGCCTCATCCATCCCGGCGATCTCGTCAAGGTCGGGCAGGGGCGGGACGAGACCCTCCAGGCGACGAATGCCGCCAAGCTCCTCGTCAACCGCAACGATGATGTCTGTACAGACTGTACGCAGCTTCTGCACGCATTCGCTGAACTGGGCGACCGTCTCTGTTGCCAGCCTCTCATGCGACATCTTTCTTGCCACATATTCCGCTCGCGTCTCGCCCAACAGGACCGAGCAGCCGCCCTTTTCCAGGAATGGCATCATGACATCGTGGATATCGAAACCGTCGAAGGCGGGCAGGAAGATCGCCCGCGCATCCCGTTGAATGGTGGAGTCCATGGTATTCCTCTGCTGGTGTGGCCAAACGATCAGGCGAAGACGACGTCGATGCCCTGTTCCTGAATGCGCTGGGTGATTGAAAGCTCGTTTGTGGAGGTGAAAAGTGTGGAGATTGCCGAGATGGGCGCCACTTCATAGGTCGCTGCGCGTCCAAGCTTTTCCCTTGGCGCAAGCACGATCGTCTTTGCGGACGCCTTGATCATGGCCGCTTTGATGTGAGCATCGTCGAAATCATCCGCCCTGAGGTTCAGGCGCTCGTCTATTCCACAGGTTCCCAGCACGCAGACATCGGGTCGCAGCCTGCGAACTTCCTCGAGAGCGGAGGGACCCGTCGAACTGCGCGTCTGCCTGTTGAGGCGCCCCCCAAGCATGGTCACATCCGCCCGGGGATGGTCGAGGGCGGCGGCGGCTATATCGACGGACGTCGTGATGATGCGGACGGATCGGCTTGCGGGCAATTCCTTCAGAAAATGTAGGGTGGTCGTGCTGGAATCCACAAGCAGGGTTGCCCCATCTTCGATCGTACCGGCGGCCGCCTGGCCGATCCGCAGCTTTTCACCACCGTCCACCCTTTCGCGACGGCTGAAGTCGAGCACGGGCGTAATGAGCCGTGCAGCGCCGCCGTGAAAGCGCTGGACAAGACCTGCCTCCGCAAGTTCGCGCAGGTCCCGCCGGATTGAATCCTCGGACACGCCAAACTCGATCGCGGCGGCTGCCGCCAGAACGCGGCCGGACGTGTTGACGCGCTCCAAAAGCTGAGCCTGACGCTCTTCGGGGGAGAGCGCGGAAAGTTCACCCGTACGCTCACTCATCGCCTGCACCCTCCACTGCCGGAGTGAGAAGACCGAGCGAAACGAGCCGCTCCTCAAGCTGGCCAGCATCCTTGAAGTGGAGCGTATGGAAACCGAGCGATGCCGCAGCCGCGATGTTGTCGGCCTTGTCGTCAATGAAGATGCAGTCTGCTGCATCAAGACCGGCACGCCTGAGAAACAGGTGGAAGATTTCCGGATCCGGCTTGATCAGACCTTCGCGTCCCGACACCACGAGAGTGTCGAATTGATCGAGGAACGGGAAGACCGCAACCGCCCTGGGAAAGGTCTCTGCCGAAAAATTGGATATCGCATGAACAGGAATCCTGGCGTTCTTCAAACGGCGCAGTATGTCCACGGTTCCCGCGATCTCGCCGCCGAGCATCTCCTCCCAGCGATCCCAGTAGATACAGATGAGTTCAGCCTTGTCCGGATAGGCGCTTATCAGTTCTGCTATGCCATCTGCAAACGGCTTGCCGGCATCGAACTGCTCGTTCCAGGCAGCATTGCAAATGTCGCGCAGGAAGGCCTCGGTCGCCTGCTCGTCACGGAAAATCGGCCCATACAGATGGACGGGATTCCAATCGATCAGAACGCCCCCAATGTCAAAAACTACGGCAGACGGATTCATGCCTATCTCCTGCTTGAGTTCTGCATTTTATTGCACGAACATGCACAAACAGTCAATTTTAAAAGCGTGAATCGGCACGAATTCTGTATAGCTTGGCAGGAAAGGAGTGTTCGGCCCGATGCTCAATATCGGGACGTTAGAGCGCTGTTGTTTGAAGCATAATCTTATCGATCCTCGTTTCACTCCGGTCGTATTATGCTTGTAAAGAGATGGCTGTTTCAGATTTATGCCCGCGGCCTCCGGGCAGGCGATCAGCTGGTCATATCCGCGCCAGGGTCGGGCAAACGAAAGGCAAAAGCGCACAGATCCCAGGCCTCGATTATGGAAATCGAGCCCATTCTCAGCAATGGCTTCGCCAGGACCGGGCTGGGAGCCCGGTTCCAAGAGACGTTCCATTCAAACAACCGATCCCTGACAGGTCAGCGGCGCGTCTGGCTTCAGGTGCGAACTCAGGCGCTGACGAGTTCTGCCATCCGGCTTTTGAGGATCGCCGCAACCTCAAAGGGATTATCGTAATGATCGCGCCGGCAAAACTGCTCGCAACTCCACCAGCCGGAAAAACCTGTCGACCTGATTGCCTCGACCCAGTCCCTCAAATCCAGCACGCCCTCGCCGGTCCGCACGTCGCGCAGCACGGTTTCATCGGGTACGCCGCCCTTGAACGGGAGTGAATCGCAAAGATGCACCCCGTAGATCAGATCCTTGTCGAGCCGCGACAGGCGTTCGGGTGTGTCGCCCGCCGTGTAGCAGTGCCAGAAATCGATCACCAGCTGGACATTCGGCCGATCACATTTCGACACCACCCTCAGCTGGTCATCAAGCGTTTTGAGCGGCGTCCAGGACAAGGCCTCAAGATAGACGATCAGTCCGTAGCCCGCGGCCAGATCCGCAACGAGGCGCAGGTTCTCGGCGGTCACCTTGATTTGCGCATCCTTTTCGAGATCAACGACGCCACGGTAAAGCTCGGGATACCTGCTGGCACTGTTGCTCTCGAACACCCGCAGATCCAACGGTCCGGTGATCGCTTCGATGCCGCCGGCTCCGGCCGCGACCGCCAATCGGCAAAGCGCATCGGCCTCGGCGAGCATGTCGTCGCGCTGTGCGCCCTGCCTTTCCAGATCGATCAGAAACCCGATGCCCGGTACCTGCAGATCATGCAGGCGCCCTCGCAACTCGGAAACCTCGAAGCCCGCGTTCAGAAAGGCGCTGATCTTGGTCCCAGACGTTTCCAGCCCATCAAAGCCGCAGGTCCTGGCAATCTCGATATCGACTGACAGGGTGTTCGGGTTTGACGCCATCGAATGGAAGATCAGAGAATTGGCTTTTCCCGCCATCAGACGAGTTCCTTTGTTGTATTGGCTTTGCTGTCGCCGACAAGTTTGATGCTGCGATGCTTGCGATCGGCCTGAGCAAGCGCTTCAATGGCGCGCAAGGCAATGACATTGTCATCGCCCTGACAAAGCCATTCGGACTGTCGGCGCCGAAGCGCCAGAAATTCCTCGATGGTAGCGTGATGCGGGTCACGCTCCCGGACGGGCGTCAACTCGTTGCGCCCGCTGACGCGCCGCACGAGCGTGCCCGGACCTCGGGCATTCAGGGTCCCATGGGCAATCAAGGTGCCATGGCTTCCAGCGAGCATGACGATGCTTTCGATCTCCGCGGTGGAAAAACTCTCATACGCCTGGAATATCACCTCGCCTGTCATCCTGATGCTGTAGGCGATCTGCTGCCGTCGATGACCGGATACGTCACCCGGGACGACCGAAACCTCCTGCGGTTCCTGACCGGAGAGAAACCGTGCCAGATCAATATCGTCCACCGACAGATCGAAAAGGATATCACCCTCGATAGACTCGCCCTCGCGGCGGCGATTGGCCGGCGGCGAAAAGGGGGCACCGCGCACCACGACAACAGACTGCAGCTTTCCGATCTCGCCCTCTCGCAGAAGGCGGCTCATGGTCTGGTGAATGGTCGAAGCTCGGAAGGGCTGGTTGAGAGCAAGAAGAACTCCCGCCTCCCGGCATTGGTGAACGAGATCGTTCGCGGTTCTGCTACTGTGCGACAACGGCCCATCACACAGAACGTGCTTGCGCGCCGCACCGGCAGCGGAAACGTAGTGCTTGCGCCTGTCGCGCACGGCACTCACATAGGCAAATCCGACAGCGGGGTCGAGCAAGGCGCGCCTGGCATCCGTTGCGGTATGGGGGATCCCGGTATCGACGGAAAAGAAGCGGGCGTATTCCTTGTTGCGGCTAACAACCCAAAGAGGCTCGTGCCCCATCATGCGGATGGCGGCAACCATTTGCTCGGTAGCGATGGTGCCCGTACCCATAACTGACCAACCGTTCGTATCTCTTGCGACCACCGTCACCACCTCTCAGCAACCGGGCCAGAGTGGACCGACTTTCGACTCGCAGCAACTTCGCAAACCATTGAACTCCTTCTCACGAAGGCGTAGAACTGGCGTCAGGTTGCGTCATAGGGGAGTGAGACGGTGACGGTGGAATATCTTGGCAGGGACAAGGCGATCCTTGCAATGAATCTCAGAACCCTCTGCGACAGGCATGGATCAGTTGCGGCGGTTTGCCGGAAGCTCAACGTCAACCGGCAACAGTTCAACAAGTATCTTTCCGGAGCTCACGCGCCCTCTTCGACCAATCTGAGGATCATAGCCAACTATTTCGGCCTGAGCGTCCCAATCCTGTTTGCAGATCCGGAGGAGTTCAGAACGCTCGTCGACGGCAACTTCTTCCATGCTATGGCCACGGCCAGACAGTTGCCCGAATTTTCCCGTTTCGTATCGAACATGATGTTGGAGAACAACTCGGATCACAACGACATCGTCGGCGTCTACGACAGGTATCAGTTCTCTTCGATCTACAAGGGTTTCGTGTTGCGATCTGCATTCTGCATCTACCGCAACAAGGACTTCCTGCAGCACTATTATGTCGAGCGTTTTCCAAGCTTCGATGATCCCAGGAAGATCGAATACGTGTTCAAATACTACGGATTCTGCTTCCCCGTCGCAGACCGGCTCTTTACTGCCGACTTTGAGGGCATCCAGTCGAACGAGCTCACCTTCGGCGTCTATGCTCAGGTGAAAAGGAATTCAAAGAAGTTCATGTTCGGGATATCGAGCGGGATTGCCGCGACCGTCTTCCGCCAGCCCTATTCGACGAAGGTGGCCCTGCATTACCGTGGACCGGGCCTTTTGAGACGCGAAAATCTCAATGGCCTCACGGTGATGGATCGAAACGATCCCTCGATACCGCGCGAGGCCCTGCAATATCTCGGCGATGGCTCCGACATGATCCAGATGAGTTGAGGAGAAGGAACCCTTCCCCTCGATGCCCGGGGCACCCCGCCAGACCTGCTTTGCCGGGGTCGAACCGGAGACAAGCAGGCGTCCTGGCAGATCCCGTCAGGGATGAAGCTCGACAGCAAGCCATACGCTGTCTGTATCGGCGTAGTATCGGTGCCAGGGATAAGTCCACTGATTCTCGCCGGTGACGCGGCAGAACGGGTCATGCGAATAACCGATCGGCATGACTACATCTTCATAGAGCGTCGACGCATCGCGCTCCTTGAATTTCTGCATCCGGCCAACACCGTGAATCTGGGTATGCGTCTCCAGGAAGGGATGCTCATTGTGAATGAAGCAGTCGGTGTCACCCGGAGACCACCAGAGATTGAGCTTGAGCGTAAAGGTCTGGGGCGCTTCACCCGCCGCACGTTCGTTGGTGAACACGCGCGGATCAAGCGTCACCGTGCCGATTTCGTCCTGCGCGGAAATGTAAAGGGGTGTATCGCGGGGGAAACTCCGGATACGGTTTCCAAGCCAGTCCCAGCCTCGGAACATGCAGCCGCCGAGATTGGTGGGCTGCACGACCTTCAGCACAGCGGCCCGCTCTGCTGACTTGATCCGGCCGTTCTTCAGCCAGGTCGACTTCCAGGGCGGCACGATCGCAGGATGTTCGTCACCGGTGATCATTGCCGTCGGGCCGAGGTTGACCACCACGGCGTCGGCGACATCGTAGTCCTCGACCTCTTCCACGAGTTTTGCCATGATGAATTCATCTGCAAAAGCCAGATCTCTTACCCTGTTCGTCACCTTGACCTCCAAAAGCACCCTAGTTTGCCACAGGCAACCATAATGTCGATGGACACGATATTTCGCGCGGAAATGAATTACGGCGCAAACTGATGCAGTGTACAATTCACCCTGCGATAGATATCTGGCCGAAACGCCCTTCCTGAAGGCACCCGCGCCGGCAAAGCCGCACGGGCGGGAGGCATGAGAGTTCCCCCGGCAAGACTGGCTTGCCGGGCCTGCATTGGCCGTCTCACGCCGAACTCCGATGCATGTGGATACGACATGTGCGTCGCTTCGCTTCAGCGATTCGCAGTCTGCGAACTTGCGGCCCCCGTCCGCCAGCCCAACAATGCGTCGAAAGCCCGGCTGTGGGATAATCCCATCCTGGCGCGAAACCACAATGAGACCAATCGAGGGTGGATCAAATGAAGCTTACAGGTGGCCAGGTAGTAGCGAAAGCTCTCAAGGAATATGGCGTCGAGTACGTGGCCGGGGTCCCCGGACACGGGATCTGGTCGCTCTTCGACGCCTTCCTGCAGGAAGGCTCGGAGATCCCCTTCATCCAGGTCATGCATGAGCAGAGCGCCGTTCACATGGCCGATGGCTACTACCGTGCCAGCGGCAAGCCGATGGCCTGCTCGACATCGGTCGGCCCGGGCGCGGCCAATACGATCATCGGCCTTGCGACCGCCTATTGCGATTCAACCTCGCTGTTTTACGTATCCGGCTCCCCGCAGACCTACATGCACGGTCACGGCACCATGCAGGAGCTTGAGCGTCAGCAGGACAACGCATTCCCACGCATTACGGAACAGGTCACGAAGCGTGCCTGGCAAGCGAACTCGGTGCAGGTCCTCCCAAGCATTATGCACCGTGCGTTCAGCGAACTCCTGACGGGACGCCCGGGTCCGGTTCATGTGGAAGTCCCCATGGACGTTCAGGTGGAAGCGGCAGACGTGACCATTCATCCTCTTGGCAAGCGCCTGCCGGTTGGTGTCGCCTACCCGGATCCGACGGCCATTGAAGCTGCGCTGAAGGTTCTTCTTTCCGCAGAGCGTCCGGTCATCGTGGCCGGGGGCGGCGCAATCACCGCAAACGCATCGGCCGAACTGACGCGCCTTGCTGAAAAACTTGGCGCCGCTGTGTCGATCACCTGGAACGGCAAGGGCGCGATTTCCGAAGACCATCAGCTCTTCATCGGCGCTGTCGGCCAGACCGGCACGACCTGCGGCAACAAGATCACCGCTTCCGCTGACGTCGTTGTGTCGGTGGGTTGCCGCTTCACGGACTGGTCCGCCTCATCCTATGCCAAGGGCGTCTCCTTCTCGATCCCATCCGCCAAGCTCATCCACATCGATCTTGACCCGCGCGAAATCGGCAAGAACTACGAGACCGAGGTCGGGATCGTTGCCGATGCGAAGGTCACGCTTGATGCAATCCTCTCGCTGATTTCCGAGACCGATTCACAGAAAATGCTGGCGCGCCGCGAGGCCTTCCTGGCCGACGTGCAGAAAGCCAAGGCAGAATGGCGCGCCCAGGTGGAGCCGCGCGAAAACAGCCGCGAGACGCCCTTCACGTCCCAGCGTCCGCTCATGGCCCTTCGCAAGGTGCTTGACCGTGATGGTATCGTCGTCGTCGGCTCGGGCAACACCCAGGGCTCCGTCAAGCAGAGCTTCCCCGTCTATCTGCCGCGCACCCATCTGACTTCGGGCTCTTATTCGCCAATGGGCTGGGCAGTGCCCGCAGCACTGGGCGCGAAGCTGGCCTGCCCGGATCGGCAAGTGGTGGCGATCGTCGGAGACGGCGACTTCATGATGTCTCTGCCGGAAATGGGCACGGCCGTGATGAACGGCATCAACACCGTCTTCCTGGTCCTGAACAACCAGGGCTACATGTCGATCCGCGGTGGTCAGCGCAAGTTCATGGGCCGTCATATCGCATCCGAGTTCAACCACCACGCTGGCAACGGCGCTCCCTATTCGGCAGATATCGCAGCATCCGCAAGGGCGTTCGGACTGCAGGCCTGGAAGGTTGAAAAGGATGAGGATCTCGAGAGCAGCCTGAAGGCTGCCCTGGAATGCGGCGGCCCGGCACTGGTCGAGGTCATCGTCTCGCGCGATGCCGCCGGCCCGTTCGCCACCGGCTGGTGGGATTTCCCGTCACCTGCCTACTACGAAAAGGAACAGGCCGCCTACGCGGAAATGCGCGCTCGCGAGCAGCACCTGTGATCGACTGAGCAGGGGAGGCGGAAGCCTCCCCACTCTCCTCATCCAAGAGAATTGAGACCCGGCGCCTTTGGCGACCGTGAACGAAGAGACTTTGTCATGATCCGGCACATCAAAACAGCCACGGCCACCAGCCAAGATGGTGGCACCGACAGCGAAATCACCAAGGCTGTCGAAGCCTTACTGGCAAAGGTGAGGGACGGCGGCGACAAGGCTGTTCGCGAACTCTCCGTCCAGTTCGACAAGTTCGATCGCACGTCCTATCGCTTGACCAAGCAGGAGATCGCTGCCTGCATCGATGCTCTGACAACCCGTGAACGCGATGATCTGGACTTCGCCCAGGATCAGATCCGTCGGTTCGCGCAGGCTCAGAAGGACGCCCTGAAGGACATCGAGATCGAAACCCTTCCGGGCGTGGTGCTCGGCCACAAGAATGTCCCGATCCAGAATGTCGGGTGCTATGTTCCCGGTGGCAAATATCCCCTGCTCGCATCGGCCCACATGACCGTGCTGACGGCACGGGTTGCCGGTTGCGAACGGGTGATCACCTGCGCACCGCCGTTCCAGGGCAAGATTGCCGAGAAGATCGTGGCAGCGCAGGCGCTCGCAGGAGCTGACGAAATCTACAGCCTTGGCGGCGTACAGGCCATTGCGGCCATGGCGTTCGGCACCGAAACGATTGAGCCTGTCGACATGCTCGCAGGACCGGGCAATGCCTATGTGGCCGAAGCCAAGCGCCTGCTGTTTGGCCGGGTTGGCATCGATCTCTTTGCCGGACCGACGGAAACGCTCGTGATCGCCGATGACAGCGTCGACGGCGAACTGGTCGCCACCGACCTTCTGGGCCAGGCCGAACATGGCATCAATTCGCCTGCCATCCTCGTGACCAATTCCGAGAAACTGGCGCGCGACACGATGAAGGAAATCGAGCGTCTTCTGCAGATCCTGCCGACCGCTGCGATCGCCGGCAAGGCCTGGGCGGAATGCGGCGAGATCATCCTGTGCGACACCATTGAGGAAATGCTTTCCGAAGGCGATCGGATTGCCTCCGAGCACGTTCAGGTCATGACCCGTGACCCGGACTATTTCCTCAACAACATGCGCAACTACGGGGCATTGTTTCTCGGCGCGCGCACCAATGTCGCCTTCGGCGACAAGGTCATCGGTACGAATCACACGCTGCCCACCAACCGGGCCGCTCGCTACACCGGCGGCCTTTGGGTCGGCAAGTTCCTGAAGACCTGCACCTATCAGAAGGTCCTGACCGACGAGGCCTCCGCCATGATTGGCGCCTATGGCTCGCGGCTGTGCCTGATGGAAGGCTTCGCGGGCCATGCCGAGCAGGCAAACATTCGTGTCCGCCGCTTCGGTGGACGCAACATCCCTTATGCGTCAGCCGCTGAACCGGTCGACGCATAGTCCAAGCGGCCGGCCAAGCATGCTGGCGGCCAATCACGTCCATCCACCAGAGCAAACACAGGGGAACATAATGAAACTGATTACGCTTCTTGCAGCCTCGATCTCTCTTCTTCCGGTCGCAGCGATGGCCGAAGACAAGGGCACCGTTGAGGGCATCCATCACTGGGTCTCCGAGAGCGAGGTAAACGCACTCAAGGTGATCACGGACAAGCTTGCCTCGAAGGGTTACACCTGGCAGGATAGCGCTGTTGGCGGTCTTTCCGGCGCGAATGCGCTTCAGGCGCTTCGTACACGCCTTGCCGCCGGCAATCCGCCGACCACCATGCAGTTCCTCGGTTACGAGGGCATGGACTGGGCAAAGGAGGGGGTCCTGCGCTCCCTCAACGATCTCTATGCAAAGAACGGCTGGGAGAAGGCGCTGGCCCCGCAGTTGCTCGCCTTCGTCAAGAGCGACGATGATTTCATCTCCGTTCCGATCAACATGCACCGCCAGAACTGGGTCTGGGCCAACAAGGCGATCTTCGACAAGGCCGGCATTGCCGAGCCGAAAAGCTGGGATGAACTGATTGCGGCCGGAGAGAAGCTGAAGGCACAGGGCGTGGTCCCGCTGGCCATCGGTGACGAGCCCTGGCAGATTCTTGAGGTTTTCGAGGCTATCGTGACGGACGTCAACGGCACCGAATTCTACAAGAAGGCCGTGATTGATCTGGACGAATCCGCTCTGTCGAGCGACCAGATGGTTGCCGCCTTCGACAAGCTGCGCCAGGTGCGCGGTCTCGTCGATGACGGTTTCACCGGCCGCGATTGGGCCGTTGCAACGGGAATGGTCGCAAACGGTCAGGCAGCGATGCAGATCATGGGTGACTGGGCAAAGGGTGAGTTCCTGGCCAAGGGCATGAAGCCGGGCGAAGACTTCCTCTGCTTCCCAACGCCGGCAGCGACACCGAACTTCAAGTTCATCATCGATGCCTTCGGCGTCTTCAAGAACGACGACCCGAAGGTGATTGCGGCACAGGATGCCTGGACGGAGTCCGTCATGGATCCCGAAGTTCAGAAGAACTTCAACAAGATCAAAGGCTCCATCCCGGCCAGATCTGACGTGTCGGTCGATGACTTCGATGCGTGCGCAAAGCGTAGCTTTGCAGACCGCGAAGCAGCCGTTGCCAGCGGCAACATGGTGGGTGGCCTGACGGAAGGCTTTGCTGCAGAGCCTCAGTTCGCCGGCGTATTCAGTGACGTCGTCGGCAAGTTCTTCGTCACCGACATGTCCTCCCAGGACGCAGTCAAGGCACTTGTCGACGGCATCAACAACGCCCGGTGATCTTGAAGTCCCGCAGCCCCGCCGCTTGGCGGGGCTGCGGGATAACATCATAAAACGGTGGGGGAGACTCACATGCGCAATACACTTACGCTGAAGGATCGACTGACGCATTGGCTGCCGCGGCTCGTGCTGTCGCCGAGTCTCGTCGCCATCCTCGTGGGCGTTTACCTTTTCATTGCCTGGACAGGCTGGATTTCCCTGTCTTCGTCAAAGATGGTCCCTCAATACGATTTCGTCGGCCTCGAACAATATATCCGTCTCTGGGCGACGCCACGCTGGGAAACCGCGGTCGTTAACCTTTTCCTGTTCACGGTGCTCTTTCTGGCGATCACGATCACGATCGGCTTGCTGATCGCCATCCTGCTTGACCAGCAGATCCGCGCAGAAGGACTTTTGCGGGCGATCTACCTTTATCCGATGGCGCTGTCGTTCATCGTTACGGGTACGGCCTGGAAGTGGATACTCAATCCGGACCTCGGTGTCGAAAAGGTCGTCAACGACCTCGGCTGGACCGGGTTCGTCTTCGACTGGATCACGCGGCCGGAATACGCGATCTATTGCATCGTGATCGCTGCCGTCTGGCAGTCAACCGGCTTTGCCATGGCGATCTTTCTCGCAGGCCTTCGTGGCATCGACACGTCGATCATCAAGGCTGCGCAGATCGAGGGGGCAAGCCTGCCGCGCATCTACATCAACATTATCGTGCCGATGCTGCGCCCTGCCTTTCTCAGCGTCATCGTGCTCTTGAGCTACATCTCCATCAAGAGCTTCGATCTGGTCCTGGCTCTGACCGGAGGCGGCCCGGGAAATGCGACGGAAATGCCATCGACATTCATGTTCGCCGCGACCTTCAGGCGCAATCAGATGGGCGTTGGCGCCGCCAGCGCGATCATGATGCTGATGACCGTCGCAGCCATCATCGTCCCCTATCTCTATTCGGAACTGAAGGAGGCTCGCAATGAGCACTGAGGCAAGCTCGGCGCGCCGCACCCATCTGTTCGGGCGCCTTTTCATCTATGGTTCGCTGATCGCCCTCGCCGTATTCTATCTGATGCCGCTTTGGGTGATGATTGTCACTTCGCTCAAATCACTCGATGAGATCTATGCCGGCTCGTTCATCGGGTTGCCGCAGGCGATCACCTTCGAGGCCTGGGAGAAGGCTTGGGGACAGGCTTGTATCGGAACGGCCTGCAATGGCCTGCGCCCCTATTTCATCAACTCCCTGCTGATGGTCATTCCCGCCGTTGCGCTGTCCACCGCGATCGGCGCGATCAATGGCTACATTCTGACGAAATGGCGTTTTCCTGGCTCGAACTTCGTTTTCGGACTGATGCTGTTCGGCTGCTTCCTGCCATTTCAGGCCGTGATTCTGCCGATGGCTCAGCTCCTGGGCAAGCTGGGGCTGTCTGGAACCATTCCGGGGCTGGTGCTGGTCCATACCGTTTACGGCATCAGCTTCACCACCTTGTTCTTCCGCAACTACTTCATCACCATTCCCGATGAACTGACGCGTGCAGCCCAGATCGACGGCGCGGGTTTCTTTCGCATCTTCATCTCCGTGATGTTGCCCGCGGCACTGCCGATCATTGTGGTGTCCTGCATCTGGCAGTTTACGCAGATCTGGAACGACTTCCTGTTCGGCGTTTCCTTCACTGCGGGACAGTCTTCACCGATCACCGTAGCGCTGAACAACATCGTCAACGTCACGATGGGTCGAAAGCAATACAATGTCGACATGGCCGCCGCCATGATCGCCGCCATTCCAACCCTCATCGTCTATATCGTCGCGGGACGCTACTTCGTCCGCGGACTAACGGCCGGCGCTGTGAAAGGATAACGCCATGTCTACACTTGAAATCGACCGGGTCCGCAAGGCGTATGGAAATCTCGAAGTGCTCAAGGAGGTATCGATCTCCATCGGCACAGGTGATTTCCTCGTTCTCCTGGGGCCCTCGGGCTGTGGCAAGTCCACGCTGCTCAACATGATCGCCGGACTGGAAACGGTCACGGGAGGCGAAATCCGGATCGGCGGCAAAACCGTCAACAACCTTTCGCCCAAGGATCGGGATATCGCCATGGTATTCCAGTCCTACGCCCTCTATCCGACGATGACAGTGCAGCAGAACATCGAGTTCGGTATGAAGATCCGCAAGATCCCGCAGTCCGAACGCGCCAAGGCTGTCAAGACGGCTTCGGATCTGCTGCAGATCACCCATCTTCTCGATCGCAAGCCTTCCCAGCTTTCCGGTGGTCAGCGACAGCGCGTCGCCATGGGCCGCGCCATCGTACGAGAGCCGAAGCTGTTCCTGTTCGACGAACCACTGTCGAACCTCGACGCCAAGCTGCGTGTCGACATGAGAACTGAAATCAAGCGGCTCCATGCACGCCTTGGAACGACGATCGTCTATGTGACCCACGATCAGATCGAAGCCATGACCCTGGCAACCCGTGTCGCGGTGATGAAGGACGGGGTGGTGCAGCATCTGGACGATCCGCAATCGGTCTACGACCGGCCGGCCAATGTCTACGTCGCCCGCTTTGTCGGATCTCCGGCGATGAACATCATTCCTGCCAAGCTGGATGTCGAAAACGGCATCGCAAGCGCGGTAGTCGAAATCGGCAAGCGCAGCGGCAGGATCTCCAATATCGGCCTGTCAAGCGAAGCAGCACAAAAATACAATGGCAAGAAAGTACTTGTCGGCATACGCCCCGAGAACTTCTCCTACGTGGACGGCCCGACCTCGACGTCAATTGCTGTCGATGTCGATGTCGTGGAACCGACTGGACCGGATACCCTTGTGGTCTTCCAGATCAGCGGTGTCGAAGTGACCGCCCGGCTGCCGCCTAAACAGGTCAATGCGGGCAAGGAGGCGAATCTCATGGTCGACTCGTCCAAGGTCGTGCTGTTCGACCCGCAAACCGAAGCGCGCATCGATTGAGAACCCTCATGGAAAAATCGGCTGACATCGTCATCATCGGTACCGGCATAGGCGGCGCTTCCCTCGCGGCAAGCCTCGCGCCGTCGGGCAGACGCATCGTGCTTCTCGAGAGAGGTGACCATCTCAGGGACAGCGCGGAGGCACGTGACGATGTCGCGATCTTCCAGCGTGGGCATTTCAGGTCCCCCGAGGAATGGTGGGGCACGGACGGCAAGAGCTTCCTGGCGAACAACTACTATTATGTCGGAGGCAACTCGAAGTTTTTCGGTGCGGTGATGTACAGATACCGCAAGGAGGACTTCGAGCCGCGTCCCCATCTCGGAGGTAGTTCGCCCGGCTGGCCCATCAAATACGAGGATCTCGAGCCGTGGTATCAGCGCGCGGAGGACGTTTTTCGGGTTCGCGGCGCGCTCTCGGAGGATCCTACGGAGCCGCCGCATGCAAGACCTTACGGCTATCCGCCCGTGCCAGACGAACCCACGATTGCAGCCGTTCGCAAGCGTCTGAAACAGGCCGGCGTCCATCCGGCAAGCCTTCCGCTGGCCATTGATATCGAAGCCTGGCTGGCCCGTGCGAAAACCGGCTGGGACGCTTTTCCCAATACCGGCTCAGGCAAGGTGGATGCGGAAGTCGGGCCGTTGGCCCAGGCACTTCAGCATCCCAATGTCAGCTTGATCACCGGCGCGCATGTCCTGCGCCTGGAGACCGACGCAAGCGGCAAAAAAGTGGTTTGCGCAGTTTACCGGAAAGATGGAACGGAGCACCGGATTTCGGCCGAGACATTCGCTGTGGCAGCGGGCGCGGTGCAGAGTGCCGCCCTCCTGCTGCGGTCGGCAAACAGCGCCCACCCCGAGGGACTAGGCAACAGTTCCGGCCAGCTTGGCCGGAACTTCATGAACCACAATACGTCCGCGATGCTGGTCCTTGACTACAAGCCGAACTCCTCTGCCTATCAGAAGACTCTGGCGTTTAACGATTTCTACAACGCCGACAACGAGTTCGGCGTACCGCTCGGCAATGTTCAGCTGCTCGGCCATATCACCGGAAACATCCTGAAGGCGAATTTCCCGGTTCCGGCCCCTGGCTGGCTGGTCAACCTCATTGCCCGCCATGCGATCGGCTGGTTCCTGACCAGCGAGGATCTTCCCAATCCGGAAAGCCGGGTCATGGTCAGAGATGACAAGATCGTCGTGAACTGGATTCGCTCGAACATGGAGGCGCACTACGCCCTCATCAGGAAGACGAAGAAGGTCATGCGTGATGCCGGCTTCCCCCTCGTTCTGACACAAACCTTTGGCCGCAAGACGACATCTCACCAATGCGGGACGGCACGGCTTGGCATCGATCCCCGATCCTCGGTAGTTGATGTCAACTGCCGCAGCCACGATGTCGAGAACCTCTACATTACCGACGCCTCCGTGCTGCCGACATCGGCTGCCGTAAATCCCGCGCTGACGATCGCCGCCCTGGCGATCAAGACCGGCGCCTCTATTGCAGGGTGATACCATGGCTTGGGGAGATTTGAGATCCGCCCGCTGGGGCTTCCGACTTAGCGCGCCGGCATCTGCCGAGACGGTCGACTATATCGTGGTCGGGGGCGGATCGACGGGATCTGTCGTCGCCTCACGGCTCTCCGAAGAGTCTTCTGCCGAAGTGTTGCTGCTGGAAGAAGGGCCACGCGATCTAAGCCCGTACATCCACATTCCCGGCGCCTACTACAAGACCGCACAGGGCTCGTTGCTGAAGCGGATCCCTTGGGAACCGACGCAGGACCAGGATCGCAGCGAAACACCGACAATGGTCCAGGCAAGGGTTCTGGGCGGCGGCGGTTCCGTCAACGCGATGATCTATATCCGGGGTATTCCGACCGATTACCAGCAGTGGGTCGGCCTGGGCGCCGATGGCTGGGGTTATGGCGATGTTCTTCCCTATTTCCGGAAGGCTGAAGACAACAACCGGTTTGCAAACGATGTGCATGGGGTTGGCGGCCCGCTTGGCGTTTCCGACATCGACCATATCCATCCACTCACCCGCGCCTGGCTTCAGGCATGCCAGCAGGCCGGCTTGCCGTATAATCCCGACTTCAATTCCGGAGACCAGACGGGCTGCGGTCTCTACCAGATCACTGCGCGCAATGGCCGGCGCAGTTCGGCATCCATCGCCTATTTGAAGGATGCGCGCAAACGCCCGAACCTGACGGTAGCGACAGGATCAACCGTCACGCGCATCATCGTGGAGAACGGTCGCGCAACGGGCGTTGAATGCATTCGAGGGGGCAGCAAGGTCATCTACCGTGCCCGGAAGGAAGTGATCGTTTCGGCAGGGGCAATCGCAACGCCCAAGCTGCTCATGCTGTCCGGCATCGGTCCAGCTGCCCAACTTGCCGCCCACGGGATCCGTGCACATGCAGATCTGCCCGGGGTCGGGCAGAACCTCCAGGATCATATCGAGATCTCGCTCGTCTATCAGCTCAACGGTCCCCACAGCTACGACAAGTACAAGAAGCTCCATTGGAAGGCTGCGGCGGCACTCAACTACGCCCTGTTCAGAAGCGGCCCGGCCTCGTCCAACCTGATCGAAGGCGGCGCCTTCTGGTGGGGAGACAAGGCACAGGCTTGCCCGGACATACAGTATTTCATGGTGGTGGGCGCGGGAATCGAGGAGGGCGTGGACGCTGTGCCCGGCGGCAACGGCTGTACGGTCAACCTTGGACAGATCAGGCCAAGATCACGCGGCGAGGTCACGTTGCTCAGTAACGATCCATTCGCCAATCCGCGCGTTGCGCCCCGCTACTTCTCCGACCCTTATGACCTGGACGCCATCACCGAGGGCACGATGAACGCCCTGGAGATCATGGAGAAACCCGCGATCGGACGATATGTAGCGGCAAGGCATACACCAGGTCCGGAGGCGAGGAGCCGTGCACAGATCAGGGACTTCTGCCAAAGAAGCGCCCATGCCGCCCTTCATCCCTCCGGTACATGCCGCATGGGTCAGGACGAAATGTCGGTGGTAGATCCCAAACTGAGGGTTCATGGCATTGAAGGCCTTCGTGTGGCCGATGCGTCGGTGATGCCGACCCTGATCTCGGGCAACCCGAACGCGGTCTGCATCATGATCGGGGAAAGGGCGGCCGATTTCATCAAGGCAACACCCTGATCGGAGGATTTGGCAACCTCGTGCGACGGCAAGGTCCGTGCCCTGAGCCGCTAAAGCGTATCGCGATCTTTCAGATTCGCTCTCTACGCTTTAAGTCCTTGTTTTATCGCATACCGTTGCCGCAAAACCGCTGCACACTTTTGCGCGACATGCTCTAAGCGCCCATCAGGGCATGCCTGGCCTGCAGTAGGCCCGGAGCAGGTTCTTCGCCTGGAACCTTCCGTTGCAGCGTCTCGCTCGCTCCCTGCACAAGAAAGCCCGGGGACCGCGAAGACCGCCGAATGTGTCATGCAGACAGAGCCAGGCTACGGACTTGCCACCTGCTGTCGGGTCAAAATCATATCCGGTTAAGCTGGTGCCGACTCCTGGGCTACCCCTGGCCGGGTAGACATGCCCGCCGCATCCCATCAATCCATATCAGGTACCGTCAAGACGTCCGGCGCGAGCAGTAGGCCGACCCAAGTTTGACGCCTGGGCGGCCTTATCCGTATTGAGTGCGTTCAATAGCCGGTAGAATTCCTGTTTTCCGGCATGTTTAAGTAGAGAATTGTTCCCATTCTGAGTTCTGGGGGCATATTTGCCGCGGAACTGTCGCTTGCGCATTTCCGGACACAAAATCGTGACACGCTTTTGCTGGAAATGCTTTGGCGACGTAAACCTAACTGGATCTGGCGCGTGCGGTTGCCTGGAGCCAGACGCCGGTGACGACTAAAACGATCCCCAGCGCGGTTGCCCAAACCACCGGCGCTCGGCCGCTCACGATATCAAGCACGATGCCTGTAAAGACTTGCCCTGCGACAAGCAGCAGCGTTGTCGTCGTCGCCCCCAGACGTGGCGTAACCCAAGCGGCGGCGGCAACCGACAGGACGCCCAGTGGTCCACCCAGAAACGTCCACATCGGAACACTGCTCGAGGGCCATGTCAAACTGCCGGTCGATATGCCGACAAGGGTAAGCAGGATTGCGCCAATCAGGAAATTCCAAAAGGAAGCCATGAAAGGAGAAGTGGCCAGGCTGAGGCGCCCATTGATCTGCCGGTTCAAACTGAGAAAGACGCCAACGACGAGCGCGAAACAGATCCCGAGGGTCAAGACATACCCCGTCCGAGAAAGATAAGTATCAGGCAGCCGGATGTGATCAACACCAGAGCGAAAAGATCGCGAAGCGTCAGTCGTCTGCGCGAAAGGCCAAATAGCCCCCATTTGTCGCCGGTCAGGCTGAATAGAACCTGTCCGGCCAGACCCAGCGCAAGGGTTCCGGAAAGGGCAAGCGGTGAATTCACCGCCTCACTTGCCATGACGACGATCAAGACCCCTATGATACCGCCGAGATAGGACCAGGCCGGCGCTGGAACTCGATCTCGCAGTCGGCGCCGCCGCGGCATGATGACGAGGAAGACGACGGCAGCCAGTGCGCCAAGGCAATGCACGATCCAGGCCGTGAAAAAGACATTGGTGAAATGGTTCAGCGAACCGTTCGCTTGGGTCTGGACTGCCAGGATTCCACCGGCCGCAAATGCTACGATAAGTGGTGTTGCGGGCCTTGAGCCGAGCGCTTGCACGTCAAGCCGTTTCTTGATGGGAGAGATAGACGCGAAACTGATCCGCCGGGACAAGAGAACCGCCTGTCGTCCAGCTGACATGGGTGGCGTTGTGCTGCGGGTCCGGAACGATGGCGCTATCCGCGGCGAGCCTTCCCGGCCCAGCAAATGCGATCGCAGCGGAAGGCTCTACGTCGATGCCAGCCTGGTGAGCGCGGCGAAGAAGATCGTATGCTTCCGCGTCCGTGACGGTGTAGATACCGCTGACGCGCTCTCGCATCAATGGAGACACGAACAGTGATGCGGCGCCAACTGCGAGCCCGTCAAGCTCGGTTCGGTTGGTGAGACCGACATCATACACCGATACCGACCGGTCAGCGCCGCTGAGGAGCTGAACAAGCATGCAAGGGGATTCCGTTGGTTCTGCAAAGAAGCAATGAACAGCCGCGCCATAAATCAACTTGAGGCCATAGGTAATGCCTCCGGGCGCACCACCGACGCCACACGGAAGATAGACGAAAAGCGGGTGATCTTCGTCGACGCGAACACCTGCCTCGTCCAATTGGGAAGCCAGTTCATAGGATGCGCAGGCATAGCCACTGAACAGATCGACGGACATCTCGTCATCGACGAAATGTGCCAGCGGGTCGTCGGCGGCCAGCGCTCTGCCCTTCGCCACCGCCTCGCCGTAGTCCCCCGAATGCTCTACAACCTCGACACCGAGGTCACGGAGGCGTTGCTTCTTCCATTCCTTCGCGTCTTCCGACATATGCACGACCGCCTTGAATCCAAGCGCCACACTGCAAAGGCCGATGCTGAGACCAAGATTGCCGGTGCTGCCCACCATGACGGAATGACGTGCAAAGAGCGAGCGGACCTCTGGCGAGGTCAGCGCCAACAAATCTTGATGGGGTTCGATAAGGCCGTGCTCCAGCGCTAGTCGTTCCGCATAGGCGATCACTTCGTGAAAACCGCCGCGCGCCTTAATCGAGCCGGCGATCGGCAAGGCGTGATCGGCTTTGACAAAGCACGAACCGGAGGGCACGGCAATCAAGTCAGCGGCCGGCATGAGAGGTGAATAAATCGGCGAACGGCCCGTGTGAGGCAACTCGAATAATTTCCGTATCAGCCCTTCAGCGCGCGAAAACCGGTCGCGCGCTTGCATGACTTGCGCCGTGACTGCCGGAACGTCATCAGGTTCCGTCGCAAGCTCCGGGTTCAGCCAGACCCACGGTTCGCGCCGCTGCAAAAGAGCCAGCGCGGCGTCCGGGATAATGCCGTCTGCCATGTTTATCCTCCTCGGGAATATCGATCAGCTCATATGTCGCGCTTGTGGATGTGACCATCCTTCACGGTCACCCGGATCGCGCTTCCGTCTTCCTGGAAGACCTCGATGTTTTCGAGCGGGTTGCCGTCGACGATCAGCAGGTCTGCGAACGCACCCGGAATGAGCTCGCCAAGCTTGCCCTCGTGGCGGACGATTTCTGCGTTGACGATCGTGGCCGAGTGCAGGGTCTGGGCCGGGGTCTCGACTTCCGAGCGGATCTTGAACTCGTGAAGCTGGTAGTGGTGCATGACACCTTCGAGGTCCGTGCCGAAGCCGAGCTTCACGCCGGCGTCGCGGCAGATCTTCACGGCTTCGACGCCTCGGCGCACCATCAGCTTGACTTGCTCGACGATGTGCGGCGGGGTGCCGAGCTGATCAGCATAGAAAATGCTGGCGACAAATGTGGAGAGCGTCGGAACGACAAAAGCCCCCTTCGCCGCCGCGATCTTCGCGGTTTCCTCATCGATGAAATTCCCGTGCTCGATGGTGCGCACGCCGGCTTCCAGCGACCTGCGAATGACTTCTACCCCGTAGCAATGGGCCATGACGTAGGTGCCGAAGTCCGCAGCCTCCTGAACGGCAACTCGCTGCTCTTCGAGTGAGAAATGCGGTGAATAGATCGACGACTTGCCCGAATTACCACCACCAGCCATCAGCTTGATCTGGTGAGCGCCGCCGGCGATTTCCTCGCGCACGGCGCGACGCACGGCGTCCACACCATCTACGACCCGGGAAATGTTACGGGTGCCGCGACAATGCGGGCAGCCCTGCTCGTGTTCGGTGCGGACGCGGAAGTCGCCCAGCCCCGCAGTCACGGCGAGTGCCAGGCCGGGAACGAAGAGGCGCGGACCAGGAAACAGGTTGAGGCGCGTTGCCTCGGCGAGCGCGGCATCAGCACCGCCGGAATCGCGGACGGTGGTGAACCCGCGACGCAAATAGTCGGCGAGGATTTTCGAGGCATGTGCCGCGACGAGATAGGGGGATGTATTGGCCAGTTGCACCTGATTGTTGACATAGGCCATCGCGTGGACGTGGGCGTCGATCAGGCCCGGCATCACCACACGGCCGCCAGCGTCGATTTTCACAGCGCCTTCCGGCACGCCGACGGAACCCGCGATCTCGACGATCTTCTGGCCCTCGATGCGAATCTGCTGACCTGCATGCAGTTTGCCTTCGCGCGGGTCGAGAAGGTTGGCGTTGGTGATGATGATATCGCTCATGACAAATCCTGTTCTTTTCCGGGCGACCCAATCAGCGGGTAGGGCCTTTGATCAGCGACTCGCCGCCATCGACCACGACCGCCTGACCGGTCATGAAACGTGCGTCGGCGGAGAGAATGAATTTCACGATGGAACCGAATTCTTCAACAGTGCCCATGCGGTGCAGCGGCACGAGTTCCGGGACCTTCTGCAGGAAGGAGTCGTAACCACCGAACATTTCCCAGGACGGGGCATTGAACGGCGTGTCCACCCAGCCAGGGCAAAGCGCGTTGACGCGAATGCCATCGGCTGCATATTCGAGGGCGAGCTGCCGCGTCATCGTCAGCAGGGCCGATTTCGACATCTGGTAGGGCAATGAACCTTTCGCGACCATGATCGACGCTGCCGAGGCGGTGAACAGCAGGCTGCCCCCGCCCGCCTGACGCAGCAGCGGGATTGCAGCGCGTGCAAGCACCGCATTCGCCCGGACGTTGAGTGCATAGCTCTTGTCGAACGCGTCGAGGTCCATACTCTCCACCGAACCGACACAACAGACACCGGCATTATTCCAGACGGCATCGAGGCCACCCAGAACGCCAGCAGCCTCGGCGACCACGGCGTTGATCGCAGTGTCGTTGCCGATATCGATCGTCAGAACGCGCTCTGCGCCGAGATCCTCCGGAGCAGGCTTGATGTCTGCCATAACGACGCGGGCACCGGCGGAAAGAAGCGCGCGAACGCCCGCTTCTCCCATGCCGCTGGATCCACCGATCACCAGAACACGCTGTTTATCGTTGCTCATCGAATTGCAATCTCCCTGGGGGTCTGGGTCAGGCGAACCGGTCCCGTTTCCGTGACAAGCACGGTTTCGCTGAACGGCATCCCTTCGGAATAATGGATAACGTGGAATACCATGTTCGGCTCTATCGCCCAGGTTTCGTTGGGCATGAAGATCCTGGTGTGATCCGAGGTACGGGGGACGGAATGGTAGCCAAGCGTATAGGCGGAAACCTGCGGATAGGTCTTCTTCAGCCCCTCGCGCAGCATCGTCTCACGGGCTTTGCGGTCGATCTCTCCCGAAATGGCGCCAGGAACCATGGCCGCGATGAACTCGTCCTGGATTTCAACGACCCTCTCGGCGATCTTGCGATGACCGTCGGAAAGCCTGCCCACCGCCATTGGTCTCGCAAGGCGTCCAGAATAGCCGTAGACCTGTGGCACCGCCTCGATGAAATAGAGCTCGCCAGCCTCCATGATACGTTCGCCGAGACGACCGTGCATGTTGGCCACCGTGCTGCCGTAACCGAACACGGCGATGCGGCCGTTGTCCGCTCCCATGCTGATTGCGGCGCGATAGGCGGCAATCGCGGGCTCACGCTCCGAGCGGCCAACCGCGATCGCGTCGGTTCCGGCCTGAACGGTCGCATCCGCGATTGCGCAGGCTCGGCGCAGCGCCTCGATCTCCGCCGGCGACTTGATCAGCCGGTGTTCCCAGATAACCTTGCCGAAATCCGCAAACTTCAGCGCCGGCAGCGCTGCTTCTATGCGCTCAAGGCGCTGGATGGTCAGAAAGTGGCTATCTGTCTCGATGGCGAGTGTCTTCGCGCCGCTGTCGCCGAGCAGGCGGGTAAGCAACGCGATTTCGTCTTCATGATCGTGAAAGGTCTCGAAGGCGTCTGCCGTTGCCTGGCGCTTTGCGCCGGGCAAATCCGACGATCGGATCAGCAGCGTGATCTCGCCCGAAGGCGAGATCAACGCAGCCTGATAACGTGCCGCCGAATGCGAGTAGCCAGTCAGATAGGCGAGGCTGTCGATCTGATCGACGAGAAGCAGATCGGCGCCCCGATCCGCCATTTCCTTCACGACCCGTTCGATACGCGCCCTGTACTCGGCGCGCTCGAAGGGTAACAGGCTCTTCGCTTCCATCACCGTTACGCCACGTCGCGCTCGAACTTGAAGCCAAAGTCGGCCCAGGTCTTACGTTCGCTCGCCGGAAGACGGCGTCCATACTTAGCTTTCGGGAAGTATTCCTGAGTCACCTCGGTCTTGGCAACGACCTTCATGATCAGGCTTTCGCGCGTATGCAGCGTTGCGACGCGGGCGTCGCGAGCCAGACGCGGAATGGGGCTCCAGTGGAACACAGCGCGCGTGCCGACGATTTCGGCTGCCTTGTTCGCACACATGACCGCCGTCGTCTTGGCCATGTGCAGGCCCATCAGCGTCGCGTGAGAGGCTTCACCCCACATCTTCTGGTCATAGAGATGCTGCGCATACCAGAGCTGCGAGCGGGTTGCGGCGATCGCCGAGGCCATTTCGCCAAGCGAGTACATGTTGGTCGCATCGTCCTGAAGGAACTGGCGCGCGGCGACGGACTGGCGCACTTCGTCATAGATGCCCTGAGCCGAGCCCAGGGAATGCGAGGCGTAAGCCAGTTCGAACGTGTAGGGATGAATCTGGTTGAAGTCGCCCGGTTCGCCAAGCACGTTTTTCCACGGAATGAAGACGTCCGTGAACTTTGCGCCGCCGGAGAGCGACGACCGGATGCCGATTGCTTCATCCCAGCCAGATGCGAATTCGACGCCAGCGTGAGGAAGTTCGATCAGGAAGACGCAGACGCCAATGTCCGGATCATCGGTTCCCGGAACGACACCCCACCACAGAAGATACTTCGCCGCGCCGCCGCCACTGGTGAATCCCTTGAAGCCGTTGACGAGGAAGCCACCGTCGGTGGGCGTGATATCCGACGTGAACGTGATCTTGCCATCCTTGTGCGGCGTAGACGTATTGCGGCCGGGTGCCACTTCACTGCCGACCGAAGCGATACCGACGCCGTTCGTCACGATATCGGAGAAGATTCGCCGCTTCTGCTGCTCGGTGCCGAGCGCGGCCACCAGGCCATGGCAGTGATACTGGTTCTGGATGATCCAGCCGGTGCTGCCGCAAACCGAGGCGAAGATTTCGACGACTGCATGGCACGCATGGCTGAAACCTGCGTCTTCCTCGCCGTAACCACCGTATTCCTTCGGGACGCCGAGCTTGAGAAAGCCGCCCTCGACAATGTCCTTCCAGTTGTCGTGAGGCCAGCCGCCCTCTTCATCGACCTTGCGGGCACGCGAAGCAAAGACCTCCTTGAGGGCTTTTGCCTTTTCGATCATCTCCGCATCCTGGGGGCTCAATTTGAACGGGTACATACAGCATCCTTCCTGAGGTGTCTGAGTTTCAAAAGTGCATTCAGTATGCAATTTAGATTATTTCGCGTCAACGGATTTGTGATAGGTAGCGAGCGCCTGAATCACAAACCGATGGTCTTCTATCGAAGCCAGTCCAGCGCAGCCGATGCATCCAACGACAGTCTCGCCGATCAGGATCGGAACGGCGCCGCCACAGAGAACGAACCGTGCCGGATCAAGGGCACGTTCGGCGGCAAATCCCGGCTCGAACCCGGCGGTCAACTCCAGCTCCATCGAGGATTTTCCGAAGCGGCGCACCGTGTTGAACTTGCGATCGATCCACGTTTGATAGTCGGCGCTCGTGCCCGGCAGGGACGCGCGGAACATCACCTGCTCTCCAAGATCAACACCGATCGCGACGCGAAGCGACGCCGCTTCCGCCAGTGCGAGGAGTGTTTTCCCCAACGCCAATGCATCGTTTTGCTCGAATTTGGTGAAGGAGAGAGCCGCCACCTCCTGCCGAATCGCGGCGATTTGCTTTTGAGCTGTTTCTGTCACAATCGACTCCCTGTGTATAAAGTGTATTCACTTTTCTTTTTCATGACCCGTTTTGCCAACGACGTTCGGACGGCAAGCCACCGTCAACGAACGGATCGAAGAAGGGTCCGCATCTGGTACTGGATTCAGCTTCCGCTCTACGCCTGTCCCAGGATGAGCGCGGAGGCTCGTTCACCGATCATCATGGCCGGCGCATTGGTGTTGCCGGACGTCAGCACAGGCATGATCGACACATCGGCAACCCTCAGGCCTTCAATTCCACGAACGCGCAACTCCGGATCGACCACAGCCAATTCATCTGAGCCCATCTTGCATGTGCCGGCCGGATGGAGTTCGCTTGCCAGAACTCTGCGGTTGTAGGCCTGGATGTCGGCGTCGGATTGGACGTCGAGACCCGGATCCATTTCGCCGCCGCTGAATTCCTTGAACGCTGCTTGGGACCCAATTTCCCGCACGAGGCGGAGTGCGTCAGTCATCGCCTGAACGTCGTCAGGATGCGTGAGGAAGTTGTGCTGGATCCTGGGCTGTTCGAATGGATTCGCTGACCGCAGCGTCAGGGCGCCTCGCGACTTGGGCCGCATCAGCCCATATTGAAGCGAATAGGCGCTGAACGTTCCTATCTTGCCGGCCGGATCTTTCAGGTCGCGGCTAACAGGATAGAACTGAATCTGCAGGTTGGGACGCTCCTGCGATGGATCGCTCTTGAGGAAGGACTGCACCGCCATCGGGAACACCGCAATCGGACCGGAGTTCTGGAATAGATATTCTGCGAGGGCCTTTGCGCCGCGCATTGGGTTCTTGAGCGAATAGTAGGTGAGCGGCTTCGTGCTGGCGAACTGTACCAGCGCTCCAACGTGATCCTGCAGATTTTGACCGACGCCGGGCAGGTCGTGGACCGGCTTGATCCCGACACGGCTCAGATCATCGGCGGGGCCAATGCCTGACAGCATCAACAATTGCGGGGACATGTAGGAGCCGGCCGATAGGATCGTTTCGCCGGCACAGACCGTGATCTCCTTGCCATCTACGACATAGCGGAGGCCGGTGCATCGCTGTTGCGCAATCGTCAGCCCTACGACGTGCGCGCCGGTGACGATCGTGAGGTTCTTTCTGTCCCGAACCGGCTGGAGATAGCCATGCGCTGCTGAGACGCGGACGGCCTTGTCCGGGTCGATATTGTACTGGACCCAGTTGAATCCTTCATGATTGCCGGTGTTGTAGTCGTCGACGACCGAATAGCCCATTTGCTCGCCTGCATGAAGAAAAGCCTCCAACAAGGGTGTCCGGTATTTTCCGTAGGCCACTGCAATCGGACCGAGGCTGCCGCGCGCCTGCGAAGCAGGTCCATGCCAATTCTCGAGGCGTTTGAAATACGGCAGCACGGCGTCGTAGTTCCAGCCGGTCGCACCACCGCGTTCCCAGTCGTTGAAGTCCTCGGCATGCCCACGCACGAAAATCATGCCATTGATCGCTGACGACCCGCCGAGCACCTTGCCGCGGGGCAGGTTGATCTGACGGCCATCGAGTCCCGGCTCGGGCTCGCTGAGCATCTGCCAGTCGATCTTGCTGCCAACCGTATAATTCACGCCGATCGGAATGCGAATGAGAGGGTTACGGTCGCGCGCACCCGCTTCAAGAAGGAGGACCTTCGCCGCCGGATCGGCGCTGAGCCTGTTGGCAAGGACACAGCCGGCCGACCCGGCCCCGATGATGATGAAGTCGTAATTCGCGGTCATGACAATGTTTCCCGGTGAATTTTGCGCCAGCAGTGCTTCATCCTTTGACGGCTCCCGCGACGAGACCGCGAATGAAGTAGCGACCGGCAAAGATGTAGACGATGAGGGTGGGGAGGGCGGTCAGAAGCACAGCGGCCATGTCCACGTTGTAGGCTTTCACCCCGGTGGTCGATGCCACCATATTATAGAGTCCGACCGTTACCGGAGAAGAATCGCCTGACGTGTAGGTGGTGGCGAAGAGATAGTCGTTCCAGATGTTTGTGAATTGCCAGATGATCGAAACGACGAAGCTGGGGATCGAGATTGGCAGGACGATGCGGAAAAAGATCTGGAGGAAGCCGGCGCCGTCCATCTTGGCTGCGCTGGTGATCTCATGCGGCACGGTAACGAAGAAGTTGCGGAAAAACAGCGTCGTGAACGGTATGCCGTAAATCACGTGCACGAGCACCAGGGCCCATATGCTGTTGGCAATTCCGATCTTGCCAAGAACGCTGGCGAGCGGGATCAGGACGATCTGCAGGGGCAGGAATACGCCAAAAAGAAGGAATGCGAAGACCAGCGTATCGCCGCGAAAACGGAATTGGGTGAGAGCAAAGCCGTTCAACGCGCCGATCGACGTCGAAAGAAGAACCGCCGGCGTGACCATCGTGAATGAATTGATAAAGTGCTTGCTCAGGCCGTTGCACGATACGCCGATGCAGGCGACGAACATGGCATCGTACCAGGACTTTAACGAAGGCGCTGAGGGGAGATCGATGATCGTCCCCGTTCGGATTTCTTCGGCGCTCTTCAGCGAAGTCATCAAAACCACGAACAGCGGGAAGAGATACATGGCGGCCATCAACACGAGGGCGCCATAGATGAAGAACCGGGTGAGGCGATGCGCAAAACCGGTCCCGAGAACCATCTCATTTGTGCTCATGGCCGCTCTTCCTGCTGGAGGTGTAAAGGTAAGGGATAAGGATCGCGACAATGGTCATGAAGATCATCACCGCACTCGCCGCACTGACGCCAAGCTGAGAACGCTGGAAGGCTGCTCGGTACATGAAAGTCGCCGGCAGGTGAGTGCTGTTCGCCGGGCCACCGGCGGTCAAGGCGATCACGAGGTCGAATGTCCTGAATGCCTGCTGTATCAGAACGACGATCACGGTCAGGAAGGTCGGTCCGAGCAAGGGCAGAATGACGCGACGATAAATTGAGGGACCGGTGGCGCCGTCCAGGCGGGCGGCCTTCACCAGATCGTCATCAATGCCGCGCAGGCCGGCGAGGAACAAGGCCATGACGAAGCCCGAAGCTTGCCAAACGCCGGCTATGACGATCGTGTACAGAGCAAACTGAGGATCGACCAGCCAATCGAAGCGAAAATTCTCCCAGCCCCAAAGCTTGACGAGGCGCTCGATACCGAGGCCTGGGTTGAGGATCCACTTCCAGGCCGTCCCGGTCACGATAAACGATAGCGCCATCGGATAAAGATAGACCAGTCTCAGAGCCCCTTCGGCGCGGACCTTCTGATCGAGGAGGATCGCAAGAAAAAGCCCCACCGTCATGGTCAGCGCGATATAGAGTCCGCTGAAAATGAAAATGTTGACGACGGATCGGTTCCAGACGGGATCTGACCACAGCCTGACATATTGCTCCAGCCCAACCCATTTGTAGTTGGGCATCATGCTGGAGGCGGTGAACGAGATATAGACGGTCCATAGCATGAAGCCGTAGACGAAAACGGCGGTAATCGCGACCGACGGCGCCAATGCGATCTGGGATGCAAATCGGCCCAAAAGCCCTCGGATTCGCCCCTCCTCAGGGACGGCGCGGCGGGCCGCCACGCTTTCTGATGATATAGCCATTCAGTCTGTCTCATAGCTGGTTCGATCGGCGTCGCGGCCGATTCTGCGGGCAGGAATTGGCGAAGCGCGTGCGGCCGTGACCTTGACGGATGATGCCTGCACGCGCCACCGCATAATGCGGGCTACCGCACGATTACTCGGCCGACTGGAGACCGCTCACAAGCTGATCGACGGCCTGCTGCGAAGTCATGGAAGGCTGCTCGAAGAACGTGGAGATAACGTCCATGAATGCGCCGCTCTTGGCGGGGCTCCATGCCTCGAAGTGACCGACAGACGGGAAGACCTGGCCCTGAGCTTCAGCCTCGCCGCGGTCACGGTAGGCTTCTTGCCCGCAGAAATCCAAGGCGTCAACCTTCACATCCGTCCGCGCCGGGATAGAGCCCTTCTTGACACTGAAGGCAAGCTGGGTCGCCGGATCCATGACGATCTTCGCAAGGTCGACCTGAGCGGCCTGGACGTTGGGATCGGCGCTCTTGAAGAACGCGAAGATGTCAACAACGCTGAGATAAGTGCCAGCGGTGCCTGGGGCAGGAACACAACCGTAGTCAACGTTCGGCTGCAGCTTGGCAATGGCAAACTCGCCCTTTGCGTAATCGCCCAGGACCTGCATTGCCGCTGTTCCGTTCATAACCATCTGGGTTGCGATGTTCCAGTCACGACCCGGGAAGTTCGGATCGATATACTTGTTCATGTTGCGGAATTCGTCGAAGACCTTGAGCATCGTATCGCTGCGGAGGGCCTCCTCGTTCTGCTCGATGATCGCCTTTTTGTAGAAATCAGGACCGGCGACTGCAACCAGCACAGATTCGAAGAGGGTCGCTTCCTGCCAGTTCTGGCCGCCAATCGCGAGCGGGATGATCCCGGCTTCGCGCAGCTTGTCCGCTGCGACCTTGAATTCGTCGAGCGTCTTCGGCGGCTGCAGGCCCAGCTTGTCGAAAACCTTCTTGTTGTACCACAGCCAATTGGCGCGGTGCATTTCGACCGGAACCGCAAAGAAGGTTCCTTTCTGTTTGACGAACGGAGTGATCGCGTTCGACATCACGTTGTCCCAATTGCCCTCGGCGGCGAGGGTGGACAGGTCGGTGAGCGCATCCTGCTCGACCCAGGGCGCAACTTCCTGGGAGTGCAGCTGCACCGCACCCGGAGCCGTACCGGAGACTACACGCGAACGCAGCACCTGATTGAGCGCCTCCGTGCCGGACGTCGGCGAGTCCAGCCAGGTGTATCCCTTGGCCGTCATGGCGTCTTTAATCACCCCAACTGCGGCGGCTTCTCCGCCTGCAGTCCAGAAGTGCAGCACTTCGATTTTCTTCTCTTCCGCGAGTGAATTTGCCGCGCCAGCCAGAAGAAATGCTGTCGTCAGAAAAAGCGATCTTGCCTTCATGATGATTCTCCGTTCCCCGTTGATTTTAGGATGCATAACGCGAAAAAGGCGGCAAGTGTCGTCGCCATGCAGTATTCACTTTAATCAAAGCGACTGGAAATTTGTCAAGCGACAAAACTGCGTGAAACCGCTTGATAGAAGCAAATTTTCGTGCACATAACATAACACTCGACAAATTGACGGCACTAAGCTAGTGCATGCAGTATTCACTTTTGGAGGATGTGTTAATGACCCTCGCTCAAACGCGCGGAATTTCCGATCTGTCCCTTGATCCTGCTGTCTTTCGGGGCATTTTTTCCGGCTTCCCGAGCGGCGTGACAGTCGTCACGGCCATGGATGAAAGCGATCGGCCGGTGGGCCTCACTGTGAGCGCCGTCATGTCGGTGTCTCTCGATCCGCCCCTTCTGGCCGTCTGCCTGCAGAACGCCAAATACACGCTGCAGACAATCCGGGATCGGGAGAGCTTCGTTGTCAACTTCCTCTCCAGAGGTCAATCCGGCATTTCGAATGCCTTCGCTGTCGGAGACATGGACAAGTTCTCCACAGTTCGTTGGGAGGCGAGCGAGAATTTCGGCGCGCCTATTCTCGAGAGCGTTCGCGCTCATGCCGAATGCGAAGTTCACAGCATCGTCGAGGCGGGCGATCACACGCTGATCATTGGCCGCATTGTTTCGGGCGCTGTGTCGGAAACGGATCCTCTCGCCTATTGCGCTCGACAATATGTAGACCTCGTCGCGCCGCAAGCCAACTGACGACAGTTTGAATGAAAGAGGGACGGTGAGCATGCTTCGTGTAGGTGTCGGTGGGATATTCCACGAAACGAATACGTTTGCCACGCCGACTGATCTGGCTGCATTCCAGGTTCTGAGGGCGCAAGAGATCGTGAAATTCAGTCACGGTGCGCGAACGTATCTTGGTGGCTTGTTCGACGAAGGCGGGCGGCTTGGTTTCGATCTCATCCCTCTGATCTACGCCGAGGCGACACCTTCAGGCATAATCCGTCGCGAGGCCTATATCGCATTGCGCGACGAGTTGGTTGAGCGGGTGGCATCGTCCGATCTGGATGGATTGCTGCTGTCCTTGCACGGCGCGGGCGTCGCTGAAGGGGTTGACAGCATCGAGGAAGACATCTGTGCCGCGCTACGCGCGCGTATGGGGACGGATTTTTCGATCGTCGCCACGCTGGATCTCCACGGAAATATTCGCCAGCAGCTCGGCGATCTCTGCCAGGGGATTTTTCCGGTCCGGTTCAATCCGCATGTCGATCAACATGAGCGTGGGGTTGAGGCCGCGAGATGCCTCTCCGACATTGTTCTAGGCAAGGTTCAGTTCGAAACGGCGGTCGAGCCCGTTCCGATGCTCTTTCCGCCGGTTCCGACCAATCTTCCGGTTTTCGAGGATCTCGACGCTCTTTGCGCGGAGATCGAAAAAGATCGTGGCGTCGCCTGCGCGCGCATCATGCACGGTTTCCCCTATGTCGACGTGCCGCATATCGGCGCGTCGGTGGTGGTCGTCACGCGCAAGGGTAAAGCAGACGCGCGCGCTCTCGCCAAGCGGATCGCTGCCGATCTCTGGAGGCGGCGTGGCGAGATCAAGGTGGAGTGCCTTGATGCCGAAGGCGCGGTTCGCGAAGCCGTGCGAGACGGCCGCTCCATGATCGTGATCAACGAGTTCTCCGATAATACAGGCGCCGGCACGCCCGGGGACGGAACACATCTTCTCTCGGCCTTGATCGCGTCAGGATCACGCGCCTGCTTTTCGCATATCAATGACCCATCCACTGTAAAGCAGGCGGCGGATGCGGGCGTTGGCGCGCGAATCCACGTTACCCTTGGGGGGCATAGCAATGCCCTGCTCGGAGAACCCATTCTGGCCGAGGCCGAGGTACTGGGGCTCAACAACGGCCTCCTGCATGTCAAGAGCCCGATGGGCACCGGCGAGGAGATCGATCTTGGCTTGATCGCCACGCTGCGCATCGGTTCCGTCGATGTTGTCGTTTCAAATGGCAGGCGCCAGACACTCGACGACAGCTGGTTTATCAAAGCAGGCATTGACATCGCTCAGTTCCCGATCGTCGCGCTGAAATCGAGCCAGCACTTCCGGGCCTGGTTCGCAACGCGCGCCGCCAGGATCATCACCGCCGATCCGCCCGGTCTGTCGCCGGTCGATGTTGGCAGGTTGCAGCGGAAACGCCTGGGACGGCACCTCTGGCCGATCGCGGACGGCGCCAACTATCACGACGAACAAGCAAGGCAGGACATCCCATGACGACGCAGGCAGTCGAGACGACCTATCCCCCCCACGGACCTCTGGATTTTGAGCTGGCCGAATACAAGGCGCGGGTCGCTGCGATCCAGGCAGAGATGGTTGTCCGTGGCGCCGACATGCTGCTGGTCGACCAGATCGATCATCTTGCCTATCTTTTCGGATATCTCGCGACGGCGGCGCGCTACCAGGCTGCCTTGATCCCTGCAAGGGGCGAGCCCTGGCTGATCGTACGCGAACTCGACCTGGGCACATTCCTCGACCAGTCGTGGTCGCGCTCGATTGAGACCTTCGCCGACGACGAGGATTCGCAGGCACGGATCGCCAGGGCCATTGCCCGGTTTGCGCCGAAGAAGCTGGCGGTCGAAAAGGACAGCAACATTCTCACGATCGAGCGGTTGAACCTGATTCGCGCCGGCAATCCCGGCATGGAGATCGTCGACTTCTCCGGTGTGATCTGGGAACAGAGACTGATCAAGTCGCCAGCGGAGCTGTCTTATATCCGTAGCGCGGCTGAAATCGCTGACGCCATCGTCGCCGCCGGCGCTGAAACGGTCCGGGCTGGCACGCTGGACCGCGATACTCTGGCAGCGATGTATGAAGCTTCGATCCGACATGGCGCCGACAACACCAAGGCTGCCTTGCTCGGCCGAATGACCGGTGAAGATGCGTTGATCGGCGGCGTACGCGGGGCCGCATGGGAAGTCGGCGAACGTCTCTTTCTCGAGGCGACGCCGCAATACCGCGGCTACAGCGGGCGCGTCGTCAGACCTGTTGTTGTCGGGCCGGTTTCTCCGGCCGATCGCGAACTTGCCGCGCGACTGGTCGAAATCCAGGATCGTCAGATCGAAGCTATGGTTCCGGGAGCGAGCGGTCAGGCAGTGGATGCAATCTGCCGAGACGCGGTAGTCCGTCAGGGGCTCAAGAACACTTTCACCCAGATCACAGCCTACACGCTCGGGTACCAGGCGGTGCCTCGTGTCAGCGACCATACCCGAATTATGGCGCCCGGGCAGGTGTGGACCTTCGAGGCCGGCATGGTTTTCCATGTCGTCGTTCACACCCCTGAACTCGCGTTCAGCGAAACCGTGGCCGTCACGGAACGCGGTCCTGAGCGCCTGACGCGGCTGCCGCGTGAAATCCTTTCGAAGTGAGGTCGGATATGCGCGTCTACGAAGCCACGAGCAGCGGCCTGAAGCCCGCAGAGCGCAGCCGCCCACGCCCGGGCCAGGAAGAGGTTGCGATCGATGTCCGGGTGATCGCTCTCAATCGCGGGGAATCGCGCCGGGCGGTACATGGTGGATTTGCGGAAGGTTTCGTTCCCGGCTGGGATACAGCGGGCGTGATCAGCGAACTCGGACCGGGCGTCAAGGCTCCGCCGGTCGGAACGCGAGTGGTGGCGCGCGGGCTGTCGGGTGGCTGGGCTGAAGCTCGGATCGTACACCAGGACGATATTGCTGTCGTTCCCGAAGATGTCGACCTCGGCGAGGCGGTCACACTGGCGACCGCCGCGACAACGGCATTGGCGGTTCTGACACGCAACGGTCCGATCCTCGCACGAACGGTGCTCATTACCGGCGCGTCGGGCAGTGTCGGACAGTTTGCGGTTCAATTGGCCCGTCTGGGCGGCGCACACGTCGTCGCGGCGACCAGATCCGAAAGGGACCGTGATCTCCTTCTGCAGCTGGGCGCACATGAAGTCGTCACAGACCTTGCACATGCTCCGAACGCCGACCTTGTCGTCGAAACGCTGGGCGGGCCGTCATTGGTTCGGGCGGTGAACCTGCTTAAAGCGGGCGGTGCCGTGCAATCGCTTGGCTGGAGTTCCGGCGAGGACGCCGTGTTCCCGGGCCTCGACGCCCTGATGCGAAGCGGTGGTTCGCTGCAGGGTTTCGCTATAGGCGAGCGCCGTGTCGGCGCTCTGCTAACACAATTAATCCAACTTCTGCAGAACGGTAAGCTCAAGACCGCTGTGCAGATGCGCCGACCTTGGGCGGACCTCCCGGAAACTGCTGCTGCAGTCCTGCAACCCGGTTTCCGTGGCAAGGCGGTGCTCGACCTGCCCGACCAGGAATTTCGGACTGCGAAATCCTGACCGGTTTTCCTTAATACCTCACAGCGACAAGCGAGATTGCATATGACACCTGAACAGATAAAAGCCGCACTCGGATCTGGCCTTCTTTCCTTCCCGGTTACGCACTTTGACGCGGAGGGGCGTTTCGCCCCGGAAAGCTACAAGAAGCATGTTGCCTGGCTTGCCGGCTACAAGGCGCCGGTGCTGTTCGCTGCCGGCGGCACGGGTGAATTCTTCTCACTCAAGCCTGATGAAATTCCCGGTATCGTCGCCGCCGCAAAGGAAGTTGCCGGTGAGACCGCCATCGTTTCGGGTTGCGGTTACGGCACCGAGGTCGCTGTCGAAATCGCGCAGTCGGTTCAGAAGATTGGCGCCGATGGCATCCTGCTTCTGCCGCATTACCTGATCGACGCGCCGCAGGAAGGGCTTTACGCGCACATCAAGAAGGTCTGCCAGTCGATCGATATCGGCGTCATGGTCTATAACCGCGACAACTCTGTGCTGCAGGCCGACACGCTCGCCCGCCTTTGCGACGAGTGCCCGAACCTGATCGGCTTCAAGGACGGCACCGGCGATATCGGCCTCGTCCGTCAGATCACCGCCAAGATGGGCGACCGCCTTATGTACCTCGGCGGCATGCCGACCGCTGAACTCTTCGCTGAAGCCTATCTCGGCGCCGGCTTCACCACCTATTCGTCGGCTGTGTTCAACTTCGTGCCGGGTCTTGCCAACGAGTTCTACGCAGCGCTTCGCGCCGGTGATCGCGCCACCTGCGAACGTATTCTGAGGGATTTCTTCTATCCCTTCATGGCGATCCGCAATCGCGCAAAGGGTTATGCTGTATCCGCCGTCAAGGCTGGCGTTCGCCTGCAGGGCTTCGACGCCGGTCCGGTTCGTCCGCCGTTGACGGACCTGTCGCGTGAAGAGGAAGGCATGCTGGCACAACTCATCGCCCAACAGGCCGCCTAAGAATCTTGGGAATGAACGGGGCGTCGCCTGGGTCCAGCGAGGCGTCCTGTTCGTTTCCAGCAGGGACGATCAGTCTGCGCTCGAACCGATCGCCTCCCAACCTGATTTACCGTCAAGGGCGCAAGCCCGCACAAAAGGAACAGCTGATGTCTTCGCTCGAACTCGATAAGGTCTACAAATACTATGCTGGTGACCTTTGTGTCCTGAACAATATCAACATCGAGGTCGCATCGGGGGAATTCCTGGTCTTGCTCGGCCCATCCGGCTGCGGCAAGTCGACCCTTCTTCACGCCATCGCTGGCTTGCACAGCATCTCCTCCGGCGAAATCCGTCTGGGAGGGCGCGTGCTGAACGATGTCCCCTGCCAGCACCGTGATATCGCGATGGTGTTCCAGTCCTACGCGCTATATCCTTCTATGACAGTGCGTCAGAACATTGCCTTCCCGCTCGAAATGCGGAAGGTACCGCAGGCTGAACGAGACAAGGCTGTGGATGATGTCGCCTCGCTTCTCCAGATCAAACACCTCCTCGATCGAAAACCCGCGCAGTTGTCCGGCGGCCAGCGCCAGCGCGTCGCCATTGGGCGGGCACTTGTGCGCGAACCCGATCTGTTCCTGTTCGACGAACCGCTGTCGAATCTCGATGCGCTGCTGCGCGTGGAAATGCGCACCGAGCTGAAAAAGCTTCACCAGCGCATGGGAAGGACCACGGTTTATGTGACCCATGACCAGATTGAGGCGATGACGCTCGCAAGCCGGATCGCCATTCTCGACAGGGGCGTGATCCAGCAGTTTGGAACGCCCAACGAGGTCTATAACAAGCCTGCCAATCTTTTTGTCGCAACCTTCATCGGCAATCCGAGAATCAATCTGCTTCCGGCAGTCAGCCGCGGCGGTCGCGTGGCGCTCGATGGCACCGATACTGTTCTCGCCGGACCGGACGAGTTTGCAGCCTCACTGCGGTCCGATGGACGGAAGCTGACCGTTGGCATTCGCCCCGAACATATCTCGTTGGCCAACGGTAAATCAGCGCCTTCAGCCCATGAACTTGATATCGAGGTCAATGTGACGCTGATTGAGCCGACCGGTTCCGACGACGTTGTACTTTTCCAGTACGCTGGAGCGGAGCAGTCAGCATTGCTGCGTGCCGGATCGGTCACCCAAACCGGTTCCACACGGCTGCGCATCGACGCATCGCGCCTCAGCCTCTTTGATCCCGAAAACGGAAGCCGTCTTTCCTGATCCGTCGATCGTCAGCTTCCCGGCGGATTCCGTCATCGCGTGAAATTCAGTTTATCGAAAAGACCAGCACATGTCCAAATTCTCCAAAAGCGAACTGGCCGACGCGCTAGCCCGTCTCCCCCGCGCCCGCCTCGCGCATCTTCCCACGCCGCTGGAATTCTGCCCGCGGCTGACCGAGGCGCTCGCCGGACCGAAAATCTGGTTCAAGCGTGACGACTGCACCGGGCTGGCCTTTGGCGGCAACAAGGTTCGCCAGCACGAGTATATTCTTGGCGATGCACTCAGCCGCGGCGTTGATGTTGTCGTTCAGGGAGCAGCGTCCCAGTCGAACCAGTCTCGGCAACTGGCAGCGGCGGCCGCCAAGCTCGGACTCGAGTGCATCCTGATGCCACGCAAGGATGCACATTTCGAAACGATTCAGGGTAATCAACTGATCGCCCGCATGTTTGGTGCGCAGATCGTTCCGGTCGAGGCGACATCTTCGATGAAGCAGGCCAAAGAGGATATGGCGGCGCGGCTGCAGTCCGAGGGCCGCACGCCGATGATCCTTGGCATGGGGTCGGACCGGGCGCTGACGCTGGCGGCCGTGGCCTATATCGGCGCCTACGTGGAACTGATCGATCAGTTGGAGGCTCAGGGCGAGCCGCTGCCAACGCACATCTACGCGACCTCGCAGGTCAGCACGCAGGCCGGATTGCAGGCTGCCGCGGAAATTCTCGGTCATGACGTTAAGGTTCGCGGCATCAATCCGATGGACGCCCGTAACGAAGCCTACGAAACCCCGGACGAGATCGCGCAACGATGCGTGTCGGCGGCCGATCTTCTTGGCTTCGAGATAAAGGTTGGCGCCGAGGGCATCAGCAATTCTACCGAATACGTGGGTGATGAATACGGCAAGCCCGCACTGGCGGCTCAGGATGCCGCGGCATTGCTCGCCCGCACGGAAGGGATTGTCGTCGATCCGGTCTATTCGGGAAAGGGCTTTTCCGGACTCGTCGGAGACATCCGCGCCGGTCGCCTGAGCGCGTCGGACCGGGTCGTGTTCGTCCACACCGGAGGGCTGCCTGCGATCTTCTCTTACGCATCGAGCTACGCAGCGAACCGGCCTATTCCGGCATGACTGCACTCGCAACGGCGCCAGTGACCGGAGACCCAGCTTCCCTCCAGTTTTCGGGGATCAGGTCAGTGTTCCAGAACACTCCACCGAGCATCGTCGCCTTGTCGCGTGGTTCCGATCGTTCCGCTTGGAACCATACGCCCTTGGTCCATGGGTGACGAAAAAAGGGCCTCTGAAACCAGAGGCCCTATCAAGATGTGAAGGTTGAAAACCTTCCGAGGGGGGGTGTCGATGCGACCTCAGAGGGAGGAAAACCGTCGAACGCATCAACCGCGTACAGTATGCACAATTTTCGACCGCTTGAAAGCAGAATCCCGCGCCATACTGTTGCGTTCCTCAAAGCGAATTGCATCTGCAGGCATTGCAGTCGGCCAAAGACTAAAGCTGCCAGTTGCTAAACAACCACCGCACAAATTGATCGTGTTGATTGTTCAAGGTCGTGACCAGGCGCGACGCGTCGCGGGCACGCAGTGCATCCAGTTGCTCACGCAGCATCCAATATTCCATCTTGAGCCACTCACCGTCATCTGACTTGTGAATCGCATTGCGAATACGCGTCAAATGATCATGGAGCTTTCCTTGCATTCCCCTGAGCAAATCATTGTCGCAATAGTCCTGCAATAATTGTTGGAAGAAGAAAAAAGCGTCGCGGACACGTGACGGGTCATTTGTTTCGAGGCCGACCTTGGCCTCATCAAGCATCTTGGCATACTCCTCTATTCGTGCGGGAGGTATATTGCCAATCGCCTGAATGGCGCATTGTGCGTCAAGCGCCTTGCGGACCTGATAGGCGTTGTTGACGTATCTCCGGTCAAGTGGCGCGACATGGGGTTTCTTCCATGCCTCGCCGACAACCAGGCCGTCTTCCTGCAGCCGCGTAAGCGCAGCTTTTACCGGAGACCGGCTTACGCCTAGCCTTTTTGCGAGAACACTTTCGGGAACCGCCTGACTTGGCTCTAATTCACCATCGGTAATCATTTTCTTTATAAGGTCGTAAACGCGCTCCCCCAACGGAATATTGCGTTCAATTTCTTGTATTTCCTGCATTTTTTTCTCACTTTAGACGGTCTGCACCGATTTCTTAAAGCTCATATTATGGTCAGGCTCCTCTCAAGAGAGTGAGTAGTGCATACACCATTTTTCCAGCAAGGGAAATCGCTGGAACCGCCAACCATTTGCCACCAGAAGGCGAGCTGTCCTGCCGGATCAGATCGACCGGCCTTTCGATTGAGCCGGCTTACCCGACAATGCTCTCGTTGCGGCTAACAGGACTATCGAGCGGCTGCCCATACCCCACGAAGGGCGTCACCGGAGCGAGCGCCATATGCAAGCACTTTAACGAGCTCCGTTGACCCTCAGAAAAACAATGAAAGCTCCATAACTTAGGCATCAAGCCCGCTTTTTGCGCACTCTCGAAATTATTGGCGAAACGCAAAAATAAAATTGCATTCGGTATACACTTTTAGCAGTATGGCGCGGGGCCTTACGAGGCCGGCCGGCGCAAAAGAGGCGGGACAACCCGTCGCCGGATACAAAAAAGGGGAATAAAATGAACATCAACAGACGCCAATTCGGAAAATACTCCATCGGCGCGGCCGCCGCGATCCTCGCCTCGAAGTCCAATAGCCTTGCACAGGATACCGGCCCGGTTCGCCTGGTTGTCGGCGTCCCGCCCGGGGGGCTTACCGATACCTCGGCACGCCTTTTTGCCGTTCCGTTCGGGAAGCAGATCGGACGTCAGGTCATCGTCGAAAACCGCCCCGGCGCCACCGGCTATATTGGCGTGTCGGCCGTCACCGACGCGCCGAAGGATGGAAGCGTGATGTTGTTCAGCGCCGGGTCCCAAATCGTGGTCAATCCACATATCAGCCGGAGCTACAAGCAGGACCCGGTCGATGCGCTCGATCATCTGGCTCTGGCGACCGAAGGTGTTTTCGTCGTCACCACCAACGCCCAAACCGGCGTCAATACGATGCAGGACTTCATCGCGCTTGCGAAAGCCGATCCTGGCAAACTGAATTTCGGCACCGTCGGTATTGGGAGTTTTTCTCACCTGCTGGCCGAACTGCTGCAGAAGAAGGCCAACATCGTAATGAACCCGGTGCATTATCGCGGCACCGCGCCGCTGCTTCCGGAACTCATTTCCAATCAGGTTCAACTCGCGATCGAAGGCCCCGGCAGCCTTCAGACTGGTATCGCTGCGGGCGACTTCAAGCCTTTGATGGTATTGAGCCCGAAGAGATATGCTGGTCTTCCAGACGTCCCGACCTCCAGCGAGGCGGGCATCGAAGGGATGGACCAGATTTCGAACTGGTTCGGCGTCCATGTTCCGAAGGGTCTGCCACCGGAACTGCTCGCGCGTTACAAAGCGGCCGCGCAGGAGGCGATCCACTCCCCGGAGTTCAAGCAGAAGATCGAGGCGATCGGCAACACTGTTCCTGATCTCAGCGCCGACGCATTCGCGGATCGGATCAGGGCAGAGTCGGCGCTGTTCAAGGCGATCGCTACGGAAAACAAGATTACCGTCGACTGACCCATGGCGAACGACTGGCAACGAAAGGAGCTGGCCGCATGAAAAATGGGCTCGTCAACAATCAAAACAGGCTGAGTGGTCTCCTGCTGATCGCTTTGGCTGCGGGATTCGGTTTCTATTCAAAGGATCTGACCTTTGGCTCCATCTCAAGGATGGGGCCAGGATTCCTTCCCGTTACGCTGGCCGCCGTTCTGGCGGTGATCGGATTGATCTTTTTCCTTCGATCGTTCTTTCAGCCAGGGGAGGCAATTCCCTGGCCCAGGCTGCGAGTGGTCGCAATCATCTGCGCAGCACCGGTACTTTTCGGTCTCATCATCACGAAACTCGGACTGGTCATTTCTGTGTTCGCCACAGCCTTTCTTGCCCGCTGCGCCATCCCGCAACGACTGAAACTCGTTGATGTCGCCAGCTTCCTGGTGCTGTCGGCCTTCTGCGCATTGATATTCGTCGTGCTCCTTTCGCAACCCATAGCTTTGTGGCCATAACTCATGATCGAATCCTTGCTCAACTTGATGGGTGGCCTGTCGATCGCGTTCCAGCCCACCAACCTCTTATTCGCTCTCGTCGGATGCCTTCTCGGTACGCTGATCGGAGTTCTCCCCGGCATCGGCCCGCTTGCCACGATCTCGATGCTCCTGTCCCTGACAATCCAGCTTGAACCAACAACGTCTTTGATCATGCTTGCCGGGGTCTATTATGGCTCCCAATATGGTGGTTCTACGACTGCAATCCTTTGCAAGATACCGGGGGAATCCACCTCGGTTCTCACGGCCATCGACGGGCATGCGATGGCGCGTCGCGGTGAAGCGAACAAGGCTCTTGCCACGGCTGCACTCAGTTCTCTCCTGGCCGGCATCATTGCCACGATCCTGATTGCACTGTTCTCTCCGGCCCTTTCGCGCCTTGCGCTGACATTCAATGCGCCGGAATACGCCATGCTGATGATCCTCGGCCTGCTGGCCTGTGTGTTCTTCAGCGGTGGCGCACTGCTCAAATCCTTGGCAATGGCGATTCTGGGACTGCTTCTCGGAATGGTAGGGACAGATGTCGAGACCGGTGCGCAACGCTTCACTTTCGAATTCGGCACCTTCACCGATGGCCTCGATCTTATTGCGGTTTCAATGGCCTTCTTCGGCCTGAACGAGATCATGACCAGCATCAGCCATGGAAGTTCGCTGCAGCGCGAGCGCGTCGGGTCGATCGGGAGCTTCGGAATCGACTGGTCCACTATCCGGCGACTGTTTCCCGCCGCGCTACGCGGTAGCTTCATCGGCTCGCTGCTTGGTGTTCTGCCCGGCGGCGGCGTACAATTGAGTCCTTTCGCCGCCTATACTGTCGAACAGAAGGTATCAAGGAACAGCCGAGAGATCGGCACTGGTGCCATTGAAGGCGTTGCCGGCCCCGAGGCCGCCAACAACGCCGCAGCACAGACTTCGTTTATTCCTCTGCTTACGCTTGGGATTCCGGGCAATCCGGTCATTGCCCTCATTCTTGGCGCAATGATCATGCAGGGAATCCAGCCCGGTCCCCAAGTGTTCATAACCCAGCCTGGCCTGGTCTGGGGATTGATCGCGAGCATGCTCGTTGGCAATCTGATGCTCGTCATTATCAATTATCCTCTCATCGGAATATGGGTCAAATTGCTGACGGTCCGCGAGGCTATCCTCTATCCGGCGATCGTCGTTTTCGCCTGCATCGCAGTGTTCACAGCCAGTAACGATCCAATCAACCTGGTGCTGATGTCCATCCTGGCGGCGCTGGGCATCTTGCTTACGACACTTGGCTTCTCTCTCGTGCCTCTGATCCTCGGCGTCGTTCTGGGACCGATGCTTGAAGACAGCTTTCGCCGGGCGCTGGTCATCTCGCATGGTGACATGACGGTTTTCGTCACTCGCCCCGTATCCGCAGGGATACTCCTGATAATCTTCGCCGTCTTCGGCCTCGCGATGCTTCCCCGCATCCGTCGCAACAAGGAGATCTTCTCAGAGGTTTGAACCGGCATTTGCGATCGTGTGCCGCAAGGTTTGCGCGCGGCAACACACTGCCGTTTGACAGCGGTTGAAGGACATCCGGTCCGCAGGCGGACGGGAACTCAGAAACGTCAAGAACATCCGGCGAGGACGCCGGGTACCCAATTGCATTGAAAGGAAACTTCATGTCGGACGCATTTGTTTACAATGGATTCGAGATCCCGGCGTTTCAGGCGCCAGCCTACGGATATACCTCGGTTCTCGTTCACAGGGGTCAGGCCTGGGTCAGCGGCAGCGTCCCCAAGACTGGCGATTCTGATCTTCACCCCGGCAAGGTAGGCGCTGACGTCACCCTGGACCAGGCGAAGGAGGCCGCAGAATTGTCTTTGCGTAACGCGCTTGCCTCGCTGTCACACGCAATTGGCGGCCTGGATAACGTCGAACAGATGCTCAAGATCACCGTGTTCGTCGCATCCGCTCCTGGCTTCATCCACCAACCGCGCGTCGCGGACGCTGCAACAAACCTGCTGAGAGCCATCCTTGGCGACCGCGGCCGTCATGCACGCTCCGCTGTCGGCGTCGCCGAACTTCCCCGCAACTCCTGCGTGGAGATCGAACTCATCGCAGCCGTCCGTCAGCCTTGATGGCAGCACCCAAATCGCCTTTCCCGATCTCAGGATACACGATAACACCATGACGAATTTGACATTCTCAGAGACGGTACGCACGAAGCTAAAAAACGTCTCTACGGCGTCGATCGCGACCGCGCTCTTTAAGCGTGGCTTGCGCAATCAATTCATCCAGGGCGTCGTGCCAGTCACTCCAAAAGACGAAAATATGGTGGGACCAGCCTTCACGCTGCGCTACATTCCCGCTCGTGAAGACCGCAATCCGATTTCCGTATTTCGGAGTCCCGTGCATCCGCAGCGTGTGGCGATCGAAACGTGCCCCGCCGGGCATGTACTGGTGATGGACGCCCGAAAGGATGCCCGAGCGGCCACGGCCGGATCTATCCTCATCACCCGTCTTGCGCTGCGCGGCGCTGCCGGCGTGGTCTCCGATGGAGGTTTCCGCGACGCCGAAGGTATCGGCGCACTGAACATGCCCGCCTACTATGCCAGGCCTTCTGCCCCGACCAACCTGACGCTCCACGAGGCTTTGGACATCAATGTCCCGATCTCCTGTGGTGATGCGCCCGTCTTTCCAGGCGACATCATCGTCGGCGACAAGGATGGCGTCATGGTAATTCCTGCTCATCTCGCTGAGGAGATCGCAGACGAATGCTCGGCAATGGAAAGCTTCGAGGACTTCGTGCTGGAGGAAGTTCGCGCCGGTGCTGCGATAATCGGCCTGTATCCGTGCACTTTGGACGAGAACCAGCGGAAGTACGATGCCTGGCGCGCAAAGGTCGGGCGCTAAAGAAATACAAAATAGTCGAGAGAGCCTGATCTTCCCGCGAACCAACCGGGTGTTTCGCGCGTCGATGATCGGCCTCTCATTCCAGGCATTCCTCACATCCTCAAGGTCGACCGCCGCTGGCGCGATGTCTCGGCCGACCCTGGCAGCGCAATCGCGCCTCGTCCCCTGTGGCCGGCGCAGGCCACCATGCCGAACACATCGTGGCGCGACTTCTCGAAACCAGGGGGTGGCGCTCCCGTCACGCCATTGTCAACGAAGATGGAGCGCCACGATCTGACACCGGCGTCAGTCGAACAATCGGCTCAGAAACGAACCGTGCCTTCCTCCCCGATATCCGTGGCCATGATGGTTGTCGTCATGACGGGAATGACTTTTGTGCCCATGACGATCGTTGTCGTGATATCCCGGCTGAGAGGGCGGCGGAGGTGGAGCAGTGCGTTGATCCGGGCCGGATTGTGCCCTGCCAGAACGGGGCTCGTCTGCCAAGGTTCGTTCGATGATTTTGTCGAGTTCGCCGCGGTCCAGCCAGACACCACGGCATTTCGGGCAATAGTCGATCTCGATACCCTGACGTTCACTCATAAGAAGGTTCACGCTGCAGAGCGGGCAAAGGAGTCCGATGCTTCTGTCTGTTGCTTGCGCAGCCGTTTCGGTCATTTCTGGTCTCCAAGAAAGCATTGAGGACGTCACACCTGTTGTATCCGTCCAGACAGAACATAGGAGCTCCAGTCACTAGAGGTTCAAGGGGTGACAAACACAGATTTTGATGTGGGAGAGAATTCGAGAAGCTGGCCCAGAGGCCGTATCGCGGATTGTCGGTCAGCCGTGAGCCGACGAGGAAAATGCTCTCCACCGCAGGACGGTTTTCCACTCTGAGCCGCTATCGCCGTGTCCGCCAGGAAAGCCGGCAAAACAAGAAACACGCCTGGATCTGCAGCGGCCGCAACGCGTAGCGATGATCATCGCCGCTTTGAGAGGAGGCGCGCAACAAGCGAAACACCTGCCGGCAGGAGCGCAAGTGCGGCCATTCCCATCAACCATATTGCAATCAAGAGGGGTTTGGCGACGAGTTGCAGAAGGCGAACAATCTGCGTGAACAAGCCTTCGGCGCCGAGGGTTTGCAAGATATCTCCCGCCGGTTTGCCACCGGCCGCGACTGCTGCGTCTTTCCCGATGTCCATGAGGTTTGGCAGGCTCGCGGCGAACCAGCCAAGAACCGGATCGACCATGATATAAGCAAGCCATATGACAAGCGACCAGGCGACCATTCCAAGAATGGCGAAGCCGTAGAGAAAGCCACGGCCTCTGCGCAGGGGGGAAGGCGGGATTTGGTCGTAGTTCATCAGAAACTCGTTCGTGTCACAAGCCGGTCGCGTCTTCGCTGATCCGGTGGGTTTCATCTTCGATCTGAATAGTAAGGTGGCGAATCCTGAATTCGGACATCATGAGGTCCGTAGCTCTGGCGAGCACGTCTCTCCCTTTTTCCATGTCGGAGACGACGACGTGGCCGCTCATCGCGTCGAGGCCGGATGTGATCGTCCACACATGCAGATCATGCACGGAGATGACGCCGGGTATTGTCAGCAACTTTTGTTCAACGAGAGCCAGATTGATCTCAGGGGGTGTGCCTTCCATCAAGATATGGACCGCCTTCTTCAGCAGGATCCATGTTCTTGGCACGATGAAAAGGCCGATGCCGGCACCGATGATCGGATCGGCAAGTGTCCATCCGGTCGTCATCACAACTATAGCGGCCACGATGACGCCGAGTGAGCCGAGCATATCGCCCAGAACCTCAAAATAGGCGCCTTTGACATTCAGGCTTTCGGAAGCGCCGCCAGACAGGATTTTCATGCTGACGAGATTGATGACCAACCCGGCAATTGCCACCGCCAGCATGGGACCGCTCGTGATTTCCGGCGGACTCAGGATGCGCTCATAGGCTTCGTATAGAATGTAGACGCTGAGGAGCAGAAGGACAACGGCGTTCGTCAGAGCCGACAGAACCTCCATGCGCACATAGCCAAAGGTTTTTTCCGGTGTCGCTGGCCGCTCCGCGAAACGAATGGCGATAAGCGCCAATGCGAGTCCCCCGGCATCTGTCAGCATATGGGCGGCATCCGCCAGGAGCGCGAGACTGCCGGTCCACAGGCCGCCAACGACCTCCGCCACCATGAACGTGGTCGTCAGTCCCAGCGCCCATGCAAGCCGTGATTTATGGTTTCCACCGGATGTCCTGCCTGCACCTGCTGAAGCGTGAGAGTGACCGGAACCCATCATGTCCTCGTATTTGATCGAAGGAAGAGAGTAATTCCTCTACCAACTATAGGGTCAATGGGTGATGGTAAGGATTCTTCGGCTGACAGAATTTCATTCTCGTTCGGTAGGCTTCAATTGCCAACCCAGCCGATTTTGCCTCGATGAACGCGAAATCGCTGGCACTAAAGCAGTCGCGCAAAAGTGTGCAGCGGTTTTGCGGCAACGGCATGCGATGAAACAAGGACTTAAAGCGCGACGAGCGAATCTGAAAGATCGCGATACGCTTTAGGGGTCAAAAGTGAGCAGCGGTTTTGCCGGAAATGCTCCAAGAAAATTATACAGGTTCACCGCTCAACACGCAGTTGTGAAACGCTTGTTGACGCGTTCGAAACAGTTTTAACTTTCTTTTAACGCGTGCCTGATCGTTTTGATGGGCGCCTGCATTCCCGCCGGTTTCCGCTCTACGACATGCCGGCGGGGTCACAGGGCGAGTACGGGTCGAAGCCGCGTCACCGACTTTTTCCTGGATACCCGCAATGATTTCATTTGTCGTCAGGCTCAAAAGCCGAACGCATTTTATCATAAAGAGCCGGTCCTCCGGACACGAAAACTTTCCCGCAACGGCAAACTCTCGCCGTCTGAAGCAGGCAAGGCAACGATTGGGCATAATCGTTGCGTGCTTCTGCCTCGTGTTTCTTGTGGTCGGGGCCCGCCTTATCCAGTACGGCCTTGTCGATCCACCGCTTACGGGAACGATTGGGAAGATCGATAACATCGCATCGCGCCCCGATATTGTCGATCGCAACGGGGTACTGCTGGCAACTGATATCGACATGGTATCGCTCTATGCCGATCCCCGTCGAATCGTCGATGCCGACGAGGTGGTCGAAAAACTTGCCGCTATCCTTCCCGACCTCGACTGGCGGGAAACCCATAAGAAGCTCAGGTCGCAGACAGGCTTTCAATGGCTGAAGCGTCAACTGAGCCCAAGGCAACAGGCGGATATTCTGGCTCTCGGCATTCCGGGCATCGGTTTCAGGCCGGAAAAACGGCGCTTCTATCCCGGCGGGCCGACCGCGTCCCACATCGTGGGGCATGTGAACATCGACAACCAGGGGCTTGCGGGTATGGAACAATACCTTGATCAACAGGGGCTGTCGGACCTTCGTGCGACCGGCTTAACCAGCAATACGCCTCTGGAACCGGTCAGGCTCTCGATTGACCTGCGCGTTCAGAGTATGGTCCGTGACGTCGTTGCCAACGCGATGGATGCCTATCAGGCGGAAGCGGCCGGGGCCATCATCCTGGACGTCGAGACCGGCGAGGTTTTGGCCATGGCGTCCGTTCCGGATTACGATCCCAATGAACCATCCCGGACGCTGCCCAATGGCAGCGTGGACAAGGAATATGAAAAAGGTTGGTTCAACCGGATCAGCAATGCCACCTACGAGATGGGCTCCACGTTCAAGAGCTTTACGTTGGCAATGGGTCTGGACGAAGGCAAGATCACCTTGAATTCTGTTGTGGATGCTTCCCGTCCTATACGTATGGGCGGCTTCACGATCCGGGATTTCAAGGGCAAGAACCGAGCGCTTACGATCCCCGAGGTGTTTCAGTATTCATCGAATATTGGAACTGCGGCCGTCGCCGACATGGTGGGCATAGAGGGGCATCAACAGTTCCTTACGAAGCTTGGCCTCCTGTCCAGGATGCAGACCGAAATGCCAGGTGTGGCGACGCCGAGCCAGCCGCGCACATGGAAGAAGATCAACTCGGTCACGATTTCCTTCGGTCATGGGGTCGCCACCACGCCGTTGCAAACGGCGGTTGCTGCCGCGGCTCTCATGAATGGCGGAAGCTTCATTCCTCCAACATTTCTTCCACGCACGCCCGAACAGGCTAAATTGCTTTCGAGCAGGGTCATCAAGGAAAAGACCAGTGCGGATATGCGATATCTCTACGCACTGAATGGCATGCAAGGCTCCGGGCGTAGCGCTCAGGTGGAGGGTTTCAGTATCGGCGGCAAGACAGGCACCGCCGACAAGGTTATCAACGGCCGATATGCGAAGGACATCAATTTCAATGCGTTCGTCGCTGCATTTCCGATGGATAAGCCGAGATATATCGTGCTTTCTATCGTAGATGCCCCGCGGACAGGTGAGCGCGGTGGCCGCACGGCGGCATCCACCTCAGCTCCGATGATCCGGTCGATCATCAGCCGGGCAGCACCCCTTCTCGGTGTGCTGCCCCGTTTCGGATCCGCGGAAACCCAGTCCCTCCTGTTGAACTATTGAGTTTTGACCCTGAGGTCTGCCCGAAAGCGCAAGCTGATCGACGGGATGCTGGCGGATGGGGGGATTTCGATCCGGCGGGCCTGCGAGGTCCCGACGTTCGACACCTCGACCGAGGATTGCAAGTCCCGAAGAACCGGGCAGGCCCCTCTCGAAGATGGATCAGGGAGATTTGCGAGACGCGCGTACGTCATGGATATCGCCGCGTGCTTGTCCACCTGCTGCGGAATGGATGGACGACCAAAATGAAGAAGTCACGCAGGATTTACTGTGAGTGAGGTCTTCAGTTGCGTAACAAGAACCCAAGCGTCGGGTGGAATGCATATAAGCTCGTGAACCCCAGGCAGAGGACTGCCGAGGGTCAGAAGTTCGAGGCGACGCCTCGGTTCTAGAGCATGTCGCGCAAAAGTGTACAGCGGTTTTGCGGCAACGACATGCAATGAAACAAGGTCTTAAAGTGTAGAGAGCGAATCTGAAAGATCGCGATACGCTTTAGGGCCAAGTCGAGGTCGAATTCTTAGTGCGGAACGGTATGCAAGCCACGACCAACCCCATAGCGCATCCTCTTATCCTCATGAGGCTCATCTCCGGAGATCCGTGCTCTAGATTTCGCTTCTGCCGTACAGTCTGGAGTAACTTCAGGGTCAATGCGGCGGAAATGCCAAAGCTTGGCAAGGTGAAGATATTTTCGACCATCCACACTTGACCCTCTAGCTGCTAGAGAGTCTATTTTCTCCCGAAAATTGGAGAATCCCGTGATAAACTCTCGCTCGCACGACCGCGAAAGCAGAATCTGGCTGCTTCTGTTTGCCGCCTGGATATTCGCGTTGGTATCGTCCTTGTCAGCCTTGTTCATCGGGGAAGTCATGGGGCAGGCACCGTGCAATCTTTGCTGGTTTCAGCGTGCGTTCATGTTCCCCCTGGTGTTCATACTAGGTGCGGCGGCACTATTGAACGACGGAATTGTCTGGCGCTATGCCCTTCCCACCGCGGTTGCAGGATGGCTTGTCGCAGCTTTTCATAACCTGCTCTATTTCGGCATCGTTCCGGAATCCATCAAGCCCTGTGCAGATGGGCCCTCTTGCTCGGACAGCAACATGACCATCTTCGGCACATTGCCGCTTCCGTTGCTTTCCCTCGTCGTATTCTCGCTGATCATCGTATTGCTTGTCGCTATTCGTAAGGGGCTTCAAAAATGAACCGACGTTTTGTCGTCATCCTCACGGCCTTAATCGCCGTCGCCACCTTCGCGGGAGGCGCGACCTTCTACAATCGCCTGCAGGCGGACAAGGCGGCGGAAAGCGCACGCAATTTCCAGGAACGGCTTGTGCGCGCTCACTCGCCAATCATGGGGAAAGCCGAAGCGCCGGTCACGATCGTCGAATTTTTCGATCCTTCCTGCGAAGCATGTCGCGCCTTCTATCCTTATGTGAAGCAGATCATGTCGATGGTCGGGCCGGATGTGCGCCTCGTGTTGCGATACACGCCACTTCACAAAGGGTCTGATGAAGCCGTGCGAATTCTCGAGGCTGCGCGCATCCAGAACAAGTTCGAGCCGGTGCTGGAGGCCATTCTGGAGCGGCAACCAGAATGGGCGCAGGATGGCTCTCCCGATCTCGAAAAAGCCTGGCAGATCGCAGTGGCGGCAGGTTTCAATCTGGACGAAGGGCGTGTTCAGGCGAAGAGCCCGGCAGTTGAAGCAGTGCTGAAACAGGATATCGAAGATATGCAGGTCATTGGCGTACGCCAAACTCCGACTTTTTACGTGAACGGGAAGCCGTTGACGGAGTTCAGCCCCCAGGGCCTTCTCAATCAGGTGCAGACGGAACTGAAGGCGCTTGGAAAGCCAGGAACCTAATACTGTTGCGCGGAGCAAGAAAGTAAACCAATGCAGAGCCTGCTGAAGCTGAGAGCCCCAATCGTCGTTGCAGTGTCAGCGGTAGCAATCGATCAGATCGTCAAGCTTCTCATGCTTCGCCTGGTCATGAGCCCGCCGCAAACAATTGAGGTTACGCCATTCTTTAACCTGGTGCTCGTCTTCAATTATGGCGTGAGCTTCGGCATGTTTGCCGATTATGTTTCGCAAGCGCCTCAGATATTTGCCGCGTTGAAGTTGATGCTGGTCATCGGCATCATGATCTGGGCTACCCGCGTTCCACGCTATCATGAACGCCTGGCGCTTGGTTCGATCGCCGGCGGAGCATTGGGTAATATCGTTGACCGGTTCTTTAATGGCGCGGTGACCGACTATCTGGATTTCCACATCGCCGGATTTCACTGGCCGGCGTTCAATCTCGCCGACGTCTTTATCGTTCTGGGCGCCTTTTCCATCATTGTCGGATCGTTCTTCGCTGCCGAGAGCAAGCCTCATCCGTTGAACGTCGAAAAGCTTTAGGATTGTGGGATCGGCGAACCCATCGCCGGGTCGAAGAGATTTTCCCAACGATTGGGGTCGTCAGGAGACTGGCGCTTGAGATAGTAAATTTCGGTGTCTTTCCACGACAGGATTTTGGCTTCGAGATTATCGAGAACAAAGTCGCCCCTGTCTGTGGTGACGGTCAGAACGGCGTGGCCACCACGGTCGGCATTCAATCCGACTGTCATCAGAAGTGAGCTTGCAGGGAAGCCCAAAGCCTCAAGGCGCTTTTTCTTGAGTAATGCGTAATCTTCGCAATCGCCTTCGACGGTTGGTATTTCCCAGGCTTCTTCCACGCCGTATATTTCCATATCCGTCCGTGGAGCGATGTCCGTATTGGTGGAAAAGTTCACTGCAAGCATCTGACGCCAGCGTTGCTCGGTCAGTTGAAGACGTCCCTCCTTTTCTTTCTGCGTGCATTCGTCCGCATATTTCTGACAGAAGCGCGCATATCCAATCGGCATCCTGGACTGGCCGAATGTTTGCATCGATTGCGAAGGTCGTTGGGAAGGGTTGAAATGAAACGCATTCGCGTTGGCTTGGCCGATGGCTGAAATCAGCGTCAAAGCCGCAATAATAACTCGCTTCATTTCCTGCCCCTCAATTGGTGGTTAGGGCACCAATACTGCAGGAAATGCAATATATCGGAACAATTTTCGACGGAATTATAGTATAGATTGATGGGAATTATTCGAACATTATTAACCATTCCCAAGAAGCTTTTTCTTCGCTCCCCTGATTGAGTTTGGGCCCTAAGGCGACGTCTCTCATAGACGGCTCGCGTCCCGAACACGCGCCGGTCGCCATTTGCGGTACCTTTCCAGCTGAGCGGCCCCGCGTCGGCCTGACGCTCTGGTGTATTGACCAAGTATTTCCCGGTTTCTGCCCTGCTCAGAGGCTGAAAGGCATTTTTCCTCTTGCATCTCTAGTTGGTAGAGGTCGTAAGGCCTGCTCACGATCCGTGGGGGATAAGTAACGAGTGCCGCTTCGCATCCAGGATTTCGGGCTCGAGGGCATGGATTGTGCGCTTTGCGTATCCAGGATCGTCACCGCGTTTCGACACATGGCAGGGTCACGGACGCCTACGTGTTTGTCACGTCGGAAAGGCAGCGCGCGACGGGGAAGTGACGGCGTTCTTCGGCTCTTCGAAGGTTGTCGAACAGCCGCGGCAACGTGGGCGGCATATGACTATAGATGAGGTAAGGCAAGGCATGGAAAAAACTCTACAAAATCGGCGTGGTTTCCTGATAGGAACACTCGTTGCAACAGGAACGCTTGCGGGATGCGCGACCGCGCCAATCGCCAAGATCACGGTGTCGCCAACGCCAGTGCGCAGGCCAGTCGGTCCGCCAGGCGACGAGGAAATAGCAGCGCGTTACGCAGCACTGGAAGATGGGGGGCATAAGCTCCCTGCGGTTCCATACCAACAGATCGACCCGAAATTCTATCGCCAGCGCGTGGACAACACGACCGGTGAAACGCCGGGAACGGTGGTCGTGGATGTTCCCTCGCGCTTCCTCTACGTCGTGGAGCCCGGAGGAACGGCTATGCGTTACGGTGTGGGTCTCGGCCGCGCCGGATTTGCCTGGGCGGGGGAGGGCGTGATCCAGTGGCGACAGAAATGGCCGCGCTGGAAACCTCCTGCGGAAATGATAGCAAGGCAACCCGAACTGGCAAAATATTCAGTCGAGAATGGTGGCCAGGAACCGGGACCGGATAATGCATTGGGCGCACGCGCGCTCTACATCTTCCAGGATGGCAAGGATACGCTCTATCGTCTTCATGGCACGAAAGAGTGGAGTTCGATCGGCAAGGCTGTTTCGTCCGGCTGTGTCCGCCTGATCAATCAGGACGTCATCGATCTTTACGAGCGCGTCCCCAACCGGGCCCGTATTATCGTGCGGCAATAACCCCTTGGTCCGCTACCATCAGCCCAGGTCGGAGCACCTGGGCTTTTATCTCAGGGCACCGGCTGCTTCGCCACTCCAACGGCTCGACGACAGCAAGTTTGTGAGATCTAGAGCATAATCCGACCGGAGTGAAACGAGGATCGATAAGCTTATGCTTCAAACAAAAGGGCTTAGAGTGCCGATGTGATTCAATCAGATCGAACAGCGCTCTAGCCTTGTGTCATCCCCGCATGTTGTTCAGGAGGCTGTCGATCCGGTCCCTGACGATCTCGAATTGCTGCAGGGATTTTCCAGTCAGGTTTCCGGCTTGAGGAAACCTGGTTTTCATTGCGTCAACCCTGGTCCCGTTGACTGTGAGTTCGTAGTGCAGGTGAGACCCCGTCGATCTTCCGGTTGATCCCACGAATCCTATGATCTGGCCTTGTGAGACTCGTGCGCCCGCCTGCACGCCTTTGGCGATCGCATTCTGGTGGGAGTACGATGTCACATATCCGTTGCTGTGCCGGATAACCGTGTGATTTCCGTAGCTGGATGACCAGCCGGCCTTCTCGACCACGCCGTCGCCGGCTGCCATGATCGGGGTCCCCCTTGATGCTGCCCAGTCGATCCCCGTGTGCCCTCTCGCATAACCGAGAAATGGATCGATGCGGCCGCCAAAGCCTGAGGTGAGGCGACCCGTCGGCAACGGCGTGCGCAACAGCAACGGACGGATCGCATTCCCCGTCTCATCGTAATAGTCGACAGATTCCGTCTCTGGGTCCTGAAACCGGTAAAAGGACATGACGGTCTCCCCGAAACGCCCTCGAACATAGAGCAGCTCCGACTCTCCGGTCGCCTTGCCATTTTCATCGGCGGCGGAGAAGAACGCTTCAAGCCTGTCTGTCGATCTTGTGCTTGCCTGGAGGTCGATCCTGCCGGCCACCAGCCGCATGACCCGCGTGATCATTTCTTTGGTCATGCCGTAGGAAAGGCCGGCCCGGTAAATGCCGGCGTAGACCGTTGGTGGGTCGCGCATTGATGAAACCGCAGGCGTCCCTTCTTCAAAGGTTGTTGCGATTGCATCGAGCGGCGGGGGTTCTGCTCCGGCAACAAGGCGTTGCTGGTCATTCACGGCGAGGGTCAAAGCATGCCTGCCGTTACGGTACAGGCTGATGCGAACAATACGGCCCACGTCCCCTGCCTGCAGCATGCCGATACGCAGGATGTCGCTCCCATTGATCTCATTGGAACGAAGTCTGGCCGTCAGGGCTTCCTCCACATTCGCAGCACTCTCAGAATCATAGCCAGCCGCGATGAGGGCTGTTGATATCGTCTGCGTGCTTCGGGAAGGGACGATATCATCGACAAATTCAGGAAGCGCAGGATTATACTCCTCGCGGAGCGCGACACTGACATTTTCCTCGATAATACGGGCCGCCACACTCCCCACCACTTCGGCATTCTCATCCACGTCCGCAGCAAAGCGTTGCGGGTCGACGTAGTATGTCCCAGTGACCGAGGCTTTTTCGGCCAGGAGCAGCGACCCGTTGCTGCGGATATCCTGCTCGATTTCATCGACGCTCATCGCGTCCGAGAATGGCAAGGAGTTATTACGGAGTGGAAATGGAACGCTCCTGAGACTGATCTCCGACATGACATCGGACGCGTAGATATCTGTGACGCGAGCGGTCGGAAGCCCGGTTTCCTTTGCGCCGGCAAATATTTCCAGAGGGTCGAAGGCAGGGTAATCCGTCGAAAGTTTGTAATTTGCGGCAAGCGTCATCCGCACCACGGAAAAAGATTCGGGCCGGACGATATCCACACCGCGTTCACGCACCATGATTGGAACCTTCATGACCGTTTTGTCGGTCGCACGTGTTGCATTCCTGGCGTCGACAACACGCGTCCCGCGCCTGGATACCTCGTGAACCGGCTTCAGATTCGCAGCCGCGAGAGCTTCACCAGGTATGGCAAGCTGCCGCCGGCCTTCGACCGCAGCATAAAGCGCATATCCCATAAGGGTGCATGAGGTCACACCGACAAGAAAGGTGCATACAAGCCAGCGATACGAAATCTCACGCCGGTCGGGTGCCCGCCGACCATCGGCCAACAGCGGCTTCTCATTTCCCAATGACCGCAGCAGCGCATGCTTCCTGGTCACGTTGCTGCCGCTCCGGCATACCGGGATACGGAGCATTGAACAGCCTCCAAGGGCTGAAGGGCCGTCTCCCGCAGATCACCGTTCGTCAAGGCGAAGTCGATCGTGATGGTAATAACAGTCGTTTGAATTACGAATCTCGTATGGATCGCGTTGCTCCCTTCAAAGCGCATCCGCGGATATTTCATCGATGTGACCACGGATCGGGAGCGTTTTGATAAGACCTCTAGCAACCTTAGGGTCAAGGGTTGTCGTTCTGATTTGGGCTTCACAAAAGCGAGACGGACTGAACGGCCGGTCGTTCGGAAGCTGAAAACCGAGGCCATATCCCGAAACAGAGGGATGGCCAGCAAACTCCAGCATGCGGTTGACGAGCCACCTCTTTCCGCAGGCTTGTCAAATACGATTCTTTATGCGAATGAGTTGCAATTGCAAATTTGGCATGAGCTGTGAAAGCAAGGTGATGCTATGGATGGACCCGTCAAAGGCTGGCAGCGTACTGTAGGGGAGGGATCGCTCTCCGATGTCTACCGATCGATCAAGGTATCGTCCGGTCCGAGTGCCCTGAAGCGGGCGATGGCTTTCTTCGGCCCCGGCTATCTGGTCGCGGTCGGTTATATGGATCCCGGCAACTGGGCGACCTCGCTGGCGGGCGGATCCCGTTTCGGTTATGCGCTCCTGACGGTGGCCCTCGTCTCGAACATCATGGCCATCGTCCTCCAGTCGCTGTGCGCAAGGCTGGCCATTGCATCGGGCCGGGATCTTGCACAGGCATGCCGTGACGCGTTCCCGAAGCCGGTGGGCTACATGCTCTGGCTTCTGGCGGAGATCGCCATCATCGCCACCGACATCGCGGAGGTGATCGGAACCGCGATCGGCCTCAACCTCATCTTCGGAATTCCGCTTGAAGTCGGCGTGATCATTACCGCTCTCGACGTTTTCCTGATCCTCTACCTGCAGAAGCTTGGCTTCCGTTGGGTCGAGGCGCTCGTGATTACCCTGCTTGCCGTCGTCGCGGTCTGTTTTGCGATCCAGATCGCGCTCGCCGATCCTGACTGGGGCCAGGTCATCCTTGGTTTTGCCCCGACGACGGAGATCGTCACGAACCCCGACATGCTGTACCTCGCTCTCGGAATTCTCGGGGCGACCGTCATGCCGCACAACCTCTATCTCCATTCCGGCATAATACAGACACGCGCATATGGTCAGACGCTGCCGGAGAAAAGAGAGGCGCTGAAATTCGCAACGATCGACTCGACCATCGCCTTGATGTTCGCTCTCCTGGTGAATGCGTCCATCCTGATCCTGGCTGCGGCCACGTTTCACAAGACGGGGCAGACAGGGGTGGCCGAGCTCGGCGAGGCGCACAATCTCCTTGCGCCGCTTCTGGGCCTCGCGATTGCGCCCACGCTGTTCGGGATCGCGCTGCTCTGTTGCGGCGTCAACTCGACCGTGACCGCGACGCTGGCGGGCCAGATCGTCATGGAGGGGTTCCTCGACATCCGGATGCCCCCGTGGCTACGTCGCCTCATCACCCGCGCGATCGCCATCGTACCGGCTGCTGCGGTAACCATCATCTATGGCGACGGCGGCACAGCCCAGCTTCTCATCCTCACCCAGGTGGTTCTGAGCCTTCAGCTATCCTTCGCGGTTTTTCCGCTGGTGATATTCACGTCAGACAAGGAAAAAATGGGCGAACTGAAAGCCCCGCTGTGGCTCATCCTGTTCGCCTGGCTCATCGCGGTCGTGATCGCGCTTTTGAACATCAAGCTTCTTGTCGACTTCGTCTCTGCGTAGGCGACATATTGGCCGGCCATGACCGGCCAAACCGAAGCGTCGTGAGTCGAACCGCTCAACTATGGTCGGTGCAGCAGAGGTCGTGGTTCGCCAGAGCTCTGATGACATAGCAGTCACGCACCTGGTTCGTGTGACAACAAGCGGTGATGCGCTCCAGTTCGGCTTCGAGCTTTTTCAGGCGTTCGATCTTCTGGCGGACCGTCGCAAGCTGTTGTGCCGCGATACGGTCAGCTTCTTCGCATGGTTTTTCCGGATGTTGGCTGAGGTCGATGAGTTCCCGAATGGCCTCGATCGTGAGGCCCAGTTCGCGTGCGTGCCTGATGAAGGACAGCCGCTCGCGTTCGCTCTTCGAATAGCGGCGTTGGTTTCCTTCCGTCCTTTCCGGGGGGACGAGCAAGCCCATCTGTTCGTAATATCGGATCGTCGGCACCTTCACGCCAGTCGTCCTCGACAGGTCACCGATCGTCAACATCAAGAATCCTCCAGTCGTTCGGCAGCAGAGGTGCTGCAATATCTCGGAACCTCACGCACAACTGGACCAGTTGCATGGTTATTCAGAGGCGATGCGTTCCCAATGTGATGATTCAACAGGGCAAATCAAGTGGCCAACAGGTGTCGTTATGCCTCATGATAATTTCGTTTCTGCTCTCTGACACTCCCGCATCCGCCCCAGCAACACGTCCGCGTCTCATCTTGCCGATGAGATGAAAGATCCATGAAGCCGATCGCACCTGCGGCGCTCCTGAAGGACGTTCAAGATGAATACCTGTCTGGCCGTCTGCAATGAAACGACCTCCTTTTGGCCTTCCCTTGCATGATCGCACCCAGAATATCGGGCTGTGGCGTTCATAAGAACCTTCCCAAAAAGTCGAAATGAGCTTTGGGTTCGACACTGGCATATCGCTTATCGAGCCCCCGTGAGATTTTTGGACGGGATTGCTCCAGAACGAAGCGCTATCACGGCGCTCCCGATCCGGAGTGATGCCACTCCCTGAACCAAAGGAAGGCTTCGATCCCAATGACGGTGCCAAGGATGATGGGCGTGGTCATGCCAAACAACGCTTCGAACAGATTATGTCCGCCGATCCAGCAAACGAGCATGAACACGAGCTTCACAAGGAGAACACCGCCCGTGAGAAACACGGCGACCCAGCATGCTGTTCTCGTCAGATGTCGGAATTTGGCGGTCATGGCGGTTAAAGTAACGCCTGCCCCGATGAAATGGAAATCAAGTCTTCTTGTGCCAAAGTGTTTGGCGAGGCAGGAAAACGGCAAATTCTTCAGAAAGCTGGCCTTGCACCTCAAGTTGCTTGAGGTTTTATCATCCACGTTCCGTCGATGGGGACAGAGGTGAGCACGGCGCGAATCTCCACCTGTTGGAAGATTTTGCTTGGGGGAGCTGAACGGAGGCGCGCAGTTGGCGCGGCGCCGGCAGAGCCGTCGAAACGTACCTTCAGAGTGATGAATGAACTGGCTTTCAAGATGTAGTAATCGCGCCCCGGGGTTTGTGCGGCGGGTAACCCTGATGGCGGTGATGGGGGCGATGCTGTCGGGCTGCGTCGCGGACATGGTGCTCGACGACCTGTCGAGCGCCGCCCCGCAGATTTCAGGCAAGATGCTGACGGAGATGTCAAACAAGGGCATGAAGGCCGAAAGCCCCGTGCTCGTCAGGATCTTCAAACAGGAGAGCGAACTCGAAATCTGGAAAGTCGATCGGACAGGGCGCTATGCACTCCTCAAGACCTATCCCATGTGCAGGTGGTCAGGAAAGCTAGGCCCGAAAATGAAGAATGGTGATCGCCAGGCGCCTGAGGGCTTCTACCATGTCTCGGCCGGCATGCTAAATCCGAAATCGCAATACTACGTTTCTTTCAATCTCGGCTACCCCAACAGGCTTGAGTCAGCCCTCGGCTATACGGGCGAAGCGCTCATGGTTCATGGGGCATGCTCATCATCGGGTTGCTATGCGCTCACCGACCAGGGTGTCGGCGAGATTTATGCGATCGTTGCCAAGGCCCTGTCCTCTGGACAAAATCGCTTCCAGGTGCAGGCCTATCCGTTCCGGATGACAGCGGAGAACATGGCTCGTTACAAGGATGACGGGAACATGCCGTTCTGGCGGACGCTGAAGGAGGGGTACGACACGTTCGAGATCACCAGGCAGCAACCGAAGGTATCGGTCTGCGGTCGCCGCTACGTGTTCAACACCGAATTTTCGGGAGGTGAGCCGCGCGATCCGCTGGCTGCCTGTCCCGCCGTCGTGACACCTCCGGATCCACAGCTCATGGCGCAGATTACAGCGGAAGGGCGAAAGGTTGACGCAGCGATCGCGCAAAACAAGCCTTCGGCGGTGAACGCCTATGTCGATGGGGGTATGCATCCAAGCTTCCGGGCCCTTCTCAAGAAGGACGGCGCCGACAAACTCGCAGCTCGGATATCCAGCATCAAGTATCCGGTCAGCAGGCCCGACGCGGCGCTTGCCGATCCGTTCCAGGAAATCTCCAGACGGGCAGGTGCCGGTGCCCTCTCAGACAGTGCTGCCGGAGATTGAGGCCATGGCGCAGCCCGATGAGCGGATGCGTCGAATCCGGCGCAACAACAGGATCTTGCTGGCGATTCTTGTGGCCTTCGTTCTCGCCGTCTTTGCCTACAGCATCCGGCACATCGGCCGGGAGGCGAGGCCGGAACCCGCTGGGGCCACGACACCCATCCGGCCACAGCCATGAAGCTTGGGCTGTGGTCTGATTGTATCAGGGCTTCAAGAAGCCCTGGTTACGGAACGCAACAGTCCGCACATTCGGTTGCGGATGTTTCTGATGGTCCATTCTTCCCGATAATCGGGATCTCGCTGCGGCTTCGTACGCAACTGAGGCTACCGAAATTCGTGCTTGCCCCTGAAGCAGCCAGAGGGGCTACGCGCCTATCCACAAAAGTTGTGCTTGTCGATCGGCTGATCCGCGAAAGGAGCAATAGGTGAAGATATTCCGAATGGTCGCCGGGGGGCTTGTGGTGATCGCCGCGGCATGGCTGCTTGTCTTTGGCAGTGTGCTCCCAATGCGCCAGGACAAGGACGTCGCCGTATCTTCAAATGCCTCCACTCCCGTCATCGGGAAGCCGTTCGAGCTTACCTCGCACCGTGGGACGGTCGTCGATAACGCATCGCTGAAGGGCAAGCCATATCTTGCCTTTTTCGGCTTCACATATTGCCCGGACATCTGCCCTACAACCCTGTTCGAACTGACGGATCTGATGAGCGAACTCGGTCCTGTGGCTGACCGTTTCAACGTGATCTTCATTTCGGTGGACCCCGAGAGGGACAGCCAGGAACTGCTGAGCACATACATGACGTCCTTCGATCCCCGGATCATGGCGCTGCGCGGGTCGGCCAAACAGACCGACACGGCGGTCAAGGCTTTTGCCGCCTATGCACGGAAGGTCCCGACCGGGGGTGACAGCTACACGATGGATCATACGGCCGGTGTCTACATGATGGACGCCGACGGCGGTTTCAAGGGAATGTTGGATATGCACGAGGCAAGGGAGGTCCGCCTGCAGAAAATCCGTAACTTCGCCGGATCTGCGGGCTAGTTTCCAGGCCCCTGCCGTAGACAAAGGCTGTCAACCGCCTGGGCTGGGCCTTTCGGGAGGTGACGGCCTTCTTCATTCACGCCCGCCTGCACCGGATGTCGCAGCGCTGACGCGCGGCCTTTCATACTCATATGCCGAATGCAACCGCACACGGCATGGTGGAGGGCGAGCCGCCGGTCTGGACGGGACGGACGGCGCTCAAGTTCTACGGCCGCGTGGCAGTCGATGAAAACGACGAAACCGCGTCCGCCAGATTTCACCACGCGGACCCGGCTTCGCGCTCGATGCCACGCGCAGATCCGCCAGCGCAGCATCATTGGCAAGCCATAACAGTTCCGGCCGCTTCGAATTTGCGGGGATGTTTGCCCACCCGAGAGTTTGCGCCCTGGCGGCATACGCGCATCCGTCAGGGCGCCGCCACCAGGCGCGGCGAACCGGATTGAGCGTCCGCGATGACTGTGTAAGGCCGCTGCCCGACGCGCTCCCGATTTTCCGCCGGATGCGGCTCAACGTGTTCAGCGATCTCTCTTATCAGCTTCCGGCGTAGCGCCATGGCATAGTCCCCCACCGCCTTGGGAACCATCACGAAGGCGCTGAACCCGCCAATGACGTTGTTCGAAAAATAGGAGGCCAACAGATAGTCGGGGGCCTTATCGGTGTCATCCGGGATGGCGATCGCATTGATGGTATAGCCCTTTTCAACGGCCCTGCGCCTGGACTCCTGAACTGGCAGGCCGTCGTTGTTTTCTCCATTTCCGGAGATGTCTATGACCTTTCTTTCGGCGCTTCCCGGAAATTGGTCGAGAAGCAGGCTTCCGACATCGATGGCGGAGGAGATGGATGTTCCGCCCCGCCCCCGACGGCTGAAACCGGTATCGCCTTTCCTGGCGATCACCTGAGCGGCCGATTCAGCGTCCGCCGGTCCGCAAATCCTGGTCCACGGCAGAACGACCCTGATCTGCGCCGGGCTCGCCCATTCGAAATAGGTCACGCCGATACAGCCCCGGCGATTGCTGGAAATGGCATTGATGAAATCCGGCGAGGTCAGCGCGGTAACATGCCCGTTTCTTTGCAGGTCCGCTGTGTCCGGATCGATCGAAGAGGAGAAATCGACTGCGAAGACGATCGCAACATCGACGTCAAAGGCTTGCGCGCCCTCCACTCCGGTGGCGCGAGCCGGAAATCCGAAACTGAGCGCCGCGGCAATCGCACCCATCAGCGTCAGGGCAAAGTTTATCTTAGGCATTGATCCCTCCCGGCGGTTCTCTCCAGGGGCATGCCCCCTGCAAGGAAAACGGAACCATTAGGCAGGAATGCATTCGACCCCCTTTTGGGGGTTGATGCGAGACAGGTGTCGCAGATCGCCCCGGCCTATGACCATCCAGACGCAAGGGCGGAAACGAAGCACGTCAAGTCTTTGCTTGTATTTAAAACTCGCCAGCCCTCTTCGAGCCCAACAGGGACGCTATTGAAGGTTCGGCGTCATTTGATATACTTCGCGCGCGAAGTCACAGGGAAGACGACTTCCTAAAACTGCGACGTATACTTGCAGATATTCGAAATTCTCACTGCGGCGCCGCCGGGTCATCCTGTATCCATTCGTTATATTGTTTAGCTTTTACGCGCTGTTGGTGCCTGGAAAACACGCAGGAGGGCAAGATGTCGATCGACATCAGCCGCTTTCAACAGGCGTCCGCGCACCTGTCGGACGTTATCGCCGATCCGTCGCGCTGGACAGAGCTCCTGGAGGAGCTCGCGATGGCCACTGGCACCATGGGGACCGCTCTGATCCCGCAGGCAGGACCCGAGGGAGCGGTGGCGACCACGCATCTTGGGGAGTGTCTCGAAACCTATGTCCGCGAGGGTTGGCCCGAGCGAGATGCCGAAAGCCACCGGCGTGCAAGGGTTCTGAACATGCGCGGAGAGGTTGCCCTGGATCGCGATCTGATCGACGCGGCGGATGACGACACACCATTTTTTGACGAATTCCTGCCTCGCTTCGACGGCAAGTGGTGGGCGGGCATCGGTATTCACAGCGGCCCGGACTTCTGGTCGCTGACGCTGCATCGATCTCTGCGCCAGGGGGCGTTCGAACAGACCGAAAGGGCCATTCTCCGCCAGTTTTCCCTGCGTCTGAATGAGGTCTGCAGCCTGGCCCACCTGGCAGGGCGCGTCACCTTGTCGACCGTTGCCAACACATTCGACCAGATGGGAAAGGCGGTCGTGGCGATCGATGCGACCGGCAGATACATCCATGCGAATTCCGCCGCGCAGCAACTTCTTGGCGCCTCCATCCACATCGCAGGCGGACGGCTGATATTTCGCGATCGCCATGCCGCGGAGGAATACAACAGGGTCATCGACCGGCTCCGAGGACTTCGGGACGGCAAGACCTTGTGTGCGTCTCCCATCATCGCCCGGCGGGAGAATGCCGCTCCGGTCATCATCCGGATCCTGCCCGTCGATGGCGCGGCAAAGTCTCCCTTCCTCTGCGCGCGGGCCTTGCTTCTTCTCAACGAGATCGCTGCTCCCTCCAAGTCCGACTGGCAGGTCTTCAGTCGCGCTTTCGGCCTGACCCCGGCGGAAGCACGTCTCGCGGCCCTGCTGGCAATCGGCGAGTCGCTCGAAACCGCCGCCGAAACCCTCGGCATCACCAGAGAAACATCCCGCAGCAGGGTCAAATCCATTTTCCAGAAGACAGACACCCATCGACAAGCCGCATTGGTGGCGCTGCTGGCTTCGCTTGGGCAGTGTTGATCTTCAAGGGCTGACCCATGGCGGCGTTCCGGCCGTGCACCCGCGGATCGAGGAGCAAGTCCGGCCGCCTCGTCGGCGAACCTTATCGCATGATGACGTGCCAAGCTGCAAAGTTTTCCGTTTGTGATTAGACACCAAACGGAGCCGCCCGTGGCGACGGGACATCAACGATCGATGTCAGGCGCCGGACAGAACCTCGACAAGTTCGTCAATCGCTGCGGTACGCGTGGTGGCGTGCAGGCTCACACGGACGCGGTTGGCATCGTGCACCGTTAGCGTGAAGCCCGCATCGACGAGACGCTTTACCGCTCCTGGATCGGCGGCTTCGATGACGGCAATCCCGGCCCTCTGTCCGGCGGGCCAATCGGAAAGCAGCCTCAGCCCCGAACCGGCGGCCTTGTCGGCCAATCTCTCATATCGCTGCTGGATGCGCCGGGCGATCCAGTCGAGGCCAACCGCCTCGACAAGTTCAAGCGCCTGCGCAAGGCATCCCGCGAGAACGGGGGAGGGACGTGTCGCATCGAAGCGCCCGGCACCGGAAACCGGTCCCTGGTCATCACGATGAATGTCCAGACTGTTCTCGATGCCGCCCCAGTTTGCGGCGAGCGGGCGAATATGGTCCAGCGCCCTGTCCGACAGCGCCATGAAACCGGTCCCCTGACCGGCGCGCATCCATTTCTGCCCTCCGGCGATCACGACGTCGGCCAGTGTCCAGTCTTCCTCGACAGCGCCGAACGCCTGGATGGCATCGACAATCAGCAGCCTGTCTCCGATGGCCTCGCGAATGCCGGCGAGATCCGCCCGATAGCCGGTGCGAAAATCCACATGGCTAATCGCGACCGCGTCGCTCTGTGCATCGAGATGCGCATGTAACCATTCCGGCGTCACCGGTTCATCGAGCATGCCGGCGAGATTGAGCGAAATACGACCGGTTTCCGCCGCGTTGCGCCATGGCCAGACATTGGCCGGAAACTGGTAGCGGCCGCTGAGGACCCTCGTTCCGGCCGGCAGGCCGAGCGCGACCTGCACCAGGGCGGACGAGGTGTTCGAAACCAGCGTGATATTGCGTTCAGGAAAGCCCGAGAGCCGGGAGAGCACCGCAAGCGCCCTCGGGACCTGGGCGGAGATCATGGCCGCATCGCCCGGCCGTGCCGTCGCGGTTGCCCGCAGCAGGCGTTCGCCCGTTGCAACCACGGGCTCGCTGATCGGGCCGAGGCTGGCGAAATTGAGATAGCGCTCATCCTCGATGAAAGCGTGTTCGTAAACCTGCGGGGAAATCGCCGCAGCCGCGCCCGAAGAAATGACGTTCATGCGGACGGCACCCCGCAACTGGGATGAAACCGGGAGAGCCATTGCGGGCCTTGCCCAGCCATGACGGCGGGCTCCTTCGATCCGGCCCCGAAGCGGAAGGGAAACACGCCGCACATTTCATCGAGCAGCCAGACAGATCGTTTGCCGTCGGCAGCGCTTGAAGCGGCGGGCAATGAACCGTTCATCGCGGGGTCCCTCCTGTTATCCGTTTTCGGTCGACAAGAAAAATACTTAATTGTGCTCACTTTGTCGACAAGAGAGTTGACAGATGTGGACGGAGAGGTGAATTTCAAGGCAGTCACGTCGCATCCGGCATAGGCCGGGTCGCATACAAAAGGGGAATACAGATGGTTTTCGATCGCAAACGCTTCACCAAGCGCATGATGGTGTCACTTCTTGCCGCCTCGTGCTCGACGCTGGCCCTTGCCGCAGATCCGCAGACGGGCGGCGTTCTCAGGATCGTCGGCACGGCCGATATCGACCATTTCGATCCCACCTCCGCAGCGCTGGTGACGAGCAACAACTTCATGCGCGCCGTCAGCCGGCAGCTCATCAGCTATGAAGCCTCGACGGATGAAAACCTCAGGATCGAGCCCAGGGGCGACCTCGTGACCGAGGTTCCGCAGCCTTCCAACGACGGCCTGACCTACACCTTCACCCTGCGTGACGGCGTGGCGTGGAACACCCCGGCCGGCGCCCGCCCCATCGTCGCCGCCGATTTCGAACGTGGCGTGAAGCGCATGTGCAACCCGTCGCTCGGCTCGGCCGCGCTCACCTATTATGTCGATCTGATCAAGGGCATGAGCGCGTTCTGCGAAGGCTTTGCAAAGGTCGAGCCGACTGTCGAAGCCATGAAGACCTATGTGGAAGGCAACGACATCGAGGGCATCGAAACGCCTGACGACAAGACCATCGTCATTCACCTGACCGAAAAGGCCGGCGATTTCGTCTACATGCTGTCGCTGCCCACCGCCGCCCCCGCGCCGGTCGAGGTTCTGGACTACCTTCCCGATGGTCCGGACTATCGCTCGAACTTCATCTCCAGCGGTCCCTACACCGTTGCCGAATACGTTCCGGACGGGCGTATCCATCTCGTGCGCAACCCCTCCTGGAAGGCCGAATCCGACACCCTGCGCAAGGCTTACGTCGATGAAGTCGATATCACCCTCGGCATCCAGCCGGACGCAGCCATCCAGCAGCTGCAGGCCGGCGACGCCGACATGACATACGACATCACCATTCCCCCGGCGACGCTGCACCTGTTGACGGCAGGCGGTGACGACAAGCTGCTGACCATGTCGGTCGGCCGTACGGCGTTCCTCTTCGTCAACACCGTTTCGGACAACAACAACGGCGCGCTGAAGGACATCAAGGTCCGTCAGGCCATCCAGTACGCCATCGACAAGGCGGCGATCGTCCAGCAGATGGGCGGTTCCGCGCTGGCCCAGCCGCAGAACGGCATCTTCGGCCCCGGCGTGCTCGGCTATCACGACTTCGATCTGTATCCGTCGGAAGGCGCAAAGGGCGATCCGGAAAAGGCCAAGGCCCTTCTGGCCGAAGCCGGCTTCCCGAACGGCATCAAGCTGAAAATGCCCTACCGCAACCAGAACGATCTTCCGGCCATCGCCCAGACCATCCAGGCAAGCCTGAAGAAGGCCGGCATCGAGATCGAGCTGACCCCGATCGCGGCAGCGGACTACTATTCCAAGTTCATGACGAACCCGCTGAACACCAAGGAAGGCAACTGGGATATCGCACCGGTCGGCTGGTCGCCGGACTGGGTCGGCGGCGCAGCGCGTTCGGTGTTCCAGCCGCAGTTCACCTTCAACGGCACGCACCAGACCTACAACTACACGGACTACAACAACCCCGAGGCCAACAAGATTGCCCAGCAGGCGATCAACGCCACGACTTCGGCGGAAGCAGCCCGTCTGTGGGGCGAGGTCGACCAGATGGTCATGAAGGACGCTCCGGTCGTGCCGTATGTCGCGGAAAAGATCGTGCTCTATCGCGGAGCCGCAGTGCAGAACTTCCAGCCCTATGCGCTCGGCGCGCAGGGCGACTGGACCAACGTCTGGCTGGAACGTTGAGTTTCAGACGCCATCGGCGCGCCGCCTGACGGACGCGCCGGTGGACATATCAGGCCGGGTGCGTCGTATTCGCACCCGGCCCGAATGCCTGAACGGTCACCCCGGACGGGAACGCTGGCCGCAGCAATACTTTTCAATCCGCGCATCCGTGCGTCACCAGGTCGGTAATCCGTTTGCCGCGAACATGGATGAGGAGGCGTTATGCCCATACTCGAGGCACGAAATCTCACTATTCGCATTCCGACCGAGGACGGTGTGGTGCAAGCCGCACGAAACGTGTCGTTCTCCGTGGAAAAGGGCGAGTTCTTCGGCATCGCCGGCGAATCCGGCTCGGGCAAGAGCGTCTTGACGCAGGCGATCATGGGCATGCTGCCCAATGCCGATATCGACGGCGAAGTGCTTTTCGAAGGCACGGACCTGCTCGGCCTTGGCCCCCGCGACATGCGCAAGGTGCGCGGCGCGCGCATCGGCATGATCTTCCAGGATCCGCTTTCCAGCCTGCATCCCTACTACACCATTGGCGCGCAGATCGCCGAAATGATCCATGCCCATGAGCGCGTTTCCCGCGACCAGGCGAGAAAGCGCGTCTGCGACCTGCTCGAAAGGGTAGGGATCGCCGATGCCGGGACCCGTTTCGACAGCTATCCGCACCAGTTTTCCGGCGGTATGCGCCAGCGCGTGATGATCGCGATGGCGCTGGTCCTCAACCCGCCGCTGATTATCGCCGACGAGCCGACGACCGCGCTCGACGTGACGGTCCAGCAGCAGATCATCGAACTGATCAACGAAATGCGCCGCGAACGCGGAACCACGGTCATCATGATTACCCACGATCTCGGCCTGCTTGCCAGCGTCGCCGATCACGTCATGGTCATGTATGCCGGCAATCGCATGGAAACCGGCAAGAGCGAGGATCTCTTCAACTCTCCCGCCCATCCCTATACCGCGGGGCTGCTCAACTCCTCACCGGCCAACTATACGCCCGGAAGCGCGCTCGTTCCCATTCCCGGCCGCCCGCCGAGCCTCATTCACCTGCCGCGCGGCTGCGCCTTCCGCACCCGCTGCCAGCATGCCTCCGCGCAATGTCAGAAAGCCCCGCCGCTGCGCGTCTTCGAGGACGGGACGAACAGCCTCTGCTGGCTCGAAAGCCTGCCTGAACCGGTCGCGGCGCCGCAAGTGCAAGCCGCAGTGGCATCCGCGCCTCAAGAGCGCCCGCGGATCATGGAAGCCCGTGATATCCGCCTGAGCTACAATCTCGGTGGATTGTTCGATGGCGCGAAGACGCTTGATGTGCTGAAGGGCATCGACCTCGACCTCTACAAGGGCGAAACGCTCGGGCTGGTCGGGGAATCCGGTTGCGGCAAGTCCACGCTCGCGCGGGTGCTGGCCGGGCTGACGCCGACCACCGGCGGATCGGTTCACTTCGAGGGCCGGGCCGTCGAAAGCCTGTCGGGCAAGGAATGGCGCGAAATGCGCAAACGCGTCCAGCTTGTTTTCCAGGACCCGTTCGGATCGCTCAATCCCCGCCGGCGGGTCAGCTCCATCATCGGCGAGCCGCTGCGCATCCACAACATCTGTTCGGGCGCCGCCCGCAAGCGGGCCGTGCAGGAACTGATGGAACGGGTCGGCCTCAACCCCGAACACTATAACCGCTTTCCGTCCGAGTTTTCCGGCGGCCAGCGGCAACGTATCGGCATTGCCCGCGCACTGGCGCTGAACCCGGAACTCGTCATCTTCGACGAGCCCGTTTCGGCGCTCGACGTATCCATCCAGGCGCAGGTGCTGAACCTGATGCGGGAGCTGCAGCAGGAGCTGAAGCTCACCTACCTGTTCATCTCTCACGATCTCGCCGTGGTGCGCCATGTCTGCGATCGCATCGCGGTGATGAACAAGGGGCGCATCGTCGAGCTGGCCGATGCCGAGACGATCTATACCAATGCCGGCGATCCCTACACACGGGAGCTGATCGCGGCCTCCTTCCATGAGCCGCGCGCCGGCATATCGCGTGTCCGCAGGCTGGTCGAAACCATTCCGGGAGAAGTTGCGTGAGCGTCGAAACCCAAGAGGAAGAGGTGGCGGCTGTCGTCCAGCGCAGCCCCTATGAACTGACGATGCGCCGTTTCACGCGCGACAGGGCCAGTCTGGCGGCGCTGGTTTTCATCCTGCTGCTCGTGCTCTTTGCGGCCTGCGCGCCGCTGGTCGAAACCGCGGCCGGACATTCCGCCATCGAGCAGTATCGCGAGACGGGACTGAGCGCGATGGGCATGCCCGTTGCGCCGAACAGTGAATTCCTGCTCGGGACCGATCATCTGGGCCGCGACGTGCTCGTTCGGCTTGCCTATGGCGCGCGGGTCTCGCTGCTCGTCGGTGTACTGGCGTCGCTTGCCGCCGCCGTGATCGGGCTTACCGTCGGCGTGGTCGCGGGCTTTTTCGCCGGCCCGACGGATATGGTTCTCAGCCGGATCATGGATCTCGTGATGAGCGTGCCGTTCCTGCTCTGCGCGCTGGCGCTGGTTTCGGTCTTCGGCCCCAGCCTGGGGCTCAGCGTCGGCGTCATCGTCTTCTTCAGCTGGACGACCATGGCCCGGGTCATCCGCGCCGAGGTGGTATCGCTTCGTCGAAGGGAATTCGTCGAGGCAAGCCGATCGCTCGGCGCCGGTCCCGTCTCCATCATGGTGCGGGATATCCTGCCTAATCTCAGTGTGCCGATCATCGTTTACACCACGATGATGATCCCGAGTTCCATTGTCTTCGAGGCGACGCTGTCCTTCCTCGGTCTCGGCATCGTGCCACCCACCCCGAGCTGGGGCGGCATGCTGGCGGATGCGGCAGGCAATTCGATCTATCTCGTCGCCTGGTGGCTGGTGATCTTTCCGGGTGCGGCGCTGCTGATGACGACGCTCGCGTTCAACATTCTCGGCGATGGTCTGCGCGACGCGCTCGATCCGAAACCGCGTCCGGTTCGCAAGAGCCGTTTCCGCAAGCCGGGCAGAAAGGCAGGCCGCGCATGATCCGCTTCCTCGCAAAACGACTGTTCTTCTCGGCCTTCGTGCTGTTCGCGCTCAGCCTGTTCGTCTTCATGCTGTTCTTCGTTGCGCCCGGCGATCCGGCCCGCATCATAGCCGGAGAAAAGGCGACGGAAGCCCAGCTGGCGCAGATCCGCACCAATCTCGGCCTCGACCGGCCGATATACGAACAATATGCCGGCTTCGTCTCGAAGGCGGTACAGGGCGACCTCGGTTTTTCCTATCGCAACCAGCAGCCGGTCGCCAAGCTGGTGGTGAACCGCATCCCGGCCACGGTTTCGCTGGTGCTCGGCGGCGTGGTGTTCTGGCTGGCCATCGGCATTCCGATCGGCATCATGTCGGCGCGTCATCCCGGTGGTCTGCGCGACAGGGTGGGACAGGGCTTCATTCTCGTCGGGCTCAGCTTCCCCACCTTCGTGCTCGGCATGCTGTCGCTCTATCTTTTCTACTTCCTGCCCCGGCAGGCCGGCTTCACGCTCTTTCCGCCCGGCGGCTACAAGCCCTTCCTCAAGGATCCGCTGCTCTGGGCCTGGCATCTCTTCCTGCCATGGACCACGCTGGCGCTGGTGACGGCGGCGATCTATGCGCGGCTGACGCGCGGCAACCTGCTGCAGGTCATGGGCGAGGATTATATCCGCACCGCCCGCTCCAAGGGGCTTTCGGAAGGAACCGTCTTCTTCCGACACGGCCTGCGCGCGACGCTGACGCCGCTCGTCACCCAGCTCGGCGCCGATGTCGCCGTTCTCCTCGGCGGGGCCATCGTCATCGAACAGATCTACGGTCTTCAGGGGGTCGGCGCGCTTGCCGTGCAGGCGGTGAAGAACCAGGACAGGCCGATCATCATCGGCGTCGTTCTTCTCGGCGGACTTTTCATCGTCGTGATGAACATCGTCGTGGATCTTCTCTATTCGGTGCTCGACCCCAGGGTCAGACGATAACCGACAACACCCTGGCCGTTTCCGAACATGCCAATCCCGGTCACGTCATCTGCGACCGGGGGCCGGCTCGGGCTCCGCTCGACCGGGCGAAGCCGGAAGATGAAGCGGCCGATCAACAAGAGCACGATGGCGGCGGGTTTTTCGACGCCCTGCAGGCATGGTGAGCCGCGCAACCGCGTGCTTACCCGATCCCACGACGGAGATATTCATGCAAACTTCAGGAACCATTGCCGACCGTCTGGCAGCCCTTCGCAAGGAACTCGCTGCGCGGGGCTATGACGGCTTCGTCGTGCCGCGCGCCGACGCCCACCAGAGCGAGGTGACGGCCGCCCGCGACGACTGCCTCGCCTTCATCACCGGCTTCACCGGCTCGGCGGGCCTTGCCCTGGTGATGGCCGAAAACGCGCTGATCTTCGTCGACGGGCGCTATGACATACAGGTGCGGCGAGAGGTGGACCCTGCGCTGTTTCAGGTCCATCACCTGCATAACGCCCCGATCGACCGGTGGATGCGTGAACAGGCGGCCCCCGGCATGCGCATCGCCTTCGATCCCATGCTGGTGAACGGTGCGCTGCATGACCGCATGGCCGACGCCATGGCTTCGGCCGGCGGGGCGCTCGTACCGTGCAGCGAAGACCTGTTCGACATCATATGGGCCGATCGTCCGGCAGCTCCGCTCGGCGCGGTGCGGGCCATGCCGGTGGCCGTTTCCGGCGAAAGCGTTGCGCAAAAAACGCGCCGCGCCGGCGAGGCAATCCGGCAGGCCGGTGCAGTCGCCCTCGCGGAGACATTGCCGGATAACATTGCCTGGCTGCTCAACCTGCGCGGCGGCGACGTGCCGATGAACCCGGTTCCCCATTCTTTCCTGCTTCTGGATGCCGATGGCGCGGTGGAATGGTTCGTGGATCGCCGAAAGCTTGGCAACGATCTCTCCGGTTTCGAGCTGGAGCAGGTCAGGCTTTCGCCGGTGTCCGATTTCCTCGAACGGCTGGAAGACGTGGCGAAGCGTGGCGCCGTTCTGACCGATCCGCAGTTTGCCCCTGTTTCGGTACGGCTGGCCGTGGAGGCCGCCGGTGGCGCGACCGTCTACAAGACCAGTCCGCTGACCCTCCTGAAGGCGGTAAAGAACGAGACGGAACTGGCCGGATACCGAAGGTGCCACCTCGAGGACGGGGCTGCCCTCACCGATTTCCTCGCCTGGGTCCAGCGCGAAGGCCGTCTTCGCGAAGCGGGCGACCAGCCGTTGACCGAGCTGGAGGCCGAAGCCAAGCTTCTGGCGTTTCGCGCCACCCGGAAGGGCTTTCTCGAAGCAAGCTTCCGCTCCATTTCCGCAGCCGGAGTCAATGCCGCGCTGTGCCATTACAATGCTGCCGAAGCGACCGACGCGATCATCGACAGCCGTCTGCCCTATCTCATCGATTCCGGCGGGCAATATCTCAACGGCACGACCGATGTGACCCGCACGCTGTTTCTCGGGCCGGCGTCGCCCGAAATCCGGCGCACATACACCGCCGTGCTGAAAGGCTTCCTGTCGTTGATCACGGTGCGGATGCCGATCGGCACCCAGGGACATCAACTCGATGCATTCGCCCGCCGTCCGCTCTGGGACCTCGGCCTCGACTACGACCACGGCACCGGCCATGGCGTTGGGCACAACCTGCTTGTCCATGAATATCCGCACCGGTTCGCCAAGCTGGCCAATCCCTATGGTCTGGAGCCGGGCAATATCATGACCATCGAACCGGGCTACTACGCAGAAGGGCGATATGGCCTGCGAATAGAGAACCAGGTGGAGGTCGTCGCCGACGGTGCGGGCTTCTGTCGTTTTGCATCGCTGACGCTTGCGCCTATCGACCTCACCGCCGCCGACCTGACGGCCCTGACCGAGGGGGAACGCGCCTTTCTCGACACCTATCACGCCCATGTCCGGGAGGCGCTGATGCCGCTTGTCGCGGAAGAGACCCGCGCCTTCCTTCTGGAGCAGACCCGCGCGATTGCCGAAATCCTTTAGGGTCAAAACTCAATCAGGATAGGCGTTCTGCGCGTCGCATCTTGGGCCTGAGTAGGAGGAAAGGTGCAGGAAATGCGGATCATTTTCA
>QFQX01000019.1 GCA_003248775.1 Shinella sp. | reverse complement strand
GTCAACCGCATGCTGTCCTTCGACAGCGTGAAGACACGCCTCGACCGCGAGCAGTCGCTGTCCTTCCTCGAATTCAACTACATGATCCTGCAGGCCTACGACTTCGTGGAACTGGCCAAGCGCTACGACTGCCGGCTGCAGATGGGCGGCTCCGACCAGTGGGGCAACATCGTCAACGGCATCGACCTCGGCCACCGCATGGGCACCCAGCAGCTCTACGCGCTGACATCGCCCCTGCTCACCACGTCTTCGGGCGCGAAGATGGGCAAGTCGGTGAACGGCGCCGTCTGGCTGAACCCGGACATGCTGTCGGCCTATGACTTCTGGCAGTACTGGCGCAACACGGAAGACGCCGACGTCGCGCGCTTCCTGAAGCTCTACACCACGCTGCCCATGGACGAGATCGCTCGTCTCGCAGCACTCGGCGGCTCTGAGATCAACGAGGTCAAGAAGATCCTCGCAACCGAGATCACCGCCATGCTGCATGGTCGCGAAGCCGCCGAACAGGCAGCGGAAACCGCCCGCAAGACCTTCGAGGAAGGCGGCCTTGCCGAAAACCTTCCCTCGATCGAGGTGCCCGCAGCAGAACTCGAGGCCGGTCTCGGCCTGCTGTCGCTGATCGTGCGCGCCGGCCTCGCCGGTTCGAACGGCGAAGCCCGCCGCCATGTTCAGGGTGGCGCGGTCAAGATCAACGACGCCGCCGTCAGCGACGAGCGCATGACCATCGGCAGTGGCGAAGTCACCGCCGATGGCGTCATCAAGGTCTCGCTCGGCAAAAAGAAGCATATCCTGGTTCGCCCGGCCTGATCTGGCCGGACAGCCGTCACTGGTACGGCCAAACATGGATAGATAATTGAACCGCTCGCAACGCCCGTTGCTGGCGGTTTTTCTTTCCGGCAATCTCACGGGCCTGATTTGGGAGGAGGTGCGGCATGGAGAAATTCACCGGTGGCTGTTTGTGCGGCAACGTCCGCTTCGTCGCCTCGGGACGACCGTACCGGGTCGGCATCTGCCACTGCCTTGACTGCCGAAAACATCACGGGGCCCTCTTTCATGCCTCGGCGATATTCCCGGAAGCGTCGGTGAGCATCGAGGGCGAAACCCGCGACTATACGGGACGGTTCTTCTGCCCCCGCTGCGGCTCCTCCGTCTTTTCGAAAAGCGAAGACGAAATCGAGGTCAATCTCGGCTCTCTCGACGAACCGGACCGGTTCAAGCCCACCTACGAACTCTGGACCATCCGGCGCGAGTCGTGGCTGCCGCCATTTCCGCTCGAGAGACGCTATGAGCGTGACCGCGATTCCAACAGCCGCTTCGAGGAATAGATCGCTCTGATTACCGGAACTCGAAGATCTGCCGGAAGACGCCGGGCGCGATGATCGACAAGGGGTTGATCGTCAGCTTCGGCTGCTCCGTCGCACCCGACAGCTTGAAAGTGATGCCGAGCAACCCGCGATCCCGGCCATTACCGAGCAGGATGCCGATCACCGGCAATTCTGCAAAGAGACGATTGAGGCCATAGGCCGGCATGAAGGTGCCGGTCATGTCGATCCGCCCATCGGCGTCCCGCACGGTTCCCTGAAGCGTTGCGCCGACCTGTTCCCCACGAACGATGCCGTTGTCGATGCGAAGCGTCGAGTCCGAATAAACCAGACGGGCGAAGGCGCGCTGGAACTTGGCAGTGCTGACATCAATGTCCCGTTTCACGGCGCTGTTGAGGCTTCGCCCGTCCGCGCCCGTCGGCGTGGAAACGATCGACTGCAGCCGCTGTTCGTTCTCCACCTGGAAATTGCGGATGTCGAGCGATCCGTTCCACAGCCCGTTGGCACCTTCTGCGAGCTTGAGGTTCAGTAGGCCACCGACCATGTGATCATAGAGATTTATGAAGCGGCTGAGCGCGCCGGCATCGCTGCTGGTCACGGAAATCTCGCTGAGCCCCTCGGGCTTGCGCAGTTTCGACACCAACGCCTGTCCGGTATCCGTGACGGCTGAAACGTCGAGCCCCGTCGTCTTTCCAGCGCGTGAGGAATATGTCAGCGATACATTGCTCATGGCCTCGTCGCCAAAGCCGACGACGCGGTCGAGCTTGGCCTGAAGCCGCAGGTTCAGATTGCTGTCAGCGCCACTGCCCCCGGCTTTGCCACCGCCTGCGGCTCCGCCGAAACCGGCAGGGCCGTCGGATTTCACCTTGGCCAGCAGTGAGCGGAAATCTGCGGACTTGCCGGAAATATTGACGTCATAGGCGCCCTTGGCCGACCGCAGGGTCAGGGCAAAATCGTCGCCGGGTGTAAACTGCAGGCGTGCAAAATCGGCCGAAATCAGCCCGTCCTTGCCGGTCGCCAGACTGCCCTTCGCGCCGAACCCGTCGCCATCCAGCACGAACTTGTTGATGTCGGTCTCGCCGTTGTCGGCCTCGGTCGTCTCGAAAGTCGCCTTGGCATTGATGCCTTGCCCCTTCGACCAGCCGATCCATGGCACCATCAGGTTTGCCGATTTCAGATCGACACTCACCGCCTGCCGTTTCTCATCGATACGGGTCAGCTGGACGACCACCGGCCCGTCGACGATTTCGTCAAGTCCGGGCACCAGCTTTCTGCGCCCGGCATTGTCGAGCGTGGCTTTCACCACACGTTCGCGCGCCACGTCCGAATCGGAATCGACCGGCTCCGTCATGGCGATTTCCATGGGAACGCCATCGATACCTGCCTTGGCCTTCAGACGTGCGGCGCGCGGGTCGACATCGAGCGTTCCGTCTATGTCCGATATCTGGCGATCGCCGAAAGGCTTGGCGACATCGACGCCCTGAAGCTGCAGGTTCGCCTTCCACACCGGCTCCGGCGGGTTCTGATCGGCGATCAGGCCAAGGCGAACCTGAGCAGTGCCACGCACGGTGCCGGAAAAGTCCTCCGGCGCAAAACCCACCCGCTGCAAGGCCCGCATCGGCTTGAACGAAACGAGTTCGGCAACACCGTCCGCCGCTCCGGAAACGGCGATATCGATGTCGGCCATCAGCGGCTTGACGTAGACGTTTTCGAGCCCGACCCTGCCACTATCGATCTTCACCATGCGGCCAGAGGGGAAATACGAGGTCGCGTTCTTGATATCGACGCTGACCTTGCCGCCGCTCATGTCGAAATGCGCATCCATGTCTCTCAGTGGCGGGATCTCGCCGGTAACGTTCATCCGGGTATCGACAATGTCGAAATTGATGTTCAGTTCGTTGGCATCGAGATGCAGCGGCTTCGGCTCGACAGACAGACGGTTCTGGGGAATGAAGACTGAAATCTGCCCCTTCGTAACAGTCCCGCCAAAGATATTCGCCAGCACCCATTTCCTTGGCTTGTCTGCCATCCAGTATGGCCAGAGCTGCTTGATGACGCTCGACTTCATGTTGTTGACGAGTGCGTCGAACTGGATCTCCGGGCCAGTACCGCCGAACCGGATGCGCAGATTGCCATCCATGGTTCCTGACGGCGAGGAGACCGACAGCGTATCGAGTTGCAACTCCTTGGCCTCGTTTACATAGCGACCGAAAACCTTGAGGGAAAAAGGAAAAGGCGCATCCCCGGAGGCGGGAACCGCCGCCAGCCCCTCCGACACGAGGAGATCAATCCCGAAACCGCTGCCCGCAACAGTATTGCCGGGCAGCCGGTCGAGATCGATGAGACCGCCGGAAAGCGGCAACACCATCGGCCCGAATTGCATGCGTGAGGTCGGCGAGATTTCGAGCGTATCCTTGGCAAAATCATAGCCGAAGCTTAGTTGCGCGCGTGTCAGTTCCTGCGGATTACCGTCGAAATAGAACGTGCCCGCCTGGCTGTTCAGCGTTAGCGACATCGCCGGGGCTTGCCCCTCTCCGGCGCGCTTGGCAGCAATGATGATCTCGGAAGAGCCATCAAGCCCCTGTCGCGGACTACCTGTATTGTCGCGCCTCAGCATGAAAGGCGTCAGCCTGAGATCGGCAATCCTGAGTGTAAGGGACTGTGCCCGACCGCCATTGTTGACCGTCAGCGCCGTCAACTCCGTCTGCTGACCGTTGATCGAGATGGCGCCATAAATGGAGAGCGAATTATCCTGTCCGCGCTCCATCGCCAGATCATCGACGGAAATAGTCATGGGACGCCCGCTGACGCTGGTCGCGGAAATCTGCAAACCACCGACCCGCATGCGGTCGAGACCGCCCTTGGCAATGAACGACTGCACCATGTCCAGTTGGAGAAAGGCATTTTCGAGAAGGGCCGGAATAGCATCTATGCGCAGCTTCGACATGTCGAGCGGTTCGCTCTCGGGAAGAAGCCTGGCATCGAGCGCCACGCCCTCGCTCTCGATCTCCTTGACCCTGACATGGCCTCCGAGCAGGGCAACCGGATCGAGAATGAGGCGGACAGATTGTGTCTGCGCAATCGGACTGCTGTGGGATTCGCCGACCAACGAAACATTCCGTGCTTCGATTGCGAGCTGGAATCCCTCGGCGAATCGAATTGCAGTTCCACCGATCTCGGCGTGATAGGCCGGAGCAACGGCTGAATTCAGCGCCGAGCGCGCAACGTCGGAAAGAACGGAATCAAGCCCGCCACTTTCGATCAGTGCAAAGATGCCGCCTGCGATCAGCACGAAGGAGGCTAGCGCACCGAAAGACCAACGCCCCACGCCTCCCAGCACGGTCGACCGCGGCGGACAATGCACGATGATCGGATCCTCGACGCCGGCCGAAGGCAGTTCGTGCAGGGGAATGAAGTCTTCTTTGCGAAACCTTATCTTTTCGCCGCGGATTTCTCCCATGAGTCTGGCGATTGTCTCCGTCCAAGGATGCCGATATTCACAGTCGCGCTGGACGACCTCGGTCCGGACTATATATCGATAGCCGTGACAATCATCCATAAAACAGGCAAAAGAAAGGTTATACCATGGCGGAATTGGCAGTTGGCGATCAGGCTCCGGACTTCACTCTGCCGCGCGACGGCGGCGGCACGGTGTCGCTCTCGGCGTTGCACGGAAAGCCCGTCGTACTTTACTTCTACCCCAAGGACGACACGAGCGGCTGCACGACGGAAGCCATCGCCTTTACCAACCTTGCCGACGAATTCGCCAAGGCCGGCGCTACGATCGTCGGCATGTCGCCGGACAGCGTCAAAAGCCATGACAAGTTCGTCGGAAAGCACAATCTTTCCCTCATACTGGCCTCCGACGAGGAAAAGACCACGCTCTCCGCCTACGGCGTGTGGAAAGAAAAGAGCATGTACGGGCGTACATACATGGGCGTAGAGCGGACAACCATACTGATCGACGCCGAAGGTCGAATCGCCGCCATCTGGCGCAAGGTCAAGGTTGCTGGCCACGCCGAAGCCGTGTTGAACGCAGTCCGCGCGCTGTGAACGGCAGTCTTTACGGCATGAGCACAAATCCGTTGACCTCGCTGCGGGCTGCTGCAACCCACGCGATTCTCAGCACCGACCTCGATGAGAAGACGGAACTCGCGCAGGAAGCCGCCCGCCGCTGGCACGCACGCCGGCTATCCTTGCGCTCGCCGCTCGACCCGGACCTGCCGGAACGTCCGGGCCGCCCGGCAAAACCGGAACTCGTACCGCCGAAGGCAACGGAAAAGCGCTCCCTGCACACCCTGCCGGGCCGAATCGCCATGCTGCATGCGCTCGCCCACATCGAACTCAACGCCGTCGATCTTGCGCTTGATATCGTCGCGCGATTCGCGACCGAGCCGGTGCCGCACTCCTTCTTCGACGGCTGGATGCAGGTGGCCTTCGAAGAATCCAAGCATTTCCGCATGGTCCGCGAGCGCCTGAAGGCGCTCGGCGCCGATTATGGCGACATGCCCGCCCATGACGGCCTTTGGCAGGCGGCGCACTCGACCCGCAACGACCTGACGGCACGGCTTGCCGTCGTCCCGCTCATTCTGGAAGCCCGCGGCCTCGATGTGACGCCATCGCTGCAGGTGAAGATGCGCGAAACCGGCGACATCGAAAGCGCTGACGTGCTGAAGGTCATCTACGACGACGAAAAGGGCCATGTGGCGATCGGCGCCAAGTGGTTCCGCTTCCTCTGCGCCCGCGAACGACGCGATCCGGCGGCCACCTTCAAGGAACTGGTGCGCGCCAATTTCCGCGGCTCACTCAAGGCCCCGTTCAACGATGTCGCCCGGGCCGAAGCCGGCCTCACGCCGTCTTTCTACCGGTCACTCACATCCAAGAACAGCGATTAGCCAGGTCCGCCGCGCAAGCACTTGCAGCCCACTTTCAAGCCTTTGTTAACCTTAATGGTGTCTGATCGCAGCAGGCAAAAACCGTTGCCGGAACAGCGTTCTTTGATCTTGCGAAGAACACCACCGGCCGATGGGACAGGGGAAACGCGTGGCGACTTCGGCGGGAAATCGGGTCTTCGGCAAACGCAGCCAGCCACACGTCGTGATTCTGGCGCGCGGTGACAAGATCCGCCACATGACCGTGCATCCGTGGATGGCGGCAGTCGCCTTCTGCTTCGTTGGCGTCATGGCGATTGGCTATCTGGGCGCGACCACCTACCTCGTCTTTCGCGACGATCTGATCGGTGCCAGCATGGCACGCCAGGCCCGTATGCAGCACGATTATGAGGACCGTATCGCCTCTCTCAGGGCGCAGGTCGATCGGGTCACCTCCCGCCAGCTGCTTGATCAGCAGGTGGTCGAGGAAAAGGTCGAGAAACTCCTGGAACAACAGATGGCGCTTTCTTCCCGCCATGGCCGGCTCGATGCCCTGCTCGACCGGGCGGAGGCCGCAGGTGCAGTGCCCGCCTCTATCCCAGTTCCAAACGAGAAGCCCGAAATAACTGGCAAGAGGGCAAGCCTTTCCGGCGGACTGGACGCGATCGAGAACCTGCTCAGCCGCGAAACTGGCTCGGGCAAGCCGGCTACCGGCAAGGAGGCCGGAACGGAAACGGCCGCCCTCGGCTATGTACCGCTGACCGACACGGCGGCGGACCGCTCCGACCGCCTGTTTTCCCACATGACGCTTTCGCTCAAGGATATCGAACGCGACCAGATCGACCGGGTGCAGAAACTTGCTGACGGCGCCTCCGAGACCGCTGACAAGATTTCCGGCATCCTGCAGCGCAACGGCATCCCCTTAGACAAGGCAGACGAGCGCGCGAGCATGGACGCCATAGGTGGCCCCTATGTAGCCCCACAAACGGCCGAAGCCTTTAACTCCTCCCTGAACGAACTCGATACAGCACTTAGTCGCCTTGAAAGCGTTCGCGCTACTGCAATCCGCATGCCCTTCGCCAACCCGGCACCGGACAAGGAGATCACCAGCCGCTTCGGAAACCGCCTCGATCCGTTCTTCGGCAAGCTGGCCATGCATGCCGGCCTCGACTTCCGTTCGCCCGTCGGCGGCGAGATTCGCGCGCCCGGCGGCGGCAAGGTGGTCACCGCAGGCCCTTCGGGCAGCTATGGGAACATGGTCGAGATCGACCATGGCCTCGGTTTCAGCACGCGCTTCGGACATATGTCGAAAGTCGTCGTCAAGGTCGGCGACGAGATCACCTCTGGCGATATCATCGGCTATTCCGGCAATACCGGCCGCTCCACCGGCCCGCATATCCACTATGAGGTACGCCGCAACGGCGAGGCAGTGGATCCCATGCAGTTCCTCAACGCCGGCATGAAACTGACGTCGCTGATCGATTGACCGCCTATCGCCTGGGTGTAGTCTCGGTCACGTCCCGCAGGAGGAATCGCCATGGAACCGCATGCCCTTCTGGCCTTTGCTCTGGCCTTTTTTGTCTTTGCCGCAAGCCCCGGCCCCGACAACATGACCATCATGGCGCGCACCGTTTCGCACGGCGCGGCATCAGGAATAGCATATGGAGCCGGCACGGTGATCGGCATCCTGATCTATCTGGCGCTTGCAGCTTTCGGCCTCTCGCTGATCGCCAGCGAAATGGGCTTCCTGATGACGCTTCTGCGTTACGGAGGGGCCGCCTATATCATCTATATGGGTTTCAGGCTCTGGACCGCAGCACCCGTCGTGCCGGAGGCGGCACCACAGGAGCGTAATCGCGATCTTGCAACGGTCTGCCTGACGGCCATCGCGCTGAACCTCGGCAATCCGAAGATGCCACTCTTCTATCTGGCACTCCTGCCCAATTTCGTTGGCGCGAACTTTACGACCCAAATCTATCTGGCCCTCGCCTCAACCATCGTTGCAGTCGAAGTGGTCGTGGTCGGCGGCCATGTCTGGATCGCCGGACGCGCGCGCCGGTTGCTACGGACTCCGCGCATCGTTCGGACGGTCAATCGTTGCGCGGGCGCAGTATTGGCGCTTGCCGGAGTCGCGGTGATAGCGACCCGTCGCGCCAGTTGAAGGATCTGTTCATCCTTTGTTACTGCAAATCCCGTAGTTTCCTTGACTTTCCGGCTTTTTGGCACTATCCCGCGCTGACGTTAACGCCCGCGTTCGAGGGCGATGCAATTGTGTTCGCAAGAACCGGAACGGAAACAGATTTCCCTTTGACCACTTTCGCTGACCTTGGCTTGAGCCAAAAAGTACTTTCAGCCGTCACCGACGCCGGCTACACCATCCCCACCCCGATCCAGGCCGGAGCTATTCCGCCTGCCCTGCAGCGCCGCGATATTCTCGGCATCGCACAGACGGGAACGGGCAAGACTGCCTCCTTCGTGCTCCCCATGCTGACGCTCCTCGAAAAGGGTCGAGCTCGCGCCCGGATGCCCCGCACGCTGATCCTCGAGCCCACCCGCGAACTGGCTGCCCAGGTTGCGGAAAACTTCGAGAAGTACGGCAAGAATCACAAGCTCAACGTCGCCCTGCTGATCGGCGGCGTTTCCTTCGATGAACAGGACCGCAAGCTGGAGCGCGGCGCAGACGTTCTGATCTGCACGCCCGGCCGCCTGCTCGACCACTGCGAACGCGGCAAGCTGCTGATGACCGGCGTCGAGATCCTCGTCATCGACGAAGCCGACCGCATGCTCGACATGGGCTTCATTCCGGATATCGAACGCATCGCCAAGATGATCCCGTTCACCCGGCAGACCCTGTTCTTCTCGGCAACCATGCCGCCGGAAATCCAGAAGCTCGCCGACCGCTTCCTGCAGAACCCCGAGCGTGTCGAAGTGGCTCCGCCGTCCTCGACGGCCAAGACGGTGAGCCAGCATCTCGTCGCTGCCCACAACAAGGATTACGAGAAGCGCTCCGTCCTGCGCGACCTGATTCGTGCGCAGGAAGAACTGAAGAACGCCATCATCTTCTGCAACCGCAAGAAGGATGTGGCCGACCTCTTCCGCTCGCTCGACCGTCACGGCTTCTCCGTCGGCGCGCTGCATGGCGACATGGACCAGCGTTCGCGCATGACCATGCTGCAGAACTTCAAGGACAACAATATCAAGCTGCTCGTCGCATCGGACGTCGCCGCACGCGGCCTCGACATTCCTGACGTGAGCCACGTCTTCAACTTCGACCTGCCGATCCACGCGGAAGACTATGTCCACCGCATCGGCCGTACCGGCCGCGCCGGTCGTTCGGGCGCAGCTTTCTCGCTCGTCACCAAGAGCGACACCAAGTTCCTTGATGCGATCGAGAAGCTGATCGGCCAGAAGATCGAATGGCTGAACGGCGACCTTTCGACCCTCCCCGCGCCTGCGGAACCCTATGACGACCGTCGCGGCAAGCGCAACGGCGGCAAGGACAAGGATAAAGGTCGCGAACGCCGCGGCAGTCATAAAACCGAAACACGCAGCGAACAGACTGCGGTCATCGCGGAAGAAGTGGAAGAGGCAAAGGTGGAAGCAGTGGCGAACGAACGCAGGTCCGAAAAACGTGGCCGTGACGCCAATCGCAACAGCCGCCCGAACCCGGCGAACGACGATCATCGCGAGCGTCGCCGCAACCACTACCGTGACCATGATGACGGCCCGACACCCGTCGGCTTCGGCGACGACATTCCGGCATTCATGCTGATCGTCGCCAACGCCAAGGTGTGACGGCAGCCGTTGTCACAGAGCAACCGCTCATGACCCAATCCGGCATCGATTTTCCCGGCCTAGGAGTCGGTCTTGCCATCCTGCGCGATGGCAAGCTGTTGCTCTATCGCCGCCGGAGAGCCCCGGAAGCGGGCTTCTGGAACATTGTCGGCGGCAAGGTCGACCATATGGAGCCGGCCGAGCAGGCAGCCCGCCGGGAGGCCGAGGAAGAAACCGGCCTTACCATCGGCAAGATCGGTTTTCTCACCACCACCGAGCAGATCATCGATGCCGACCGGCAGCATTGGGTTTCGCTGCTTTACCGAACGGAAGACTTTTCAGGCGAACCGCAACTGACCGAACCGGACAAGCTTTCGGATTTCGGCTGGTTCGATCTCGACGCGCTGCCTCAGCCGCTCTCAGCCTTCACCAGCGCCATCCTGCCTTTTCTTCGCTGACTTCGGCTTGGCGGACTTCGACCCGGCCGGTTTTGCTCGCGCGGGCTTCGCCTTCGATGCTTCGGCCCTCAGTCCCGCCTCCAAGGCGAGCCGCACCCACTTCGCCATTTCGTCGGGATCGTCATAGGCGTCATCAGGGATCGACCAGTAGGGCATCGCGACCGGGCTTTTGCCCTCCCGCTGGTAAACCCATTGCCGGGAGCCCGCCTCTTCGAAACGCGGCGCGCTTTCGTTGTCCGCCTTCAGCATGATCTCGTCGAACAGGTCGAGCGCGAAGATCACGCCATCGCGATAGATGCCCTTTCCGCCGAACATCCGGCGAATGGAGACCGGGCCAACCGCCTGAAACATCTCTTCTATCTCGACATTGTCCATTGCGATCAACCCTTGAGAACACCGCCGGCGGCCAGAACCGCCTCCGGCGTATCGACATCCAGTTTTGCCGCTGCGCCGATCTCGACGTCGACGATCGGCAGGCCGGAGGTTTCGATGATGTGGCGCGCACCGATATCCCCCTCCAGCCGCATCAGCGCGGGAAAGGTAACGCGCGGCAGGATGACCGGATTGCCACGCTTGCCATCAGCCGCCGCCCGTACGATGGATCGACCGCCGGAATTGCGGAACGCTTTCACGAGTTCATCGAGGTCGGCGCGCGTAACCCCCGGCATGTCGGCTAGCAGGATCATCACGCCTTCCACGTCCTGCAGGGAAGACGCGGCAAGGCCGGTGCGGATCGAGCTCGCCATCCCGCTGGCATAATCACGGTTTTCCTCGATCTCGACCGGCAACCCTTCCAGACAGGCGGAAATCTCGGAAGCACGAAAACCGGTAACGAGGACGACGGGACCGCTCGCAGCATCGAGCGCCCGTTCGGCCATGCGCCTCACAAGCGGCACGCCCTCGAATTCGGCCAACAGCTTGTGCCGGCCGCTTTCGCCCATCCGGCTCGCCTTGCCCGCGGCCAGGATGACGATGCCGACACGGAGGGCTGTATCTGCTGCGGTCGCAACCTCCCGCGGCAGCGGACGACTGGGGATTTCCATCAGCAAGCCTCCGACACCGAGCCCTGTCAGTTCCAGCACTCCCGGATTTTCGCCGGCGAGGATCCGGTTCAACACCCAGTCGAAGCCATTCTCCTTCGGCGACCGGGCACAGCCCGGCGCGCCGATAACCGGTATCTCGCCGACATGCCCCAGCACCAGCAGATTGCCGGGATCGACCGGCAGCCCGACCTGATCGACCGTTCCGCCTGCCATGCGGATCGATTCCGGGATGACATCGACCGGATCGCACATGGCCGATGCACCGAAGACGACAACGAGCGGCGGATCGGCAGGCTGCAGGCGCAGGACATCCTCGATTGCGCCTGCGACGGCCTCCGCCCGGTGCGCCACCCGCCATTCACCGACCAGCCTGCTTCCGGAAGCGGCAAGGCGCTGCTCAAGTATCCGCGCGGTCTTGTCCATGACGGAGGTCTTCAGCGACGGCAGCTGCGTCGCGATCAGGGCGACGTTGCGCGGGCGATAGGGCTTGAGCTCTATCGCCGCCCCTTCGGAAAGGATGGACAGCGCACTGACCACGCTTGCGCCTGAAACGCCGAGCGGGATGATCTTCACCGTCGCGACGAGATCGCCTTCGCGCACGTCGCTATGATCGGCCAGACAGGCGAAGGTGATCGCCGGATCGACGCGGTTGAAACGATCGACCAGTTCACGGCTCGCCACGAAGAGGCCGTTGCAGGTGGCGTAGAAGTTGACGCGGCCGGTCGAAGGCTCCGACATCCGCAGATGATCGGGGCCAATTCCCTCTGCCAGACGACCCGCCGCCTCGTCTTCGCCGAGATCGCCATCCTCGAGCCGACAGGCGATGATCGTACGAATGCCCGCTTCTGAAAGACGGGAGAGATCCGATTCGGAAAGTCTGTGGCCCTTCGGAAGCCGGCCAGACGGCAATTGCACAGAATGCGCCAGCACAAGGCCTTCAGCCCCTTCCAGCGGGAATTCCCCGAAGATCATGCCGCCTCGCTCGCCGCGACGCCCAGCGACCGGCGCCGGAACGACTGAATAACCTCGGCAAGCACGGATACGGCGATCTCGGCAGGGGTGGCGGCCCCGATATCGAGCCCCACCGGCGCGGAAATACGAGCGATCTGCTCCTCGGAGAGACCTTGCTCCTTCAACCGCTCCACACGTTTCGCATGGGTCTTGCGACTGCCGAGCGCACCGACATAGAAACAGCCGGCTTTCAGCGCGGCGACGAGAGGAAAGTCGTCGATCTTCGGGTCATGGGTGACGGCAACCACCGCGCAATAACGATCAAGCGGCCGCTCCTTCAACGCATCTTCCGGCCAGTCCGCCACGAGATCGACGCCTGAGAAACGCTCGGGCGTCGCAAAGGCGGTACGAGGATCGATCACGGTGATGTCGTAGCCAGCGATCTCGGCCATGGGACAGAGCGCCTGGCTGATATGAACCGCGCCGATCACCACGATGCGCGGCGGCGGGAGGTACACATTGAGGAAAAAGCTGCGCCCCTCCAGATCCACCAACCCGGACTTACCAGATAGCAGCCTTTGACCGATTTCAGCCCCTAGCGGCCCGATGACGGTTTCTCCCTCGACAACAAGCCGGTCACGCCCATCGTCGAGATCGGTCACCAGCACGGCCGCGCGTCGTACCTGCCGCGCCTCGTTCAGCTTTTTCAGGTTTCCCGCATCCATCAAACGAGCCTTTCGACATAAACGCGGATGCGGCCACCGCAGGAAAGCCCGACCCGCCAGGCCGTCTCGTCCGCCACACCGAATTCGAGCATTTTCGGCGCACCGGACTGCAGCACGTCGAGCGCTTCGGTGATCACCGCCCCCTCGACGCAGCCGCCGGAGACGGACCCCTCGAAATTGCCATCGGCATCGATGACCAGATGACTGCCGACCGGGCGCGGCGCCGATCCCCAGGTCTCGACCACGGTCGCAATCGCCACCTCGCGCCCCTTGCCTTTCCAGTTCTCGGCAACGAGCAGCGGGTCCATTCGTTCTGCAATGGCCGTCATGTTCAAGCCCTCATCGTCTTCAGGAAACGTTTCGGATCGGCATCGCCCTCAATCGGCCCGGAAAGGGCAGCGACCAGATCGGCAAGCGAATCGAGATTATGCACGGAACGGAGTTCATCGACATGGGGAAGCATTGCCCGGACGCCCCGCGCCCGCGCCTCGAAACCCTCGAACCGCAGGAGCGGATTGAGCCAGACCAGCCGGCGGCAGGAGCGATGCAGCCGGTCCGTCTCGGCAGCAAGCATCTGGACATCCTCCCTCTCCAGACCATCGGTAATCAGCAGGACAACAGCGCCCTGCCCGAGCACGCGCCGAGCCCATTGCCGGTTGAAGAGCCTCAGCGTCTCGCCTATCCGCGTACCGCCCGACCAGTCGCTGACCGCACCACTGCATTGGGCGATCGCCTCATCTGGGTCGCGGTTCTTCATCTGCCGCGTGACATTGGTGAGGCGCGTACCGAACAGGAATGTGTGAACGCGACGGCGGCGCTCCGTCAGCACATGCAGGAAATGCAGGAAGATGCGCGTGTACTGGCTCATCGAACCCGAGATATCGGCAAGGACGACCAGCGGCGGCTGTTCGGTGCGACGCGCCCGGAACTTCGGCAGGATGAGATCGCCACCGCTTCGCAGCGCAGCCCGCATCGTCGCCCGCGCATCGACATTTCCCGGGCGGCGGGATGGGCGAAAACGGCGCACGCGCACGGTATCGAAAGGCATGGCCAGCCTCTCGATCTCGCGCCGCGCCTGCGAAAGTTCGGCTGCCGACATCTGGGCGAAATCCAACCGGCGCAGAACTTCCGAGCCAGAGGTCGTAAAGCGCGCATCGATCTCGATATCCGGCTCGTCGCGCGGTTCCTGCCGCCGCTCGCGTTCGGCATAAAGCGCATCGCTCACCCGGGACGCACCGGCCTTTGCCTTCTCTCGTTCGCTGAGATCGGCGGCAACAGGCGACATCATCGCGATCATCTTGGCGACCAGATCCCGTGAACGCCAGAACAGCCTGAAGGCCTCGTCGAAAACTGGCTGATCCTCGTGCCTGTTGACGAAGATCGCTCCGAGCGCCGCATGGAACTCCTCGCGCGATCCAATGCCGATAGCATCGACGGCGGCGATGGCATCGAGCACCGCCCCCGGCCCCGGCTTCAGTCCGGCCCTGCGCAGCACGCGGGCGAAATGAACGATGTTGTCGGCAAGCCTGCCGTCGCCGGCCGCCGGCGGCGGCATCACGATCCCATCCCGGCCAGCCGAAATCTCCATGGCTCAACCCGCCGCCAGAAGCTCCGCCTTCACCTCGGAAAGAACCTTCTGGCCCTCCGAGCCCTGAATGCGGGCAATGTCGTCCTGGTATTTCAGAAGCGTGCCGAGGGTGTCGGCAATGGTCTCGGGGTCGAGCGCCAGCCGGTCGAGTTCGGTGAGAGCCGTTGCCCAGTCGATGGTTTCGGCAACGCCGGGATTCTTGAAAAGGTCCAGGGCGCGCAGCTTCTGCACATAGGCGACGATCTGGCTCGAAAGCTGCTCGTTGCAGCCGGGCACCTTGCGCCGGATGATCGCCAGCTCCTCGGCAGCCTTCGGATAATCAACCCAATGATACAGGCAGCGCCGTTTCAGGGCGTCATGCACCTCGCGCGTCCGGTTGCTGGTGACGATGACGATCGGCTTTTCCGTCGCCTTGACGGTTCCGTATTCGGGGATCGTCACCTGAAAATCGGACAGCACTTCCAGAAGGAAAGCCTCGAAGGCCTCGTCCGTGCGGTCGAGTTCGTCGATCAGGAAAACCGGGGCGCGGCCGGGCTCGCTCTCCAGCGCCTGTAGTACAGGACGGCGGATCAGATATCGGGCGGAGAAGATATCGTGTTCCATCCGGTCACGATCAGAAACACCCGCTGCCTCGGACAGCCGTATCTCCAGCATCTGGGCCGGATAGTTCCACTCATAGACAGCGGATGCGACGTCCAGACCTTCATAACACTGGAGACGGATCAGCGGCCGGTCGAGTGCGGCGGCAAGCACCTTGGCGATCTCCGTCTTGCCGACACCGGCCTCACCCTCGAGAAAGAGCGGCCGCTGCATGCGGAGGGCAAGGAAGAGAACCGTGGCCAGAGGCTGGCCGGCCAGATAGTCATGCTCCGCAAGGAGATCGACGACGGCATCGATCGATCCCGGCAAGCCTTTCGAGGACGTATCAGACATCCTTCCTCCTCATTTTTGAGAGGAGCTTACAGGCTGTGGTAGCTGCGGTCCAGATAGATCAACGAAGCTTCCCTGGCCCCGAAATGCACCGCCTTCACCTCACCGAAAAGCACGGTATGGGTCGCAGTGACCTTGGTGTCCGTGACACGGCAATCGAAGGAAACGATAGCGTCCGACAGCACCGGGGCGCCGGTGACCAGCCTTTGCCATTCGCCAAGCGCGAACCTCTCATCGACGGAGAGACCGCCGAAACCGGCAAAACCGTTCGCAAGGTCCCGGTGATGCACGCCGAGCGTATTGAGGGCGAAGAACCCGCTTTCGAAGAATACGGCGTTCTTTTCATTGGTATTGTTCAGGCAGGCGAGAACGGTCGGCGGATGGTCCGAAACAGAGCAGGCCGCGGTGATCGTCACGCCACGCCGGACACCGCCATGCTCCGTGGTGATAAGCTGGACATGACCCGCATAGCGGCTCATCGCTTCCCGATAGACGACCGGATCAATCTGCTGCGTGTTCAACAATTCACTCTCCGCGATTGGCCTAAGCCTGTATCCGACCGTACCATGCCGGGCAAGTTTTACCTTTTCCCAAACAGACGCTTTTTACCCTGAAGACCGGCAGTTATTGCACCGCATTGCAGTTTCCGTCATGGAGCGGTTAGACTAGGCGAGTTTCAATGGCTTAACGCCGAATCCGGAAAAACCGAAACAAGAATGAACCCGCATCGCTTCCTGCCGCTGACCTTTCTCGCGTTGACCGGCCTTGCCGCGCCGCTCGCCGCCGCGCCGCTGAAGATCGCGGTGGTCGCGCCCCAATCGGGAAACTTCGTGACATTGGGCGATGAAGTGCGTCGCGGCGCCAAGATTTCCGCCGACCGTCTCGGCATCGAACTCGCTCTGATCGACGAGAGTTGCGAAGCCGGAAGCGGTCCTCAGGTCGCCGCTAGAATTCGCGAGGTAGGCGCGACCGCCGCCATCGGCTTCCTCTGCTCGGAAAGCCTCGACGGCGCGCTTGCACCGCTGAAGGAAGCCGCGATACCGGCGATCACGCTTTCCGTACGCTGGAAAGGCGTGATGGAGGACGCCATCAAGAACGGCTGGCCACTCTTCCGCCTCGCTCCCACGGCCGAAGACGAGGCCCGGAAACTCACCGAAATCATCCTCCGCGACTGGACGAGCGATGCGATCGCCCTGATCGAGGACGGAACGATCCACGGCCGTGAACTGGCGGACGCCATCCGCTCCAGCCTTGAGACCCATGGGCTGAAACCGGTTTTCACCGACACCTTCCGTCCGGGACAGGAACAGCAGATCGCGCTTGTTCGCCGTCTGCGCAAGGCGGGTGTGACAAAGGTCTTCGTCGGTGGCGATCGGAGCGACATCTCGATCATTGCGCGCGACGCCGCGGTGGAAAAGATCGAACTCGGCTTTCTGGGCGGCGAAGCTCTGAATGCTGCCGACCAGCCGGTACCGCTTGCCGAAGGCGTACGCGCCGTCCTGCTCCCCTATGTCGTAGGAGGACCGCAACCAAAGGACGGCAACACCGGAGAACCGCCGCGTGAAGGCTACGTGCAGCCCGCCGAGGCTGCAGTTTCCATTCTTGCGGACGCCGCAGCCCTGTCCGGTGCCATGGGTTCGACCCTTGCCGACACGCTGGTCGATACGGCTTTCGATACCCCGATCGGCCCGATCACCTTTTCGACAGGCCACGAACTCGCGGACAATCCCTATCGTCTGATGGAATGGCGCAAGGGCGGCTTCATCGAGCCGCCACCCTCGACCCAGTGACGATCGAGCCAGTCAACAGCCGGTCATGACGGATAGGGCCAGAAGGCCTGCGTGAAGACACCGCCATCGACCCAGATCGTCTGCCCGGTCACGAACCCGGCATCGGCACCGGCAAGAAACAGCACCGGTCCCGCGATATCGGCCGGCGTACCGACCCGGCGCAACGGCGTCACGCTGCCCCATGTCTCGGCATAATCGGGTGCCTCGGCGCGGGTGCGCTCTGTTTCGATGGCACCGGGAGCCACGCAATTGACGCGGATTCCGTGCGGACCGAGCTCCACGGCCGCCACCTTGGTGAACTGTTCAACGCCGCCTTTCGAGGCGGTGTAATCGACGAGCTTCGGAAAGGCGAGCTTGTTGCAGCCGGAGCCCAGATTGATGATGGAACCGCCCTTGCCTGCCGCCACCATGCGCCGCCCCACTTCCCGTGTGTTGATGAAGGTGCCGGTCAGGTTGGTGCGGATCACCGCATCCCATCGCTCCTCGGACAATTCCAGCAGCGGAGCCCATGTCTGGATACCGGCATTGTTGACGAGGACATCCGGCGCCTCGCCGAACCAGGCGCAGGCCTCATCCATGAACGCCGTTACGGAAGCGGCATCGCCGACATCGGAGGAAAACGCGCGGACCTGACCGCCGGCACCGGCAATCTCCGCGACGACCTCCGCTGCGGCAGCCTCGTCGTCGCGATGCGTGAAGGCCACCTGATATCCCGCCTGCGCGAATGCAATTGCGAGATGCCTCCCGATGCCGCTGCTGCCGCCGGTGATGATCGCGGAACGTCCCATGTCTCTCCTCCTGTTGCTCCTCGTCACGAGGGATGGAGAAAGATAGGGCCAAGGTCAAGCCGGCCGTTGGCGTGGCAGACTTTCGAAGAGTTGCCGGGCTGGCCGGGCGATGCTATGGGCAGGCCGAAAAGTCAGCAATTCCGGAGCATCCGCCATGACACGCCCCCTCAAGATCGCCCCCTCGATCCTCGCTGCAAACTTCGCCCGGCTCGGCGATGAAGTCGCCGACGTGGTCGAAGCCGGCGCAGACTGGATCCATCTCGATGTCATGGACGGCCATTTCGTTCCCAACATCTCCTACGGCCCCGCCGTTATCAAGGCGCTGCGCCCCTTCACCAAGGCGGTTTTCGACTGCCACCTGATGATCTCGCCGGCCGACCCCTATCTCGAGGCCTTCGCCGATGCCGGCTGCGATGTCATCACCGTCCATGCCGAGGCCGGCCCCCATCTTCATCGCTCGCTGCAGAAGATCCGCTCGCTCGGCAAGAAGGCCGGCGTCTCGCTGAACCCGGCAACGCCGCTCTCCGTCATCGAACATGTTCTGGACGACCTCGACCTCTTGCTCATCATGAGCGTCAACCCGGGCTTCGGCGGTCAGAAATTCATTCCCGCCATGACCGAGAAGCTCGCCAAGGCAAACCTGATGATCGGCAACCGCCCGATCGATCTCGAAGTCGACGGCGGCGTGACCGCCGAAAATGCGGCACTCGTGACGTCTGCCGGCGCCAATGTCCTCGTCGCCGGTTCGGCCATCTACAAGGGCAAGGGCGTTGACGATTATCGCAAGACGGTCGACACTCTGCGCAAGGCTGCGGAAGAGGGACGCCGTTGAACTATTGCAGGACATGGCTGGCAACTCTCGCGACGGCTTTCGTCACCCTGCCGGCCATGGCCGCCGATTTCTCCAGCTTCCAGTCGCTCGGCTTTTCCAAAGACGGCGACATCTACGCCTTCGAGGAATTCGGCATCAATGACGGTTCGGGACTGGCCTACTCGACCATCTTCTTCATCGATACCGTGAAGGACAGCTTCCTGCCCGGAACACCGATCCGCACAGGCGTGGAACGCGATACGGAGAGCATCGCGACCGCACGACACGAGGCGATGGAAAAGGCCACACCGCTCCTCTCCGAACAAGGGATTCTCGACCAGCCGGGCGAACTGGCGGCCTTCAACCCGATCACCGAGATCGATGCATCGAAGGACGAACTACGCTATCTCGAACATCCGGCCGATCCCGCCTTCGGCAAGCCCTACACCCTGAAGATCGAAGAATTCACCGTCGCATCGCCCGGGCGATGCCGCGACTTCATCGATACGCTCAAGGCCTTCAGGCTGACGTTTGGCGAGAAGAACGGAGAGCCGGCAGACGAGATCGTGCATGAGGATGGCACGGACATTCCCGAAAGCCGCCGATGCACCGTCGGTTACAGGCTTGGCGGTGTCGTCACTTATTCTCCTCTTGCGGGTGCTCCCGTCCACATGGCGCTCGTCAACGTGCTGAGCCTCGGTTTCGAGGGCCATAACGGGCGCTGGATCGCCATTCCCGCCCACCCCTGATGACGGATATCGCTCTCCCCAAGCCTCGAACGACCATACGCGACCGGTTCGCCGCCGCTCTTCCTCCAGTACGGCTCTGGCTCGCGGGCGCGATGATCTGGGGCGCACTCATGGCAGGAGTGCTCGGCTTGTCGCTTTACGGCATGGAACGTTTGGACGGCGGGCATACGCCGGCGTTGTTCGGTCTCTACTTCTCGGGCGGATTGATCGGCTGGCTTCTCGCCCTACCACTCATTGGCTTCTTCAGCTTCCGCAGACGCCCCGAAACGCGTTTCGCGGCGGCCTTCCTCTTCCTCTCCTGCGGTACGCTCGGCGCAACCGCGCTTCTCTTCGCCCTGCAATACCGCATGTTTTACGCCCAGTGGCACGCACCATTCGGCACGGTGATCTGGGCATTCCAGTTCGTCTTCACCTCGGCCTCGGCCGTCTACCAGTTCACTGCGCTCGGCAGCCGGCATTACTTTCCCTTCGGCGTCGCATTGCTGGTTGCAGCAAGCCTCTGGCTTGCGCGCCGCAACCGTTGAGATTGCCGGGCTTCTTTGCTAAGAGCGCCTGACAAAAGCCCCGGCCAGCCGGCCCTCCCGCTGTTTGACCAGGTAGTTGACCAGGCGTTCAAACCGCCGCCATCGCCAGTCCAAGGAAAGAAAAGCCCATGATCCCGCGTTATTCCCGGCCCGAAATGGTCGCCATCTGGTCTCCCGAAACGAAGTTTCGCATCTGGTTCGAGATCGAGGCCCATGCCTGCGATGCGCTGGCCGATCTGGGCGTGATCCCGAAGGAAGCCGCACGGACCATCTGGGAAAAGGGCGGAGCCGCCGAGTTCAACGTCGCCCGCATCGACGAGATCGAGGCCGTCACCAAGCATGACGTGATCGCCTTCCTCACCCACCTTGCCGAATTCATCGGTCCCGACAGCCGTTTCGTGCATCAGGGCATGACGTCCTCCGACGTGCTCGACACCACGCTGAACATCCAGCTCGTGCGCGCCGCCGACATCCTGCTCGCCGACATGGACCGCGTTCTCGCCGCTCTCAAGGCCCGCGCCTTCGAACACAAGGACACGGTGCGCATCGGCCGCAGCCACGGCATTCACGCCGAGCCGACGACCATGGGCCTGACCTTCGCCCGCTTCTACGCCGAAATGGTCCGCAACCGCGCCCGCCTCGTGGCGGCACGGGCAGAAGTGGCGACCGGTGCGATCTCCGGCGCCGTCGGCACCTTCGCCAACATCGACCCGCGCGTCGAGGAGCATGTCTGCGAGAAGCTCGGCCTAGTTCCCGAGCCGGTCTCGACGCAGGTCATCCCACGCGACCGTCACGCCATGTTCTTCGCCACCCTTGGCGTGATCGCATCCTCGATCGAGAATGTCGCAATCGAAATCCGCCACATGCAGCGCACCGAGGTTCTGGAAGCCGAAGAGTTCTTCTCGCCGGGCCAGAAGGGTTCGTCCGCAATGCCGCACAAGCGCAACCCGGTCCTGACGGAAAACCTGACCGGTCTCGCCCGTCTGGTACGCATGTCCGTCGTCCCTGCCATGGAAAACGTGGCTCTCTGGCATGAGCGCGATATCAGTCACTCCAGCGTCGAGCGCGCCATCGGCCCGGACACCACGATCACCCTCGACTTCGCGCTGAACCGCCTTGCCGGCGTTGTCGAGAAGCTGGTGATCTATCCGGAAAACATGCTGAAGAATATGAACAAGTTCCGCGGCCTCGTGATGAGCCAGCGCGTTCTTCTCGCCCTCACCCAGGCCGGCGTGAGCCGCGAGGACGCTTACCGCCTCGTCCAGAGAAACGCGATGAAGGTCTGGGAACAAGGCAAGGATTTCCTTGAGGAATTGCTCGCCGACGACGAAGTTCGCGCGGCCCTTTCCGAAGAGGATATCCGCGAGAAGTTCGACCTCGGCTACCACACCAAGCACGTCGATACGATCTTCAAGCGCGTCTTCGGCTGAGATCAGGCCCGTTCAATAACGATCCGGCCCGTGGAAACGCGGGCCGGATCGTTTATTTTCAGGGAAGTGCAAAGCGGATTTTGTCACGCACTCTGACAACGCGCTCCTTGACGAAACCCCGACCAGTGAACAGATAAGGCGCATGAAAGCTTCAGACGCAGATATCCTCATTATCCCCGGCTACACCAATTCCGGTCCCGATCACTGGCAGAGCCGTTGGGAGGCGAAACTGTCGACCGCCCGCCGTGTCGAACAGGCAGAGTGGGCAAAGCCAGTGCGTGACGACTGGGTCGCCCGGGTCATCGAGGAAGTGAACAAGTCCACGCGTCCCGTCGTGCTGGTCGCCCATTCGCTGGGCGTGCCGACGGCCATTCACGCCGTTCCCCATTTGGGAGACAAGGTAAAGGGTGCGTTTTTCGTCGCCCCCCCGGATGTCGCCAATCCAGCCATCCGGCCGAAACACCTGATGACCTTCGGTCCCTATCCGCGCGATCCGCTGCCCTTTCCGGCAGTTACCATCGCCAGCCGCAACGATCCCTTCGGCACCTACGAACACGCCGACGATATCGCCGGCGCCTGGGGTTCGCTGCTGATCGACGCGGGAGAGTCCGGCCATATCAACACGGATTCCGGCCACGGTCCCTGGCCCGAAGGAACTATGGTCTTTGCCCAGTTCCTCAGCCGTCTACAGGGGTAACTCCGCAGGCTCACCTGATCCGGAAGGCCATCGGAGCGATGGCTTTTTACCATATGATAAATACGATCAGATCAGGTTAAGCGCTTCTTAATGGAAGGCCGTTAGCGTCGACACTACCGAACGTTGTCGATAGGTAGTCTTTGCATCCCGGCCCAAACAAGGTCAGTCTTTCCGGCGTCAGCGAGGCCATGAGCCTTCGCGAGTTCGTAACGATTCTGCCCATGCCGAGCGTCGTACTCGATCCGGTCGGCCGCATTCTGGCAAGCAACGATCGCTTTGACGCCCTGAGCCTCCAGCGACCGGAAAGCTCCCCGGATTTCCTCATAAACCTTGTGCGGGACGAAGATCGGGGAGCCTTCGCCGTCCTGCAGTTTGCGGCACTCTCTTCAAGGACAGAAATCCACCCGGTCGAGGTACAGTTTACGGCCAGTGACGGATCACCGATCTGGATGACGGTATACGCGACAGTCATGTCATCAGACGGAATGCCGGCAACAAACCTTCTGGTGCAGCTTGGTGATATCACCGAGTTGAAACAACGCGAACTGGACCTTGCCGACCGGGAAAGCCGCTGGAACGATGCCCTCGTGAGTTCATCCACCGGCGTATGGGATTACAGGCTCGATCTCGGCACCTGGTACTATTCCAACGAATGGCGCGCTATTCGTGGCCTCGCTCCCGACGATCCCCTGCCTCCGACCACTGAAGAATGGTTGAAGCTCGTCCACCCCGATGACCACGAGCGGCTTATTCTTTCTGTCGAGCGCCAGAAGGCCGGCGATCCCGATTACATGACCTTCGAATATCGCGAACGTCACAAGGACGGGCATTGGGTCTGGATCGAATGTCGCGGCGCCTGCGTCGCCTGGGACAGCGATGGCAAACCGCAACGCATTATAGGCACCGACGTCGATATCACCAGCCGCAAGCTGGCCGAGGAAAAGATCGCCCGCATGTCACGCCGTTTGAAACTGGCGCTGGAAGTCTCGCACATCGGAGTGTTCGAAACCGACTTCGACGCCGGCAGTTCAGACTGGGACGACGGTATGATGACCCTCTTCGGTCTGGAGGGAAGCCAGAAGATGCAGATCGGCGGCATATGGGAGCAGATGATGCATCCGGACGATGCCGAGCGCGTCTATAGCAAGGTAGACCATCACGTGGCCAACCTGCTCCCGTTCTCCGACGAATATCGCGTCATCCTGAAGGATGGTTCGATCCGCTATATCCGGTCGCGCACCCTGCCCTTCATCGACGCTGACGGCCATCGCAAGATGATCGGCGCCAACTGGGACGTGACCGCCGACCATACGCTTCACCGCGAACTCGAACGCGCCAAGACACTCGCAGAGGCCCGCAATGCCGAACTGGAGGCAGCCAAGGCACGCATCGAGCACATCGCGATGCACGACTATCTGACCGACCTTCCGAACCGACGCTTCCTTGACGAGAAACTGGACAGGTTTGTCGAGAGCGATTGCGCGACGACGGGCGGTCTTGCAGTGCTCCATATCGATCTCGACCGTTTCAAGGAAATCAACGACACGCTCGGTCACAGCGCCGGCGACATGATGCTCAAGCATGCGGCAAAGGTATTGAAGGCCAACACGCGAGGCGAAGATTTCGTCGCACGCATCGGCGGAGACGAGTTCGTCTTCCTCGCCCGTTTCGAGGGATCGCATCGCAAGCTCGCACAGCTTGCCGACCGCATCATATCGGAGCTCAGGAAGCCGGTATCTTATGAAGGCCATGAGTGTCGCTTCGGCGCCAGCATCGGAATTGCCTGCGAGCTGGGCCCCGAGATCGATGCGCGACAATTGCTGCTGAATGCCGATATCGCGCTCTATCACGCCAAGAACCGCGGCCGTAACCGCCACGAATTCTTCTCGCGCGACAGCCACAAGCACATGGTGGACACCAGAAGGCTTTCCGATGAAATTCTGAGAGCGCTGGAAAACGACGAGTTCATTCCGCATTATCAGTTCCAGTTCAACGCACGCACTCTCGCCATTGCCGGCGCGGAGGCGTTGGCACGCTGGAAACACCCCAAGCAGGGCGTGCTGACACCTGACCGTTTTCTGTCCGTGGCTGAGGAACTCGGCGTGGTGCCGCAGATCGATGCGCTCATCCTCGAAAACGCGCTTGCCGACTTCGAAAAGTGGCGCGAACTCGGCCTGAACGTTCCGAAGATATCGGTCAACGTCTCGACACGCCGCCTGCATGACCCGCTACTGCGCAAGAAGCTGAGCACGCTCGCCTTCGAACCAGGCACAGTGTCTTTCGAGCTGCTGGAATCGATCTTCCTCGACGAATACGACGAACAGGCGATGGAGAACCTCAGCCATCTGCGCAAGCTTGGCGTCGACATCGAGATCGACGATTTCGGTACGGGTCACGCCTCCATCGTCAGCCTGCTCCGGCTGAATCCGAAATCGCTGAAGATCGACCGGCAACTGGTGCGCGACGTAACGCAATCGACCGAACAGCGCAAACTCGTCAGATCGATCATCGACATCGGGCGATCACTGAATATCGGGGTCACTGCGGAAGGTGTCGAAACGCCGGAACATGTCCGGATCCTGGCCGCGCTCGGTTGCGACGTGCTGCAGGGTTTCGGGCTGGCGCGCCCGATGGCTTTCTCGAAGACCGCCGATTTCATCGCCGGCGAAACGTGGCGACGCCCGTTCCGATAAACGGGCGACCCAATTCCTGGGCGGTTTGAGAGACCGGCCTCCCCGATAGCTTAGTCGCCCTGGATCTGAGCCACGGCCTCGGCCAGGAACTCGATCATCTTCGTGCGCAGCTCCTCGTCGGACACCGTTACGCCGCCGGCGGCCAGGTCGCTCTGGAGCTTGCGGATAACGTCACCATCACCGGCTTCCTCGAAATCGGCAGCGACGACTTCCTTGGCATAGGCCTCGGCATCCGCCTTGCCGAGCAGGCCGGCAGCCCAGAGCCCGATCAGCTTGTTGCGCCGTGCTTCCGCCTTGAAGCGAAGTTCCTGATCGTGTGCGAACTTGTTTTCAAAGGCTTTTTCGCGATCACCCATACCGCTCATGTGTATCTCCCAAAAAGTATCCGTCACCATACGGGGGCTTCGTTTCCCCCATTAATCAAAAGGCTGTAGAAAGTGCAATGCAAACTTGGGGCGCATGCTGATTCTCCGAGCCGCGCCTTGGTTTGGACGAAATCCGGGGAGGTAACAACAGCCGCATTGTGAAAAGCGTGGTTTTCCGTTAAGGGACCGCTTCAATAATCGTTCCACAGCGTCCCCAGTGTGACGCCAACAGCAGAGAAAACCAGCCATGAACCGTCGCCGCCGTGTTTACGAAGGCAAGGCCAAGATCCTTTATGAGGGTCCGGAGCCCGGCACGCTGATCCAGTTCTTCAAGGACGATGCTACCGCATTCAACAAGAAGAAGCATGAAGTCATCGACGGAAAAGGTGTCCTCAACAACCGCATTTCCGAATATCTCTTCACTCACCTGAACAAGATCGGCATTCCCACTCACTTCATCCGCCGCATGAACATGCGCGAGCAGTTGATCAAGGAAGTGGAGATGATCCCGCTCGAGGTCGTCGTGCGCAATGTCGCCGCCGGCTCGCTCGCCAAGCGCCTCGGCATCGAGGAAGGCATTGTTCTGCCGCGCTCGATCATCGAGTTCTACTACAAGTCCGACGCGCTCGCCGATCCGATGGTCTCGGAAGAACACATCACCGCCTTCGGCTGGGCCAACCCCGCGGAGCTTGACGACATCATGGCGCTCGCCATCCGCGTCAACGACTTCCTGAGCGGTCTCTTCCTCGGCATCGGCATCCAGCTCGTCGACTTCAAGATCGAGTGCGGTCGCCTCTACGAAGGCGACATGATGCGCATCATCCTTGCCGACGAGATTTCGCCCGACAGCTGCCGCCTTTGGGACATAGAGACCAATGAAAAGCTAGACAAGGACCGGTTCCGCCAGGATCTCGGCGGCCTGCTCGAAGCCTATCAGGAAGTGGCCAAGCGCCTCGGCATCATCAATGAAAACGAGCCGCTGCGCGGCACCGGTCCGGTGCTCGTCAAGTAAGCTGCTGGTATAAAGTAATCTACGGAGATTGAGAGTGATCAAGGCACGCGTGACCGTAACCCTCAAGAACGGCGTCCTCGACCCGCAGGGCAAGGCGATAGAAGGCGCACTCGGCGCACTCGGTTTCGACGGTGTCGGCCATGTCCGACAGGGCAAGGTCTTCGACCTCGAGCTTGAAGGCGCAGACAAGGCCAAGGCGGAAGCCGACCTCAAGGCCATGTGCGAGAAACTCCTCGCAAACACGGTCATCGAGAACTATACTATCGCCATCGCCTGAAGGTTGAAGGACGACGGGGATGGCGGAGATCACGCAGGAATTAATGTATGAGCTGATGAAGCGAATGCATTCCGATATTTCTTCCCTCAAGGAGGGACAGAACGAGATCAAGGCCGAATTGAATGCAGTGCGCGGGACAATGATCTCGATGCATCAGGACATTCACAATATCTATGGCGTTCTCGCCCGTCACGAGAACCGCCTCGACCGTATCGAAAACCGCCTGGAGCTTCGAGAGCTTCAGGAAGCACAAGCAAGGTTTGAGCCACACCCATGAAATCTGCCGTCCTGCAACTCCCCGGCCTCAATCGCGACCGCGACATGATTGCGGCGCTCACCAAGATTTCCGGCAATGCGCCCGTGACCATCTGGCAGACGGAAACCGAGCTTCCGGATGTCGATCTCATCGTTATCCCGGGCGGTTTCTCTTATGGCGACTACCTGCGTTGCGGCGCAATCGCTGCCCGCATGCCGGTCATGCAGGCGGTAAAGGCTGCGGCCGAACGGGGCGTCAAGGTTCTCGGCGTCTGCAACGGCTTCCAGATCCTGCTCGAAGCGGGCCTTCTGCCGGGCGCCCTGATGCGCAACGCCTCGCTGAAGTTCGTCTGCCGTGAAATCAAGCTCGAGGTCGTCAACGCCGACACAGACTTTACCCGCGCCTATGCCAAGGGTCAGGTCATCCGAAGCCCCGTCGCTCATCACGACGGCAACTTCTTCGCGGATGCTGAAACCCTGAAGGCCATAGAAGGCAACGGGCAGGTCGTGTTCCGCTACGCGGAAGGCACCAATCCGAACGGTTCTATCAACGATATCGCCGGCGTGATGAACAAGAAGGGCAACGTTCTCGGCATGATGCCGCATCCGGAAAACCTGATCGAAGCAGCCCATGGCGGCAATGACGGACGCGGTATCTTCGCCTCCGCCCTCGACGTAATCGCTGCTTAACCAGTCGAATGATAGAGAGTGGGCGCCCGATGAACGAAAAGCGATTCAGCATGCGCCCCTCCCTCCTTCTTGTCGCCCTTCCCTTGATTGCCCTCGCTGCCTGCCAGTCGAAGCCGCAGCAGACTGCCTCCCATGGACCGTCCGCGCTCGATATCATGGAAAAGGTGGCGGTCGGCGCCAATCGCTGCTGGATCAAGTCCGGCGATCCGGCCTTCAAGGCTTATACAATGGCACCGGAACTGAATTCCTTCTCCGGCAAGCCGCGCATCCTTCTCGTCCGCAAAGGCTCCACGGACATCCGGCCGCTGCTCGTCGTACAGGCAGAAGGCAGACCGGCGCGCCTCGACGCCTTCGGCCCGATGATGGGCGAATCCGTTTCCTCCCGCATCACCACCGACGTCAACCGTTGGGCTCGCGGCAGCAAGGATTGCTGATCCGCCTTGCATGCTGCACAGCTCATAATGGCAACTTGGATGACGACGTCCCCCCAATGGGCTGCGGCGTGCTGTTGGACGAAAATGTCGCCGCCAGTTTCTGCGTGACCGACGAGGTGGATATCCTTGCGACCATCGATCATTCGTCGAACGCCGCCCTCTGCGACGTCAATGACGGCATCAGCGATGCAGGCCTGATGCTTGCCTACAAGTTCTAGGCACGAAATCTTTCGCCAGCGCGATCAGGTGACCCGGCAAGATTCCACATACAAACCCCGCTCACGGGCGGAGCAGCATCCACGATTTGCGCGCCTCGCGATCGGCATCGATCCTCGTCACCCCGATATCCTTCAATTGATCGTCGCTCAATTCCAGAAGCGCAAGCCGCCCGCTGCGCTTCATCCGCCAATGAGAAACGGACTGCAGCAGTTTGGCCCAGAACCCCTTCGGCGGCGGTGCAGGGGCCAGCATGTCGCCACTGGAGCGAAACAGAGCCTCCCGAGCGTAACCGTCGGGCCACATTGTATCAATTGAATCAATATACCGCACTGAATCGGTCATATCCTTACCCAATGTACTATTTTTCGATACAAATTGGGTAACATTGACTCAATGAATGGGACAATATATTGAATTGTCATGATGACAAATTGGATTCCCGATATTTCCCAGGGCAAAGGCCCGATCTATGTTCGTCTCGCCGACCAGATCGAGATGTCGATCGCCGGCGGCACGCTTCCGGCGGGAGCCAAGCTTCCGCCCCAGCGCAATCTCGCATTCGATCTCGGCATCACCATCGGCACCGTCAGTCGCGCCTATTCGCTTGTTCATGAGCGGGGACTTGTTACCGGCGAAGTCGGGCGCGGCACGTTCGTCCGCGATACGCGCGACACGCCGCCCAATGGAGAGGTCGATCCCGTCGCCTCCGCGCTTGTCGGCACACGGTCGATGACAGCACCGCCCGGCAAGATCCGTTTCGACAGCACGGCCGCCCCCGACGTCGGTCAGGGCGCATATCTCCAGAGCCATATCGAAGGGATCCTGCGCGATCACCCGGTCGATATCGCGAGCTACACCCGCAGCTTCCCGGATCACTGGTTTGCCGCCGGCGCCCAGTGGCTCGGCAAGGGCGACTGGGCGCCTGATCCGCAAAACATCGTCCCCACCCTCGGCGCCCATGCCGGCATCATGGCGGTCATCAGCGCGGTGACGGCCCCCGGAGACCGCGTGATCTTCGAACATCTCACCTATTCGCAAGTGAGCCGCGGCGCCGGATTGGCCGGCCGCCGCACGGCGCTGGTCGAGAGCGACGAGAACGGCATATTACCGGACGATTTCGACAGGGTCTGTGCCCAGCAGCATCCGAAGGTCGCCTTCGTGATGTCCTCCGCCCAGAACCCTACCCTCGCGGTGATGCCGATCGAGAGACGCAGGGCGCTTGTCGATATCGCCCGCAAGCACAATGTCTGGCTGATCGAGGACGATCTCTACGGCTCCATGTCTTTGCAGCAGCTTCCACCGCTCGCGGCACTCGCACCGGACCGGATATTCATGGTCGGCGGCCTGTCGAAATCGGTGGCGGCCGGTGTACGTGGCGGCTGGGTCGCCTGCCCTCCCCATTTCGCCCAGCGTGTACGCATCGCCCACAAGATGATGACGGGCGGCATTCCCTTCATGCTGGCGGAACTTTGTGCCCGGCTGGTACTTTCAGGCGATGCAAGGACCATCCGCGCGCTCTGTGCTGAGGAAATCGCCGCGAGAGAGGCACTTGCCCGCCAGTATCTCGACGGCTTCGACTTCCGCTCTAGCCCGTCCATCCCCTTCCTCTGGCTTGCGCTTCCCGATCCCTGGCTGTCGGTCACCTTCAAGAACGCAGCACTTGCGGAAGGCGTGCTGATCGACGACGAGGACGAGTTCAAGGCCGGCCGTTCCGAAAAAGTCCTGCACCGGGCGCGGATCGGTTTTTCCTCGCCAAAGGATCGCGATGAGGTTCGCAGCGGTTTTGCCGTCATTCGGAGGCTGCTTGAAAACGGCGGCGCGGGCTACGACAGCGTAGCCTGATCCCGCCCGGGGCCGGAGGGGTCAAACCGGCTGTTGCCAGCCGCATTTTCCTGTCGCACTGTTGGCTCACATGCGCTAAAGAGGCGCCGAAACGCCGATTTTCCGCAGCAGGCCAGCGCCAGACAGGCCCCCAGGACAAGCCCCAGGACAAGCGATGACGATCTCCAACACGATTGCAATCACTCCCGAACTCGTAGCCGCTCACGGCCTCAAGCCGGACGAGTACGAACGGATCCTGCAGCTTATCGGCCGCGAGCCGAGCTTTACCGAACTCGGCATCTTCTCGGCGATGTGGAACGAACACTGCTCTTACAAGTCCTCGAAGAAATGGCTTCGCACGCTGCCCACCAAGGGCGAGCGCGTCATTCAGGGTCCCGGCGAAAACGCCGGTGTCGTCGATATCGATGATGGCGACGTCGTGGTCTTCAAGATGGAGAGCCACAACCACCCCTCTTATATCGAGCCTTATCAGGGTGCGGCGACCGGCGTCGGCGGCATTCTGCGAGACGTCTTCACCATGGGCGCCCGCCCGGTTGCAGCAATGAACGCGCTACGCTTCGGCGCGCCGGATCATGCGAAGACCAGGCACCTCGTGGCTGGCGTCGTTGCCGGCGTCGGTGGCTATGGCAACTCCTTCGGCGTTCCGACTGTCGGCGGCGAAGTCGAGTTCGACGCCCGCTACAACGGCAATATTCTCGTCAACGCTTTTGCGGCCGGCCTTGCCAAATCCGACGGCATCTTCCTTTCCGAAGCCAAGGGCGTCGGCCTGCCGGTGGTCTATCTCGGCGCCAAGACGGGCCGCGACGGCGTCGGCGGCGCAACCATGGCATCGGCGGAATTCGACGAGTCGATCGAGGAAAAGCGCCCGACCGTACAGGTCGGCGACCCCTTCACCGAAAAGTGCCTTCTGGAAGCCTGCCTCGAGCTGATGGCAACGGGCGCCGTCATCGCCATTCAGGACATGGGTGCGGCTGGCCTCACCTGCTCTGCCGTCGAAATGGGCGCCAAGGGCGACCTCGGCATCGAGCTTGAACTCGACAAGGTGCCGGTGCGCGAAGAGCGCATGACGGCCTATGAAATGATGCTGTCGGAAAGCCAGGAGCGCATGCTCATGGTTCTGGAGCCCTCCAAGGAAGACGTCGCCAAGGCGATCTTCGTCAAGTGGGGCCTCGACTTCGCCATCGTCGGCCACACCACCGACGACCTGCGCTTCCGTGTCATCCATCAGGGCGAGGAAGTCGCAAACCTGCCGATCAAGGAGCTTGGCGACCAGGCACCGGAATATGACCGTCCGTGGATCGAGCCGAAGGCCCCGGCCCCGCTCGCCGAAAACGACGTTCCGCAGGCCGATGTCGCCGAAGCGCTGGTCAAGCTGGTCGGCTCCGCCAACAACTCCTCGCGCCGCTGGGTCTACGAACAGTATGACACGCTCATTCAGGGCAACTCGCTGCAGCTTCCGGGCGGCGACGCCGGCGTGATCCGCGTCGACACCCACCCGACCAAGGCGCTCGCCTTCTCCTCCGACGTTACGCCGCGCTATGTCGAGGCCGATCCGTTCGAAGGCGGCAAGCAGGCCGTCGCCGAATGCTGGCGCAACATCACCGCAACCGGCGCCCTGCCGCTTGCTGCCACCGACAACCTGAACTTCGGCAATCCGGAACGCCCTGAAATCATGGGTCAGCTCGTATTCGCCATCAAGGGCATCGGCGAGGCCTGCAAGGCCCTCGATTTCCCGATCGTCTCCGGCAACGTCTCGCTCTACAACGAGACCAACGGTCAGGCGATCCTGCCGACCCCGACCATCGCAGGCGTCGGCCTGATGAAGGACTGGTCGAAGATGGCGCGTATCCGCTTCGCCGCACAGGGTCAGGCGATCCTGCTCGCCGGCGCTCCGTCGGGCTGGGGCACGCATCTGGGACAGTCGGTCTATCTTCGCGATATCCACGGCCGCACCGATGGCCCGGCTCCGCATGTCGACCTCGCCCATGAGAAGAAGGTCGGCGAATTCGTTCGCGGCCTCATCGAGGCCGGTCTCGCGACCGCTGTGCACGATTGCTCCTCCGGTGGTCTGGCTCTGGCGGTTGCGGAAATGGCGATTGCATCGGGCATCGGCGCGACGATCAACGCGCTTGAAGGCGCCGATCCGATCCCGGTCTTCTATGGTGAGGATCAGGGCCGCTATGTCGTGACCGTTGACGAAAAGAACGTCGATACCGTTCTGGTCCGTGCCGAAGCAGCAGGGGTTTTCTGCCCGTGGATCGGCCGCACCGGCGGTAACAACGTCGTGCTGGGCAACGCCCGCGGGGTCGCAATTGAGGAATTGCGTTCGGCCCATGAATCGTGGTTCCCTGACTTCATGAATGGCGAAGTGGCCTGAACGGCCACTTCCAGAAAGCAGGGAGAACCACCATGGCTATGAAACCGGGCGATATCGAAGACATGATCAAGGCCGGCATTCCCGGGGCCAAGGTGGTGATCCGGGATCTCGCAGGCGATGGCGACCATTACGCTGCCGAAGTCGTTGCGGAAGCCTTTCGCGGCAAGACGCGCGTGCAGCAGCACCAGATGGTCTATGACGCACTGAAGGGCAATATGGGCGGAGTGCTGCACGCGCTGGCGCTGCAGACCTCCATTCCGGACTGAGCGGGCTGGGGAAGCGATATGGCCGATCTGATCAAGGAAGTAGTCGAGAACGTCGTTCAGGGCGTTCTTAAAGAAATCCTGAAGAAGACCACCAAAAAGGGAGCGACGCGCCGCACCAAGCGGCAGACGCGCTCCTCCACCACCGGACGCTTTACCAAGAAGACCACCACGCGCAAGCCGGCAAAGAAGCAGGTCAGCCGCCGCCGGAGCGCCACCAGCCGCAGCCGCCAGCGCAAGAGCTGATCCCGTTCGTTCGATCCGCTGATTGCTCTGGCAAAAACGGCCCGTGCTTGCTATCTAGAAGAAACGTTTAAACAGCGGCCCTTGAAACCGCGTGTGAAAGGAAATCCCATGAGCGTTCACGATTTCATCGACAATGAAGTAAAGACCAACGACGTGGTCGTCTTCATGAAGGGCACCCCGCAGTTCCCGCAGTGTGGTTTCTCTGGCCAGGTCGTCCAGATTCTCGACTACCTCGGCGTCGCCTACAAGGGCGTGAACGTGCTGGCCGACAGCGAAATTCGCCAGGGCATCAAGGACTATTCCAACTGGCCGACCATCCCTCAGCTTTACGTCAAGGGCGAGTTCCTCGGCGGCTGCGACATCGTCCGGGAAATGTTCCAGGCCGGCGAACTGCAGAAACACTTCGAAGACCAGGGCATCGCCGTTCGCGGCGCAGCCTGATCATCACCTGCCCGCGCATGACGCGGGAGTTCATTACCGTTCGATCCGATAAGGCGTTGCCAACAGCAACGCCTTATCGCTGTTTTCAGGGCAACTATTATGACTAAAACGTTACAGCCCGCGCCTGTCAGTCCGAGAGGGTTGGGGCGAATGGAATTCATCGCCATGATGGCCTTCCTGATGGCGCTCAATGCTCTCGCCATCGACATCATGCTGCCGGGCCTGCCGCAGATCGGCGCCTCGCTCAACGTTCAGAATGAGAACCACCATCAATACGTGGTTTCCGCCTATCTGATCGGATTCGGCATTGCCCAGCTCTTCTACGGACCGATCGCCGATCGTTTCGGACGTCGCAAGCCGATGCTGTTCGGCCTTGGCATCTATGTGCTCTCGTCCCTGATGGTCGTGCTGGTGCCGTCCTTCGGCACCCTGCTCGCGCTACGCTTCATCCAGGGCATCGGCTCGGCCGCGACCCGAGTCATCACCGTCTCCATCGTGCGCGACGTCTATGGCGGTCGCCAGATGGCGGAGGTGATGTCCCTCATCATGATGGTGTTCATGATCATTCCGGTCGTTGCCCCCGGCACCGGTCAGGTCATCATGATGTTCGGTCACTGGCACTGGATTTTCGTTTTCATGGCAGCCGCCGCTTTGGTCGTCGGCCTGTGGATGTACCTGCGCCTGCCGGAAACGCTGCATTCGGAGGACGTTCGTCCGTTCACAGCGAAGTCCATCTTCCAGGGCTTTCGTATCGTGCTCACCAATCGCGTCGCCCTCTGCTACACGATCGCCAGCACCTTCATCTTCGGAGCGCTGTTCGGCTTCATCAACTCGGCACCGCAGATCTATCTCGGCATCTATGGACTGGGCGCGCTGTTTCCGGTGGCCTTCGCGGGCGTTGCGCTGTTCATGGCACTTTCGTCCTTTGTCAACGCCCGTCTCGTCGGCCGCTTCGGCATGCGGCGTCTGTCGCATGCCTCGCTGCTCGGCTTCATCGCCATCAACACCATCTGGCTGCTGATACAGGTCCTGGGCCCACAGCCCATGCCTTTCCCGCTGTTCATCGTGTTCTTCGCGCTGGCAATGTTCCAGTTCGGCTGGATCGGCTCGAACTTCAACTCGCTCGCCATGGAGCCGCTCGGCCACGTCGCCGGCACGGCTTCCTCCGTTCTTGGCTTCATGGGCACCATCGGTGGTTCCTTGATCGGCGCGGTCATCGGCCAGTCTTTCAACGGCACGGCGCTACCGCTGGTGGCCGGTTTCTTCAGCGTTTCGCTGATCGGCCTCGTCTTCGTGCTGATCGCCGAACGCGGCCAGCTCTTCCGGCCGCACAACAAGCCGGTCTAAGTGCCTCAGGGCAAGAACAAGAAAGGCGCGGGAACCGAATGGCTCCCGCGCCTTTTTCATTTGTCAGTCGGACGGCTTCAGACGTTGAAGATCTTCTCGCGCAACTCGTTCCAGCTTGCCTCGTCAGACGCGACGAGAATGCCGCCTTCGAAATCGTAAGGCCGGTACGGCGTTCTATCGAGCTTGCGCACATAGGCGCCCGCCTCCGCCGAAATCAGCGTGCCGGCCAGATGGTCCCAGGGCATCAGCTTGCGATACTGCAGGAAATGCAGGTGACCGGCGGCAAAGGCACGATATTCATGCGCAGAGCAGCGATAGCTGGTGAAAAGCCTGACATCGGCGAGATTGGCGAGCGTCTGCCGCTTTGCCTCCCGCTCCATATAGGTCACCGCGGCAATGCCGACCATCTGCGAGAGCGGCACGGACGGCGCGACAGCCATCTGTTCCTGATGACCGTCGGGCCGGCAAAGCCATGCGCCGGACCCCTTCTCGGCAATCAGCCAGTCATTGCCCATCGGATCGTAGATCACCCCGGCAACCGTCTCGCCCTTGCGCACCACGGAGAGCATGACGCCAAACAGCGGCAGGCCAGCGGCATAGTTGAACGTACCGTCGATGGGGTCGACGATCACCGCCAGTTCGGCATCCTCGATCTTGCCGAGCAGGCCGGGATCGGCAGCGACCGCCTCCTCGCCGATGAAGACGGCTTCGGGCATCAAGGCCTCGACACGCGCGCGGATCACCCGCTCCGCTGCCTCATCCGCCTCGGTGACCAGATCGATCGCCTCCGACTTCATCCGCACATCATCCGTGCCGAGATTTCTGAAGCGCGGCAGGATTTCGGTTTCCGCCGCCTCCTGAAGCAGGTTGGCGAGTGCAGCGATATCGAGACTTTCCATGACGGTTCCTTCGGGCTTCGGATTCTTGTTACGAGGCGAATATCACTTCGCGCAGGATCATGTCGCGGCAATCCTTGTCAGGAGCGGAAATGATGCCGCCACTCGTGTCTCCCGGCAGATAAGGCGTGCCATCGAACCTGGAGGTTACACCACCCGCTTCGGCGTGGATCAGCACACCCGCCAGGTGGTCCCAGGGCATGAGGCTGTGATGACCGATGAAGTGCACCTTGCCGGTCGCGACCATCCAGTATTCATAGGCCGAGCAATTATAGCCGAAGGCCATCTTAGTCTTAGCGAGATTACCGACGATCCGGCGCTTTTCTTCATAAGCGAGATCGTTGACCGAAATCGTTCCCACCATGTCCGAAATTTCGGCCGGCCTTGCGACCCGGATCGGATTACGCCTGCCATCGGCTCCAAGAAAGTGAGCGCCCGCGCCCTTTAACGCAACGAGGGTGTCACCGAGAACCGATTCGTGAATGAGGCCTGCGACCGTCTCTCCCTTGCGGACGACGGCGAGGTTCGTGCCGTAAATCGGCAGACCGGCCTGGAAGTTGAAGGTTCCATCGACCGGATCGATGACGAAGGCAAGCTCCGCCTCGCGAAGACGCCTGACAACGCTCTTGTCCTGCTCATAGGCTTCCTCGCCGACGATCAGGGCGTCCGGCCAGCGCTGCAGCAGCCGTTCCGTGATGAATTTCTCCGCCAGCAGGTCGGCATCGGTGACAAGATCGATCGACGACTTCTTCTCGCTCACCTGACCGTCTTCAAGATGACGGAACCGGGGGCGTATTTCCGCTAACGCCGCCTCCTTGACGATGTCGAGAACGAGGTCGAGGTGGGCGTCGTGAAACATGGATGCTCTTTCCGGGGATTGTTGGCGGAGGAAAGATCTTCCGCTGCACTATTCGGATGACGACTGCGTGACAGCAAGGCCGGAAAAATCGAAGAGCTTCGGGTCAAGAAGATGCGAGGCGTCCACGTGACCGAGTGCACGGAGCATCGCATCCTTGCGTCCCGGCATCTTCGCCTCGATCCCCGCCAACATTTCCTTCATCGCATTGCGCTGCAGCCCGTCCTGGGACCCGCAGAGATCGCAGGGAATGATAGGAAACGCCATGGCCTCGGCAAAGCGCGCCATGTCGTCCTCCGCCGCATAGGCAAGCGGCCGCAGCACCATCAGGTCACCCTCGTCGTTCAGGAGCTTTGCCGGCATCGTCGAGAGACGACCACCGTGGAAGAAGTTCATGAAAAAGGTCTCGAGGATATCCTCGCGATGATGGCCGAGCACCAGCGCGTCGCAACCCTCCTCGCGGGCGATGCGATAGAGATTGCCGCGCCGAAGACGCGAACAGAGCGAACAATAGGTCCCGCCATGCGGAACCTTCTCTTTCACCACGGAATAGGTGTCGCGATATTCGATCCGATGCGGCACGCCGATCGAGGACAGATAGTCCGGCAGGATGTGCTTCGGGAAATTCGGCTGGCCCTGATCGAGATTGCAGGCGATGAGCTCGACCGGCAGCAGGCCGCGCCATTTGAGATCGAGCAGGATGGCGAGCAGCCCGTAGGAATCCTTGCCTCCCGAAAGGCCAACCAGCCACCGCTTCTGGCCGTTCAGCATGTCGAAATCCGAGAATGCCTGGCGCACCTGACGAATCAGGCGCTTGCGCAGCTTGTTGAAGCTGACCGAACGCGGTGCGGCGGCAAAGACCGGATGGACGCCCGCCGAAAGATCGTCGTCTTCGACGGCGTCGGCTGCGAAAATTTCGGCGGATGGCAGGACGTTCATGGGTTGGCTCCGGTGCGCTCATGGCGCTCGTCACTGCAAATGCCTGTTTGGATCGCCAAGATCAAGTCCCGAAGACCGACCAGCCGGTGCGCGTAGCAAGCATTTCGAGCGCCACCGAGCCGAGCGCCGAGTTGCCGACCTTGTTCAACCCCGGCGACCAGACCGCAATCGACGCCTTGCCCGGCGCAATCGCGAGAATACCCCCGCCGACGCCGCTCTTGCCCGGCAGGCCGACATGATAGGCGAAATCGCCCGAGCCGTCATAGTGGCCGCAGGTCAGCATCAGCGCATTGATGCGCCGTGCGCGCTTCGGCGAGACGACGGAAAAGCCGGTGAGCGGATTTGTACCGCGATTGGCAAGGTAAAGACCGGCATGGGAGAGCTGCACGCAGCTCATCGCCAGCGCGCACTGGTGAAAATAGACGCCAAGCGTGTGCTCGACCGGATGCATCAGATTTCCAAAACCGCGCATGAAGTTGGCGAGTGCGAAGTTCCGGAAGCCCGTCTCCTGCTCCGAACGCGCCACCTTCTCGTCGATGGTGACCGCGTCGTCATCGGCAATGAAGCGCATGAACCGCAGGAACTCTCCGATGGCCTCACGCGGCTTGTGGCCGGCCAGTACCATGTCGGTAATCACGATCGCGCCGGCATTGATGAAGGGATTGCGCGGAATGCCATGCTCGTGTTCGAGCTGGACGATGGAGTTGAACGAAGAGCCCGACGGCTCCCGGCCAACGCGCTTCCACACGGATTCGCCGGCCTTGCCGAGCGCCAGTGTCAGCATGAAAACCTTGGAGATGCTCTGGATCGAGAAGGACGTATCCGCGTCGCCGGCCGTATAGGTGGTGCCGTCCACGGTCGTGATCGCGAGGCCGAACTGCGTAGGATTGACGCGCGCCAGCTCCGGAATGTAATCCGCCACCTTGCCCTCGCCGAGCCGGGGCTGAAGGTCGCGTACGATATCGTCAACGACTGCCTGAAGATCCATGGCTTCCTCTCGATGCAAAGCGCGGCGAACGACATATTCAACGGGGAATGCTGCAGCGCAAATAGAAAAAGCCGCCCCGAGGGGCGGCTTTCCACAATCCGCTCTCGCAGAAATTAGCGAGAATAGAATTCGACGACGAGCTGCGGCTCCATGACGACCGCGTACGGTACGTCGGACAGGCCCGGCACGCGAACGAAGGTAGCAACCATCTTGTTGTGGTCGACTTCGATGTAGTCCGGAACGTCGCGCTCAGCGAGAGCAACCGATTCCAGAACGGTAACGAGCTGCTTGGACTTCTGGCGAACTTCGATGACGTCGCCCGGCTTGCAACGGTAGGAACCGATGTTGACGCGAACACCGTTAACAGTGACGTGGCCATGGTTGACGAACTGACGGGCCGCGAAGACCGTCGGTACGAACTTGGCGCGGTACACGATTGCGTCGAGACGCGATTCGAGCAGGCCGATCAGGTTCTCGGAGGTATCGCCCTTGCGACGGTTTGCTTCGTCGTAGGTGGCGCGGAACTGCTTTTCGCGCAGGTCGCCGTAGTAGCCCTTCAGCTTCTGCTTGGCGCGGAGCTGAACACCGAAGTCGGACAGCTTGCCCTTGCGGCGCTGACCGTGCTGGCCCGGGCCGTATTCGCGACGGTTTACCGGGGACTTCGGACGGCCCCAGATATTTTCGCCCATACGGCGGTCAATTTTATACTTGGATGAAGAGCGCTTGCTCATCGTATTTCCTTCTCAATAAGTTAGGCCGGTTTGTTGCCAAACCGGTCGAGGAAACACGCCCTCCTCTGAACGTCGTTTTAGACGCTCTGACAGGCTTCTCACGTAAGCGTACGGATGAAACCACGGGACATGTCAAAACAAACACCGGGCATTACGGCCCGGCGTTGGTGGGCTCAATAGGGGGTAAGGGCCGGAAAGTCAACCGCTTTCATGACAGCCGCGTGAAAGCGACGTCAGCATTTCCATGCAGGACAATCAATTGCAGGAAAAACCCCGGAAATGCAACTGTTGATAATTGCCCCGGATAGCTCTTTACTGCCGGGCAATGTCGAAACTGCAGGGGAACAGTATCATGGCATTCTATCAGTCGCTACGTGGGGAAACAGCCTATCCGAGGGGCCGTGAAAAACCGGGACAGGCCGGCTGGATTGCCGAACATCTCCTTCGTCTTCGCGCCTTGCTCAACGGCCAGATCACGGCAAAGCGCCGTCCGAACTCGCTGATCGTCGGCTCATGGAACATCCGCCATTTCGACGGCGGGCGGCCCCGCCTTCCCGAAAGCTTCCACTATATCGCCGAGATCGTCGATCACTTCGACATCTGCGCCCTCCAGGAGATCAAGGACATCGCCTCAATGGAAAGGCTGATGCGGCTGCTCGGGCCGAACTGGGACTACTTCATCAACGACAGCTCTGGTGCCGGTCGAGGCAATTACGAGCGCATGGCCTTCGCCTACAACAGGAACAAGGTACGATTCCGCAACCTCATCGGGGAGCTGGTTCTCCAGAAGGGCGTCCTGCCCGGGGACGAACAGATCGGGCGCACCCCGTTCTTCGCCGCCTTCCAGGCAGGATGGTTTCGGTTCACGCTCTGCTCTGCGCATATCGTCTTCGAGACTGTGGCGGGCCGTCCGCTGCGCGAAGACGAAATCAATGCCATCGCTTCAGAGCTCAGGCGGCGCGCAAAGGATACGGACGAAGTGCATATCATGCTGGGCGACATGAACATCGAGAAGCTCTCGGATGCCGGCATGAAGGCGCTGACGGAGAGGAACGGCTTCCTTGTGCCTGAACTCGGCGCGACCTCCCTCGACGGGCAAAAATTCTACGACCAGATCGCCTTCACCGGCCCCGCCGACGAGACGCGCCTTCTGAACAAGGGGACAATCCCCTGGCAGCAGGCCATCTTCACCGACACGGAGGTGGAGCACTACAGGGAGATCGCCATGGCGACGCGCGAAAAGCCGAACACCGGCGTTCCCTATGGCGACTGGCCGAAGACCTATCGCGACTGGCGAACCCATGAGATTTCGGACCACCTGCCGGTCTGGATCGAGATCGAGACCGACTATTCCAACGCCTATCTCCAGCGGATCGTCGAACTGAAACCCGGAGAGTCGTAAAAGGACGGCCTTCGGCGGCCCATTCACCACATCGACGCCGGGGGCTATAAAGAATGACAGTTTCAGCACAAGATTCGGGATCCGCAATGGCCGATACAGTCCTCGAACGCCTTCTTCGCTACGTCGTCATCGACACCCAGTCGGATCCCGCCTCCTCCGCACAACCCTCGACGGAAAAGCAGAAGAACCTCGGCCGGCTGCTGGTCGAGGAACTGCTGGCGATCGGCCTTTCCGACGCCCATCTCGACGAACACGGCAATGTCTACGCCACCATCCCGGCCAATGTCGAAAAGCCGGTGCCGGTCATCTGCTTCTGCTCGCACATGGATACGGCGCCCGACTTCACCGGCACCAATGTCCGCCCCCATATCGTCAGTAACTATCAGGGCGGCGACATAAGGCTGACGGGAGACACGAGCCAGGTCATCCGCGTTGCCGACAATCCCGAATTGAAAGACCAGATCGGCCACGACATCGTCACCACGGACGGCACGACGCTCCTCGGCGCTGACGACAAGGCCGGTGTCGCCGAGATCATGACGGCTGCGCGATACCTGATGGATCATCCCGAGATCCGCCGGGGCAAGATCCGCATACTCTTCACCACCGACGAGGAAATCGGCCGCGGCGCCGACAAGGTCGATCTTGAGAAACTGGGAGCCGCCTTCGGCTACACGCTGGACGGCAGCACCGTCGGAGAAATCGAGAACGAGACCTTTTCGGCCGATGGCGTCGACATCGTCATCTCCGGCGTCGCCATTCACCCGGGCTATGCCAAGGGCAAGATGGAAAACGCGATCAAGATCGCCGGCGAGATTGTCGCGCGCCTGCCAAAGGACATCGCGCCCGAAACCACCGACGGCAAGCAGGGCTTCATCCACCCGGTCGATATCAGCGGCTCCATGGAGAAGGCCCACCTCTCCCTCATCATCCGCGACTTCGTGGAAGAGGGGCTGAAGACCAAGGAAGCCCTGCTCGAAAACATCACCAGAGAGGTGATGAAAGCCTATCCCGGCTCGACTTTCACTTTCACCGTCAAGGAACAGTACCGCAATATGAAGGTCGTCCTCGACCGGCATCCGATGGTGGTCGACAATCTGGTGGAAGCGGTGCGGCGCGCTGGCCTCACGCCGGAACTGCACAGCATTCGCGGCGGCACGGACGGCTCGCGTCTTTCCTTCATGGGGCTACCCTGCCCCAATATCTACACCGGCGGCCACGCTTATCATTCGCCGCTCGAATGGGTGAGCCGGCAGGACATGGAAAAGTCGGTCGAAACGATCGTCGAACTGGTCAAGGTCTGGGAAGAACGCACGCCGGGCTAGAGCAATTCCAGCGAAGGTGGGAACCGGCTTTGCGTCCGGAATTGCGGAAATGCTCTAATGTCTCCGACCCGCTGGAATTCGGGCTGAAACGATCCGGCGCAAAACGGAAAGGAACATAAATGAACGATCCTTTCGCTCTGGAGCGCTTCGTGATGGCGCAAGGTCCGGTCTATGACCAAGTACTCGCCGAGCTTCGTAACGGGCGCAAGACGAGCCACTGGATGTGGTTCGTCTTCCCGCAGATGATCGGGCTTGGAACGAGTCCCATGGCCGAGAAATACGCGATCTCCTCGCTCGAAGAGGCAAGCGCCTATCTCGATCACCCTATTCTCGGACCAAGGCTCTGGGAATGCTGCGAAATCCTGATGGCGACCGAGGGGCTGAGCGCCGACGATATCTTCGGCTATCCCGACGTATTGAAGCTGCGCTCATCAATGACGCTGTTTTCAAAAGCAGCGCCGGCACCCAACATCTTCGGTGGCATATTGGAAAAATATTACGGCGGTGAGCCGGACCCGGGAACCCTGCCCCTGATCAGGTGAACCGCTGGCAAACACGCCTAACAGCCGACAGCGTGCCTATTCGGCTGCCGAGGGAACGTCCGCTCCGTCATCGGTGGCATTCGGATCGCCGGGCTGGGTTTCGGCCTGCAGATCTGGGAAGGCGACGATACGCTTGCCGGCAAAGTCGGTGTGGACGACCACCAGCCCCTGCTCCTCGAAATAACCGAGAAGCCTGCGGGCGCGGCGGGCGGAATGGGTGCCGTAAGCCTTGGCGATACGCAGATCGGAAGGACAGGCCTCTCCCCGGATCGCAGCCTTCGCCATCAGCAGGAACACGCCCTGCAGATCGTCGGAAACGCCAACGGAAAGCGAGAGGGCGGTCGCCCAGGCGTCGCTCGCGGCCGTTTCCTCGTCCACCCCTGCCCGCGCAATCGCCACCCGGCGGCGAAACTCGCCCATCGCCATCGGCGGACCGGGCACGCGGCGCATGCGGGCGCGAACAAGGAACTCCTGATAGAGAACGGAATCCGTGCGATAGGCCGCCTGCGGATCTGCAAGAATTTCCGAGAGAACCGCAGCAAGGCGCTCCTCCCGCTCCTCTTCCGAGATTTCCGGCGTGCTGCCTGCTCTGCTTTCTGTCGCGACCGGCTGGGTCGCTGCCGGGGTCGAACGGGACAGTTCTGCAAGAATATCGGTGGTCGGGCGCGGCGCGGGCGGCGCACGGCGTACGATCGGACGTGCAAACTCTTCCGGATCCGGCGTGAAGATCAGATCCTCGACATCCTGCGGCGCATCCGGCAGAGGCATCAGCTTCGGGCTTGATGAACGCGCCGAAGTCTCGACATTACCGATGACGATCGGCAGCGGACGACGGGACAGCGCCGGGCCGAGTGCTACGAAATTGCCGCGCTTCAGGTCGCGGAACATTTCCGCCTGCCGGCGATCCATTCCGAGCAGATCGGCCGCGCGCGCCATGTCGATATCGAGGAAGGTTCGGCCCATCAGGAAGTTGGAGGCTTCTGCAGCCACGTTCTTGGCAAGCTTGGCAAGGCGCTGTGTGGCGATGACACCGGCTAGCCCGCGCTTTCGGCCGCGACACATCAGGTTGGTCATAGCACCGAGCGACATCTTGCGGGCATCTTCGGAGACGTCGCCGCCCACGGAGGGCGCAAACATCTGCGCCTCGTCCACCACCACAAGCACCGGGAACCAGTATTCGCGCTCGGCATCGAACATGCCGTTGAGGAAGGCTGCGGCAGCCCGCATCTGCTGCTCGATATCGAGCCCTTCGAGCGTAAGGACGCAGGAGACACGATGCTGGCGGATGCGGTTGGCAATGCCGGCGAGTTCCGCTTCCGTACGCTCGCCATCGACGACCACATGACCGTACTTGTCTGAAAGCGTTACGAAATCGCCTTCGGGGTCGATGATGACCTGCTGCACCCAGGGGGCCGACTGCTCCAGCAGGCGACGCAGCAGGTGTGACTTGCCCGAGCCGGAATTGCCCTGCACCAGAAGGCGTGTAGCCAAAAGCTCCTCGATATCGAGCTTGGCCGGCTGACCGCCAGACACCGTTCCCATATCGATCCCGACCTGCAATTCCCCAACCTCGAAAAGTGCGAATCCCTAATGCCGCAAAAGCGGCGCATCGGATCATGACATAACAAAATTGTTGCGGGCGCGCGCGTCAGGAAAAAATTAACCCACAGGGGAAACGCGCGCGCATCTAGCTCGGCGCGCTGCATTCCGTGAAACACAGCGCGCCGGGATCGGATCAGATATCCGGCTCGGCTGCCGGCGAGACCAGCAGCTTGTCGATGCGTCGACCGTCAAGGTCGACAACCTCGAACTTCCATCCATCCTTGATGAAGCTCTCGCCCAGTTCCGGAATGCGCTTGAGTTCCGCGATCACAAAACCGGCAACGGTCGTGTAATCGGGATCAGCTTCGGTCGTCACACGGATCTTATCGACAAACTCGTCGATCGGCGTCCAGCCGGCAACGAGGAACGAACCATCGTCACGACGGACCAGCGAGGGTTCTTCCTCCTCGCTTTCCTGGAAAGCGCCGGTGATTGCCTCGAGAATGTCACCAGAGGTGACGATACCCTCGAAATGACCATACTCGTCATAGACCAGCACCATGTGGAGCGGCGTCTTGCGCATGGCCTGGATGATATCCGTGGCGCTTGCGAGGTCGGAGACAATCGGCACCTCGCTGACAAGCGGCTTGATATCGAGCGGCGTAGAACCACCTGCCGTGATTGCGTCATAGACGTTCTTCACAAACAACACGCCGATGATCTCGTCGGAATTGCCCGTGCGAACCGGCAGGCGCGAATGCTGAGTCTTGCGCAGGGTCTCTCGGATTTCCTCCGGCGTATCCTCGATGTCGACGACCTCGACATCGCGGCGCGGCGTCATCAGGCCGCGTGCCGTCCGGTCCGCCAAACGCATGACGCCAGAGATCATCGCCTGTTCTTCGGTCTCGATCACACCGGCGCTCTGCGCTTCCGCAAGCACCGTCTTGATTTCTTCGTCGGTCACAGTACCGGTAGACGCGCCGCTCTGGCCGAGCAGGCCAAGAACCAGCTTACCCGAAGCATCGAGCAGCCACACCAACGGTGCTGCGATCCGGGAAAGCATCAACATCGTCCCGGCAACCTTGGAAGCGACGCTCTCCGGATTGCGCAAAGCGATCTGCTTTGGAACCAGTTCACCTACAATCAATGAAAGATAAGTAATGATAACGACAACGGAGCCGACGCCAAGAGCGTTAGCGGCACCGACCGATAATCCCTGCACTTCGAGCCATTCAGAAAGACGGGCACCGAGCGTGGCGCCTGAGAAGGCGCCCGACAGAACGCCGACGAGAGTAATGCCAATCTGTACGGTGGACAAAAACCTGCCCGGGTTTTCGGCAAGCCGGATAGCCACTGCCGCGCCCGCATTACCCTGTTCGGAAAGAACCCTCAGGCGAGCAGCCCTTGAGGACACAACAGCCAATTCCGACATAGCAAGAACGCCGTTCAACAAAGTCAGAAAAACGACGATCAAAATTTCCGTTAACAAAACGAGAATCAAAGCTCCTCTACACCGGCTAAGCGTCCGGCAACGAGGAGGATCTCTAGCATAGAAGCCACCACCTTCCAAACAGGAACCCTGTCGCACCCAAGAATTGCCAGCCCTTAATATCCGGGGCAAAAGAGCCGTCAAATCCTCCAAAACCCCTCGGGAAAGTTCACCCGGTAAAGACATTACCGGGTGATTCAACTGACCTCAAAACCTTGCATCCCAAGGATTGAGGCTGATCGGCCGGCGCGGAACCTCGGCCTCGGGGAGACCGATATCCCGACGCATGTGACTGCTGAGACCATCGACCCGGTTCGAAACCCGCCTCTCCTGCCAGACGGCCGAGAGCAGAGCTCGGGCGACCCTCCAGAAGCCGAATTCACGATGCAGGTCACCCACGGACTTCGCCAAGGGATAAGCAACTAAAGATTGTATTTCACGCATGATTTTCGTCCCGGCGCATTGCAGCGACCAGGCCCTTCAAAGCTCGCGACAGATCGACGGGACACACGAAGACGACAAGCGTCGTCGCGTTAGTCGATCACGTCAGAAAAAAATGTATGTGAGAAGAAGACCGCCAATCAGGCGCGATACGCCTGAGCTCAGGCGAGATTTTGGTATGACATTCGCGGCATGATAGCCCAGTCAGCCCGTCCGCCGTTGAGGCGCATATTCGAAGAAAACATATTCATACTGCGCCTCCTGTGTCTAGATGTGGCAGATAGTGAGACCATGTCACGGCCTCACTCGCGCGGCAATAGCACAATTGCGAATTGCATTTCTTGAGGCGGCGGCGTTGCCAAAATACAACAAACGCCAGTCTCGACTTCACGACATCGTGAGACCGAAGCCCTGCATCAGCCGGCGCGTGGAAAAGTCCGGCTTACCGGAGGTGAAGACTGCAAAATCGAAGCCTTCAGGATGCTCGGCACCTTCGACCAGCGGTACGAGGCGACGGGCCTGCCGGGCGATGGCCTCCGCCGGATCGAGCCAGTCGACCGGCCATGGAGCAAGCCGGCGGAAGACATTGGCGAGAAAGGGATAATGCGTGCAGGCAAGCACGACGATATCCGTCTTCTCGCCTTCCTTCTCTACGAAACAGGGAAAGATTTCCGCAAGCACTGCTTCATCCGGTATCCCCTCGCCGCGAATATAGGCCTCCGCCATCCTGGCAAGGTTTTCCGAGCCAACAAGGCGCACATGGCATTTCGACGCAAAAGACTGGATGAGATCACGCGTATAGGCGCGTTTGACCGTTCCCGGCGTCGCAAGCACCGAAACGAGACCGGAGCGCGTCCGCTCGGCTGCCGGCTTGATTGCCGGAACCGTGCCGATGAATCGCATGTCGGGAAAGGCGTGCCGGAGGTCGGTGCCGGCAAGGGTGAAAGCCGTATTGCAGGCAACGATTACCGCCTCTGGATCGTACCGCTCCAGAAGATCGCCGAAAAGCCCTAGGATCCGCTCGCGAAGCGGCTGCTCTTCCCACCCGCCATAGGGAAAACCGGCATCGTCGGCGACATAGATGAAGCCGCGTTCCGGCATCAAGACCCGCGCCTCGCGCAGCACGGTGAGGCCGCCGATCCCGGAATCGAAAACCAGAACCGGTTTCAGGTCATGCCCCGCTGTCGTCATCCCCGTTATCGTCCCCATTGTCCGGCTTGCCCGCGCCCCGCGGGTTCTTGCGGCTGTAGCGGTCGAATGTGGCGAAAACGCCGCGAAGAACGTGAATTTCCTGCTCGGTGAAGGCTCGGCGCGACAGGACCGCCCTCAGGTTCTCCACCATGCGCGGCTTCTTGCCGACCGGCCGGAAATAGCCACGGGCATCCAGGGCTTCCTCGAGCATTTCAAAGAGGCCGATCAGGTGTTCCTTGGTCGCCGGATTCTGCTCCACCGCCTGGAACCGCGTTTCCCCGAGATCCTCCATGCCGGATTTCATCCACTCATAGGACATGAGCAGCACGGCCTGGGCGATATTGAGCGAGGCAAAGGCGGGGTTGACGGGAAAGGTGACGATCTCGTCGGCCAGCGCCACTTCCTCGTTGGTCAGCCCCCAGCGCTCGCGCCCGAACAGGATGCCCGTCCGTTCACCGCCCCGGAATTTGCCGCGCAGCGTTTCGGCAGCCGTCACCGGAGAACGGACCGGCTTGAAGCCGTCGCGCTCGCGTGCGGTCGTCGCATAGATGAAGTTGAGATCGGAAATCGCTTCCTCGAGCGTGTCGTAGACCCGCGTCGCATCGATGACGTGATCCGCCTTGGAAGCGGCGGAGCGGGCCTTTTCGCTCGGCCATCCGTCCCGCGGATTGACGAGACGCAATTCCCACAGCCCGAAATTCGCCATGGCCCGGGCGACCATTCCGATATTCTCGCCAAGCTGCGGCTCCACGAGGATGATTACCGGCCCTTCCGCCAGAAGCGCGCGCTCGCTGTTCGTACCTGCCATGTTCCTGTCCGAGGTTTCATAAGTGGCGGCTTCACTGGCACAGGCGGCGGCAAAAATCAAAAACTCATTGCCGCATTCATGGACCGGCGCGGCTCTCCAGCGAGGCTTTCAGCGAAAACCAGTCACCATCGGCCCTCTCCCGCAGGACATCATCGATCACGAAGCGCTTTCCCGCCGCATCGTCCGCAAGCAGGATGAACATCAGCCGCGTCTGCGATCCACTCCCGGCACCGTCATCGCAGGACGGCAGATCGAGCCTTGCCTCAACCATGATCCGAGTATCAGGGCGGCTCAGATCAGCAATATGGACCTTACCGATGGGACATCGGTTCGCATCGCCCGTCATCGGGTCTTCCTCGAATAGGCTGACCTCCCGACGCATCCGGGCCGTGTTCAGGGCTTTCGTTTAAGCGGACACGAAATCCGCGCCGAAGTCGTTGAGCAACTGGATCTCGGTGAAATAGGCCTGATGGCCATCGGGCTCGTCGAGCGAGTTCGCAACGATCCTGTCGACATAGGTGCGAACAAGCTCCACCCGGTCGAACGCGTTCGCCGGCCGCACCAGAGCCGGCAAAATAAGAAGCAGCAGCCCGAACGTCCGTCGCATACGTCCCTCACCTCTTGCCACTGCAATCATTAGCGCAACAGCAAATACCGATGCAACCAGGCGAAGTTCGAGGCGTTACCGGGCCGCGATAGCCTTGAGATCGTCCTTGATCGAGCTTGAGGAATTGCCGTTCTCTACAGGATAGATGTCGTCGATCACCTGTCGGCCGTTCTCGGTCTGCACATGGAAGATCAGCACCCTGTCTTGCTTGTAGGCAGGATCGTCACCGAAGCATTGGCGGTTCTTGAAGAGCGCCGTCACCTGGCCATCACCGTCGTCCTCGATACGGATGTTCTCGAAGTTGCAGCCATCCTGACCTCCGGCGATCGGATCATAGTCGAACGGGCTACCCGTGGTTTCCCCCTCCGGCAGGTCATAGGCCGGATGCTTCGACGCCTCGTGATAGGCCTTGGCGAAATCGGCGCTGAACAGCCGTTTCAGACGATCATCGCTGAACACATCATCGTCGGTCGCCGCTTCCCCCGCCCAGGTACCGGCGGCGACGTTGATGACCTCCTTGACCGGAGCGGTCGGATCGGCGGCAAGCGCAGAGCCGGCGGAAAGGACAAGGAGAGCGGCGAAAAGCTTGGATTTCATCGGTGATTTCCCGGTGACTGACAGACCCGGCGCAAGATATCTGCGGCCGCGCAAAGCTCAAGCCCACCGGACCACCGGCTAAGGCCAAAGTTGGTATGATTTTGTGAATGAAAAGCCGCTATCCGGGCGGTGCAGCGCTTTGCGTTCCCGATCCGGAATGCTATAGCGCAGCAAGCCTAAACACTGGGACCCTCGTCCCTCCCCCCCAATCAGCGAGGATATTCATGAGCAAGATCAAGGTAGCCAACCCGGTCGTCGATCTCGACGGCGATGAGATGACGCGCATCATCTGGCAGTTCATCAAGGACAAGCTGATCCTGCCTTATCTTGACCTGCAGATCGAATATTACGACCTCTCCGTCGAGAACCGCGACGCCACCAACGACCAGGTGACGGTCGATGCCGCCAACGCCATCAAGAAGCACGGCGTCGGCATCAAGTGCGCGACCATCACCCCGGACGAAGCGCGCGTGAAGGAATTCAACCTCAAGGAAATGTGGAAGAGCCCGAACGGCACGATCCGCAACATCCTCGGAGGCGTGATCTTCCGCGAACCGATCATCTGCAAGAACGTTCCGCGCCTGGTTCCCGGCTGGACCAAGCCGATCGTCGTCGGCCGTCACGCCTTCGGCGACCAGTACAAGGCAACCGACTTCAAGTTCCCGGGCAAGGGCACGCTGACCATCAAGTTCGTGGGCGAAGACGGCCAGACGATCGAGAAGGAAGTCTACAAGGCTCCTGGCGCCGGCGTGGCTCTCGCCATGTACAACCTCGACGAATCGATCCGCGAATTCGCCCGCGCCTCGATGATGTACGGCCTGATGCGCAAGTGGCCGGTCTACCTGTCGACCAAGAACACCATCCTCAAGGCCTATGACGGCCGCTTCAAGGATATCTTCGAGGAAGTCTACCAGGCAGAATTCAAGGCCAAGTTCGACGAAATCGGCATCACCTACGAACACCGCCTGATCGACGACATGGTCGCCTCGGCGCTCAAGTGGTCCGGCGGCTACATCTGGGCCTGCAAGAACTACGACGGCGACGTTCAGTCCGACACCGTTGCCCAGGGCTTCGGCTCGCTCGGCCTGATGACCTCCGTTCTGCTTACCCCCGATGGCAAGACCGTCGAGGCCGAAGCTGCCCACGGTACGGTTACCCGTCACTATCGCCAGCACCAGAAGGGTCAGGAAACCTCGACCAACTCGATCGCCTCGATCTTCGCCTGGACCCGCGGCCTCGCTCACCGCGCCAAGTTGGACGACAACGCCGATCTCGCGAAGTTCGCCACCACCCTGGAAAAGGTCTGCATCGAAACCGTCGAATCCGGCTTCATGACCAAGGACCTGGCTCTCCTCATCGGCCCCGATCAGCCATGGCTCTCCACCACCGCCTTCCTCGACAAGATCGACGAAAACCTGCAGAAGGCCATGGCCGCCTGAGAGTTAAGCCTTATCGTTTTTCAATAGGAAACCCGGCCTTGCGCCGGGTTTTTTCGTCCTGAAGCTCAAAATTCCTCCCAGACGGAAGACTTGTGGGGATCCGTCAAATGCCGGCCACATGACCATGGCAACCTCCTCGAAATGGCATCAGCCAAGGTTCGTTGACATGGCAATAAAACGAACATAACATGAACAAAAATTGGAGGGGCAGCATGAGTGAAATCGTCTTCTATACCAACCCGATGTCACGCGGACGCATCGTCCGCTGGATGCTGGAAGAGACGGGCGTTCCCTATCGCACGGAGATCGTTCCCTTCGGCCAACCGATGAAGAACGAGGAGTATTGCTCCATCAATCCGATGGGCAAGGTGCCGTCGATCGTCCATCGCCAGAAGGTCGTGACCGAGTGCGCGGCCATCTGCGCCTATCTCGCCGACGCGTTTCCGCAGGCGGGCCTTGCACCGCCCACCCTGGATCGGGCCGACTATTACCGCTGGATGTTCTTTGCCGCCGGTCCGCTGGAGGCGGCCGTCTCCAACCGCGCACTCGGCTTCGTCGTGCCGGAGGACCGCCGCCGCATGATCGGCTACGGATCCTTCGAAGATGTCATGGACACGCTGGAGAAAGCGGTTGGCCGAAGCGCATACATCGCCGGTGAACGCTTTACCGCGGCGGATGTCTATGTCGGCTCCCACATCGGCTGGGGCCTGCAATTCGGTTCGATCGAAAAGCGGCCGACATTCGTCGACTATCTCGGTAGGCTAAGCCAGCGCCCGGCCTATCAGCGCGCTGTAGAACTGGACAATACCGCGATGGCCGCCTTGCCGAAGAGCGCGTAACGTCATCGAGATATGCCGATCAGATTCGCCGTCAGGTGGCGGTAGCCGACTTGAGGGGAAGGCAGATCTCAGTCAGGAGTTCAGTTGGCGGAAGTTCCCGGGGATCGTTGAGGTAAATCTCCAAGACCGGGGCATCGCGCACATCCCGGCCCGACTTGCGCAGCCACTCGCCATAAAACCAGCGATGGGCGAGGCGCATGTCGGCATAAGGCCCCTTGTGCAGAAGGACGGCACACTCGCCGCCTTGAAGATGCGATTGAACGACTGGAGATTGGGATAGCCGCAGCGGCGGGCGATCGACGAAATGGAACGGTCGGACGCCGCAAGCTCCGTGGCAGCGCGCTGCAAACGCAACCGCTTGACCGTGGCCGCCAGCGCCTCACCATGCACCGCGCGATAGATGCGGTGCCCGTGATAGGGCGACATGCAAGCGACCTCCGCGAGCCGATCGCTGTCGAGTTCTTCGTCCAGATGCTCGTGGATATGGCTCGAAACCCTCAGCAGTCTGCTTTCGTAGGGCCCCCAGATGTCCGTTTTCGTCATTTTTCCATCTGTCGATCGTGATGCCGTTGCTGCGGATAAGGAAACACAGGCCGGTTTGACAAATCCTGCTTTACAATTCCTGACATTCGTCAAATGCGGCCCGACCATCGATTTGCGATCACGCGGACTCAAGGGTACCAATTGAAATCGTCGGAAACGGCGTTCATCCTCAACCATTCTTTGCACCATCGGGTCATTCGTGAACAGTGAATTCCAGCCAAAGCTGATCAGCGTCCTTGCCGAAGGCTACAGCCCCGCCCGCCTGAAGGCGGACGCGATTGCAGGTCTCACGGTTGCAATCGTCGCCTTGCCCCTTTCCATGGCGATTGCCATAGCATCCGGCGTCACACCGGACCGGGGGCTTTTCACTGCCATCGTCGGTGGCTTCCTGGTCTCCGCGTTTGGCGGCAGCCGGCATCAGATCGGCGGACCGGCTGGTGCCTTCATCGTGCTGGTTGCCGCAACCGTCACAACGCACGGCATCGACGGCCTGCTGCTGGCAACGGCGATGGCCGGTGTCTTCCTCATGCTGGCCGGTCTGCTGCGCCTGGGCGACTATGTTAAATTCATTCCATACCCGGTGACGGTGGGCTTCACCGCCGGCATAGCCGTCATCATCTTTGCCAGCCAGATCACCGAGCTTCTCGGCCTGACCCTGCCCGGAAAGGAACCTGGGCCGTTGGTCGACAAACTGCCGGTGCTGGTTGACGCGCTTCCGACCCTCAACCCCGCCGCGGCAGCCGTCGCATTGTTGACGATTGCCACCATTCTCGTTCTTCGCAGGTTTCGCCCATCCTGGCCGGGACTACTGATCGCCGTCGGTGTCGCATCCCTCGCCGCGACGCTGCTAAACCTGCCGGTGGAAACCATCGGAACGCGCTTCGGCGGCATACCCCGCAGCCTGCCGGTTCCCCATCTGCCATCGTTTTCGCCCGAGCTTGCACAGGCAGTATTGCCTGACGCAATCGCCTTCGCATTGCTCGGTGCGATCGAGTCCCTGCTGTCCGCCGTCGTGGCAGACGGCATGACCGGACGCAGGCATCGCTCGAACATCGAACTCATCGGCCAGGGCGTGGCCAATATCGGCTCGGCCCTTTTCGGCGGCATGTGCGTCACGGGCACCATCGCGCGCACCGCAACCAATGTCCGCGCCGGCGGCACCAGCCCGTTCTCGGGCATGCTGCATGCCGTCTTCCTGCTGGTCTTCATGGCGGTGGCAGCGCCGCTCGCCAGCTATATCCCGCTGGCATCGCTCGCCGGGGTGCTGGCTGTCGTTTCGTGGAATATGGTCGAAAGGCCCGCCTTCGCCGCCCTGCTCAGGTCGTCGCGCGGTGACGCCGTCGTTCTGCTCGCGACCTGCCTGCTGGTGATCTTCCGCGACCTGACCGAAGGCATCATCGTCGGCTTCACTCTGGGCGCACTGCTCTTCATCAACCGCATGAGCAAGAGCGTCACGGTCGTTCCTCACGAGGAGGAATCGGAACACCCGCTGAAGAATACCGACGCAGACACCGTGGTCTATCGCATCGGAGGTGCCTTCTTCTTCGGGGCGGCTGCAACAGTCGGCTCGGTTCTCGACCGGATCGCGGACGGGTACAGCAATCTCGTTCTGGATTGTTCGGCAGTTTCCTTCATGGATTCGACAGCCGCCAACGTCATCGCCGGCACGATCCGCAAGGCGGAGAAAGCCGGCGTGCGCGTCTTCATCGCCGGCGCCAATCCGGATTTCAGGCACCTTCTGGAAACTCACGAGGTAAGGAGTCCCGAGGTCGAATATGTCGAGACCATCAAGGTCGCCCGAACGCTGATCCGTGAGGCTCGCCCACCGGAAGCCTGAAGCTCCCGGACCAGACGCGTTCCTCCTCAAGCAAAAAGGGCGCGGAAACTGTCCACGCCCCTCCTGTATTTTGTTTCCGGAGCAATCCTCCGGCAAGTGGTAAAGCCAGCCGCTCAGCCAGCCAATGCGGCCGCGACGGCCTCGATGGCGGCATCCGCCTTGTCGCCGTCTGGACCGCCTGCCTGGGCCATGTCCGGCCGACCACCGCCGCCCTTGCCGCCAACGGCACCAGCAGCGACGCGAACGAGATCCACCGCGCTGAAACGACCGGCGAGATCGGCAGTCACGCCGACGACAACGCTGGCCTTGCCGTCTTCGGAAACGCTGATAAGGGTGACCACGCCCGAGCCGAGCCCGGCCTTGCTTTCGTCAACGAGGCCTTTCAGGTCCTTGGCATCGACACCCTTCAGCACCTTGCCGAGGAACCGTGTACCGGCGACATCGCGGGCGCCTTCGTCGACCGCAGCCTGGCCGCTACCGCCCATGGCGAGCTTGCGCTTGGCGTCAGCCAGCTCGCGCTCCAGCTTACGACGTTCGTCGACCAGTGCCTCGACGCGGGAAACGACATCGCCCGGCTGAACCTTCAGGGCCGTGGCAAGCTGCTTCACCCGTTCGTCCTGCTCGGAGAGATAGGCGCGCGCAGCCTCACCGGTGAGCGCCTCGATGCGGCGTACGCCGGCGCCGACCGCGCTGTCCGACAGGATGCGGACGAGGCCGATGTCGCCGGTTGCGGTGACATGGGTACCGCCGCAGAGTTCGACGGAATAAGGCTTTCCGGCCTTCGGGCCATGGACAGCAGTACCCATCGATACCACGCGAACCTCATCGCCGTACTTTTCACCGAAGAGGGCCATCGCGCCTTCGGCAATGGCGTCATCGACGCTCATCAGGCGCGTGGTGACCGGCCCGTTCTGGATGACGATCTCGTTGGCCATCTCCTCGACGACCTTCAATTCTTCCGCCGTGATCGGCTTCGGATGAGAAACGTCGAAACGCAGGCGCTCGGGCGCAACCAGCGAGCCCTTCTGCGCCACATGGCTGCCGAGAATCTCGCGCAGGGCCTCGTGGATCAGGTGGGTCGCCGAGTGGTTGGAGCGCAGGCGCGAACGGCGAGCGTGATCCACCGTCAGGCTGACGGCGTCACCAACGCGGATCGTGCCGTCCGAAACCTCGGCAATGTGCACGAACAGGCCTTCGCCCTTCTTCTGGACATCGGAAACGGCAAGGCTTGCAGTATCGCTGGCAATCGTGCCGGCATCGCCCATCTGGCCACCCGACTCGCCGTAGAACGGGGTCTGGTTGACGATAACCTGGACCGCGTCACCCTTGGTGGCGCTGTCTACGGCAACACCATCCTTGACGATCGCCAGAACCTGGCCTTCAGCGGCCTCGGAGGAATAGCCGAGGAACTCCGTCGCGCCGTGCTTTTCCTTGAGTTCGAACCAGATGGTTTCCGTCGCCTTGTCGCCGGAGCCGGCCCAATGCGCGCGCGCTTCCGCCTTCTGGCGCTGCATGGCGTCGTTGAAGCCGGTGATATCGACGCCGATACCGCGGGCGCGCAGGGCGTCCTGCGTCAGATCGAGCGGGAAACCATAGGTGTCATAGAGCTTGAAGACGGTCTCGCCATCGAGGCTGTCACCCTTCTTCAGCTCGGTGGTGGCGTCCGAAAGCAGCGAAAGACCACGCTCCAGCGTCTTGCGGAAACGGGTTTCCTCAAGCTTCAGCGTTTCGGAAATCAGCGCCTCGGCACGCACCAGCTCGGGATAGGCGCGGCCCATCTGCTGGACCAGCGTCGGCAGCAGCTTGTAGATGATCGGTTCGCGCGCACCGAGAAGCTCGGCATGACGCATGGCGCGGCGCATGATGCGGCGAAGCACGTAGCCGCGGCCTTCGTTGGACGGCAGAACGCCATCCGCAATCAGGAATGCGGAGGAACGCAGGTGGTCGGCGATGACCCGGTGGCTCGCCCGGCGTTCGCCCTCGGCCTTGACGCCGGTGAGTTCGACCGAGGCTTCGATCAACGCGCGGAACAGGTCGATGTCGTAGTTGTCATGCTTGCCCTGCAGAACGGCTGCGACTCGCTCGAGGCCCATGCCCGTGTCGATCGACGGACGCGGAAGATCGACGCGCTCTTCCTTCGTGAGCTGCTCGTACTGCATGAAGACGAGATTCCAGATCTCGATGAAGCGGTCGCCATCTTCTTCCGGCGACCCGGGAGGGCCGCCCCAGATATGATCGCCGTGGTCGTAGAAAATCTCGGAACAGGGACCGCAGGGGCCGGTATCACCCATGGCCCAGAAATTGTCGCTCGTCGGAATGCGGATGATCTTCTCGTCGGAAAGACCGGCAATCTTCTTCCACAGGCCAAAGGCCTCGTCGTCGGTATGGTAGACGGTGACCAGCAGGCGATTGCGATCAAGACCGAATTCCTTGGTGATCAGGTTCCAGGCAAGCTCGATCGCCCGCTCCTTGAAATAGTCGCCAAAGGAAAAGTTGCCGAGCATCTCGAAGAAAGTGTGGTGACGCGCGGTATAACCGACATTGTCCAGGTCGTTGTGCTTGCCGCCGGCGCGAACACATTTCTGCGCGGTCGTAGCCGTGGAGTAAGGACGCTGTTCAAGGCCGGTGAAGACGTTCTTGAACTGTACCATGCCGGCATTGGTGAACATCAGCGTCGGGTCGTTGCGCGGCACCAGCGGGCTGGATGAAACGACTTCGTGGCCGTTGGTCTTGAAGTATTCGAGGAAAGTCGACCGGATGTCGTTTACACCGCTCATGTCACGCCCTTCATTCACGCCGGAATCCGGCCATTCGCGAAAATCAATGGCTTTTATCGTTCGACATCACCACTGTCCAGCCGCCCGACGCAAAACCGGCCGCACCTCGCGAGAGATGCAGCCGGCAAACAAATCAAAACGCAAAAACGAAGGGCTTAATCGTCTGCGCCATCACCGTCGTTTGCATCCGGGCCGCCATTCTGCAGGCTCTCGGCAATGAGGCCGGCATTCTGCCGCAGCGCCATTTCGATCTCCTGGGCAAGGGCCGGATTGTCACGCAGGAACATCTTGGCGTTTTCACGCCCCTGCCCCAGACGCTGGCTGTTATAGGAGAACCAGGCACCCGACTTCTCGACGATGCCACCCTTGACGCCAAGATCGACCAGTTCGCCGGTCTTGGAAACGCCTTCGCCATACATGATGTCGAACTCGACCTGCTTGAAGGGAGGAGCCATCTTGTTCTTGACGACCTTCACGCGGGTCTGGTTGCCGATGACCTCTTCACGCTCCTTGACCGCACCGATACGGCGGATGTCGAGGCGCACGGAAGCATAGAACTTCAGCGCATTGCCGCCGGTGGTGGTTTCCGGCGAACCGAACATGACGCCGATCTTCATGCGGATCTGGTTGATGAAGATGACCATGCAGTTCGAGCGGGAGATCGAAGCGGTCAGCTTGCGCAGTGCCTGGCTCATGAGACGAGCCTGAAGACCCGGCAGGTTATCGCCCATCTCGCCTTCGATTTCAGCGCGCGGGGTCAGAGCTGCAACCGAGTCGATGACGAGTACGTCGACGGCACCGGAACGCACGAGCGTATCGGTGATCTCGAGAGCCTGCTCACCGGTATCCGGCTGAGAGATCAGAAGGTTCTGCAGATCGACACCGAGCTTGCGGGCATAAACCGGGTCGAGCGCATGTTCCGCGTCGACGAAGGCGCAGATGCCGCCCTTCTTCTGCGCTTCTGCAATCGTCTGCAACGCGAGCGTCGTTTTGCCGGAGCTTTCCGGACCATAAATTTCGATAATGCGTCCCTTCGGCAGACCGCCGATACCAAGCGCGATGTCGAGACCGAGAGAGCCGGTGGAAACCGTTTCGATTTCAACCGCGCTCTCGTTCGAGCCGAGCTTCATGATAGAGCCCTTGCCGAACGACCGTTCGATCTGAGAGAGCGCTGCTTCCAATGCCTTGCTTTTGTCCACCGATTTGTCCTCTACGAGCCGCAAAGAATTCTGTGCCATTCTGTCCACCTTTAGGTTATTGAAGCCGCATAGGCAATGAAGCAGCCGGTGGACTGTATGTACACGTTTTGTTCCAGTTTTGCAATCCCCCCTCATCCACATGAAACCATGGGGAATTTCTCGGTGTGTACTTTTTATGTTCTGCCTGTGAAAAACAACGGAGCCACGGGTTTCCAAACACCTCTGAATATCCCCGGAGGCCTGCTCGATTCGTCGTTTTCCAACCCGCCGACGATGCTGCCATGACGGTCGATATCCTTGTCATCGGCGGTGCCCATATCGACCGTCGGGGCCACATTTTCGGCCAGACGAAGATGGGGGCGAGCAACCCGGGCCGCTGGATGGAAGAGCCCGGCGGCGGCGGTTTCAACGCGGCCTGCAACCTCGCTCGTCTCGGTCATTCCGTCCGCCTGATCTCGCCTCGCGGCGGGGATGCGGCTGGCGAACAGGTCGCGGCGGCGGCGGAGCGTCTGGGCATCGACGACTGCCCGGTTGTCTTCCTCGACCGGGCGACGCCGAGCTATACGGCCATACTCGAAGACGATGGCAATCTCGTGATCGCGCTGGCCGACATGGCGCTCTACGATCTCTTTTCAGCGCGCCGTCTGCGTGCGCGCACGACGCGGGAAAGCCTCGCCAGCACCCGGACGATTCTCTGCGACGCCAACCTGCCGGCTGAAACCCTCACGGCATTGGGGAACTTCGCCGCGTCGAATGGTGTGCCGCTCTCGGCAATCGCCATCTCCCCCGCCAAGGCAACGAAACTGATACCCGGCCTGCATAACCTCGACCATGTCTTCATGAACGCCAACGAGGCCGAAGTCCTTGCCGGTCGGCGTGCCGAGGAGCCCGCCGAATGGCCCCTCCTCCTCAGAAAGGCAGGACTGAAAGCCGGAACGATCACCGCTGGCGGCAGCATGACCATTGCTTTCGACGGAGACGAAGTCATGGCCCTATCACCTCCTCCGGTATCGGACATCGCCGACGTCACCGGCGCGGGCGACGCCTTCGCATCCGGTTTCCTGTCGGCGCGACTTGGGGGCGGAACTCTCGATCTCGCCTTGCGCATGGGCACAGCAGCGGCAGCCCTCACCCTGCGTTCGCCGCGCGCGACTGCCGAAAGCCTGTCGCCGGACCTTCTCGACACCCATCTGGCTCTTGTGCCGGAACCCGAAATCCTGTCATGACAACGCCTGGACAATACGGATAACAGTGATGACCAAAGCCATCTCGCCTCTTCTTCCCATCGTCTATTCCGGCGAAGTGACCGCAGCCAAGGCGCGCAACGCGCCGATCGTGGCGCTGGAATCGACCATCATCACCCACGGAATGCCCTATCCCGGCAATCTGGAAATGGCGCGCAGCGTCGAATCCATCATTCGCCAGCAGGGAGCCGTTCCGGCAACCATCGCCGTACTTGATGGTGTACTGCATATCGGCCTGGAAGCGGCTCAGATCGAGGCGCTGGCCAAATACAAGGGCGCGATGAAGCTGTCACGCGCGGACATCGCCTTTGCAATCGCGGAACGACGCACGGGAGCGACCACGGTTGCCGCAACGATGATTGCCGCCGCGCGTGCAGGCATTTCGGTCTTCGCCACCGGCGGCATCGGCGGCGTTCATCGCGGCGCGGAAGAGACCTTCGATATTTCTGCCGACCTGGAAGAACTCGCCCGCACGGCTGTCATCGTCGTCTCCGCGGGCCCGAAGGCCATTCTGGATATTCCGAAAACGCTTGAAGTGCTGGAAACACGTGGCGTGCCAGTCGTGACCTATGACAGCGAAGACTTCCCGGCCTTCTGGTCGCGCAATTCCGGCCTGCCGAGCCCGCTGACGCTGCCGAGTCCCGCGGCAATTGCCAATTTCCAGAAAATGCGTGAGCAACTGGGTCTTGTCGGCGGCATGCTGATTGCCAATCCTGTGCCGCTTGCAGACGAAATCCCCCGCGAAGAGATGGAAATCTATATCGGCCGGGCGCTTGCCAATGCCGAACGTGAGGAGATTACCGGCAAGAGTGTCACCCCGTTTCTGCTCGACAATCTCTTCCACCTGACCAAAGGCCGCAGCCTGAAGACGAATATCGCTCTGGTCGAGAACAACGCCCGCCTCGCGGCCGAAATTGCCGTCGCAATGAACGACTGAGCACAAGAAAAGCAAATGAAATGCGATGGCGGCACCTGCGGTGTCGCCATTTTTCGTCACGCGATCTGCGCCTCAGACGAAACCGATCTTGATGGCCCGTTGCAGCGCCTGCTCAAGACGCTCGGATCCGAGCTTGCGACAAAGCGAGCTGACGAGATAGTTCACTGTGCGGGTTGAAAGCGACAGGCGTTGCGCCATCGCGGCCGTGTCGAGGCCGGTCGCGGCCATCTCCAGACACTGGATTTCCAGATTCGACATGCCCGTCCGAGGTCCATCCAGACGTTTTTCCAACATGCCCGCCCGATCGAGCACATGAATGGCGAGAAAACAGAAATCCTCGATCTCCGCGACAGAGAGTGGCGAGCGATTGCCGAGAAGACTCAGGACCTGCCTGCGACCATCGAGTGTCGGCAGGGAGAAATAGACCCCCGTCAATATGCATTGCCGCACGAGCAACTGCATGAGTTCGATAGTCCGCGGCTTTAGATCGTCCCGGCAACGTAACTCATCGATCGACCACTGGAGAAGCTGCTGTCCAGAGTTTGCCACAACGGTCTCCGGAGCATGTGGTAGTCCTCCAATGGCATCGAAACCATCGAGAAATTCCTCGCTGACACTGTAGAGCAGCAAACGGCCACGCAACGAACCGTCAATCGTCGGGAACATGGCAAAAATCTGGTAGAAGCGGTATCCAAAACGCTCCTGCAACATCAGCACGCAGGCATCAATGTCCGCGAGGCTGTCGCAAGCCTGAATACGGGCGAGAATCTCATTCCTGTCGACCGGCCCGCCGGCAAACTCGCTCATGTCAATCAATTCCCGCACTCTGCCCGAATGAATCAGCTGCCCTCCCCCACGGGCAGCATATCCGGTCCGGCCACGTTATCGCGAGCGTATTGTGACAGGAGCGCAGTCGTCCGTCACAGAAATAGGACAAATCCGATGACGATCGTCAATTTGGACTATCGAGCATTTCACGTACGGCAACAGCCAGTTGCTTGAGCGAGAACGGTTTGGGCAAGAATCCGAACTTCGCATCGGCTGGCAGGTTCCGTGCAAACGCGTCCTCCGCATAGCCCGAAACGAAGATGAACTTGAGCGAAGGGTACTTCTTGCGCAGCTCCCCGAGCAGGGTCGGGCCATCCATTTCGGGCATGACAACGTCGGAAACAACGATATCGACGGCTCCGTCGAGTTCGTCCATGATATCCAGCGCCTCGACGCCGGACCCGGCCTCGTGCACGGTGTAGCCGCGCGTTTCCAGCATGCGCTTACCGCCGCGCCGGACAGCTTCCTCGTCCTCGACGAGAAGAACAACGGCCGACTTTCCTGTGAGATCGTCAGGTTCGGTGGCCTGCGGCGCCTGTGCCGGCAAGGCCTGAGCGGCATTGTCTCGTGTCGCATCGCCGGTGACGACGGAGCCTTCGATCTGATGCACGACCTCGACGATATGATGCGGCAGGAAGATGCGGAACACGGTTCCCTTGCCCACCTCGGATTCCGGATAGATGTAGCCGCCGGACTGCTTGACGATGCCGTAGACCATGGCGAGACCGAGACCGGTGCCCTTGCCGACTTCCTTGGTGGTGAAGAACGGCTCGAAGATCTTGTCCATGATTTCGGGCGCGATGCCCGTACCATTGTCGGCAACCTCGACCAGTACCAGTTCCTCTTCCGGCAGTCCGCGATAATGGAACGCCGCAGCCTCCGAAGCGGAAACATTGCGGGTCGTGATGGTGATCGTGCCGCCATCGGGCATGGCGTCGCGGGCATTGACGCAAAGGTTGATCAGCACCTGCTCGAATTGCGAAAGGTCGGTCTTCACCGGCCAGAGATCGCGTCCGTACTCGACCTTCAGCTTGACATTCGTGCCAGAAATCAGGCGATCGACCAGCATTCTCAGGTCGCCGATCACATCGGTCAGGTTGAGAACCGTCGGCCGCATCGTCTGCTTGCGCGAGAAGGCAAGCAGCTGCCGGACAAGCACGGCTGCGCGGTTGGCATTGCGCTTGATTTCCATGAGATCGGCAAAGCTTGCATCCGAGGGCCGCGCCTGCAGCAACAGGTGGTCGGAGGAGAGCAGGATGGCCGTCAGCACGTTGTTGAAGTCGTGCGCGATACCACCGGCGAGCGTGCCGACAGCATTCATCTTCTGCGTCTGCGCCATCTGCGTTTCGAGCGCCTTCTGGTCCGTCACGTCGACGGCGTAGACGATGGCCGCCTCTTCAGGCGCCTCGTCGCTCTGGTCGATCACCGCGTTGACATAGAAGCGGAAATGCCGCGCATCACTTTCGGGATGGCGGCTATCGAGAGGCGCGATATCCACCTGCCGGTCCTTGGCGGCCGCCAGCGCCTGACGGAAATGCTCCCGCTCGCTCTCATGGATCACGACCTCGAGCTTGCCCCCGCGATCGACATAGTCGCGCCCCACGACATCGGAGAAGAGCTTCATGAACGGCGCATTGGTGCGCAGGATACGCCCCTCGCCATCGACGGAAGCGATCGCCATCGGCGTATTGTTGAAGAAGCGGGTAAAGCGCATCGAGGCGACCGAAGCCGAATGATCGATGCCATTGCCTTCCTGCCGCGCCAGCACGATGGAACGGCTCTCGCCGGGGGCTCCGTCCCGCGCCGAGCGAACGCGGTGCACCAGATGCACCGGAAGGCTCTGGCCATTGGCCTTCCTGAGATCGAGGTCCAGCGTCTCGGTCTTCGACAGTCCGGGCTCAGCCTGCACGGAATTGACCAGTGCCATGCCCTCGCCCGCCACCAGATCGGCAATCGTCATGGAACCCGGCATGAACTGTGTGAGGTCGATGCCGAGCCATTCCGCAAGGGTGGCGTTGAGATAGTAGATTTCGCCCTTGCGGCCGGCGGAGAAGAAACCGGCAGGCGCATGATCGAGATAATCGATGGCGTGTTGCAGCTCCTTGAAGAAGCGCTCCTGATCGTCCCGCTCGGAGGTGATGTCGGTGATCTGCCAGACATGCAGCTTCTGCGCCCGCGCTTCGTTTGCCAAAAGCCGGGCCTTGAGACGATACCAATGCGCCCCCGAACCGTTTCCGGTGTGGACGCCGAGCGGCTTCAGCAGTCGGAACTCTTCATAGCCCTCCCGCCCCTCGCGCAGTCCGTTGGTCAGCCGGTAGAGCGCCTCTGACGATTCCCGGTAGCGCGACAGAAGGGCTTCGAGCGCCTGAACCTCGGTCGCCTTGGTGGCGCCGGTCATCCGGCCATACGCGCCATTGGCATAAATCACGCGTCCATCGGCATCGGTAATCAGCGTGCCTTCCGGCAGGCTTGCAAGAAAATTCCGCGCAAGCGAATCCGACCGGGACTGCGGCATGACTTCGACGAAGCCGATCACGGCCGAGACGAGGAAGAAAATGCCCGTCATGGCGAGTACGCCAAGAATGCCGAGCACGATCTCGTTTTCGAGCTGGTCCTTGAACAGAACAAAGGCAACCGCTGCGCAGACGAGCACAAGGGCAAGCAGGATGATGCGGAGCGCCGTTCCTGAACGGGCGCCGCGGTCCACCAGAGGGCCTTCGTACTCGCCGGCCTGCTGCAGTCTTGTCATGTATGCCTCTTGCGTGGGTCCACTCCGTGGGAATCGGACACTTCAAACACTATTTAGCAATTTGCACCTGCCGCAAAAAGCTCCGAAAGACCTGATTGGCAGGCTCCATGCACAGCAATCCCACATGACCGCCGCAATTTTGTCGGATCATGACGTCAGTCGGTGCCATGCCGACCCGTCGATGCCCTGCCGCATTGCTAAAACAATCGTCTTCTGCCAGAAAGCGGAAAAAGGAGAGCGCGACATGCTTGATGAACTGGTCACCGCCTATGGGAACCGTTTCCTGATTGCGGCACTGGGGGTCAGCCTGGCGCTTCTGTGCCTTTTCATCGTCCTCAGGTTGCTGCGAAATCGCGCGCCATCTCCCTTCGTGCGCGGTGGACGCAACCGCCAGCCCCGCCTTCAGGTCCTCGATGCCGCTGCGGTCGATGCACGACGCCGGATCGTGCTCATCCGCCGCGACAATGTCGAGCATCTCGTCATGATCGGCGGCCCGACCGATATCGTCATCGAAAGCGGCATCGGCGATGAACGCGCCTATCTCTCGGCCGTTCCCGTCCCGGCTGCGGTGGAGAGCGCCGAAACGGCGGCACGCATCGCTCCCCAGGCCGAGCCTGCGCGTGTCCTGCCGCAGACCCAACCCACCGTCACGGCCGAACCGGCTCCGCAACCCGCACCAGTCGAACAACTGACAGTACAGCCGCAACCAGTCAGGCCGGAACCGGTTGTAGCAAGACCACAACCGCAGCACCCCTCTCGCGCGCCAGCGCCTCGCACCGAACCCGTAGCTCCGACGCCTGCCGCAGTTGTCGCCGAGGAAGTCGCAGCACCTGTAGCGAAACCTCAGCCAATCGCAACGCCAACAGTTGCCGCACCGGTCGCGGAAGCACCACAGGTTCACGTCGAGCCCGCAGTAGCGGCCATATCTGCGAACGCCGCACCGGCCCCCGCCTATGTGCCGGTCGCTGCGCCCGCGCCACAGGTCGCGCCATCGGCTGCCCCGGTCATCCAGCCCGAACAAGCCTTATCCCCGGCACCGAGCCCGATTATCAACGCGGAAGATGTTCTGGAGGCTGCCAGACAGCGTGTCCTCCCCCCGAGTGTGGAAAGCCCGGCGCCACCAAGCGCAAGGCCACCGCTGGCAAACGAACAGCAACCGAAAAAGGAGCTGAGCGACTTCGAACGCGTGCTCGAAGAAGAGATGGCTCTTCATCTGTCGGCGAACGAAACATCTGCCAGGACCCAATTCGACGTCGCCCCGATCGTACCGGAGACCCGTCCAGCCCGCCCGATCGCGCCACCAGTCATCGTTACCCCGCCGCCGGGCGCTCCTGCTGCGACCAATCGCGAAGAGCCTAATCTCCAGACGGAAATCGCCCGAATTTTCGGTGAGATGTCGGTCAACCGGAACAACTGATCCGTCCGGGCAGATCACCAAGCCCCCGGCGACGCCAACAAGCCGAACGCCTGTTGGCTGAGGTAGCGCATTTGTGGGTGCAATCGCCACGCGTTGGATTTCCGGTTGGCGGATGCAAGGTCAACCTCCCCCTTACATGACCTCTGAACGGCGTGCGGCGGAAACCCCTGCTCGGAACGAACCGGTAGGACCGAACGAAAAATGCCGGCTCAAGGCCGGCATTTTCCCTTATCGGCTAAACGCCGCTAAACTGTGTGTTTCATCAGGTCCCTGCGCTTGGAAGGGTCACTCGTCGCGGTAGACTTTTTCGCGACGCTCGTGACGTTCCTGCGCTTCGATCGACAATGTCGCGATAGGGCGGGCATCAAGACGCCGCAAGCCGATCGGCTCACCGGTTTCCTCGCAGTAACCGTAGGTGCCATCGTCAATACGCTGCAGGGCGGCGTCGATCTTTGAAATCAGCTTGCGCTGACGATCACGGGCTCTGAGTTCAATGGCACGATCTGTTTCGGAGGAAGCCCGGTCGGCGAGATCGGGATGGTTGGCACTTTCTTCGGCAAGGTGACCGAGAGTTTCGCGCGCTTCCCTGAGGATGTCATTCTTCCATGCGATGAGTTTTGCCCGGAAGTATGCCCTCTGGTTTGCGTTCATGAACTCGTCGGCTTCCGAGAGAACATAATTGCTAAGATCGATCTTCTCACTCAACGCGATTCTCCTGAAGAACATCTCAATGAGCGGGTGTATAACCTTTCGTTAAAACAGGTTCAAGCCTTCTGGCTGATTTCAAGGCATTTTTAAATCTGACATATTTTTCGGCTAAGAGCATAGTTTTTAAGCACTATTTCATTTACCCCTTTGGTCGCGCCTGCAAGCCATGGTTGACGGAACCTGAGGCTCGCCTGCTATCGGCCTTTAGCAGCAGTTGACGGACATCCCCGTCAGCGGCTAGGTCAATGCCTGAAGTCCAGCCGCGGAAAATCTCACCGGATGTCTCTCGTAACCCCGCCCCCTGATCGTATCTATCTGTTGCGGCATGCGAAATCCGGCTGGGCGCTGCCCGGTCAGCGCGACTTCGACCGCTCGCTCGACGATGCCGGCTATGCCGAGGCAGAACTTGTCGCCGACGCGGCGTCCGAAAAGAACTACCGCCCGGACCTCCTGATTTCCTCGACGGCGGTGCGTTGCCGGCAGACAGCCGATGCCATTCAGCGGGCATTTCCCGGCGAGATGGAGTGCCGTTTCGTTGACGATCTCTACAACGCGCCGGCTGACAACTACCTCGAAATCCTCTCGGCGCTGCAAGGTTATGGCTCCGTGATGCTGGTTGGCCACAATCCCGCTATCGAGGAAGTGCTGATTTCGCTTGCCGGCATGGATGCGGCCAACCGCGCCATTCCAGAGGGTTATCCGACGGCCGGCCTGACGGTTCTCGATCACCACACGCCTGCCGTAGCAGGCGAGAAGCCTTGGCTGCTCACGGATTTTCTGGTCGGCTGACGCGAACTTCGCCGGAAAGCTCAGCGTATCGTCTTCCGGGCGTCGATCCGGCACCCTATATTGGCGCTGCAGACCATTGCGGGAAAAGACAATTGCCTCCTTCGCTGACCAGTATTTCCGATGAAGCAGCCATCGTATTCGACAATATCGCGGACCGCGCCTCCAATCTCGTCAACCCGACGCTGAGGCTCGGGGTGACCGGACTGTCGCGTGCCGGCAAGACGGTCTTCATTTCTTCGCTGGTTCATAACCTGCTGCATGGCGGGCGCCTGCCGCTGTTCGAAGCTCAGCGCTCCGGCCGCATCTCGAATACGCGACTGGAGGAACAGCCCGATGATGCAATCCCGCGCTTCCAGTACGAGGATCACATCCGCGCGCTGGTGAAGGATCGCATCTGGCCCGATTCCACCCGCGCCATTTCGGAACTGCGGGTCACGATCGATTACAAGAGCGCCAGCGGCTGGAACCGGCTTTTTTCACCGGGCCGGCTTTCGATCGATATCGTCGACTATCCCGGCGAATGGCTGCTCGACCTGCCGCTGCTCGAACAGGATTTTCGCGAGTTCAGCGAAAGGACCGCAACGCTGGCCAGAACCGGCGTCCGCGCGGAACTCGCCCGAGACTGGCTTGCCCACAGCGCGGCGACCGTCATGGATGCTCCGGCCGACGAAATGACTGCGCGCCGGCTTGCCGAAAGCTTCACCGCCTATCTCAAGGCCTGCAAGTCGGACGAGCGATCGCTTTCGACCCTGCCTCCCGGCCGCTTCCTCATGCCCGGCGATCTCGAGGGGTCACCGGCGCTCACCTTCGCTCCACTTCCCGACATGCCCGACACCCCGGCGCCGAAAGGCTCGCTGCGGGCAATGATGGAGCGCCGCTACGAGGCCTACAAGACGGTAGTGGTCAAACCTTTCTTTCGCGAGTATTTCGCCCGCCTCGACCGGCAGATCGTGCTGATCGATGCGTTGCAGGCAATCAATCGCGGCCCCGAAGCGGTGCAGGATCTGGAGCGTGCGCTGGCCGACGTTCTCGCTTGTTTCCGCCCCGGCTCCAACAACCTGCTGACCGCGCTGGTCCGCCGGCGGATCGACCGCGTTCTCGTCGCTGCCACCAAGGCCGACCATCTTCATCATGAAAGCCATGACCACCTGCAGGCATTGACCCGCCGGCTGGTTGAGCGCGCCATTCACTCGATCGGCATGGCCGGTGCCGGTATAGACGTGATGGCTCTCGCTTCCGTCCGCGCGACACGGGAAGCCAATGTCCGTCGCGACGGGCATGAACTGCCTGTCATCGTCGGCACCCCCATGGCAGGAGAGACCATCGGCAGCGAGCATTTCGACGGCAACCGCAAGACCGCCGTCTTTCCGGGCGATCTGCCGGAAAACCCCGAAGCCTTTTTCCGCGCGCTGGACGATCCGGCGTCGTCTCATCATCTGCCGGAGCTGAACATCGTGCGTTTCCGCCCGCCCATGCTGGAAGAAACCGGCGGCGGCATAACACTTTCTGTGCCCCATATAAGGCTCGATCGCGCGATGCAGTTCCTGTTCGGAGACCGTTTGGCATGAAGGACCCCAAATCCCCCGGCGTACCGTCATCGACCACCTCCCCTTCCGGTCAGGCGCCCAACCGCCGCCGTCCGGCCTCATTCAGCGTCGAGCCGGACGAACCGGCTCGTCCCGCGCCGCCATTGCGCCGCGCGCCGCAGAGCTTCGATCACGACGTGGACATCGTTCCGGATGAAGCGGATCCCTTTCTCGGCGCAGACCTCGCAAGCGATCAGATCCCCGTGGCCGAACCGCGCAAGCGAACCTTCTCGTTTGCCCGCGTGGCCGTCGGCGCTTTCGGCATTCTGCTTTCGCTGGCGATCGGCCTCTGGGTCGACAGCCTTATCCGCGATCTTTTCACCCGTTCCGACTGGCTGGGATACACCGCCCTCGCCGTGCTTGCGGTCGGCCTTCTCGCACTTCTGATCGCCGTCGGCCGGGAGATCGCCGGGATCTATCGGCTGGACGCGGTACAAAAGCTCAAGGAAGACGCCGAACGCGCCGCAGCCGACAGAGCGAGGCCTGCAGCCCGCGCGGTCGTATCAAGGCTCGTGCGACTCGTTTCCTCCAAGCCGGAAACCGCTCGCGGCAGACGCACCCTTGCCGAAAGCGATGAAGACATCATCGACGCGCCGCTGCTGATCGAACTGGCGGAACGCGAACTGATGGCCCCGCTCGATATCCGCGCCCGGGCGTTGATTCTCGCCGCATCGAAGCGCATATCGGTCGTCACAGCCGTCAGCCCACGCGCCATTGTCGATCTGTCTTACGTGCTCTTCGAGGTCGTCCGACTGGTGCGCGCCATGGCGGAACTCTATGGCGGCAGGCCGGGTGCCTTCGGCATGCTGCGCCTGCTGCGCGACGTCATTGCCCACCTCGCCGTGACCGGCTCCATTGCCGTCGGAGACGGGATTGCCCAGCAAATTCTGGGTCATGGCCTCGCCGCCAGGCTGTCCGCGCGCCTCGGTGAAGGCGTCATTAACGGGCTTATGACAGCCCGAATCGGCATCGCCGCGATGGATCTTTGCCGTCCCCTTCCCTTCAAGGCGCTACGCCGGCCGGGAATTGGAGACTTCATGTCGGATCTCGCTCCGAAGTTGACAGGCAATGCATCGGATGCGAAGGAATGACGAGCCGTCGCCGCAAGGAAGCCACATTGCAGTGATGGACAATTGAAGCCTTGACGCTCCGGGCAAGGAAGCGTTAACCACTTTTACCTTATATTTCATGCGGGTTTATTGGTTGCTCGTACCAAGGTAAGTCGATGTCGCCTCGTTTCTTTTCGCCAGTCGGTCGCGTTGTCGCCGCATCCGTCGTCGCCACGATCGCAGCTGCTCCGGCAGCAGACGCAGCTTCGCGCGACAAGCGTTTTTTCCAGCAGGTAGCCGGTGTTTGGAAAGGTCCGGGCGAAATCGTCGCGGGCAAGTACAAGGGTACGAAGTTTACCTGCAACCTGACCGGCCAGCCGGCAGAGGGCAAGGAAACCGGCATGACGCTCGACGGCACCTGCCGCGTCGGCGTGTTCTCGCAGCCGATGCGGGCCGTCATTGCCCAGGTCGACGGCAATTATAAGGGCGAGTTCCTCGATGGCGCCGATGGCAAGGGTCTGGACATCGTTTCGGGACAGGTCACCGGTGATCGCGTCGTCATGGGCATCAACCGCGCCAAGCTGAACGGTGCCATGGTTGCCCGAATCGAGAAAGACGCGGCGATGAACATCACCATTTCGGTGAAGGTCGAGGATCGCATGATCCCGGTTATCGGCCTGAAGCTCAATCGTCAGGCATCGGCCATGGCGGTGGCGGAAGAATAAGCTTCCGCCTCACCTCAGCTGCCTGAAGCATTTCAACCGCGCCACCAGGCGCGGTTTTCGTTTGCAACGACAATTCCGCCGGCATCCGAATCACCAAGCCAGTCGGAAACCGGTCGCCCGCCCACCGGAAGGTCGGGAGCGATATCGGCAAGCGGCATCAGCACGAAGGCGCGCTCCGTCATGCGCGGATGCGGCACCCTCAGAGCCTCCTCGTCATGGCGCTCGTCGTCATAGGTCAGGATGTCGATATCGATGGTCCTCGGACCCCAGCGTTCGATCCTCTCCCGTTTCATGTCGCGCTCGATGTCGAGACAGACGGCAAGAAGAGCCTTGGCCGAAAGCGTGGTCTCGACGAGAGCGCAGCAATTGTAGAAATCGGCCTGATCCGTCTTGCCCCAGGGCGGGGTACGGTAGAGGCGCGACACCGCCGCAACCCGGCAATCCGGGCGCGCATCCAACCGGCGTAGCGCGAGAGCCATCGCGGCGACCGGATCCCCGATATTGCCGCCAAGCCCCAGCGTCGCAGGACGCCAGGCGTTATTTGCTGAAATGTTCAACACTCACCTGTACATAGTCGAGAATGCCGGGAACCGGTGCGCTGGGCTTGCGGACGGTAATTCGAGTGCGCTTGATCGGCGAAAACCGGACGCAGAGCTCCTTGGCGATCGTCAGCGCCAGCGCCTCGATCAGAAGCTTCCTGTTGGTCGTGACGATCTCCTCGATCACCTTGAAGACGATGCCGTAATCGACGGTGCCGTCGAGATCGTCATTCTCGGCCGCCTCCGCGCCGGCCACGTCGAATTCCGCATCGACATAGAAACGCTGACCGAGAAACTCCTCCTCGGGATAGACGCCGTGCCGGGCGAAGAAGGCACAGTTTTTCAGTGTGATCGTATAGATATCGGTCATCGGACGCGTTCCCTTGCAGCCTTCCGGCCAGCAGCCATCATAGCATCGGCGATAAGCAGGGCGTCCCTGTTGATCGCGACATTGTGCACCCGGAAAACCGAAGCGCCCTTCAGCCGAAGCAGCGCGGTCGTCGCAGCCGTCGCGGCATCCCGATCGGCCGGCTCGCGACCGGTTGCCGTGCCGAGGAAACGCTTGCGCGACGTCCCGATCAACAACGGGTAACCGAGCGCCGAGACCTCTTCCAGCCGGGCCATCAGTTCGAAATTCTCTTCCGCCGTCTCCTTGGCAAAGCCGAAGCCCGGATCGAGCGTGATCGCTTCACGCGCAACACCTGCGGCCGCGGCGATCTCCAGCGAGCGCTCAAGGAACGCGAACTGGTCCGCCACCACGTCAGCGAGCTTCTGGCGTTCCCGCCCGGTATGCATGATACACAGCCCCGCGCCGGTCTTCGCCGCCACTTCGGCGATATCCGGTTCGCGTTGCAGCCCGAAAACATCGTTGACGATATGGGCACCCGACGCCACCGCGACCCTGGCCGTTTCCGCCCGATAGGTATCGATGGAGATTAACGCGTCGGTTTCCTTCGCCAACCTCTCGATCACCGGCAAGACACGGTCCTGCTCCTCCGCCGCACTGACGGGATCGCCGCCCGGACGGGTGGATTCACCGCCGATATCGAGGATATCGGCGCCTTCAGCGATACAGGAAAGCGCGTGCTCGACGGCCCTTTCGACACTGAAGTGCCGGCCGCCATCAGAAAAGGAATCGGGTGTAACGTTGACGATCGCCATCAGCCGGCCCTTTTCTCCGAGTAGAAGTTTTCGTTCATGGGCAAGGTGCCAGCTCGTGACATTCTCTGAAACCATGACCGGCCCTTTCCACTCTCAAAAAATTGCGGGCACCGATATTGCGCTCGCTGTCGCTATGCCCCAAGGTCGCGGCGAATACAACATAGCGGATATGAAGAATGACGTTTGCAAACCGGCTGGGGATCACGGCCATAACAGCCATGATGCTGGCTCTTTTCCCTCCTCAGTCGAAAGCAGAGACGATCGTCAACAAGAGCTTCAGCTACTTCCAGATAGGCGGACGTACCGCCGAGGAACTCGATCGGGAGCTCGAAAAACGCGGCCCGCAGACGAAGACCAGCGGCAGCCGTCACCCGGGCGCCACCCAGATCAAATTCGGTGGAGATATCACCTATCTACCGGCGAATGGACGCTGCTCCGTGGGCGAGGTGAAGGTTACGCTTAAGACCAAGATCATCCTGCCGCGCTGGAAGAACCGAAATCGCGCCAACCGCGAACTCGGCATGATCTGGGATGCCCTGTCGAGCGACATCAAGCGCCACGAGGAACGCCATGCGGAAATCGCCCGGCAACACGCTCGCAAGCTGGAGCAATCGCTCAAGCGCCTGCGGCCTGCGCGCGATTGCGAGACGCTTCAGGCCAAGGTGGCCGAATTGACAGAAAGAACCGTCGAGGAACACGACAAGGCACAGATCGCTTTCGACCGGGTCGAGGCCGTGAATTTCGAGGATCGACTGATTCGGATCATCGAATACCGTTCCAAGGGCAAAAACGTCCAGAACTGAAACACAGACGGCGGTATATGGCGGGAAAAATAGCCATTTAACGGCGAAACTTGCACACAGCCCTGTGAATAACCGGCTATTTCTTCCGGTAGCACTTGATGAAAAGCTGAAATACAAGTGTCATGCGATTCACAGTTCATCACTTTTGTAAGCGGGTCCCTGAGTTCTCCTGGCGCATCCTGATGCCGCAGGTGTCTCCTCCCTCGCCTGTAAGGGCGATGCGCCCACTTGCCTCGCTCTTCGCTGGCCGACGAGCGAGGCTTTTTTTGGGGTGAGATGAAGGATCAGCCCTGACGTTCGGGCACATGAACGGTCAGCCCGTCGAGGGCCGCCGTCATCTTGATCTGACAGGAAAGACGCGAATTGGGACGCACGTCGACGGCGAAGTCGAGCATGTCTTCTTCCATCGGCGAAGGCGAGCCGGCTTTTTCGACCCATTCGTCATCGACATAGACATGACAGGTGGCACAGGCACAGGCGCCGCCGCATTCGGCGTCGATACCGGGAACGGAATTACGCACCGCATTTTCCATGACCGTCGAACCTTCGTCCACAGAGAGGTCGAAACGGGTTCCGTCGAATGCGATGATGGTGAGTTGTGCCATGATGAGATGTCCAGACGTCGCGTATTGAAAACCGGCGAAGTCATCCCCCAAATCGCCCTGCCAGTCAACATTCCGCAAGGCGAAAGCGCACTGCAGCACGAGGCTGTCTAAGGCCTCGTGCTGCAAGTCGGTTACCGGCGGTCGAAACCCATCGTACCCGGCCGCCGCAAAACGTTTAGCGGCAAAGCTTGCAGATGAAGTTTTCAGCTTCAACCACAGCAGCGGCGACGGCTGCGATTGCGGCCGGCTCGTTCCCACGAGCCTCTACTTCTGTCGCGGCGGCAGCAACGTTGTGAGCCCCGACGGCATTCGCCGCATTCCTCAACCGCCCGGCAATTGCCTCGCGGGTCTCGGTGCTCGCCGGATTGCCGAAGGCCTGAAGGCAGCCACGAGCCTGACGGGCGAACATCTGCAGCACTTCCATTTCGAGCGCCTTGTCGCCCTTGGTCTGCTTGGCAAGGTGAACCAGGTCGATCGGACGGTTCTGGGAGGGGCAACGCCCACCGGAATTCTCGGGGGCCTCGAATGCGATATTCAGCGCCGCCATGGCCAGTTTTCCTTTTTTTATCGTTATTGGATGCCATGATGTTTTTCATGGCGGGGTGCCTATCAAGTTAAATTCAGGCCCATTTGCGGCGGAAAACTCGCGACATGGTTAACAAGCATTAAACATTTGTCTCAAATGATGTTTCAGTCGCTAAATTAGTTTAAATGCTGTTAACAACCAACCCCGCCCATTCGGAATGGAGGGCCACTTAATTGTCACGCATCGGTGAATGTGTCACTACGATACGCTCATATGGGTGAAGGGTGTAAACCTTTGCCCAATGGTCGGAAGATGATAAGGAATTACCCTTATGTGTGCTGAAAACAGGCACGGTCCGGCCCTTGTAATAGAAAAGGATTTCCCCCTGACGTGGCGGCGGCGGGAAATTCATGTGTAAGGCGGTCGATGCCGCGCCCCTGTTGCAGGCGGCTGAGGGAGCAAGGCAGGAACCGGCCCAGTAGGCGGTAGCGAGGCGTAACCCTATGGCGAACAACAAGACGGTCGAGTCGATTGACGACAGCGCGTTCCAGGCTCTCGAAGCGGCCCTGAGGATCGACTTCGACGAAGAAGAGAAGCCCGCGTCGAAAACCCGACCGACGCCACACGCACCGGAGGCAAAAGTGTCCGAGTCCAATACCCCGCGTCCCGCTGCTGCACAAAAACAGGCGGAGCGACGGGCCGCGCGCGCTGGCGAGTTTGCTCCCGAACCTGCGCCGAAGGCTCCCTCTTTCGAACCGGCCAACGATGCTTCCCGTCGCAGCCCTGCAGCGATCATGAAGTCGCTGGAAGGCGCCTCGATGCGTTCGGCCATCCGCAACGCAGCCATTGTTTCGGTGCTGTGGGTTATCGCCGCAATCGGCCTTTCCCAACTTCTTTATGGCAGCCAGATCTGGCAGGCCCCGACGGTGGCCGACGTGGTGGCCATGCCGGGCGTCGTCGCGATCGTCATCGGCACCATCATCCCGGTTCTGCTGTTCTTCGCATTCGCCATCATGATGGCCCGCGCCCATGACCTGCGCAACGCCGCCCGCTCGATGGCGGAAGTGGCGTTGCGTCTGGCTGAACCGGAAACCATCGCCTCCGAACGGATCATGACTGTCGGCCAGGCCGTGCGCCGTGAAGTATCCGCGATGAACGAAGGCATCGAGCGCACGATCGCACGAGCGACCGAACTCGAAACCCTCGTCCACTCCGAAGTGACAGCGCTGGAACGGAGCTATACGGACAACGAATTGCGCGTCCGCGGCCTTGTCCATGAGCTCGGCTCCGAACGCGACGCGATCGTCAATCACGCGGAACGCATCCGCACCTCCATCGTCGGCGCCCATGAGCAGCTGAAGGAAGAGCTTTCGCTCGCGACCGAAGAAATCGCCGTGCGTCTGGCGACTTCGGGCGAAGCCTTCGCATCCCTCATCGATACCCGTGCCGCCGCTTTGATGGAGAAATCCGACCAGGCGGCCGGCGCAATCGGCACCCTGCTCGCAGCCAAGACGGAAAACCTCGTCCAGACGCTGAGCGCCTCGGGCATTTCGCTCGCCAGCGAATTCGACACGCGGCTTAACCAGCTCACCGGTACGCTGGCCGAACGCGGACGCGAACTTCTCGGTGAATTCGAGACCCGCGCCTCCACACTCGACGCCAACACCGAAAAGCTGAACGCGGCGCTCAGCGACCGCGCCCGTCAGCTCAACGAGACCTTGGTCGCAAGAACGCGCGAAATCGCCGAAAAGCTCACGACCGGCGAACAGGGCATTACCAATTCGCTCGGCGAAGCGCTGTCCAAGCTCAATGCCAGCCTCGACGAAAAAGGCCAGACCTTCCGTCAGAGCCTGCAGTCCAGCGTCGATGATGCGATCGTCGATCTCGACCTGCGTTCCGGTCTCTTCGAAGATCGCCTGCAGGCAACCATCGGTCAGGTCAACACGGCCTTCGACGAGCGCGTCGCGGAGTTCGCCAGCGCATTCGACCAGCGCGCCGGTTCGCTCGACAGCAAGCTCATGGAAAGCCTCGCCCGCATCAACGAGACCGTTAGCGGCGGCTCCGAAGCAATCGACGGCATCCTTAATTCCAGCATCGACCGTTTGGGGTCTACGATCACCGACCAGTCTTTCGCTCTGGCAACCGCAGTTGGAACCGGTCAGGAACTCATCGACTCCGCACTCGCCAACCGGGCCAAGGAAATCGCGGACGCCATGTCGGCCCGCGCCCAGGCACTCACGGAAAGCCTCGAAAACGCGCAGCGCCGCATCGACGCAGTGATGGAGGAACGCGGCGGCGCACTCTACAACGCGCTTGCCGATAACCAGTCCCGCTTCGATGAGACCCTTGCGAGCCGCGCTGAGACAATCATCAACGCGCTGTCCGGTAACAACGACCGCCTGGCCGAAACGCTGGACACCAAGAGCCGTGAGATCGCGCAGACGCTGGCCGACGGTCAGGCTCGCCTCGACGAAACCTTCGACGGCCGCGCGGAGGCCATCGGCCTTGCGCTGTCGCTCAATCACGACCAACTCGCAGAAACGCTGGAAGCACGCAGCCGTGAGATCGCCCAAACCCTTTCCGAAGGGCAGGCTCGCCTCGATGAAACATTTGACGGCCGCGCGGAAGCCATCGGCCTTGCGCTGTCGCTCAATCACGACCAGATCGCAGAGACGCTGGAAAACCGCAGCCGCGAAATTGCACAGACGCTCGCCGACGGACATGCCCGCCTGGACGAGACTTTCGACGGTCGCGCGGA
>QFQX01000018.1 GCA_003248775.1 Shinella sp. | reverse complement strand
CATGCCGCTCGAAGACATCAACCATGGCTTCGAACTCATGCACAAGGGTGAATCCATCCGCGGCGTCGTCGTCTATTGACGGCCCTGCCCGCCTATATCGTCGATGTGCGGAGACTGGAGCAGTTCTCCGCCATCGAACTCTATGACATGCTGAAAATGCGTGTCGATGTCTTCGTCGTCGAGCAGGAATGCCCTTATCCCGAGCTCGACGGCAACGACCCCGACTGCCTTCACCTGCGCCTGATGAACGGTGCCGAACTTCTCGCCTGCGCCCGGCTTTGGCGCCCGCAGGCGGACGCAAGTCCACGGATCGGCCGCGTTGCGGTTTCACCCGACCATCGTGGGAAACGTCTCGGCGAGGCATTGATGCGGGAGGCGATTGTCGAGTGCGAAAAGGCCTATCCGGACGAGCCGATAGAGCTTTCCGCCCAGGCTCATCTGCAGCGTTTCTATGCCTCGTTCGGCTTCAAGCCGATCTCCGGCGAGTATCTGGAGGACGGTATCCCGCATGTCGACATGCTGAGGAACGCGCGATGATCTATGTCGATGCCGACGCTTGCCCGGTAAAGCCGGAGATCCTGAAGGTCGCCGAGCGGCACGGAATGGAAGTGACCTTCGTCGCCAATTCCGGCCTTCGCCCCTCGCGCGATCCGATGGTGAAGAACGTCATCGTTTCCAACGGGTTCGACGCCGCGGACAACTGGATCGCCGAGCGGGCTGCGGCCGGCGACATCGTCATCACGGCCGACGTGCCGCTGGCCGGTCGCTGCGTCGCGGCAGGCGCACAGGTGACGGGACCGACGGGACGTGTCTTCGACACAACGAATATCGGCATGGCCACCGCCATGCGCGACCTCGGGGCACATCTGCGCGAGACAGGCGAAAGCAAGGGCTACAATGCCGCCTTCTCGCCGCGCGACCGTTCCGCCTTTCTCGAAACGCTTGACCGTCTTTGCCGCAGGGTCAAGAAATGACCCGGTATCTTTAGGTCCGATATTATTAGGAAAGCAGCGATGAAGCAGGGAGGAAAACGTTACGGCATCGACCGGCGGCATCGTCCGTTCGTCGTCGCCCTGTTGCTGGCGCTTTTCACATTGCCGGTCACCATACCTTTCGTACCCGGATTCACGGTGGAGATTGCGGCCATCGTTTTTTTCCTCGGCTACCTGCTGCAGATCGCCCGCCGCATGCCGGTGCTGACCGCCGCCCATTTCAGGGCGAGCGCCGACAGCGACGACGCTCCGGCGCTCGCCATCATCGCCGTAACGCTGCTTGCGGTCGCGGTTGCCGTGATTTCGCTATTTCTCGCACTCAGCCATGCTGCGGTCTCGACCGGCTGGTCGCTCGGGCTGGCCTTCTGCTCGGTCATTCTCGGCTGGATGACCATCCACACCATGGCCGCGATGCACTATGCCCACATCTTCTGGCGCCCCTCGATGGCGGGCGGAAAGAAGACGCACAGGGGCGGCATGGACTTTCCCGACACCGATGAACCCGGCGGCTACGAGTTTCTCTACTACGCCTTCGTCATAGGCATGACGGCGCAGACGTCGGATGTGGCGATCACCACCACGACGATGCGCAAGACCACGCTGGTGCACTCCATCGTCTCCTTCTTTTTCAACACGGTGCTTGTCGCCGCGGTCGTCAACGCGGCCGTCGCGCTGGCAGGCTGATCCTATCAAGCAAGGATAACTTCCATGAAAATCATTTCCCAGAACACTGCCTTCGACGGCATGCAGGGCGTCTTCTCCCATGAGTCCGAGGCGTGCCAGTGCGAGATGACCTTCGCCGTCTTCGTGCCGCCGCAGGCTATCAGGGAAACGCGGCCTGTCCTCTGGTACCTCTCCGGCCTCACCTGCACCCATGCCAACGTCATGGAAAAGGGCGAGTATCGCCGCATGGCCTCCGAGCTCGGCCTCATCATCGTCTGCCCGGACACCAGCCCGCGCGGCAACGATGTGCCGGACGAACTGACCAACTGGAAGATGGGCAAGGGCGCAGGCATGTATCTCGACGCGACCGAAAAGCCCTGGTCCGATAACTACCGGATGTACACCTATATCACACAGGAACTGCCGGCGCTGGTTGCCGAACACTTCCGCGTCGACATGGACCGCCAGGGCATCTTCGGCCACTCGATGGGCGGCCATGGCGCCATGACCATCGCGCTGAAGAACCCCGAAACCTACAAGAGTTGCTCCGCCTTCGCGCCGATCGTCAGCCCTTCGACGGCCGACTGGACGCCCGACGCCTTCACCAAGTATCTCGGCGAGGATCAGGCTGCATGGCGTCCATACGACGCCTGCGCACTGGTGGAAGACGGCGCGCGCTTCCCCGAATTCCTGATCGATCAGGGCACGGCCGACAGCTTTCTCGAAACGGGTCTGAAGCCCTGGCTTTTCGAAGAGGCGATCAAGGGCACCGATATCGGCCTGACGCTCCGCATGCACGAGCGCTACGACCACTCCTACTTCTTCATCTCCACCTTCATGGACGATCACCTGAAGTGGCACGCCGAGCGCCTCGGGTAAGCCGGGCATTACAGGTCAGACAAGATCGGGCGGCTGTGAGCCGCCCTTTCCTTTTCAAAGTCGGCGATAGACGAACCAGTCGAAATCGGCCGGCTTTGCGCGGCCGCTGGTGTCGAAGGCGAACATGCCGGTAAATGCGCCGGTGAAAGACCCGTGCTCTCCCCGGCCGCCCTCGTCTGAAACGACACCGGCATCGAGCACGGGACCTATCGACCGCCACTGGTCCTCACCGGCAGCGCGCCAGAAAAATCGCAGCGCGTTGTCGATGACCTCCATGGCGAGATCGAGCGCTCCATCCGGCACGGCAACGCCGTGACCCGCCGGAAACTCCAGACGGCCATTCGGATAGTCTCCGGGGCATGAGAGGATCGTCAGGACACGACCGAGCTTTTCGTGCAGTGTCACCCCCAGCGCGTGGAACTTGTGCCGGTTGTAATAGTGGGTCAGTCCCGCGACCTGCTGATAGGTATCCGGGTCGAATTCGACCCTCGTCTCGGCCCGGAAGCGATGGTCCTCCTGCCTTCGCGCGACCAGCGACTGCTCGAACCAGGAACCGATGCTTTCGCGTCCGAAAAGCCGAAGATGTCCCGGACGCCGCGTCAGGCTGAAGAGCCGGTAGGGTTCGGGGCTTCTGAGCCACTGGAAGTCTTCCGGCAGTTCCACACCGTCGAAATTGGTCTGGACGACTTCAGGGCGTTCGTTCCGTGTCGTGGCAAAAGGTGCCTCGACGCTGACGGCGGGCACGGGGCCACCATCTGCGAGATAGAGCCAGTCGTCATCATGCCAGACGCATTTCTGGATCGCCGTTTCCCGGCCGAGCGTGCATCTCCGCAACGGAGAAAGCGGACGACCGCAGAGATGGGTGTGGTAGGCCTGCCCGTCCGGCGTCTCGACATACTGGCCGTGCCCGGCCCTTTGCAGCGTTGCCTGCGGATGGTCCTTCGCGGTGATGAGATGCGCCTGCGGATGCATCTCGTAAGGGCCATGGATCGTTCGTGAGCGCGCCATGGTCACGGCATGGTCGTAACCCGTGCCGCCCTCGGCCGTGGTCAGATAGTACCAGCCGTTGCGCTTGAAGAGGTGGGGACCTTCCACCAACCCGAGCGGACTTCCCGCGAAGATATTCTTCACCGGACCCTTGAGCTTCTTCGATACGGGGTCCCATTCCTGCAACAGGATACCGTCGAAAGCCGGGTGTTTGGGAGAACCGCCATAACTCTCGGAGCGGTGGTTCCATTGCATGTTGAGGAACCACTTGCGTCCGTCGCCGTCATGGAAAAGCGACGGGTCGAAACCGGAGGAGTTCACATAGGCCGGATCGGACCATTCCCCTTCGATGGTGGGCGATGTCACGATGTAGTTGTGGGCATCCTTGAAGTTGCCGTCGAAGCGCTTCACGTCGGTGTAGACGAGCCAGAACAACCCGTCGGCAAACGACAGGCAAGGCGCCCAGACGCCGCAACTGTCGGGATTGCCGCGCATGTCGAGCTGGCTTGCCCGCTCCAGCGGCCGCCGCACCAGCCGCCAGTTCACCAGATCCCGCGAATGGTGGATCTGTACGCCCGGATACCATTCGAAGGTCGAGGTGGCGATATAATAGTCCTCCCCGACCCGGCAGATCGACGGGTCGGGGTTGAAACCCGGCAGGATGGGGTTCTGGATCATGTGTTCTCCTCCCGAAAGAACTGAGGTAGCAGCCCCCTCATCCTGCCGCGTCCTGCGGACCCGTCCCTGCAGGGGATGAGAAGCAACTCCAGCGACTATTTCTTCCGTCTCGGCGGCCCCTTGCGCTCGGCGGATGCGGCCCAGATGTTGATGTCGGCTTCCTTGGCATAGGTGTCGATTTCGGCCAGTTCAGCCTCGGAAAATTCCCGGTTCGCCAGAGCCTTGACGCAATCCTCCACCTGATCCGGTCTTGATGCCCCGATCAACGCCGAGGTGATCCGCCCGCCCCGAAGCACCCAGGCGAGCGCCATTTGTGCGAGCGTCTGGCCGCGCCGCCGGGCAATGACGTCGAAGGCGCGGATATTCTCGATGTTGCGCTCGTTGAGAAAGGTTGGATCGAGTGAACGGTCGAGTGAAGCGCGGCTGCCGGCCGGAATGCCGCCGAGATATTTCGAGGTCAGCATGCCCTGGGCGAGCGGCGAGAAGACGATCGAGCCGACACCGAGTTCCTCCAGCGTATCGACGAGGCCGTCTTCCTCGATCCAGCGGTTGATCATCGAATAGCTCGGCTGGTGGATGAGGAGCGGCGTACCGAGCGATTTCAGGATGTCGTAAGCCGCACGCGTCCGGTTCGAGTTGTAGGAGGATATGCCGATGTAAAGCGCCCTGCCCGAGCGCACGATGTGGTCGAGCGCGGCACAGGTTTCCTCAAGCGGCGTATCGGGATCGAAGCGGTGGGAATAGAAGATATCGACGTAATCGAGGCCGAGCCGCTTGAGGCTCTGGTCGCAGGAAGAGACCAGATACTTCCGGCTGCCCCATTCTCCGTAAGGACCCGGCCACATGTGATACCCGGCCTTCGTCGAGACGATCAGTTCGTCCCTAAGGCCGGCGAAATCGGTCTTCAGGATTTCACCGAAAGCCTGTTCCGATGCGCCGCCCGGCGGGCCGTAATTGTTGGCGAGATCGAAATGGGTAATGCCGAGATCGAAGGCTTTCCGGCAGATCGCCTGCTTTGTGACATGCGGTGTCTCGACGCCGAAATTCTGCCAGAGTCCGAGCGAAATCGCCGGCAGTTTCAGACCGCTCTTGCCACAGCGGTTATAGGTCATTCGCTCGTAGCGGTCTTCGTCCGGTGTCCAGGTCATGAAGGTCTGTCTCCCTTGTAAGAAAATCAAAGCTGGACTACCCCTCATCCGGCTGCCGCCACCTTCTCCCCATGAACGGAGAAAAGGTGGCGGCGGGATTAGGGGCAGTCACAACCCCTTCCTATCTCGCCCGGCCCTCGCCGTCACCGCAATAGCGCATGCGCTTCTTCGATGCCGAGTGCAGCGGGCTGGGTGCAGCTGGTGGCAAGCGTCACGAACTCTCCGGTCTCACCCGATTTCAGGATCGAGGTCATGACATCGACGCCATGCAGTGCGCGGTCGAGCGAGCAGCGGGCATCCCGTCCCTCAAGGATGGCAATCGCCATGTCGGCGAGACCCGCCGTGCGGTAATTGGCGCGAGGCCCCTGCGGGCTTTCCTGATTGTCGACGCCGAAGGGATGGTCCCAAGCCTCCAGCGGCTGAATATCCTTGTCGCGACCGGACGCCTCGACCTTGCCGCCGAAGAAATTCGGATCTGGAAGAAAGAGCGAGCCATCCGTGCCGTAGAGTTCCATGTTGCCATGCCGGTGGGACCAGACATCCCAACTCGCCGAAAGCGTGACCGTCGCACCGTTTGCGAACTCCATCAGCGCATGGATATTGGTCGGCGTTCGCACGGGGATGACCTCGCCTGCCCGCGGCTGACTGGTGATGGTGCGCGTCTCCGACGCCATGGAGGTGAGCGCGCCGACACGCTTCACCGGGCCGATCAGGTTGACGAGATTGGCGATGTAATAGGGACCGAGGTCGAGGATCGGTCCGCCGCCCGGAAGAAAGAAAAAATCCGGGTTCGGATGCCACATCTCCATGCCCGGGCTCATGACGTGGCAGGTGCCCGACGTGATCCGGCCGACGCCACCGTCCTCGATGAATTTGCGGGCAAGCTGGTGGGAGCCGCCGAGGAAGGTATCGGGCGCGCACCCGACCGAAAGCCCCTTCTCGCCGGCGATCCGGCGAAGCTCTTCCCCGGCCGACAGACTGAGCACCAGCGGCTTTTCCGAATAGACGTGTTTGCCCGCCTCGAGGATGCGTTTGGACACGGCATAATGCGCATCGGGGATGGTCAGGTTGACGATGATGTCGAGTTCGTCATTGGCCAGCAGTTCGTCCAGCGTTTGCGCCTTGACGCCATACTCCTCCGCTCGCAGTTCCGCAGCATTCATGTTGAGGTCGCTGCAGGCCAGCACCTTGAGCCCCTTGAACAGCGGGGAAAGCGAAAAATAAGTGGTCGAGATATTGCCGCATCCGATGATGCCGACTCCGAGTTCGCGTGCCATGAGATTGTCCTGAATGTGGAGGTCAGTATGTGTTGAACGATGCAATGGAGCGTGTGATCAGACGGCTGATGTCCTTCGGGTTGTCGTGCTCGAGAATGTAATGGGCGACACCGTAGGGTTTGAGCGCTGCCATCAGGTCCTTCCACGGAGCGGTTCCGTATCCGACATCTGCCCAGCCGTCTTCATCGGTATTGGTGCCGGCCGGCGCGATGTCCTTGACGTGTACGGCGGTGATGCGCTTGCCGTAGCTTTCGATCCAGGCAAAGGGATCAGCCTTGCCCCTGATCATCCAGGCGATGTCAGCCTCCCATGACAGTTCCGGCCCACCCGCAAAAATCTGCTCCTGCGGCGTGGAGCCATCCGGGAGCGCTGCGAATTCAAAGTCATGATTGTGCCAGCCGAACACCAGCCCGGCATCGCGGAACGGCTTGCCAGCCTCCTGCAGACGCTTGCCGAAGGAGAACCAGCCGACCTCGTCCGTCGGCCGGGCATCGGGCATGAGATAGGGGCAGTATATAGCCTCGATCCCGAGTGCCCTGGCAATCTTCAGCGCCCCGCCAGCATCGTCTTCCAGCATGTCGAGGCCGAAATGGCCGGTCGGCATGGCCAACCCGTAGCTGTCGAGTTCCGCCCGAAGCGAAGCGAGACCCGCATCGTCGAGCGATGCATACATTGCGCCATAGCCTTCGACATGGGTGTAGCCGGCTTTGGCCAGTTGCGGAAAGATCGCGGAAAATGGTTGGAAATTGCGGGCGTTGTAAAGCTGGAAACCAAGCTTGGTCATGGGGTTACTCCTCCTTTTGGCGAACAGGCGCGTGTTTTCGCCCTGCCCGCGTTTCCTGTCAGATTGTTCAGCCGGCGAACTGGCTGCCGTGAAGGTCGTAAACGGTGATCTTCGGAAACGATCCGGTGGCAAGCGGCGCGGAAGGTTTGAAGACGATGCGGCGGGTCTGGCCGCCATGAAGATCGAAGGCATTGTCGGAAAAGCGCCCGGCGACATCTGCTTCGAGCATGACGAACAGAGCAAGACCCCGGGCGCTGACGCCAATCTCGAACGAGCCGCCTGCAATCTCGCTGACCGAGACTTCAAGTCCGGCCGGCTGAAGATCCAGCGCCTTGTAGGTGCCCGTTACGTGATGTCCCTCGCCGGTCATGCCGTTGGACGCTGTAAAGCTCCAGCCGAGAAGGCTGTCGATCGGCACATCGGTCGCGTCGAATTCGACCAGTGTTTCCGCCCGGTCCGGTGCGCAGGTGCCGCTGGTGCTCTGCAGCGGAATGCGTTCGCCGGCGAGTGTCAGCGCAAACAAGGTCAGGTCGATTTCGACCGGATCGGCCGTATCGTTGACCATGGAGATCGCGATGCGCGCGCCATCGGCGGACGGAATGGCTGCGATGTTGACCGGCTGGAAAAACCGGCGCGCCATGTAATGCATCGCCTTCCAGCCGCCGCCGTAATCGAGGCTCGACCACGAGGCGACCGGCCAGGTGTCGTTGAGCTGCCAGTAAAGCGTGCCCATGCAATGGGGTTTCAGCGAGCGCCAGTAATCGACCGCTGTGCGGATCGCCAGACCCTGCTGGATCTGCGAGAGGTAGACGAATTTTGGAAAGTCGCTGGGGAAGCGGAAATAGCGGAACATGGTGCCGGCGATCCGCTCGTTGCCCCCGGCATTCTTCTGGTGAAGCTCGATCACCGGCGAGGCGATGTTGGGATCGGCCTCGTCCGCAAACTCGCGGATGACAGGCAGCGACGTGTAGGACTGGAAGCCGAATTCGGAGCAGAAGCGCGGCTTGACGCTGCGGTATTTGTCAAAGGACTTGTTCTCGTGCCAGACCGACCAGCAGTGCATGTCGCCGGAGCCATCGGAATGCCACGCATCGCCATAATCGAGATAGCCGGATGCCGGGCTCGAAGGCCACCATATCGCCTGCGGATACGCCTTCCTCACGCCCTGCTCGATGGTCCGGTTCAACCGATCATAGGCAACGAGATAGCGGTCGCGGTTCTTCCGCGATTCCGGAAACCATGTGAGCGCGCCGACCAGTTCATTGTCCCCGCACCAGAGCGCGATGGAGGGATGCGAGGAGAGCCGCCGCACCTGATAATCGACCTCCTGCGCCACGTTTGAAAGGAAATCCTCGCTGCACGGATAGAGGTTGCAGGCAAACATGAAGTCCTGCCAGACCATGAGGCCGAGACGGTCGCAGAGATCGTAGAACCAGTCGGCCTCGTAAAAACCACCGCCCCAGACGCGGATCATGTTCATGTTGGCTTCGACGGCCGAGTTCAGAAGGTCTTCCGTCTTTTCCCGGTTCGTGCGGGAATAGAGAGCATCCGCCGGTATCCAGTTGGCGCCGCGGCAGAAGATCTCCCGGCCATTGACCCGGAACGCAAAGCGGCTGCCGGCCTCGTCCGGGTCGGTCAGCAGTTCGATGGTTCGAAGCCCAATCTGCCGAGTGACCGTTTCGCCGGGAATATCGATGGAAAGAACGTAAAGCGCCTGTTCCCCGCTGCCCGCGGGCCACCAGAGCCTGGGGTTTTCGACGTGAAAGACATGGGTGATCTTCGTCTCTCCGGCCGCAATGCCGCAATCGAGCCTCACCCTTTCGCCATCGAATTCGAAATGAACCGGTACGACGGCGGGATCCGCTGAAAACAGCGTCAGCGTGACATGAAGGTCGACGCTGCCGTTTTCGAGGTGAACCTGTTCGGTCTCGACATGTTCGATCCGGGCCGGATCGAGCCGCTTCAACGCAACGGTGCCGTAAAGCCCGAGCGGCGCGATGGCGATGTTCCAGTCCCAGCCGAAATGGCATTGCGGCTTGCGCAGCATGTTGCCGTTCGGGATCGGTGAATTGCCGTCATGATAGGGAATGTAGAAGGGCTGCCGCGCCTGTCGCTCGGCCCCGGCTGAAATGCTGGAATGGAAATGGATGCGGATGCGGTTTTCGCCTGGCTCTATCGCCTCGGATACGTCCGGCCGGTAGCGGCGAAAGCAGTTATCGGCCGAAAGCACCGGCACGTCGTTGACGAACACGACGGCAACCGTATCGAGATAGTCGATGTCGAGATACCAGCTGCTGCCTTCCGCATGATGGACAAAGAAGCTCCGCTCGACCGTCCACTCCCGCTCGGCAACCCACTGCGCGGCCTCCTCGTTTCGCCCCCAATAGGGATCGGGAATGATGTCCGCCGCCTGAAGCGCCGAATGCACATCACCCGGCAACACTATCGTCGCGGAATGCTCGCCATCCCCAGATGAAAGCCGCCATTCGCCTGAAAGGTCGATTGTGGGAGTATCGATATGTGATGCCATGTCCTTGATCCGGATATCTTATGCAAAACAGAGTGAGGTAAACTGCAGCAGGCCGCAGTCGCTCAAATCCGTTCCTCCGTGCCCGCGTCGAAAAGAGAAGCCACGGACATGTCGAAACCGAGGCGCACCCTGGTGCCCGGGCTGTAACGCCGGGTGCCTGCTGTCCTCACCGAAATGACATGGCCGGCATGTTTCAGCCAGAGCAGGTTGTCCGCCCCCATTGGCTCCTCAATGTCGACGGTTGCCTCATGGATTTCTGCCGCCTCCGGCACGTCCTCGTCCAGCATGACGTGTTCCGGCCTGACCCCGAGCACAACCTTGCGGCCGGGTTCCAGAGACGTTTCGGTCTGATAGCCGTAGAGCGAGAAATCGGCGCCGCCGGTGGTGAAGACCACCTTGTCCTCGCGGCTGGCGAGCTCTCCCCGGAAGAAGTTCATCGGCGGCGAACCGATGAAGCCGGCGACGAACAGGTTTCTCGGCCGGTTGTAGATCGTCATCGGATCGTCGAGTTGCTGGATCACGCCGCTCTTCATGATGGCGATGCGGTCGGCCAGCGTCAGCGCCTCGATCTGGTCGTGGGTGACGTAGATCATCGTGTTCTTCAGCGATTGGTGCAGCCGCTTGATTTCCACGCGCAGTTCCGAGCGCAGCTTGGCGTCGAGGTTCGACAGCGGCTCGTCGAACAGGAAGACGTCGACATCACGCACCAGTGCGCGACCGATGGCGACGCGCTGGCGCTGGCCGCCGGAAAGCGCTGCCGGCTTGCGGTCGAGCAACTGCTGGATCTGCAGGATCTCGGCCGCCCGCGCCACCTTTTTCCGGATCTTCTCTGCCGGCACTCTGGCAACCTTCAGGCCGAAGGAAAGGTTCTTTTCCACGCTCATCTGCGGATAAAGCGCGTAGGACTGGAACACCATGCCGATGCCGCGATCCTTGGGCTCTTCCCAGGTGACGTTGCGATCCTTGATGAAGATCTGGCCGTCGGTCGGCTCCAGAAGCCCGGCGATGCAGTTGAGCAGGGTCGACTTGCCGCAGCCGGACGAACCGAGCAGCACGAGGAATTCGCCGTCCCGGATGTCGAGGTTGAGGTTCTCCAGAACGTTGACCGCGCCGAAGCTCAACGACAGATCCTTGATCGATACACTGTACGACATATGCGCTTAACCCTTCACTGCGCCGGCGGCGATGCCGCGGACAAAAAGCCGGCCGGACACGAAATAGACGATGAGCGGGACCGCGCCGGTCAGCAGCGTGGCGGCCATGTTGACGTTGTATTCCTTCACCCCCTGGACGGAGTTGACGATGTTGTTGAGCTGGACCGTCATCGGGTAATATTCCGGCCGGGTGAAAACGACGCCGAACAGGAAGTCGTTCCAGATGCCGGTTACCTGCAGGATCATCGCGACGACGAAGATCGGCAGCGACATCGGCAGCATGATGCGGAAATAGATCTGCCAGAAGCCCGCCCCGTCGATGCGCGCCGCCTTGAACAACTCCTCGGGCAACGACGTGAAATAGTTGCGGAAAAGCAGCGTCAGGATCGGCATCCCGAAGATCGTGTGCACGATGACGAGACCGCTCAGCGAGCCGTAAAGCCCGATCTCGCGCAGCACGATGACGATCGGATAGATCATCACCTGATAGGGAATGAAGGCTCCGACAATCAGGATGGTGAAGAAGAAATCAGCACCCTTGAAGCGCCAGTTGGCGAGCGCGTAACCGTTGACGGAGGCGATCAGGATCGAGATCAGCGTCGAGGGCACGGTGATGCGCACCGAGTTCCAGAAACCGCGCGATAGACCGTCGCAATTGAGGCCCGTGCAGGCCGTCGCCCACGCCTTGACCCAGGGCTCGAAGGTAATCTCGACAGGTGCCGAGAAGATGTTGCCGAGCCGGATTTCCGGCATGCCCTTCAATGATGTGACGACCATTACATAGAGCGGCAGCAGGTAGTAAGCGGCTGCTACGAACAGCGTGCCGTAGATCATGATGTTGCGCGATGAAAGCCGACGCTTCGGCTTTCTTCCGCGCGGACCGGCCTTAACGCGGCCAGTCGGCTCATCCATGCCTGCGACGGACGAATTGAGGGAACCCGTGTTATCCACGCTTCTTACCTCCAAATTCCAGATAGGCCCATGGAATGATGATGATCGCGACCGTGACCAGCATCATGGTGGAGGCGGCGAAGCCCTGCCCCAGGTTCTGCGCCTGAAACATGTAGTCGTAGACGTATTTCGCCGGCACTTCGGAGGCGATGCCCGGACCGCCGCTCGTCTGGGCGACGACGAGGTCGTAGACCTTGACGATGCCGCTCGCGATAATGACGAGCGTAGTGATGAACACCGGCCGCATCATCGGAATGACGATGAACAAATAGGTCCGCCACATCGGAATGCCGTCGACACGCGCGGCCTTCCAGATGTCTTCATCGATGCCGCGCAGGCCGGCGAGCAGCAGGCACATGACGAGGCCTGTTCCCTGCCAGAGACCGGCGATCAGTACGCCATAGATCACGATGTCGGAATTATAGAGCGGATCGAAGGTGAAGCTCGTCCAGCCGAGGCTCCTGACCACGGACTGGATGCCGAATTCCGGATTGAGCACCCATTGCCAGACAAGGCCCGTCACGATGAAGGACAGCGCGAAGGGATAGAGAAAGATCGTCCGGAAGGTGTTCTCGAAACGGATCTTCTGGTCCATCAGGGCCGCCAGCACGAAGCCGATCACCAGGCTGAAGATCAGCGTGAAAATGCCGTAGATCGCCAGGTTCTCGATCGAGACCAGCCAGCGGGGCGCGGCCCACAGACGCTCATATTGATCGAACCCGACAAACTTCGCCCGGGGCAGCAGCTTGGAATTTGTGAATGAATAGACGACCGTCCAGACCGTTCCGCCTAGAAAGATGACGAGAGCCGTCAAAACCATCGGAATGGAGGCAATCTTGGCATTGAGATTGCGCAGGAGCTGGTTGGGTCGGCCAGTACGGGTCCGGCGGCGCTTCCGGCCTGCCGATTGGCCGGGAAATTGATCCGGCAGCGAGCCAGTCAACTGATCCGTCATGGGTCACTCCTCCTTGGTGATCCAGTACTTCCCGCACGGCAGGTTCCTGCGAAGCACGGGGCTTCCGATTCTGTCATGCAGGCACGACTTGCGAGGCGTTGCTTCCCGGTGTGGAAGCCCGGCGCGGATCAGGACCCGCGCCGAAAGCCTCGGGAGACTGCGATCAGTCCGCCGACGCGATGATGTCGACGAAACGCTTCTGCGCGTCCTCCGGCGTCATCGACGGATTGGCGAAGAATTCGGAGAACAGGTCCTCCTTCTGCTTCTGGCTGTCGGCAGAAAGAAGCTGGTCCGTCCAAGGGATGACGTCGCCCTTGGCGAGGATATCGAGACCCTTCTTCATGCAGTCGTTGGCGGTGGCCAGATCGACGTCGCCGCGCACCGGCAGCGAACCCTTCTTGAGGTTGAAGGCGACCTGTGTCGCCGGCGCGACCAGCGTCGAGGCAAGCACTTCCTGCGCCTTGGACTTTGCCTCGTCCTTCAGCAGCGGGAAGTAAAAGGCATCACCACCCGTGGCGATGACAGCATTGACGCCGAGACCCGGCAGGCAGCTGTAATCCTTGCCCGCGACCTTGCCGGCAAGTGCAAATTCACCCTGAGCCCAGTCGCCCATGATCTGGCCGCCAGCCTTGCCGGTGATGACCATGTTGGTCGCCTGGTTCCAATCCTGAACGTTCGTGCCCTTCGACAGACGGCGCGCATCGTCGGCTGCCTTGAAGACCTTGGCGATCTCCGGCCCGGCGGCCAGTTCTGCGTCCTTGTCGCCGAACACCTTCAGGAAATTGTCCTTGCCCGCGAGAGCCAGGAACAGAACGTCGAAGGCGCCGTTCGACTGCCACGGCTGACCACCGACGGCAAGCGGCACGATCCCGGCCTTTTCCAGCGCAGGTGCGGCGGCGACGAGTTCGTCCCAGTTCTTCGGAACCTCGACACCCGCCTTGGCGAAGGCATCGTTGGAAAGCCAGAGCCACTGCCAGGAATGGATGTTGACCGGCGCGCAATAGATCTTGCCGTCGATCGTGCAGCTATCGAGAATGCTCGCCGGACGAATGATGTCCTTCCACTTCTCCTTCGTCGCGACATCCGTCAGGTCACGCATGAGGCCGGACTGGACGAGTTCTTCCGCCTGACGGCCATGGTTGAACTGGGTAGCCCCCATCGGGTCGCCGCCGGTGATGCGGCTCACCATGATCGGCCGGGCCGTACCGCCGGAACCGGCAATGGCGCCGTCGACCCATTTATTGCCTGTGGCATCAAAGGCCTTGGCGAGTTCCGCGACAGCCGCCGCCTCGCCGCCCGACGTCCACCAATGGGTTACTTCGAGATCGGTGGCATGAGCGGCACCGAACGGCAGCACGACGCTAGCGGCCAAAAATGCCGCGACGCTACGAAAATTCATTGAGTCTCCTCCCTCACTGAAACGTTGCCGTAAAAATCTATGCGAAACGATTTAAGTGCGCAACCGTCGCGTGGAACTTTTATTTTCTCCCTGCGAAGTTCCATCCAAAATTGTGGAAAAACTAACGATGTCCACCGCCATCATTAGAAAACTTCCGCGATGCGGGAACGCGAAAAGCTTCAAGAAACTCAATATTATGCCAGAAATTAGCGAAATTATTACAGTGCTGCACCTGTCTGGAATATCAGCAACGCAGCAAAGCTGCGGGGAAGCACCTTCTCACCCAAGGATTGCACACGTATTGCGATGCAAGATCGAATTGGCTCGACAAATATACTGTAACGTTTCAGTTTTAGATAAAGACCATTCACCCAATGCATGAGGATGCGTTTGCAGCGGTCGAGAAGGTAATTATACTGTCTGTTCGGGGCAGTGACGGGGAAAGCATGAAAAACGGAAATGAAGGAGCCGCACCGGCTCCGGCAGCAGAGAACAGGGAACGGCCAACCCTCAAGACCATTGCCTTTATGACCGGACTGGGAGTCACCACGGTTTCGCGCGCCCTCAAGGACGCACCGGATATCGGTGCGGAGACGAAGGAGCGGGTTCGCATGGTTGCCCGCCAGCTCGGCTATCAGCCGAACCGCGCCGGCGTTCGCCTGAGAACGGGAAAAACCAACGTCATCGCGCTGGTGCTGAGCATCGACGAAGAGATCATGGGGTTTTCCAACCAGATGGTCTTCGGCATCTCGGAAGTGCTGTCCAACACACCGTACCACATCGTCGTGACACCGCATTCCCATTCCAAGGACCCCATGCTCCCGATCCGCTATATTCTGGAAACGGGATCGGCGGACGGCGTCATCATCTCGCGGACAGAGCCGGACGATCCGCGCGTGCGGCTGCTCGTCGAGCAGAACATGCCCTTCGCCACCCATGGCCGCACAGATTGCGGTCTGGTGCACCCCTATCACGACTACGACAACGAAGCCTTCGCCTGTCAGGCGGTCGAACGACTGGTGAAACGGGGACGTCGCCGTATCGCGTTGCTACAGCCACCGAGCAAACTCACCTATTACACACATACGCGAAACGGCTTCCTGTCCGCCCTGCATCAGGCGGGTGCGGAGGAAGTGCCGCTGCGGGTCACGATCGATTCGCCGCTGGCCGATATCCGCGATGCGGTAGAAGCCTTGATGCGCTCGGACAACGCGCCAGACGGCATCGTCTGCTCTGCCGGAAGCGGCGCGATTGCCGTCAATGCCGGAATTGAAGCCGCCGGCAAACATGTCGGCCGTGATCTCGATCTGGTATCGAAACAGTCGATCCCGATCCTCAACTGGATTCGACCGGAAATCATTACCGCCTACGAGGACGTGCGGGAATCCGGTCGCGAACTGGCGCGCGCCGTGATTGCCCGCATCGACGGTGCGGCGCCCGAAAAACTGCAGAGCATCAGCTTGCCCGTCTGGCCTGATGGCTGAAGTGTGGTCTGGCGCCTGAAAATGAAGAACCGGCTCAAGGCCGGTCCTCCTGTTCTTAATGATGGCGAAAGGTGAGCGCTTAGGCTGCGCTTGCGCCGCTGCCCCACGGGCCGTGATGGATGTCCTTGCCATCCGTACGATCGAAGCCGTGGGCGCCGAAGAAATCGCGCTGGGCCTGGATAAGGTTCGCGGTACCGCGAGACTGCCGGTAGGCATCGAAATAGGTGAGCGCCGAGGCAAGAGCAGGAACCGGCAGGCCGGCGGATACCGCCGCGGCGACGACACGGCGAAGCGACGGCAGGCATTCCTTGACCATGGCCGAGAATGCCGGCGTGACGATCAGGTTGGCGGCATCCGGCGTTGCCGTAAAGGCACGAGTGATCTCGTCGAGGAACTGCGAGCGGATGATGCAGCCGGCACGCCAGATTTTCGCGATCGTCGGCATGGGCAGCGACCAGCCGAACTCCTTGCTGGCGGCGGACATAACCGCGAAGCCCTGCGCATAGGCGGCGATCTTGGCAGCGAAAAGAGCAAGCTCCAGATCGGTCTCCAGATTGCCGCCGGAAAGCGTGAACGGCAGCTTTTCCTTGCCGAATAGTGCTTCGGCCGCTTCACGCTCGGACTTCATCGAGGACAGGCTGCGTGCGGCAACCGCGGCTTCGATGGCGGTGGCCGGAATGCCCATCTGCTGGGCCTCGATCACCGACCACTTGCCCGTGCCCTTCTGCCCGGCCTTGTCGAGAATGAGGTCGACCACGGAGCCGCCGGTCGACGGATCGGAAGCCGTCAGCACCTTTTCGGTGATTTCGATCAGGTAGGAATTCAGGCGGCCCTTGTTCCAGCCGCCGAAGGTCGAACCGATCTCGGTCGCGCTCTTGCCGAGGCCGTCACGCAGGATGCCATAGATTTCGGCGATCATCTGCATGTCGGCATATTCGATGCCGTTATGGATGGTCTTGACGAAGTGGCCGGCACCGTTCGGTCCGAGCCATGCGCAGCACGGATCGTCTTCGTATTTCGCGGCAATGGAGGTGAGCACCGTTTCGACACGCGCATAGGATTCCGGCGTGCCGCCAACCATGATCGAGGGACCGTGACGCGCGCCTTCTTCACCGCCCGATACCCCCATGCCGATGAAGGTCAGGCCTGTGCCGGAAAGCCGCTCGAAACGCGCCATGGTATCGCGGAAATTGGCGTTGCCGGCGTCGATCATGATGTCGCCGCCCGACAGATAGGGCATCAGCGCATCGATCTGCTGGTCCACGGCATCGCCGGCCTTGATCATGATGATGATCGGCCGCGGCGGGCGGATGGCCGCCACGAACTCTTCGATCGTGTGGCAGGCCACGATCTGGCCGGCCAGGTCCCCGGCTTCGCCAAGGAATTCGTCGGTGCGCGCGGTCGTTCGGTTGAAGACGGCGATCCTGTTGCCTTTTTCGGCGATATTGAGCGCCAGATTGGAACCCATCACGCCAAGCCCGATCAGTCCGATTTCAGCCTGCTGCATTTCCTGCTCCGATTCAAAACGATTGAAATTCAAATCGGCCTGTTTTGGCACTCCTTCATTGCAGGAGCAAGAACGATCCTCGGTAAAACATTCGCGTCTGGTGCTGATAGCCGCCCACAGTCAGGATCTCGATCACTTCTCCGGGCGATCATCGGCATCGTCGAGTACGCGCCATGCGGCGCCCTCGAGGTCTTCGTACTGACCGCTCTTCAGCGACCAGAGGAAAGCAAACAATCCCAACCCGCCGAGAAACAGCGCGATCGGGATCAGGTAGATGAGCATGTTCATGACGCAAGCCTTGCATTCGGAGCCGGAAAACCGGCGGCCGGCGGGGATATTTCCCCTTCGGAGCGCAGGTTGAGCCGGTTCAGCCGAAGCGCATTGACGACGACGATGATCGACGAAGTGGACATCGCGACGGCAGCGATCAAGGGCGTGGCATAGCCGAGAATGGCAATCGGAACGGCGATTAGATTGTAACCGATCGCAAGTACGAAATTCTCGCGGATGAGCCGCCCTGCCCGGCGCGAGGCCTCGATGGCAAAAGCGATGGATTCGAGGTTCTGCCGCATGAAAACGAAGTCTGCGGCCTGCCGCCCGACATCGGCGGCCGTTGCCGGCGCAATGGAGACATGGGCCGCTGCGAGAGCCGGTGCATCATTGATGCCGTCTCCGACCATCAACAGCTTGTGTCCCTCAGCCTGAACGGAAGCGCAGAATTCTGCCTTCTCGCGCGGGGCAAGCTCTGCCTTCCAATTGTCGATGCCGAGCCGCCTGGCAAGCGCGCCGACCACCGCTGCGCGGTCGCCGGACAGAATGCCGATGGAATAGCCCTGTTTCTTCAGGAGCGCGATGGCAGACTCGGCGCCGGGACGCAACGTATCCTCGAAACGAAATGCCTGCAGCTCGCGTCCATCAAGCGACAGAACGACTTCCGAGAACGCATGATCTGCGGTCTGGCCGGCCGCATCGCCAAGCGCAAACTTGCGGCTGCCAAGCCGATAGGTTCCCTCGCTGGCAAGCGCCTCGACGCCCGCACCCGGGATCTCGGCCACCGATGCGAACATCTTCGCAGGCACCGTCGCGGCTTGCCAGAGAGCCTCCGAAAGAGGATGGCGCGAATGTGCGGCTAGCCCGGCCGCAATCGCAAAGGCATTGGCATCCAGGTTGGCAATATCGATCAGCCTCGGCTTGCCGAGAGTCAATGTGCCGGTCTTGTCGAAAGCGATGGTGTCGATCTCGGCCAACCGCTCCATGGCCGAACCGTCCTTCACCATGATACCCGACTTGAAGAGGCGGCCGGCAGCGACGACCTGCACCACCGGCACGGCAAGGCCGAGCGCGCAGGGGCATGTGATGATGAGCACCGCGACGGCCACCAGCAGCGCATGCTTCCAGTCGCCGTCGTAAAAGCCCCAGGACATGAATGTAATGAAGGCGGTCAGGTGCACGGCCGGCGAATAGAATTGCGCGGCGCGGTCGGCGATGCGGCGGTAACGCGCCCTGCCCCCTTCAGCGGCTTCCATAAGGTTGATGACTTCCGCAAGGAAGGAGTTCTTGGCAGCGGCGGTCGCTTCGATCACCAGAGAACCGGTCAGGCTGAGCGTGCCCGCCTGTACGGTTTTTCCGGGCTCGACCTGAAGCGGCGCACTTTCACCGTTGACGATCGATACGTCCATGTCGCTGGAACCGGAGAGGATGAGACCATCCACCGGCACACGATCCCCGGCAGCAACCGCCACCTTGTCGCCGACCCGAATTTCCTCGAGCGGTCGGTATTCACGTGAACCGTCCACCGCAACCACCATGGCGCCGCGCGGGCTCAGCCGCGCAAGGCCGCTAATCGCCGAACGCGCCCGATCCCGCATAATGTGATCGAGCGTACGGCCGATCAGCAGGAAGAACAGCAGTGAGGCAGTCGCATCGAACCAGACGTGTTCACCACGGTTGATCGTCTCCCAAAGCGAAATGAAGTAGGAAAGCGTAATGCCTATGGCGATCGGCACGTCCATATTGGTGCGACCGTGCCGGATGGCGTTCCAGGCGGATTGATAGAAGAACCGCCCCGCATAGATCAGGGCCGGCGCCGCGATCATCGCGGAAATCCAGTGGAACATGTCGCGCGTGGCGGCGTCAGCCCCCGACCATACCGAAACCGAAAGCAACATGATATTGGTGGCGGCAAAACCGGAGACGGCAACTGCGCGAACCAGCTGGTTGCGCAGTTCGTCGGAAGCTTCCTCCGCTGGCGTGAAGAGATGGGATTCATAGCCGGTGGAGGCTATGGCACGCGCGATATTGACGGGGTCGATCGGCTGTCCATCGACCTCGTCCTTCCACACCACGGAAACGCGCTTGGTCGAAAGATTGACCCGCGCCCGCTGCACTTCTGGAAGTGCACGGAGCACACCTTCAATAGTGGTGATACAGGTGCCGCAATGCACGGCCGGCACACTCAGGTCGACCTGATGCAGGCCTTCGCCAACGTCGCGGCTGGAGAGCAGCAACTCCTCGGAACTCGGCAGGGCATGCCCTGCCCGCTCGATTTCGAGTGCCCCTTCAGTTCCGGCTGCGCAGCAGCTCATTTCCGTCCTCCGATGACCGCGATGCGGTTGGCTTCGTGCATGATCAGCTTGCCGTCTTTCGCGGCTTTAACCTCAACGATCCAATGGCCGGTTGCCACCTCGTGCTCAGCAACGTAGACACCGTTTCCCGCAGGGACGAGCTTTACCGTGAAATCCTGTTTCTCGCCGACGGGTCGCTTGAAGTGGGCCGTCACCTCATCCGCGACGACGGGTTCATCGCCGGGAAGCGTGAGCGTATAGGTGATCTTGTCGTTCTTGACATCGAGCTTTCCCCTGATGCCCGTTGCCAGCATGCCGCGAATGGCGGCTGCCTTGCTGTTGAATTCCTGGCTGGCGACGTAGGTATTCTGTACCACCAGACCGCTCCATGTCGATGAGGCGTAATAAGCCATCGTCAAGTTGACGGTAATGACGACACCGAAGAACGTCACAATACTGGCCAGCATATGTCTGCCGGTAAAAACGAACCCGGCCTTTTCCTTGCCTGCAGCACTCATTTCTTCTTCACTCCGGGCCCATTGAACACGGCCTTGTAAGAGTTTTCCTCATCGCCCGCCGCATCCTTGATGGTGAAACGGAACTGTTCCGATTCCCATGCTACCTGATCGCCGGGCAGCGTCACGAATACCTTGAGCGTCGTCGCCTCGTCCGGCTGCACGGAGACGGAGAACGAACGCACTTCATCTGAAGAAACACCGTTCACCTTCATGGTTGCATTCGGCAGCCCGTCGAGCGACACCACGATATTGCGGGGCTGAGGGATCATGTTCAAGATGCGGAGTGTGTATCCATTGCGGATCGAACCGTTGGATTCGAGTACGTATTGCGGATTGCGGTCATGCAACACGTTGAGTTCAAGCCGGTCGCGGCTCAACAGCGCAACCAGAAGACCGATACCCACGGCCGACCAGACACCCATGTAGAGCAGTGTCCGCGCCCGGAAGATGATTCGCCAGTTGAAGTGCCGGACCTTGTCGCTGAACGAACCATCGGCTGCGCGGATGTTCAAGGGATTGATCGCGGTCGCACCGTTGCCGGTCGCGAGCGCCATGTTCCCCTGGTATTCATCAAGCGTCGCATAGGCGATAAGCCCGCGCGGCTTGCCGATCTTGTCCATTACGCCGTCGCAGGCATCGATGCACAACGCACAGGTGATGCATTCGAGCTGCTGCCCGTCGCGAATGTCGATACCCATGGGACAGACAGCGACGCAGGCATTACAATCGACGCAATCCCCGACGATTTCCCCGGCCGCTGCTGCCTTCTTGGCATGCCGCGAACGTGGCTCGCCACGCCAGTCGTTATAGGTGACTACCAGCGAATTCTCATCCAGCATCGCCGCCTGAATACGCGGCCACGGGCACATGTAAATACAGACCTGCTCGCGCATCAGCCCGCCGAACACATAGGTTGTGGCGGTCAGGATGGCGACGGTCATGTAGGCGACGGATTGCGCCTGTCCGGTCACGAAATCCATCAGGAGCGTCGGCGCATCGGCAAAATAGAAGATCCAGGCACCGCCAGTGGCCACGCCGATCGCCAGCCAGATTGCATGCTTGGATACGCGCTTCCAGATCTTGTCGAAAGTCCATGGCGCATTTTCAAGCTTCATACGGGCATTGCGGTCGCCTTCGATGGCCCGTTCCACCACGAGGAAGAGATCCACCCACACTGTCTGGGGACAGGTATAGCCACACCATGCACGTCCTACTGCCGATGTGATCAGGAACAGGCCGAAACCGGCCATGACAAGAAGGCCCGCGACGAAGAAGAACTCCTGAGGCCAGATCTCGATGAAGAAGAAATAGAAACGCCGATGGGCAAGGTCGATCAACACGGCCTGATCGGGAGCGAATTCACCGCGATCCCAGCGAAGCCAGGGCGTGAGATAATAAATGCCGAGAGTGACGAACATGACCAGCCACTTGAACTGGCGAAAGCGTCCTTCAGCCCGTTTTGGGAAGATCTTCTTGCGCGCCTCGTAAAGCGGACGGCGCGTCTTGGCCGACATCACCGCTTCAGCGTCCAGACGTTCGACTTCCGCGGGCTCGCCCGCCTTCCCTTTATCAGCATGCAGTTTCATCGGAGACCTCGTTGTTCGGTGTTTCTTCTCCCATTTGGCATGATAACCCGCCTTGACTTATATCAAGCAGCGGCGAAGCGTCGCAATACATATGAAAAAATCTATACAACCTTCCGATATTGCTGGAATATAGCTGAATTTGTCGGTTTTCGCTTCAATTCACTCACAGAACGCCTGCCCCCAGCGACAAAAAAACCACGCCCCGGAGAGCGTGGTTCGAAGAGCGAGATGGCTGGAGCTGTGGCGGAGGGTGTTTCGCATGTCCACCACAGCCTAGTGGTGCGATCCTAACAGATGGTAGCCATCTGTCAGGACAAATCGCCCCACCAGATCAATAGTTTGTGGGCTTATTCGCCGCCGCCGAGCGAGTGAACGTAGACCGTCAATTCCTTGACGGTGGTGTCACCCAGGCGCGCACTCCAGGCCGGCATGACGCCGTGCTTCGGGTGTGAGACCTGCGCTGCGATCTCGGCTTCACCGTTGACCTTCAGCCAGATGGCGTCTGCAAGGTTCGGAGCGCCGAAGTCGCGGCCGCCCTTGGCATCTTCGCCGTGGCAGGAGGCGCAGTTGTCTGCGAAGACCTGTTTGCCGGGCTCCACGAGAGCTGCATCGGACGGGGTTGCAGTCAGGCTGACGACGTAGGCGGCAACCTGCTTGACCTGCTCGGGCTCGAGAATGTCGGCGAATGCCGGCATTTCCGAAACGCGGGTGTCCGGATCGCTCTCATAGCGGATGCCGTGGGCGATGGTGGTGTAGAGCGATTCGAGATCGCCACCCCACAGCCAGTCATCGTCGTTGAGGTTCGGATAGCCGACGCCACCCGTGGCGCCGGAGCCGTGGCAGGGTGTGCAGTTGACCTTGAAGGCGGCAGCGCCGCCAGCCGTTGCGAACTGGGCCAGTTCCGGATTGGCAACGATCTCGGCCAGCGGCAGTGCAGCGATCTTCTCGACGAAGACGGACTGGGCAGCCTTGGCCTCGTTGAGCTCGGCCGCGACCTCTGCGCGGCTGGAGAAGCCGAGCACACCCTTGGTGTTTTCCTTCAGAAGCGGCCAGGCCGGATAGGCGATCGTATAGCCGATGGCCCAAAGGATGGTCAGGTAGAAGGTATAAACCCACCAGCGTGGCATCGGGTTATTCAGTTCGCGAATGCCGTCCCATTCGTGGCCGGTGGTTTCGACGCCACTGATTTCGTCAATATGTTTTTGTGCCATCTCTTAGTCCTCCTGGAGAGGGATGCGTGCTGCATCATCGGCCGATTTTTTTCCGCCGGGCCGCAAGGTGAACACGACGACGCCCACGAAGAACAACGTCATGCCGAGCAAGCCCCAGCTGTCTGCGAAGTGGCGCATGGCGTTATAGGTTTCCATGTGCTCCTCCTCAGCGGTAACCGGTCGCATCGTCGTAGGTCGAGAAATCTACGAGCGTACCAAGCATTTGGAGATAAGCGATCAGGGCATCCATCTCGGAGAGCTGGGCCGGATTGCCGTCGAAGTCGCCGACCTTGGCCTTCGGATAACGTGCGAGCAGTGCCGCGGTATCCGCATTCGGGTCCGCCTGGGCGGCGAGATCGGCTGCGGCATTGTCGATCATTTCGTCCGTATAGGGGACGCCAACGGTGCGGTTGGCCTTGAGGTCCATGGCAACATTGGTGACCTTGAGCGGCGTCGTCTTCAGGAACGCATAGCTTGGCATGATCGATTCCGGCACGACATCGCGCGGTTCGGTCAGATGCTGTACGTGCCACTCGTTCGAGTAACGGTCGCCGACGCGGGCGAGATCGGGTCCCGTCCGCTTCGAGCCCCACTGGAACGGATGGTCGTACATCGACTCCGCTGCCAGCGAGTAGTGACCGTAGCGCTCCACCTCGTCGCGGAACGGGCGGATCATCTGGCTGTGACAGACATAGCAGCCTTCACGGATGTAGATGTTCCGGCCCGCGAGTTCGAGCGGCGAGTAAGGTCGCATTCCCTCGACCTTCTCGATGGTGTTCTCGAGATAGAACAGCGGAGCGATTTCCACGATCCCGCCGATGGTGACCACCAGCAGGGATCCGAGGAACAGAAGGCTCGCGTTCTTCTCGAGGATTGCGTGTTTATCAAGAATGGACATGAAAGCCTTCCTTCTTATTCAGCCGGCTGGACAGCGGCGGCAGGAACGGTGGAGCCCGGGATCGGAGCTTCCTGGCGTTCGTAGCCGAGGATTGTCATCAGCACGTTGTAGGCCATGACGATGCCACCCAGGAGGTAGAGACCACCACCGACGGCACGCAGGACGTAGTACGGGAACATCGCGGCTACCGATTCGGCAAACGAGTAGACCAGGAAGCCCTGGCTGTCGTATTCGCGCCACATCAGGCCCTGCTGGATACCGGCGACCCACAGAACGGCGGCGTAGATAACGATGCCGAGGGTTGCGAGCCAGAAGTGCCAGTTGACCATGCGCAGCGAGTAGAGACGGTTACGGTTCCACAGCTTCGGAGTCAGGTAGTAGACGGCACCGAAGGTGATCATGCCGACCCAGCCGAGAGCGCCAGAGTGAACGTGACCGATGGTCCAGTCGGTGTAGTGGCTGAGCGAGTTGACCGACTTGATCGACATCATCGGGCCTTCGAAGGTCGACATGCCGTAGAAGGCGATGGCGATGACCATCATGCGGACGATCGGGTCGGTACGGATCTTGTCCCATGCGCCCGAAAGCGTCATCAGGCCGTTGATCATGCCACCCCAGGAGGGCATCCAAAGCATGATGGAGAAAACCATGCCAAGCGTCTGGGCCCAATCGGGCAGCGCGGTGTAGTGCAGGTGGTGCGGGCCGGCCCAGATATACATGAAGATCAGAGCCCAGAAGTGGATGATCGACAGACGATAGGAATAGACCGGACGACCGGCCTGCTTCGGCACGAAGTAGTACATCATGCCGAGGAAGCCCGCTGTCAGGAAGAAGCCGACGGCGTTATGGCCATACCACCACTGGGTCAGCGCGTCCTGTACGCCCGAGAAGAGCGAATAGCTCTTGTAGCCAAGGAAGGATACCGGCATCGACAGATTGTTGACGATGTGGAGCATCGCGATGGTGACGATGAACGACAGGTAGAACCAGTTCGCGACATAAATGTGCGATTCCTTGCGGGTGAAGATCGTTCCGATGAATGCGATCAGATAGGCAACCCAAACGATGGTCAGCCATATATCGACATACCATTCCGGCTCGGCATATTCGCGGCCTTCGGTGATCCCGAGCAGGTATCCGGTTGCCGCCATCACGATGAACAGGTTGTAGCCCCAGAACACAAACCAGCCGAGCGAGCCACCGAACAGGCGCTGGCGCGAGGTGCGCTGAACCACGTAGAAGGACGTGGCGATCAGAGCATTACCACCGAACGCGAAAATAACCGCGGATGTATGCAGAGGACGCATACGACCAAAATTAAACCACGGTTCGATGTTCAGGTCGGGAAATGCCAACTGAAGCGCAACGACGACGCCGACCAGGAAGCCGACAACGCCCCAGAACACCGTGGCGATAACGCCGTACTTGACCACTTCGTCGAAGTACTCGGACTTGATCTGGGCGGCAGTCTTCGCATTGACCGGCGCGAACTTCATCCGCCGCAGCATGACAATCGTGCCTGCTGTGAGCACGAAGAACGCAACCCACATATGGGTCGCGAACAGGCTGTCGTAGGCGAAAGCCGCCCCCAGCAGCGCGGCGAAGGCGAGCAACGCCATCACCATTGTTTCTAACGTGTAATTCATTGTTGGAATCCCCCAACGGCTTGCTGATCATTCACAGGGATCATCTTCTCGCGCACGAACAGATTCCCCCTGCGTCGTGTGCAGAATTCGCATTCGTATCAAGAAGACACCTTGATCCAAATCAATGCAAGGGGGCGGTCTTTTAGGAAAAAGTTGCATCATCGCCCGATTGTTTCGCGTTCCAAAGGGGATGAACGCGGAAAACCTTGTGTATGGGCGATTTGGGACGGCTGGGGACACGAGGCAACATCATACGCGACCTATCGACGCGCCGGAGAAAGCGGATATGCACGGCAAGACAACAAACAAGGATCCGGATAACGGAACAGGCCCCTTCCCGCCGCTTAATGTGCTCAGGGATGAGCGACGTTCTCTTGCCTGGCTCTGCAAGGCCCATGAGGAACAGCTCGCGCTCTGTAGCGAACTTGAAGAAATCGCTGATTCTCTTCCGGCCAGCATCAACAGGCAGAAGTGCATCTACGCCGCCAAGGCACTGGGTCCATTGATCAAGGGCGTCCACCATTATGAGGAAACGGTCCTCTTTCCATGGATCGAGACCGCGCTATCGGCGACACCGAGGTTGCACGACACGCTCCACCGGTTGAAATTCGAACATTTCGAGGACGAATGCTTTGCCGAGGAACTCACGGACGCCTTGCTCAAGCTAGGCTCCGGCGTCCAGGTCAACATGGAGGCCGTCGGCTACATGTTGCGCGGCTTTTTCGAGGGCATGCGTCGCCACATCGCCTTCGAACGGGAATATCTGCTGCCACAGGTCACAAATGGTGCAGTTGCATCCGGATCGAATTGAAGCGGAACTGCGATGACATCGGCAGCGTTCAAGTTCGAACGCTGAAAACTATCTTCAGGCGGCGATTTCGTCCGCCGCCTTCACACCGTCCATCAGCATCAGGACCGCGCCGATCACATCGCCGCGCGGTGTACGTAGCGGTGTCAGCCTGCAGCGCATGAGGCTGCAGAATCCCTCTCCCCTGTGGAAATAGCTACAATCCACCGGTTCGCCTGCAAAGCAACGGTCGAGGTATTTCTCAATGGCCACGCTGGCCTCGATATCACCCAGCAAATCGAAGATTCGGCGCCCGACCAGATCGAGCGGTGTGCTTCCGACGAAACTCGCATGCGCCGGATTTGCGTAGAGATAGCGGTAGTCAAGCGTGACCACCGCCACGCGATCGGGAAGGTTGTTCAGGATGGATTCGTTGAGGAGGTCATCCTCTCCCAGCCCCAGAGCCTTCGGCGCATCCGTCGGCACGTCGCTGGCCGCCTTCACGTCGGAACCGAAATACCGGTCCAGCAGGATCGAAAGGGTAGCCGCGTGCCGAAGTACGCAGGACCTGTCATCGGCATCCTCACGGATCAGATTACCGACGAAGCGCAACTGCAGTTGTACTTCCCGCATGTTCACGGCCCGATAATTCACCACGGCGGAAATCAACGGGTCGAGTTCCCGGTCAAGCAGACGCACAAGTTGGTCGTCGCCGACGCGTATAGCCTGCTGGAGCTGTACGCTCTTCATCGAGACCGCCTCGAACAGCGGCAGCAGACGCTCCTGATGGGACTCGTTTGAGGTCAATTGGCAACACCCCCAGACAACACCGCCGCACGCGGAGAAGACGCACACAAAATACAACCAAAGGTCTCATTTTATTTCCAGCGAGTTAACATGAATGTATCTCACGTTCAACTAGCTAAAACTCAGGTATTGCCGCAGCTCAGTTCCGCCCCAGTCTTCGCAAGACACCCACAAAATGCACGGGTTGCAACGATACAGGTCGCCATTTGCAACACATGCAATTGCGTTGCAACAGCGATAATCTGCTGATAAGGCCCTGATTTGAGCTAGATATTTTTCTTGATGTTCCAGCGATCATGATACCAGAGCCACTGCTCTGGATATTCCCGCACCCAGGATTCGACCTTGTCATTGAGATACTGGGCCGTGCCCTGCACGTCGATGCGGCCATCCTTGTCGCGCGGAAGCTCGACCTTCGGCTCTATTTCCAGCCGGTAGCGGTTGTTCGGCAGGCGGATACAACGAGCCGGATAGACCTCGCAGCCGAACTGGCGCACAAGTTTGGCGAGCAGCGGATTGGTGCGAACATCCTGGCCGAAGAACGTCGTCGGCTGACCCTTCTTGAACTTCTGGTCGACCAGAACGCCGACGCCGGCACCCGCCTCGAGCTGGCGGGCAAGCTGGAAGGACGAACCGGCATGGGACGGCACGAGATTGCCCATGCGCGCACGCCGGAAGTCGAAGACCATGTCGGCGATGTAGGGATTGTTCGGCGGGCGGAACAGCACCGTCACATAGAGACCAAAGGCGGCTCCTGCTACCGGCAGCATCTCGAAATTGCCGGTATGTCCGGTGAAGACGATGAACGGGCGCGGATTTTCCAGAAGGTCTATGAAGATCGGAACGCCTGAGACCTCGACCCTGCCCTCGCCCTGACGTTCCGGATCGAAATCGAAAAGCTCGTCGAGAAAGACATATTCCGCAAGCTGGCGACCCATATGCCCCCACGCGTCTGCGGCGATCCTGTTGATCTCCGCTTCGCTTTTCTCCGGAAAGGCATTGCGAAGATTGGTCATCATCAGCTTGTGGCGCGAAATCTTCGGTCCGATGAAGCGGACCACCCGGTCGGAGGCATTGATCGCCGCATCAGCAGGCAGGAATTTCAGCACCCGCAACAGGACGAGCACGAGCTTCGCCACCAGCCATTGCGGGAAGCGGCGAAACGCCAGAACGATCTTGGTGATGATCGGCCTCAACGGTCAGTCCATCTTGAGGATGATCTTGCCGAACACCTGCCGTCCCTCCATGCGAGCAAGCGCGCGATCGATATCTTCCAGGCCGACTTCCGTATCGATAACCGGATGCACGATGCCCCGGGCCATCTTCTGCATGGCGTTCGCCATGTTCTCCATGCGGCAACCGAAGGAACCGAGCAGCTTCAACTGCTGCTGGAACAGCATCATCAGATTCATGTCGGTCGACACGCCGGAGGTCGAACCGCAGGTGACGAGACGCCCACCGCGCTTGAGGCAGAGCATAGAGCCTGCCCAGGTATCCTTGCCGACATGTTCGAAGACGACGTCGACGCCCTTCTTCTTGGTCAGCTTGCGCACGACGCCTTCGAAACGGTCGGTGCGGTAGTTGATGACGTGATCGGCGCCCAGCGCCTTTGCACCTTCGATCTTGTCGTCCGAACCAACCGTCGTGATGACGGTGCAGCCGATCTTCTTGGCCAGCTGGATCGCGGCCGTGCCGATGCCCGAGCCGCCTGCATGAACCAGAATGGTCTCGCCGGGTTCGAGCTTGGCGTTGTCGAACAGCATGTGCTCGACGGTGCCGAAGGTGACGGGAGCGACGGCTGCGGCGACCGCATCAATGCCCGGAGGCGCCGGTACGAGCTGGCGAGCCGGAATGTTCATCTTTTCCTGCGCGAAGCCGTCGAGATGGAAACCATGTACACCGCCGACATGTTCGCAGAGATTGTCGCGACCTTCGCGGCATGGCTTGCAGAGACCGCAGACGCGCGCGCCATAAACAGAAACGAGCTGCCCCGGCAGAACGTTGGCGACGCCCGGACCGATCGCCTCGACCACGCCGGATGCCTCGGCGCCGATGGTGAGCGGCATCTTGCGCTTGGCAAAGGCCATGCCGCGCCAGCCCCAGACATCGATATGGTTGAGCGCGACGGCCTTGACGCGCAACGTCACCTCGCCCGGACCCGGTGCTTCCGGTTCCGGCAGATCCACGATTTCAAGCTTGCGGTCTTCGACGAGCTGGAGTGCGCGCATAAGGTCTATCCTCGCGCCCTGAGGGCGTTCTTATCTGAAAACTGAACTTGTGTGATCCGTCGCTTAAGCTGGTTCACGCGTCATGACAAGGCTGGCGTTCTGCCCGCCGAAGCCGAAGGAGTTCGACAGCACGACCGAAACATCGGCCGACCGCTTCACGTTCGGGACCACGTCGAGAACGATCGCCGGATCGGGATTGACATAGTTGATCGTCGGCGGAACCGTTCCCGTCAGCATCGTCTGGATCGAGAACACAGCTTCGACCGCACCTGCAGCCGTCAACGTGTGACCGATCATCGACTTGTTGGAAGAAACCGGAATCCGGTCCTTCAAGCGCTCACCGAAGACGGAAAGCATGGCACCGTATTCCATCTTGTCGTTCTCGGGCGTCGACGTACCGTGAGCGTTGATATAACCCACAGCCTCTTCCGAAAGACCGGCATCCTCGAGAGCCGCCCGGATCGTCGCGATCGCAGGGCCGCCGTCCGGCGAGGAGCGCGTGCGGTGGAAATGGTCGGCCTTCTCGCCGCAACCCTTCATGATGCCGAGGACCTTTGCGCCACGGGCAACAGCTGCCTCAAGCGATTCCAGCACCAGAGTCGCCGCACCTTCGGCGATGACGAACCCGTCACGATCCTTGCTGAACGGCTTGGAAGCCTTTTCCGGCGGATCGTTCTGGGTGGAGAGAGCTGAAAGCAGCGCAAAACGGATGAGCGCTTCCGCACCAACCGAACCATCCGTCGCAACCGTCAGCGCCCGTTCGGTGCGACCCTGACGGATCGCCTCGACGCCGAGCTGGATCGCGGTGGCACCGGAAGCGCATGCGGTCGACAGCGTTACCGGAAGTCCGCGCGTGCCGAATCGATCGGCGAGGCGCTCGGAGATCGAGCCGAACTGAACCGCTTCGAGAAACACCGGATCGGCCTTGGCGCGCATGGCGGCCAGAAGACGGTGGTAGGCATGACCCTCGTTGTCTTCCGCCGGAATGCGTTCGGCGAGATTGAAACGGTCATCCCATTCCGGCTCGACCGGCGGAGCGGCGAGAAACAGCGGGCCGTTGAAATCCCCGGAAATCCCCGCCTGGGCCAGCGCCTCTATGGTGGTTTCGCGCGCCATGGCATAAGAGCGCTCGACCGCGTTCACCGCCGGCAGCTCGATGAAATCGACGGTGCCGCTGATGCGGGTGTTCAGGCCCTCGGTGGGGAAGCGCGAGATCTTGTGAATGCCGGATACGCCGCCCGTCAGCTTTTCCCAGTTGTCGGAAAGACCTTGTCCGAGCGAGGTGATGACGCCCATGCCGGTCACGGCAATGATGGGGCGGCCAAGATGGTCCTTGAAACGAGATTCCGTCATGATCCTATCTCCTCACGCCTCGGCCGAAAGATGCGCCATGCCTTCGCCGCGCACATATCCCACCGTCGTCACCACGGCATCCTCCGCCGGCTTGGCCATGACGCCTTCGTTCTTCTCATCGAAGGACGGCACCACCGCCTTCGCATCGAGCGCAAGTGCGGCAAGAGCGAGGCCGAGCGGAAACTGCGCCTCGAGCGCATGACCCGTCACGCCGCCGAAGCCGCGGACCGAAGCGCCCGGGAAGGCGCCTTCAAGAACCTTCTTTTCGCGGGCTGAGAGATCACACATACCGCTTGCGCCAGAAAGCACGAGAGTGCCCTCGCCGGCTCCGGCAGCAACCGACGATGCCATGCGGTTCAGTCGCTTTTCCAGGCCCCCCTCCTCACGCCGACCACGGTCACCTTCGATGGCGTCGATGGAGGCATAGATATGGGCGCCTCGAGCTTCCGCATGAGCGCGCGATTCGAGCATCAGGAACGCACCGACAGTGCCGAGCACCATGCCGCCACCGTGACCCGGCTGGCGCTGCCACAGCGGATGCCAGTCACCGGTCGCATGGGCCTGAATGCCTTCGACCAGCAGGAAGATGTCGTCTCGGTCGGCAATGAATGCGCCGCCGACAAGCGTGTGGGTCGACTGCCCGGCCTGGATGCGGGCAAACGCGGTCTCGACGGCGGAGATGCCAGCTGCTTCTTCGCCCATGAAGGTGCGCGAGGAACCGGTGACCTTGTGCACGATGGAAATGTTGCCCGCCATCAGGTTGGAAAGCTGGGCAAGGAAGAGCGTCGGTCGCAGTTCGGTGGTCAGCTTCTCGTTGACGAGTTGTGCGCGATCGTTGCGCTTCAACCCTTCATCGACGATCAGCGTATCGACGTTGATATCGCGCTCGCCGCCACCGGCTGCAACGATCATGTCCATGGTCGAGCATGCCTCGGCATCGTCCTTCAGACCGGCATCGTCGAGAGCCAGACCCGCGGCATAGACGCCAAGCCGCTGCCAGTTTTCCATCTGGCGCTGATCGCCACGCTTGGTGATCTGCTGCGACCAGTCGATCTCGGGCATGGGATGAACCGGATACGGCTTGAACTTTTCCGTCTCTACAACGGGAACCGGAGCACCGGCGGCAGACAGAAGCGCGACATGCGGCTCCTTGCCAGTTCCGTGGCACGTCACGATGCCGACACCGGTGATCACCACATCATTCGGTTTTTTGACCATCTTCAATCCTCTCGCCGGAGCGGTTCCGGCGCAGCGGGCCAAAGCACTCGCCCGGCCCGCATTCGTCAAAAACGACCAGCCGCCCGGAAAATATTATCGGGCGGCGGCAATAGCCTCCATGAGGCCGATTTCGGTGGCACGCTTGCGTACGATGTCGGCAAGCGGCACTTCGCTGAATGGCATGGTCCGGAGCTTGAGCTGCGCGTCGCAGACCTTCTTGCCCTCGGACGAAATCTTCGCCTTGGTAACGGCGAAGCCGGAGCCGTCGTGTTCCAACTGTGCCTCGATGTCAAGCACCGCGCCGGGTTCTACGAAGGTGCGCATCTTGGCGCCATCGACCGACATCAGGAAAGGCATGGCGGTAAAGTCCTTCACCGCCAGCAGCATCATGCCGGAAGCCTGCGCCATGGTTTCGATCAGGAGAACGCCGGGAACGAGCGGCATGCCGGGAAAATGCCCTTCGAAGACGGGGCTTGCCTGTGGCACGACGGACCTTGCCTTAAGTACGCCAAGGCCGAGGTCAACGGCCTCGACCTTGTCGATCATCTGAAAATATTCAAGCAGCATCGGAAACCTCCGCCCTAAGGCGGATCAGCCCTTGGCTGCCCTCAGTTCGTCGATCTTGGCACAGAGGTTCTTCAGCACGAAGTACTCTTCGGTCGAAACCTTGCCCTCGTTGACTTCCTGCGTCCACTGCTCAAGCGGGATCTTGATGCCGAATTCCTTGTCGATCGCGAAAACGATGTCGAGGAAGTCCAGGCTGTCGATGCCGAGGTCGTCGATCGTATGGCTTTCCGGCGTAATCGTCTCGCGGTCGATTTCGCTCGTTTCAGCGATGATGTCGGCAACTTTGTCGAATGTAGCGGTCACGCCAATACCTCATATGTCGAAAATCTGAGTTCCACATAGGGAAAACCATTCTAAAAGCCAATGGCAAGTTTCACCAACCGCGAAATTTGCGGTCAAGGTGTTGCTCAACTCAAACAGCAACCGAGTGACGGCCCTTGCCGTTTGCCAGGTAGCTGTCGAACACGGCTGCGACGCTGCGCGCGAACGGCTTCCCCGCTTCAGTCAGCCGGAAGTCGTCATTGACGATCTCGCAGATGCCGTCGCTGTTGCGCGCGCAGAATTCCCGCGCCTCGGCAATCACCACCTCACCGAACTGCGGAAAAAGCTTGCGGACACCAATAAAGGAGAAACCGAAACGGCACATGATCTGTTCGATCACATGCGCCCGCAGCCGGTCGTCTTCGCTGAGTTCGATCCCGCGCACCACGGTCAGCCCGTCCGCATCGGCAAGCCGCTCATATTCACCGGTGGCCGGCATGTTCTGCACATAGCCCTGCGGCAGCTGTCCGATCGAGGAAGCGCCGAGCCCGATCAGGGCTTCGGCGGCGTCATCGGTATAGCCCTGGAAATTGCGGCGAAGCTTGCCGTTGCGGGCCGCGACCGCAAGCCGGTCGTCGGGTCGCGCGAAATGGTCGATGCCGATCGGCTCGTAGCCTGCCTCGACCAGCATGTCCGCCGCCCTTGTCATCTGCTGGAAGCGTTCCTCGATGCCCGGGAGCGCATCCTCGGGAATCATCGTCTGATGCTTCTTCATCCACGGCACGTGGGCATAGCCGAACCGCGCGATCCGATCAGGCGAGAGCGAGATGATATCGCGCACCGTCGTCTCCAGCGTATCGAGCGTCTGGTGGGGAAGCCCATAGAGAATGTCGCAATTGACCGAGTGAACGCCCCGCGCCCTGACGGCATCGACCACGGATTTCGTCTGCTCGAAGGTCTGGATACGGTTGATCGTCTTCTGGACCTTCGGGTTGAAGTCCTGCACGCCGAGGCTCGCCCGGGTCATGCCGATGGCCGCCAGCGCATCGTAACGCGCTTCATCAAGATCGTTCGGGTCCATCTCGACGCTGATTTCCACATCATCGCTAAAGGCAAAGGCTTCACGCAGTGCCCTCATCAGGTCGACCATGTCGTCAGGTGCCACCATCGTCGGTGAACCGCCGCCGAAATGCACCGCAGTCACCTTGGCATCCCTGCTGACGAGGCTGCCAACCTTCGCGATTTCCCGCTTCAGCGACTTCAGATAGGCCGCGATCGGCTCGTATTTCAGCGTGTGCTTGGTGTGACAGGCACAGAACCAGCACAAACGGTCGCAATACGGAATATGCAAATACAGTGAAATATCCTGCCCTGCTCCGAGCTCGCCAAGCCACTGTGCATATTTGCCGCAGTCTATACCTTCGTAGAAGTGCGGCGCCGTGGGATAGCTGGTGTAGCGCGGCACAGCGCCGGAATACTTGGCAAGAAGCGAGTTTTGCATAGGTTTATCCGCAGTTTCGGAAATATCGGGGACATTCCCCTGATACGCTGGGTCGCATCCCCCGCCTTTGACTTCGATCAATTTGCTGGTAGATTAACCGTCGGAGTTCAACTAAAACTCGCTGGCCTTCGGGCAGGCTGCTGCGTAGTGAACCAGCGCGGTGGCGATGGTTTAGCATGCCGGACAGGATCTGCTGGAAATGGACGTACTGAAAAGAACGACAGGCGAATGCGAGGCCCCTTCGGTCTGTCGAGCCTGCGAAGCGCGTCATGGTGGTGTGTGTGCCGCCCTGAGCACTGCCCAACTCGTGGAGCTCAACAGGCATTCGAACCGGCGCAAGATTTCGGCTGGTGAGGAAGTCATCGGCCAGGGCGAGCGCGTTTCCAGCTACAGCAACATTCTGAACGGCGTGGTGAAGCTCTCCAAGATGATGGCTGACGGCCGTCAGCAGATCGTAGGCCTGCAGTTCGCGCCCGATTTCCTCGGCCGCCCCTTCCTTGGCGAGAGCACCATTACGGCGGAAGCCGCAACCGATACGGAGATCTGCACCTTCCCGCGGCCGCTGATCGACCGCATGGTCGGAGAGGCGCATGATCTGGAGCGCAAGCTGCATATCCAGTCGCTCAAGGAACTGGACGAAGCGCGCGACTGGATGCTGACGCTCGGTCGCAAGACCGCGCAGGAAAAGGTCGCAAGCTTCCTCCACCTGATCGCGACCCATATCGATCCGGAAAATGAAAGCGCCAACACCTTCGACCTGCCGCTTTCACGCGCCGATATTGCCGATTTCCTCGGCCTGACCATCGAGACCGTCAGCCGCCAGATGACCAAGCTGCGCAAGGACGGGATCATCGTCATCGAGAACAACCGCCATGTGGTCGTTCCCGATCTCAACCGCCTGCGTTATGCGGCCGGCAACGACTGATCGTCACCGACCACACCTTCCGATATTCGCATTATTGAACGATACGGCCTCGTCCGACCCTACCGGGTGATGACGATTCGCGTATTGCTGAGGCCGTTCGCCGTCGCCATGGAGAAGAAGCGCGCCGCATTGTCCGGATGCAGGCGAATGCAGCCATGGGACGCCGGCGATCCGAGCCGCTTCAGGTCGAAGGTGGCGTGAACCGCGTAACCGCCCTTGAAGAAGATCGCGAACGGCATCGGCGCATTGTCATACTTGCGCGAACGATGATCCTTGGACGCCCACTTGGCGCTGTAGCTGCCGACCGGCGTGACATAGCCCTTGCGCGCGGTGGAGACCTTCCAGCGATATTTCACGAAGCCGTTCTGCGAAACGGTCATGGTCTGCGTGGAGATGTTGACTTTTGCCGTCAACATGCTCGCTTCCGCCAGAACCGGAGCGAATTGCAGGGCAAGAAAGGCCGAAGCCGCAATAAGCAGTTTACGCATGATGTCCCCTGTCGATTTCCTGTTTCCCAGGATTTTTACAAGGGGCAGTTATAGTAGAAAGCTTGATATATCCGGTTAAGCTGAAGAGCTAAGAGAAGCTTAAGTCCGACGTTTCTCGCGTCCCTTCACTCTACACAGCGGCAATCAGGGCCAGCAACACAACAAGACCAAACAGGATGTGGCAGGCGGAGTAGAAAACCCTCACGCCATCCTCGATATCCGCCGCGGTCGCCACCGCACGACCAGCGCCGTTGATCATCGGTTCGCTAACCCGCTGGCCGCCATAGATGCGCGGTCCGGTCAGCTGGATATCGAGCGCCCCTGCCATGGCCGCCTCCGGCCAGCCGGAATTCGGCGAGCGATGCAGCCCGGCATCCCTGAGCGCAACGGAGAGCGAGCGCCTTGCAGCCACAACCCCTTGAGAAAAAAGGGCTGCGAGCGCGATGACAAAGGCGGAGAGCCGCGCCGCCGGCCAGTTGGCGAGATCGTCGAGCCGGGCCGAAGCCCAGCCGAAGTCGCGATACTTCTCATTCTTGTGGCCGATCATCGAATCGGCGGTGTTCAGCATCTTGTAGGCAAGGATGCCCGGCAGGCCGAGAATGGCATACCAGAAGGCGGGGGCCACGACGCCATCGGCGAAATTCTCCGCGAGGCTCTCGATGGCCGCACGGCAGATCGCGGGCACGTCGAGCGTCGCGGGATCTCGCCCGACGATCAGCGAAACCGCCCGCCGCCCGCCTTCGAGACCATCCGCCCTCAAGCCTGCAGCGACAACGCCGACATGATCGGCAAGGCTCTTCTGCGCCAGAAGCACGGCCACAACAAGCACTTCGAGAACGAAGCCCAGCGGGCCGAAGGCGGCAAAGATCCCTTCGAGAACCCCGCCAACGAAAAGCGACAGGCAGAGCAAAGCCGCGATGGCAATGACACCGTTTCGCCGCCGGATCGCATCAGATGCGCCGGCATGATTGAAATTCCGGTCGCAAAAGGCAATCGCCTTGCCGAACACGACGACGGGATGCGGCAGGCGCGCCCAGAGCGCCGGAGGATCCCCAACGACACGATCGATGAGAAGGGCAAGCGCAAGCACGGCAAGCATCGACGCTTCCATCACCGTGCCCACTCCCTCAATGCCTGTGCCAGACGCCGGTCGGATTCCTCATCGGGCGCAAGTCCGATCCGCAGCCATGTCGGCGCGTAGTCGAAGGCACGGGTCAGGATATGTGAGCGGCAGAGATGTTCGTGGAGCGTCGCCGCCTCGTCATCCTCCACCAGCGCGAAGAGGTCGGTGCCGCCGCTGACGCACAGGCCGGCATCCGCGAGCACGGCGCCGAGCGCCGCCCGCCGCGCGGCGATCCCCTGACGAATGCTGTCCGTCTCACCGGAGAGCAGCGAGGCCGCCACCGAAAGCGCCGGGCCGGAAACGGCCCATGGCCCAAGCCAGCCCTCCATCTTTTCAAGGATCTCAGGCACGGCAACCACGAAACCGAGACGAATGCCGGCCATGCCGAAGAACTTGCCAAATGAGCGGAAGACGATGAGGTTCGGGTGGTTCGTCACCTTCCCGGCGACACTGACCTCCGGCGCGCAGTCGCCGAACGCCTCGTCGACCACCAGCAATCCACCGGACTGCGACAGGCGCTCCGCTACCGCCAGCAATTGCTCAGGCTGGAAAACCCTCCCCGTCGGATTGTTCGGATTGACCGCCACGACAAGGCCATGACGAGTATCGACATTTTCAAGTCCGGCAATCCGCTCGACCGGGCGCCCCTCCGCCTCGAACACACGGCCATATTCGCCATAGGTGGGTGACAGGATGGCAACCGCCTTTTCACTGGCAATGAGGCGTGGCAGCATCTGGATTGCCGATTGCGTGCCCGGTACGGACAAAGGCAGGACTTCGCCCGTCCGGTAAAAGGCCTGCGCTGCCCGGCGTGCATCGAGTTCAAGATGGCGATCCGGCAGACGATGCCAGGCGCGCAACGGCACCTCCGGCAATTCAGGCGGGCACGGATTGAGACCGGTCGAAAGGTCGAGCCAGTCTTCGGCCCGGCCGCCAAAACGCGCCACGGCAGCCGTGATGCCGCCGCCATGAATGACCGGTCCACTCATGCCTCGGCGCTCGCAAGATCGATCAGGTGCATATAGGAACCGGCGACATTTCCACGCTGCAGCCCCACCTGCCCCAGATCCGCTCCGAGCGCGTCCTCGACGGCAAACAGGCGGTCCGCCTCGCCTTCGGAAACGATCGACGCATAATGGAACTCATGCGCGGACATCGGCGCCATGAAGAAATCCGTCAGCGGCACCAGCGAACGATACCCCAGATGGCGCTTGCGCTGGGCATAGCTGGTGACGACGGGAAGAAGACCGAGCATCCCGTGGCTCACGCCGTCGCCATCGAACAGCGCTTCGCCAAGCGTCATGTAGCCGCCGCACTCGCCGTAGATCTTCACGCCGCGGGCTGCCGCATCGAGCATTCCGGACCGGAAGATGGAGGCCGCCGTAAGCTTCCCGGCATGCAATTCCGGATAGCCGCCCGGCAGATAGATCGCATCGGCTTCGGCTGAAGGAGCCTCATCTGCAAGCGGCGAGAAGAACGAGATTTCCGCTCCGCGCCGCCGCCAGCCGAGCAGCATATGCTCGTAGCAGAAGGCGAAGGCGACATCCCGTGCGACGGCGATCTTCTGCCCAAGCGGCGGAAGGCGATCGATATTGGCTTCCGACGCACGGTCGGGAATGTGTCGGGCCGTGCGCATGATCGCATCGAGATCGCAGCCCGCCTCGACGGTCGCGGCCGCCCTGTCGATGAAGGATTCCAGCTCGCCGTGCTCACCGGCCTGGACGAGACCGAGATGCCGTTCCGGCAGATGCAGCGACGCATCGCTGTGGATGACGCCCATGACCGGCATGCGGATGCCGCCAAGCGCCTCGCGCAGCATCATTTCATGCCGGTCGCTGCCGACCCGGTTGAGGATGACACCGACGACGCGGGTATCGATGCGGAAATTGGCAAAGCCGCTGACCAGCGCCGCAATCGAATGGGACGCCTTGGCGCAATCGACCACGAGGATGATGGAAAGCCCGAGGATCGACGCCAGATCGGCCGCCGAGCCGCGACCGTCCGCCGCTCCGTCGAACAGCCCCATCATCGCCTCGATCACCAGGTCCTTGCCGCCGAACCGGTGAATGGCGGCATTGGCGAGCAGCAATTCGCTGCGCATGCCCCAGGGATCGAAATTGAGACAGGTCTCTCCGCTCGCAGCCGCATGAAACGCCGGATCGATGTAATCGGGGCCGGCCTTGCCGGGGGCGATCGCATAGCCGTTGCGCTTCAGCGCCCGGAGCAGTCCGAGCGTCACGGTCGTCTTGCCTGCGCCCGATGACGGCGCTGCGATCAGGAGCCCGCTCATGCGCTGTCCTTCCTGTCACGGTCGGCGAACGGATCGCTGAGCAATTCACGCCCGGACAATGCGCCGAGCCAGTCGAGCGAAGGCCTGAGACGCACCACCTCGCCGACCACGACGATAGCCGGCGGCTCCAGACCGGAGGCGGCGACATCCTCGACCGCGCGGCCAAGCGTCGTCTCCAGCACCTTCTGCGCTGGCGTCGCCGCATCGCAGACAAAGGCAACCGGCTCGTCCGGCGAACGTCCCGAAGCAATAAGGTTGGCGCTGATAGCGGCGATGTGCTTCATCGCCATGTACATCACGATGACGGGCGAACCGCGTCCGATTGCTTCCCAGTCGATCCGGTCGGGAACGACGCCGGAGGAATCATGCCCCGTCAGGAAGGTGACGGCGTGATTGATCTCGCGATGGGTGACGGGAATGCCGGCATAGGCAAGACCGCCGATACCGGCGGTAATGCCGGGAACGATGCGGAAGGGCACGCCATGTTCGATCAGCGTCAGCGCCTCCTCGCCGCCACGACCGAAGACGAAAGGATCGCCGCCCTTGAGACGCAGGACCTTGCGGCCCTCCTTGGCAAGCTCCACCAGTCGCAGCGAAATATCGCGCTGCCTGGCGGAAGGCTTGCCGCCGCGCTTTCCCGCATATTCGAGTTCAGCGCCGGCACGCGCGAGTTTCAGGCAGTCCTCGTTGACCAGCGCATCATGGACGATCACATCCGCTTCGCTGAGAGCCTTTGCCGCAAGCAACGTCAGGAGACCGGGATCGCCCGGCCCCGCGCCCGCCAGCCAGACATGACCGGGCCTCATTGAAGGCAATTGGGAAAAGGGATCGAAACTCATGGCCTTGCTCTATGCTTCGCATGACGAAATTGCAATCGGAGAAGCCGTTCACGACGCTTTCGGTCGAGCCCGCGAGCGCCTATAACAGCACCATGACCGAAGCCGCGAAGCCCGCATCGAACGCTCCTATAGAAGGCCGCACCGAACGGCCCGAAGGGCCTCTGCGTACGGGCTGGACCACAGGAGCCTGCGCGACGGCTGCGACCAAGGCGGCCCTGACCGCGCTGATCACAGGCGAATTCCCCGACCCGGTCACCATCCGGCTGCCGCGCGGCGAGGAACCGGCCTTCGCGCTGGCCTTTGAGACCCTTGGCGACGGCTACGCAATGGCCGGCATCGTCAAGGATGCCGGAGACGATCCGGATGTCACCCATGGCGCAACGGTAATCGCCTCGGTGCGTCCCTTGCCGCCCGGAAGCGGTATCCGCTTTGCTGCCGGCGACGGGGTCGGCACGGTGACCCGCCCCGGCCTGCCGATCCCGGTCGGCGAAGCGGCAATCAATCCGGTTCCTCGTTCCATGATGTCGGCGGAGGTCATGGCGCTCTGTTCGGAACACGGGCTTGCGGGCGATGTCGAGATCACCATTTCCATTCCCGGCGGCGACGAGATCGCCCGCCGGACCTGGAACCCGCGCCTCGGCATCATTGGCGGCCTCTCAATTCTCGGCACCACCGGCGTGGTCCATCCATTTTCCTGCGCCGCCTGGATTCATTCGATCCATCGCGGCATCGATGTCGCCCGCGCCGAAGGCATCACCCATGTTCTCGGCGCCACCGGTTCGACATCGGAAAAGACCGCTCAGCTCATGTACGGACTACCGGATGGTGCACTGCTCGACATGGGGGATTTCGCCGGGGGCCTGCTGAAATACCTGCGCGCGCACCCCATTCCACGACTGACGATTGCCGGCGGTTTTGCCAAGATGGCCAAGCTCGCCCAAGGAGCGCTCGATCTTCATTCCTCGCGAAGTCAGATCGACAATAACTACTTTCTTTCATTGTCTTGTGTCAAAAACCTGGAGCAATCAATCAAGGACAGGATCAAGGACGCCAACACTGCGCTCGAAGTCTTTGAGATCATGAAAAAAAATAACATAAACATCGCCATTCCGATTGCTGAGGGCGCACGGCACACCGCAATCGAGACACTGCGCGGCGCACCGGTCGAAGTCGACGTGGTGGTGACGGACCGGCAAGGCAATGTCATCGGCCGGGCGTCCTGACATGCCGGAGAAGATCCTGATCCTTGGCGGCACGACGGAGGCCGCCGATCTTGCAACCAGACTGGTCGCCGAGGGGAAGGCGGATGTCCTGACTTCTCTTGCAGGCCGCACCGCCAACCCCGCCCCGATTGCCGGCGCCGTCCGTATCGGCGGCTTCGGAGGTGCCGAAGGGCTGGCGAGATTTCTGACCGAAAACCATATCGACCGGGTGATCGATGCCACCCATCCCTTTGCGGCCCGGATTTCGGAAAACGCCCGCCTCGCCTGCGCCAGCGCCGGGATACCTCTGGAGCGCCTCGACCGGCCATCATGGGTTCGCGAAGACAAGGACCGGTGGAGCGAGGTGGCCACTCTGGAAGAGGCGGCGGCGGTATTGCCGGGCGGTGCCCGCGTCTTCCTCGCGCTCGGTCGCCAATACCTCTCCGCCTTCGAGACGCGCGACGATTGCCACTTCGTCATCCGCATGGTCGATCCGCCACAGAAGACGCTCGGTTTCCGGGATTTCGAACTGATCCTCGGCAAGCCCTCCGCAGATCCCCGCTCGGAGGCCGAATTGCTGAAACGGCATCGGATCACGCACCTCGTCTGCCGAAACTCCGGCGGTAATGCCGGTTACGGCAAGATCCTTGCAGCCCGTGAACTGTCGCTTCCGGTGGTGATGATAAGGCGCTGACCGCTCACGGAATTCCTCGCCGCCTGGCCGGATACCAGCCATGGTTCGCCTGCAAGCTTCACATCGCTCTGATCGCTGCATCTGTTCAGTGAGCATACACATCATTGACATCGCAATTTAATAAGTATACTTACTTATATGTCGACGGAGGAGGACGACCGTCACACAAAATCAAGGATGAGGATTTTCCGGCAACAGCGATGCTGGTCGGAATGCCGTTCTCATCAGCACCTAGCGGAGGAGCAGATCGCAATGCAGTTTCATCTCAACGGGTTCCGAACCGGCGATCCGGACGTATCGATCCCGTCAAAATCTCCTGCGGAGACGACGCACCCCGAGGCCTTGCCTGCCGAGGTCGATGTGCTCATCATCGGCTGCGGTCCGGCCGCGCTGACGCTCGCTGCCCAGCTATCGGCATTCCCCGACATCAGCACGGCAATCGTGGACCAGAGAGATGGCCCCCTCCTGCTGGGTCAGGCCGATGGCATCGCCTGTCGCACCATGGAAATGTTCAACGCCTTCGGTTTTGCCGAGCGTGTGCTTCGCGAATCCTACTGGGTCAATGAAACCGCCTTCTGGAGACCGGATGCGGCCGCGCGTCACAACGTCGTCCGACATGGCCGCGTGCAGGACGTGGAAGACGGCCTCTCCGAGTTCCCCCATGTCATCCTCAATCAGGCGCGCGTGCACGATTTCTATCTCGACATCATGCGCAATTCGCCGAACCGGCTCGAACCCCACTACTCCCGTCGTCTGGTCGACCTCACGATCGATCCGGACGCCGGCGATTATCCGGTGAGCGCCACCCTCGAACGGCTGGATGCCGGCCATGAAGGCGAAACCGAGCAAGTCAGGGCGCGCTATGTGGCCGGCTGCGACGGCGCCAGGTCCACGGTGCGCAAATCCCTCGGCCGGGAATTGAAAGGCGATTCCGCCAATCAGGCATGGGGTGTGATGGACGTGCTTGCCGTCACCGACTTCCCGGACATCCGGCTGAAGGCGCTGATCCAGTCCGCCGACGAAGGCAGCATCCTGATCATCCCGCGCGAAGGTGGCTACCTCGTGCGCATCTATGTGGAACTGGACAAGCTTGCCGCAGACGAGCGCGTCGCGAGCCGCAACATCACGCTGGACCAGCTCATTGCAGCGGCACAACGGATCATGAGGCCCCATAGCCTCGAAGTGAAGGAAGTCGCGTGGTGGTCCGTCTACGAGATCAGCCAGCGGCTGACAGACAAGTTCGATGACGTGCCGGAGCAGGACGTCGGAACCCGCCTGCCCCGCGTCTTCATCGCCGGCGACGCCTGCCACACCCACAGCCCCAAGGCCGGACAGGGCATGAACGTTTCCATGCAGGACACTTTCAATCTTGGCTGGAAGCTCGCCTATGTCCTTCAGGGACGCTCAGGCCCGGAACTGCTGCACAGCTACTCCGCCGAGCGGCAGGCCATTGCGCAGAACCTCATCGACTTCGACCGCGAATGGGCGAAAATGCTGAGCGCTCCGCTGAAATCGGACACCAACCCCGATGGCGTGGAGCCGGTGGAAGTGCAAAAATACTTCGTGCAGCACGGCCGTTACACGGCCGGAACCGCCACCTGTTATGCGCCGTCCGAGCTCACCGGCCCGGCAATCCATCAGCATCTCGCAACGGGCTATCCGGTCGGCATGCGTTTCCATTCCGCGCCGGTGGTCCGGCTCGCCGATGCGAAGCCCATGCATCTCGGCCACGCCATGAAAGCCGATGGCCGCTTCAGGCTCTTCGCCTTCGCCCCGGATGAAGACCCGGTAGCCCCGTCGTCCGCCATCCGCGCGCTCTGCGATTTCCTGTCGACCTCGCCCGCGTCCCCTCTGCTGAAATATACGCCCGAGGGCGACGACGTGGATTCGCTGATCGATCTCCGCGCCATTTTCCAGCAGAACCATCGCGACCTGTCGCCGGAAACGCTGCCGGCCCTGCTGCTGCCAGTGAAAGGCAAGCTTGGCCTCAAGGATTACGAAAAGGCATTCTGCCCCGACCTGAAGAACGGACCCGATATCTTCGACCTGCGCGGCATTGACCGGAAACGCGGCGCCCTCGTCATTGTTCGCCCCGACCAGTATGTCGCCCATGTCCTGCCGCTGAACGCTCACACCGAACTCGCCGCCTTCTTCGACGGGTTCCTGCAACCGAGGAGGTAGGCGGATTACACCGTAGCGGGTATTCGCCTTGCGGATTTCGCGAGCCACTCCGCATGAACGACGTCATCCTCGGGCTCGTCCCGAGGATCTGCCATCGCTAGCCAGATGGCTTCATCGAGAGAAGACAGCCGTTGCAGATGCCCGGGACAAGCCCGAGCATGACGAGAAAATGCTGTCGTCCTTATCGAAACCGACAGCAGTCGGCAGCCACCCTCTTCAATCTTCCTTCACGCTGACGATCGTGTCGTGAATGACCTTCAGCACCGCGTCGGGATCGATGTCGACGCAAACCTTCTGGCTCGGCAGGTTGTCCCAGTCGCTCGGGCCGAAACCTCGGGTATCCGGTTTCTGGATTGTCGCGCCATCGGCAATGCCGCCGCAGACGACCCGCACGGCGCCCGAGCGGGTCGTGAAGAGTTCCGGCGCCACCACATAAACGCAGGCGCAGCTGTCATGCACCACCATGCCATCGGGCACCCGGCTCTCGTAGAACTTGATGTAGAACTGCGAGAGATCGAACAGCAGCCGGGCACGGCTGGAGCCTGCCGCGTCGCGGATGTCCGCAAGCTGCTGGCGGGTCATCACCGTCTTCGTCGTCACATCGAGACCGACGATGACCACCGGCCAGCTGGCGGTGAACACGATATCGGCGGCTTCCGGATCGCCATGGATATTCGCCTCGGCGGCCGGCGTAACATTGCCGTTGATATCGAAGGCGCCGCCCATGATGACGACTTGCCTGACCAGAGAAACGATCTCAGGATCTTCCTTCAAGGCATTGGCAAGGTTTGTCATTCTCCCAACGGCGACGAATGTAACCTCACCCGGATTGGCCCGGACGGTATCCACGATGAAGCGATGGGCCGGCCGTGGATCGAGCGGCAGGTCGATCACCTCGGGCACGCCGATATTGCCAAGCCCGTCGTCGCCATGGATCAGCGTCGGCGGCTCGTGGCTGACGCGATGCGGGATGAAGGTCTCGCCGGCGCCGCGCGCGACGGGAGCGTCGATCTTCCATTCGCGCTTGAGGAACAGCGCGTTGCGCGTCGTCGTCTCGATGGTCGCGTTACCGAAGACCGTGGTCACACCAAGAAGATCGATCTCCTGATGGTGATGAAGGAAGAGCAGCGCCATGGCGTCATCGACGCCCGGATCCGTATCGAAAATGACCTTGTGCATGAAATCCGCCGAATTGCGTTTTGGAAGGAATGCGAAGCCGTTGTCTTAGAGCAATTCCAGCAAAAGTGTGAAGCGGTTTTGCGTCAGGAATTGCACCGAAACAAAGAGATAGAGCATAATCCGACCGGAGTGAAACGCGGATCGACAAGACTATGCTCGCAGATTTGCCAATGGCGCGCCAACCGGATCGGATACCCGATTGCACGATTTCGGCCGTCAGCCCGGAAAGATCCTCCATGAGCGAAAATTTCGGACAGCGATGCTGCGCCTAGATTTTCACCCACGGCAGCTTTTCGTCGGCACGGCTTCACCCGTTATTTTGCAGCCTTCTTTTTCTTCTTTCCCACGCTTCTCAGAACGTGGCTGAAATCGGAATTGTAAAGGTCGCTGTCACGGAACTCGACGTGGCCGAACACCTTGCCGACCATGATCAGCGCCGTGCGGGTAATCTTCGCCTTGCGCACTTCCGCCGCCATGTTCTTCAATGTCGTGCGGATGAAAAGCTCGTCGGGCCAGGTCGAGCGATAGGCCACCACGACGGGGCAATCCTCGCCGTAATAGGGCACGAGCGTATCGCGGACGTGGGCAAGATTGCGGATGGACAGGTGAATGGCAAGCGTTGCCCGCGACTTGCCGAGGATCTCCAGCGTTTCGAATTCCGGCATGGAGGATGCCTTCATTTCGGTGCGCGTGATGATGATCGTCTGGGCGATTTCGGGCAGGGTCAGCTCCGTCTTGAGCCGTGCGGCGGTCGCGGCGAAGGCGGGAACGCCCGGCACGACATCATAGGGAATGCCGAGCGCATCGAGCCGCCGCATCTGTTCGGCGATGGCACCGTAGATCGACGGATCGCCGGAATGTACCCGCGCCACATCCTCGCCGCGCGCATGAGCGGCCTCGATTTCGGCGATGATCTCGTCGAGATGCATCGGCGCGGTATCCTTGACGATCGCGCCCTCCGGGGCAGCCTTGACGGTTTCCTCCGGCACCAGCGAACCGGCATAGAGGCAAACCGGGCATCGCTCGATAAGCCTCAGGCCACGCACGGTGATAAGATCAGGTGCGCCGGGACCGGCGCCGATGAAATAGACGGTCATGCTGTTATCCCTGTCAAAATATCTATGACCTTGCTGTTGGGGTTAGTGCCTCATCCGGCTGCCGCCACCTTCTCCCCGCAAGCAGGGAGAAGGGCGATCGGGATTCCGTTCTGCCTCCGTCTCTCCGCTTGCGGGGAGAAGGTCCCGGCAGGGGGATGAGGGGCAGACTTCAAGCTGTTTTCTGTGTCATCCCCGTATCCGATTTTCCGGAATAGCCGCGCGGCGTGTAGACCCAGGTCTTGCCGTCGCCCATGGTTACCGTGCGGCTTTCCGACGACCCCACCACCACGACGGTCAGCATGTCGACGTCGTCGACATTGAGTTTGCCGAGCGGAACGGTGCGGACATGTTCGCCGGGCCGGCCTAGATTGGTGGCAAGGATCACCGGCGTGTCGGCCGGGCGGTATTCCAGAAGCTTGTCGCGTGCCCAGGCAAGCTGCGTGCGGCGCTTCATCGATACCGGATTGTAGAAGGCGATGACGAAATCGCCCTCGCCCGCCGCCTTCACGCGCCGTTGGATATGCTCCCAGGGCGTCAGCAGGTCGGACAGCGAGATGGTGCAGAAATCATGGCCGAGCGGAGCACCGATACGGGCCGCCGCCGCCTGCAGCGCGGAAATCCCGGGCGAAACCTGCACGTCGATTCGGCTTGCGGCGTCCGTAATCCCGCCCTTGTCGAAAAGCTCGAACACCAGCGTCGCCATGGCATAGATGCCCGCATCGCCGGAGCAGACCAGCGACACCGTCCTGCCCTCTCCGGCAAGCTCCATGGCATGCACGACGCGCGCTTCTTCCTTGCCGAGGTCGAAATCATGCCGCGTCTTGCCGCAGGCAAGAGGACCGAGCAGGTCGAGATAGAGCGAATAGCCGACGAGATCGGTGGAGGCCGCGACCATGGCAGAAACCTCCGGCGAACGCCACTGGTCGGCACCCGGGCCGATGCCGACCACATAGAGCGTGCCACGCGCCCGTCCCGCAGCATCTGCTTCCACGATACCGGTGGAACGGGCAATAGCGGCGGTCGCCCCCTTGGACTTGATCTTGGCCAGAACGAGTTCGGCGTCAGCACCGGCCGCTGCCAGCGCCGCACCCTCGGCGACACCGTGGCATCCTACTTCGGCGAAAACGATGTCCGATGGGTTCTTCAGCCGCGGCGCCTCTTCCTCCAGCCTTGCCGCGCTGAAAAACCGTGCCGGCACGCCGAAATGCGCGGCAACCGCATGGATCGCGCATTCGTCGGCCTTGAGATCGACCGAAGCCACTGCCGCAAGGCTCTGCCGGGCAAGGCCGCTCTCCCTGAGCGCCTGTTCGGCGAGCGCGATTGCCTCCTCCGTCGAAGCATTCCGCTCGCAGCCCATGCCAAGCACCAACGTTTTCGGATGATAGACCAGTTCCAGCGCGCCTGCCGTTTTCGGCTCGTCGGCAACCGTCAGCGTCACCTTGCCGTCTTCGGAGAAGGGAATGCGCGAGGAGGAAAGCCACTCTCCCGCACACCCTCTCCCCGCCTGCGGGGAGAGGATCGGGATGAGGGGCAAATCAGAACCCTGCCCCTCATCCGCCCTCCGGGCACCTTCTCCCCGCAGGCGGGGAGAAGGAAGAACAAGCCGTGCGGAAGCGCCCGCGACAAGCTCCGCCATCACCGCCTTGGCGTTTTCCGGATTGGCAAGCATATAGCCCGCCGGCGGTTCATCGAGGGCGAGGCCGAATTTCAGGTCGCCCGCCGTGGTGATCGCCGCGCGGCAGTTGAGGCCATCGGCAATCTGCCGCGCCAGATCGTTGCCGCCATGGTGACCGCCGAGCAGCGGCACGACGGAAGCGCCGTCCTGCGAGACGGCCACGACCGGCGGCTCGGCATGCTTGTCGGAAAGCAGCGGCGCAAGGATCCGCACCAGCGCCCCGCAGGCCATCACGGCGACAATCGGCCGACCGGTGGCAAACAGCGTCGCGATATGGGTCTTCGTGTCGTCGAACAGGACGTCGGCATTGCTGGTCCGGGCCTCGGCCCCATGCAGTTCGCCGCCGATGGCGAGCGCGATCTTGCGTCCGATATCATGGCCGGCCTGCGACAGGATGACGACGACGGGTTTCTGGGCAAGGGTCATTGGATCATTCCGTTGCAGCGGCGGTCCGGGCGTTCCAGCCCTCCCCGCCCTTGTAGATAAGGATCATCGAGAAATAGGGGGCGCTGTCCTCCGCCACATCGGCCAGCGGCAGCACGCGCTGCTCGGCAAGGCTGACACGTTCGACATAGCCGGCACATGACGTCAGCCCCATCGCCTCGATCAGCGCGCGGATGCGGGCGAAATGCCGGCCAACCTTGATGATGGCGACCGCACCCGCCGCCTCGATCCGCGTCCGCAGGATATCGTCGTCCAGCGGCCCCGGCACGATGCTGAGCACGTCGTTTCGTGCCGCAAGCGGTCGACCGAGTGCCGCCGCCGCCGCCATCATCGACGAAACTCCCGGCACGATCTCCGTCTCGTAGCGTCCAGCCAGCCGTTCGAACAGATACATGAAGGAACCGTAGAAGAAGGGGTCTCCTTCGCACAGCACCGCCACGTCGGAGCCGGCATCGAGATGACGCGCCAGCGTTTCCGCCGCACCGTCATAGACCTCCTGCGCCGGGAAGCGCTCGACCCGCATCGGCACGATGACGGGCACCTCCAGCTGATGCGCGCCGATATAGGGCGCGGCGATCTGCCGGGCGAAGCTCGGGCCGGTATCAGGTGCTGGATAGGCGATGACCGGCACGCCCGAGAGAATGCGGTGGGCCTTCAGCGTGATGAGTTCCGGGTCGCCGGGACCAAGGCCGAGGCCATAGAGTTTGCCGGTCATGCCGTCTCTCCCTTCGTCACCGACCAGATCGTTACCGGCATCAGCGACTTCCAGCCGCAATAGCGCCCGACAGGCGCCGCACGCGAAACCTGCAGCCGGACGAGTTCGCCGCCATGGACGCCGCGCAGTTCGGCAAGCCTTGCCTCGCCCTCGATGGTCACGGCATTGGCGACCAGCCGCCCGCCCGGCGGCAATGCCTCCCAGCAGGTCTCGAACAAGCCTTCATGGGTAATCCCGCCGCCGATGAAGACGGCGTCGGGCGCGTCGAGGCCGGCAAGCCCTTCAGGCGCCCTCGCCTCGACGATATCGAGATCCGGCAGGCCGAGAGCGTCGGCGTTCTCGCGGATCATCGCCACCCGTTCCGGCTTTTCCTCGATGGCGATGGCGCGCGCGCCGAGCCCGATCCGCATCCATTCGAGCGCGATCGAACCGCAGCCCGCCCCGACATCCCAGAGCAGCCCATGCGGAAAGGGCTGCAGGATGGACAGCGTCACCGCCCTTATCTCCCGCTTGGTCAGTTGCCCGTCATGGCGAAAGGCATCGTCCGGAAGGCCCGCTATCGGAGAGACCAGAGGGGAATTCGAAACGCAGTCGATTGCCAGCGTGTTGAACTCCGCGATTTCGGGCTGCGCAGCCAGAAGCTCCGCGGCTGTCATGGCAAAGATCCGCTCGTGATCGCCGCCCATGTGCTCCAGCACGGTCAGGACGGAATTGCCGAAGCCGCGCTCCACCATCAGCGCCGCAGCTCCGAGCACGGTTTCGGCTCCCGCCGTCAAAGCCAGGATACGATGGCGCGGCATCAGGTGCCGGTTGAGGTGGGAAAGCGGACGGCCATGCAGCGAAATCGTCGCCACCGACTGCAACGGCCAGCCGAGCCGCGAGGCGGCCAGCGAAAAGGCCGAAGGCGATGGCAGGACATACATCTCGCTCGCCCGCACATAACGCCGGAGCGTTGCGCCGATGCCGAAATGCATGGGATCGCCTGTCGCGAGAATGGTGACTGGCGAACCGCGCAGCTTCAGAACCTCGCGCAAGGTCTCGCGAAACCCGCCGCTCCAGTTGAGGATGCGCTTGAGCGCCGGAAGCGCACTGCCGTCGATCACGGCATCCAGCCGCTCGCCGAGCACCAGTGTTTCCGTCTGCCAGACGATCGATTGTGCCTCCGGCGTCAGGCTCTCAAGGCCGTTGTCTCCGACGCCGATGATGGTCAGCCATGGTTCAGTCATTGGCGTTTCAGTCATTGGCGCCGAGTCCTCCCGCAAGCGCATTGACGGCCGCAGACGCCATGGCCGATCCGCCCCGCCGGCCGCGAACGGCAATGAACGGCACGCCGCGGCTGTCCTCGACCAGCGCCTCCTTGCTTTCCGCCGCACCGACGAACCCGACCGGAAGGCCGAGGATCAGCGCCGGCTTCGGCGCGCCCAAATCGATGAGTTCCAGCAGCCGGAAAAGCGCCGTCGGCGCATTGCCGATGGCAACCACGGCCCCCGCAAGCCTGTCGCCCCAGAGATCGACCTGCGCAGCCGAACGCGTGTTACCGATTTCGGCGGCCTTCGGCCTCACGCGCTCGTCGTTCAGGAGGCAGATCACCTCGTTGTCCGCCGGAAGCAATCGCCGGATAATGCCGTGGCGAACCATTTCGACATCACAGAGAACCGGCGCGCCGGCGGCCAGCGCCGCAGCCCCTGTCTCGAACGCCCCATCCGAAAACGCGATATCGCCGGCAAGGTCCGTCATGCCGCAGGCATGGATCAGGCGGATCGCCAGCTTTTCCATGCCGCCGGAAAAGCGAGCAAGATCCGCCTCCCGGCGGATCGTCTCGAAGGACTGCCGATAGATTTCTGTCGGATAGCGGATGTAGTCGAACAAGATCATTCTGGAATGGCCCCTCACCCCGGCCCTCTCCCCGCAAGCGGGGCGAGGGAGCGCAAACATCGCAGCACGCCCCTTCTCCCCGCTTGCGGGGAGAAGATCCCGGCAGGGAGATGAGGGGCTGTCGCCGAGAGCCGTTGCACCAGAAATACCCTCACTTCTTCTTCATCGAATTCGGCCCGAGCGGATGGTCCGCATGCGGGTAAGGCGCGTGGTGATGGTGGTGATGCCCGTGATCGTGCGAATGACCATGCCCGTGGTCATGTCCGCGATCGTGATCATGTTGGTGATCATGATCGTGCCCGTGATGCTCATGGTGAGAATGTCCATGGTGGTGATCGTGGTCATGATCATGATGGCCGCAGCCGCAGTTCGGGCCGTGTTCGTGAACCGCCGGCTTGCCGCTGGAGGGAGCGTTCATCACGGCCTCCAGTCCCGCATCCGGTGCGGCATTCAGGAGGTGGCCGTATTTGCCGCCAAGCGTGGTCGACGCGCCATAGTCGAAGGCAGGCGCCAGATCGTTCGGTTCCGCATGGCTGTGCACCGGCGTCCAGGGCAATCCGTGTTCCTCGCAAAATTCCGGCTCGCGACAGGACGCATCGCAATCGCCGCCGCACGGACAGTCTTCGAGACCACCGCCGATGCCTTCGACGTGGTGGTGATGGCTTTCCTGAGGCTGGCCGATATCCGCCTCGAAACCGAGGACCTGCTCGCGGTACTTGCACATCTGGCAGTTCATCAGGGCGGCACCTTCGAGGATTTCCCCGACGCGATCCTGAAAGGCGTCCAGCACCAGCGGATGGTCGTTGAGATAGCTCGCCTTGACGAACTGGATCTCCGGATGCCGTTCGGCAACGACATCGGTATAGCTGTAGATGCGCTTCACCAGCACACCTGTGAACAGGAAGTACGGGAAGACGATGATGCGCTTGTAACCGAGCCGTGCGGCATGTTCGAGACCCGGCTCGACCAGCGGGAAGGTCACACCGGAATAGCAGGTCTCGCCCCAGCCGAAGCCCATGCCTTCCCAGAGCATGCGCATGACCTTGGTGGCGTTGGAGTTGGCGTCGGGATCGGACGAGCCGCGCCCCACCACCATCAGCAGCGTCTCGTGCTTGTCGACGAACCCAAGCGTCGCGTTCGCCTCGTCGACGGCCTCCTGGATACGGTCCCCGGCGGCGCGGATCATCTTCAGGTCGATGCCGAGTTCCCGCCCGTAGGTGATGACCATGCCGGGGTTCTGCGCCTGATAGGTATTGAGCACCGAGGGAATGTCGTTCTTGGCGTGTCCCGCGGCAAACAGCATGCCGGGAACCGCCAGAACCCGCGTCACGCCTTCCGCGCGCAGCTTGTCGAGACCGGCGGAAATCACCGGATTGCAGAATTCGAGATAGCCGTATTCCACCGGCATGTCGGGATTGCGTTCGCGCAAGGCTTCCGCGATCACCGCGAATTCGCGCGCAGCGTTCTGGTTGCGGCTGCCGTGTCCGCACACCATGATTCCGAGTTTTTCCGCCATGAGACAAGGCCTCCCTGCTTCGTTGCCGTTCATGTACGAAGCGCCGGAACCGCGAGCGCGGTTCGCTGGCCTTGGGGACAGCTCCGGAATTGGCCCCCTGATTGGGTCAGCCGCACCGGACTATTTCCAGCCTGTCGAACAGGCGCCGTCGCACATGAGACAGAGCTTTATCGAAGGCGACATGACCGGTCAAACCCGTTTGCGCCGGATTGTGTGGAGGATGCGGCGAAGGTCTGAGACGACGGTCCGATCCCGGCCCGACATGTTGCCCCGGCTGGCGGTTTGGTGCATGACTTGATACCCGCCGCATCCTCATTCACAGGTCTATCGTGGTCGATCTCGCACTCCAGAGCCTGGTGCTTCTCTTCATTGCCGCCTTCATCGCCGGTTTCATTGATTCGATTGCCGGCGGCGGCGGCCTCATCACAATTCCCGCCATGCTGATCGTTGGCATTCCGCCGCTGGAAACGCTCGGCACCAACAAGCTGCAGTCGATGTTCGGCGCGGGTTCCGCGACCATCGCCTATGCGCGTCGCGGCCATGTCGATTTGAAGAGCCAGCTGCCGATGGCGGTAATGGCGGTGCTTGGCGGCGCGATCGGAGCGGTGATCGCGACCGTCGTTCCCGGCGACGTGCTGCGGGCATTGATGCCGTTTCTGCTGGTCGCCATTGCGCTCTATTTCGCGCTGAAGCCAAACCTGCAGGACGAGGACCGCCACCAGCGCATGACGCCCTTCGTCTTCGGCCTGACTTTCGTGCCGCTGATCGGCTTTTATGACGGCGTCTTCGGCCCCGGCACTGGTTCCTTCTTCATGCTGGCCTTCGTGTCGCTTGCAGGCTTCGGTGTGCTCAAGGCAACCGCCCACACCAAGCTGTTGAACCTCGGCTCCAATGTCGGCGCCTTCGCTGTCTTCCTGGCAAGCGGCGTGGTTCTGTGGAAAGTCGGGCTGCTGATGGGGCTCGGTCAGTTCCTCGGTGCGCAGGCAGGATCGCGTCTCGCAATGCGGATCGGTGCAAAGCTGATCAAGCCGATCCTGGTCCTCACCTGCGTCGCGCTCGCAACGAAGCTTTTGATGGACCCGACAAACCCCGTGCGGGTGTGGATTGGGTTCTGACACACCGCCGGAATTTTCCCAAGTCGAAGGCTTGAACCTCTAGTAACTAAAGACTTTAGGATCACGGAATGATCCGATCCGGAGTAGCCAACTTATGTCTCTGCCTGACTTTCTCTTCCCCGCGACCGCCATCATCGTCGTCGTAGTAACGCTGCTGTCCGTGCTTCAGTTCTACAGACTGACTGGCCGCTCACCGGTGGTATTGAAATCGGGCGACGATGCGCTTGGCTTCTCCACTCGCCTTTTCCGAATCCTGATCATCGCCATCCTCGTGGAAGTCACCACCATCAACCTCTGGCCAGACCTGCATGGCCAAATACTGGGGCGAGTTCCTGCTCTTGACGGCTCGGTCTTTCGGATTGCAGGGATCGTCCTGTGGACCCTTGGCGGGGTGCTCATCATGCTGGCGCAATGGCAGATGGGTAGTTCCTGGAAGATCGGGATCGACAGCAGCGAGGCCACGCGACTGGTCGACACCGGCCTCTTCGTGTTCTCCCGCAATCCAATCTATCTGGGGATGGTCACGGGCCTTGCCGGTCTCGCGCTCATCTCGCCGGAAGCCTTGTCCTTCGCTATCCTCGTTGCCACCTGGGTATCCCTGTCCTATCAGATCCGCATGGAGGAAGCGTTCCTCGAGCAGTCGATCGGTCAAGCCTATCTCGACTACCGCAAGCGGGTGCGCCGCTGGCTATGACGGTTCAAAATATTGCCACCATGATGGCGCCCGCCCCGATCATCGCGACACCGGCCCAGGCACCGAGGCTCAGTTTTTCGCCCAGGAAGATCGCAGCAAAGATCGCCACCATAACGATCGACAGCTTGTCGATCGGCGCAACGCGGGCGGCATCACCGATCTTGAGAGCGCGGTAGTAGGCGATCCACGAGCCACCGGTCGCAATGCCGGAAAGACCGAGAAACACCCAGGTCTTTGCGGAAATGTTCGATGGAGACTGCCACTGGCCGGTCGCGGTCACGATGCCGATCAAGACGAGAAAGATCACGACCGTGCGGATCAGCGTTGCGAGATCCGAATTGACGCCGGCGACCCCGACCTTGCCGAAGATCGCCGTCAGCGCCGCGAAGACTGCCGACAGAAAAGCCCAGAAGGCCCAGCTCTGCGTCATCAGAATTCCACCCCGATCTGCGCCTTGATGCCCGAGCGGAATGGATGCTTGACCAGCTCCATCTCGGTCACGAGGTCGGCGATCTCGATCAGTTCATCCTTGGCGTTACGGCCGGTCAAAACCACATGGGTCATTTCCGGCTTCTCGGTCTTCAGGAACTCCACGACCTCGGCGATATCGATATAGTCGTAGCGGATGGCGATGTTGATCTCGTCCAGCAACACCATGGAATAGGAGGGGTCTAGGATCAGTTCCTTCGCCTTTTCCCAGGCGGCTTGTGCCATGGCGATGTCGCGCGCCTTGTCCTGTGTTTCCCAGGTGAAACCCTCGCCCATGGTGTGGAATTCGCAGAGATCGCTGAAATGCCGGAGGATCAGGTCGCGCTCGCCGGTCGACATGGCTCCCTTGATGAACTGCACCACAGCGCATTTCTTTCCATGCGCGATATGGCGGAAGATCATGCCGAAGGCGGCCGACGACTTGCCCTTGCCCTTGCCGGTATGGACGATGACGAGGCCCTTCTCGCCTGTCTTGGTGGCCATGATCTTCTCGCGGGCCGCCTTCTTCTTCGCCATCTTCTCAGCGTGGCGGGCGAGATCGGCGGGCGACGAACCTTCAACTTCCTCGGTCATGGTTCCTGTACTCCATTGATGGTTTCGGCTCCGCCATCGGCGAGCCGGGTAAGATCGAACATCGCCGAATTGCTGCGCGGCGTCCACAACCTGCGATCGATCGCCTCGATCAATCGTTCGGCCAGTTCCTTCAGCGCCGGCGCGTTCTTCTCGGCCATGAAGTCGCGGACCCGCTCGTCCATGATGAAGGCCTGATAGACCGCCTCGAAATGATGGTCGCGCACGGCGCCCGTGGTCGCGGCGAAGGCGAACATGTAATCGACCGTTGCGGTGATCTCGAAGGCGCCCTTGTAGCCATGCCGCATCACGCCATCGATCCATTTCGGATTGACGACGCGGGCGCGCACCACGCGGCCGATCTCTTCCTCAAGGCTGCGGATCACCGGCTTTTCCGGTCGTGAATGGTCGTTGTGATAGACGGTCGGGCGACTGCCCGCGACATGCTCGATCGCCGCCGTCATGCCACCTTCGAACTGGTAGTAGTCGTCGCTGTCCAGCAGGTCGTGTTCGCGGTTGTCCTGGTTCTGCACCACCGCCTGCACCCGGCGAAGCCGCTCTTCGAACAGGCCGCGCTCCGCTTTGCCCTCGACATCGCCCCCGTAGGCATAGCCACCCCAGACCAGATAGGCCTCGGCCAGATCACCGCGCCGTTCCCAACCCTTCTCGTCGATCAGAGCCTGCAAACCCGCACCATAGGCGCCGGGTTTCGAACCGAATACCCGGTAACCGGCGCGGCGTGCGGCCGCCTTGTCGTCCAGTCCTTCGGCGACGAGCTGAGCCGTCTCGGCTTTCACCCGCGCCGCAATCGGATTGTCGCCTTCGTCCTCGTCAAGCGCGGCCACCGCCCGGACAGCCTTGTCGAACAACGCGATCTGCTCCGGGAAAGCGTCGCGGAAGAAGCCGGAAATCCTGAGCGTCACGTCGACACGCGGACGACCGAGAATTGCCGGCGGTATGATCTCGTAGCCGGTGACCCGCCGCGAGGCCATGTCCCACAGCGGCTTCACGCCGATCAGCGCAAGCGCCTGCGCGATATCGTCTCCACCGGTGCGCATGTTGGACGTGCCCCAGGCGGTAAGCCCGAAGGACACCGGCCATTCGCCGTGATCCTGCACGTAGCGCGCGATCAGCAGTTCTGCCGATTTCTTGCCAAGCTCGTAGGCGGCAGGTGTCGGAACCGCGCGACTATCGACCGAATAGAAATTGCGACCCGTCGGCAATACGTCGGGCCGACCGCGCGTCGGCGCACCGGACGGGCCGGGCGGCACGAAGCGTCCATCGAGCCCGGTCAACAGTCCCTCGATCTCGGCCCTGCCCGATTTGACCACGGCGGGCCGCAGCCGAGTTTGAATTTCATCGAGCACCGCCCGCGTCTGCGACCATTCCGGCGGGCACTTGCTCTCTCCCGCCACCAGCTTAGCCGCCAGCAACTCGATCCGCTCGACGGCATCGCCCTTGGTCCGCCATGGCTGGTCAGTGAGATCCGCCAGAATGTCCGGTCTTGCTCCCATCCATGGACCGGACATCACGCAGTCGAGTGGGTCGAAAGATGGCCCCTCATCCGCCCTTCGGGCACCTTCTCCCCGCAAGCGAGGCGAAGGGAGCGTCGAGTATGCCGCTTGTCCCTTCTCTACGTTCAACGGGGAGAAGGTGGCCGGCAGGCCGGATGAGGGGCAACTCAATCCGAGATCAACGGCAATCGCCCGCTGCAAGCTCTGGTCACCACCCTCGCCCAGCCCGCGCGGCACCCGCGCCAGCGCCACGGTCAGGTCGGTGAGCAACCGTCCCTCCGGCGCAAGGCCGAAGATGTGTAACCCGTCGCGGATCTGCATTTCCTTGAGGTCGCAGAGATAGGCGTCGAGCTTTTCGAGCGCGGCCTCCTCGGCTTCCCCCTTCGCGATGCCGGCGTCCTGATCGAGCCCGATATCGGCGACGAGATCGAGGATCTGCTTCTTCAGCAGTTTCAACCGCCGCGGATCGCCGCCGGAAGCCTCGTAATACTCGTCGACCAGCGCTTCGAGGTCCTTGAGAGGTCCGTAGCTTTCGGCCCGCGTCAGCGGCGGCGTCAGATGGTCGATGATGACGGCAGACGTCCGGCGCTTGGCCTGCGTGCCCTCGCCGGGATCGTTGACGATGAACGGATAGAGATGCGGCAAGGCTCCGAACACCGCCTCGGGATAGCAATTTTCCGAAAGCGCCAGCGCCTTGCCCGGCAGCCATTCGAGATTGCCGTGCTTGCCCATATGGACGACGGCATGGGTATCGAACGCACCACGCAGATAGGCATAGAAAGCGAGATAGCCGTGCGGTGGCACGAGATCGGGGGAGTGGTAGGTTTCCTTCGGATCGATATTGTAGCCACGCGCCGGCTGGATACCGACCAGCACATTCCCGAAGCGCGACAGCGGCAGCGCGAAACGCCCGTCGAGGAAGAACGGATCGGCCTCCGGCGCACCCCAGCGCGCCGTCACCTCATCCCGAACCTTTACCGGAAGATGTTCGAAAAAACGAATGTAATCGTTTACTGATATGGCTTCGCGGATTTCCCGTCCATCGTTCGCTGCATTGGTCGGCCCCGCCATCAGATGCGCCATCAGCGCATCGCCATCGCGAGGCAGATCACCCACATTGTATCCAGCCGCGTTCATTGCCTTGAGCACTTCCATGGTGCCGGCCGGCGTATCGAGCCCGACCCCATTGCCGAGCCTTCCATCCCGGTTCGGATAGTTCGCCATCACGATCACCACCCGCCGGTCCGCGGCTGCGGTGTTGCGCAACCGCGCCCAGTTGGCGGCAAGTTTCGCGACGAAGGCGGCGCGGCCGGCAGCCGGCTCATGGGTGACGATATTGGTCTCGACCCGCGCATCGAAGCACGCCGCGGCCTTGAAGGAAACGGCCCGCGTCATCACCCGGCCATCAACCTCCGGTAATGCCACGCTCATCGCGAGATCACGCGCCGAAAGCCCCTGTGAGGATTGTTCCCATGCCTCGCGCGCCGAACTGGAAAACAGCGTCTGCAGCACCACCGCGCCCGTCTCGTCCAGCACGGTGGAGGCACGCTCGCTGCCCGGTGCCGAGACCGCAAAGCCCGTGGCATTCAGCACGACGACCGGCGACGCCTCGCCAAATATCTGTCTGAGTGTCTCGACAGAAACCGGATCCTTGAGGCTGGACACGAAGACAGGCAGCGCCGTCAGTCCCACGGCGCGAAGCGCATCGATCATCGCCTCGACCGGCCGCGTCTCGCCGCTCTGGACGAGCGCGCGATAGAAGCAGATGGCGGCAACGGCTCTGGGCGTAGGCACAACGGATGTACCCCCCTCTGTCCTGCCGGACATCTCCCCCTCAAGGGGGGAGATCGGATGGGGCGACCTTTCCGCTCCACCTTTTACTGGAGAAGTCGCAGCACCGGAAACTGGCAGCGAGACAGTCGTTGAGGTCGCAGATGCCCGCCGCGAGTCGATCTCCCCCCTTGAGGGGGAGATGTCCGGCAGGACAGAGGGGGTTAAAGCCCCGCCCGCAGCCCCCGTCGAAAGGGTATCGCCGCCGGCAGATGTCCCACCTGAGAAAGCGTCAACCTCAACAGCCTCCCGCCATTCCTCCACCCCGATCACGCCCCTGCCCGGCCACCATATCCCGGCTTTCAGCAAAGGTGCTGCCGGCTGTGGTCTTTCGCCAAAGCCGATGAGAGACATGGCGTAATCGACAAAGGCGGACGCATTCGCCGCGCCCCCTTCGACCAGATAGGACCAGAGCGTGTCGAGATCGTCCGCCGCTACGGTCGAAAAGGCGGAGAGCCCCGCATCCGGCTTGTCGTCGCCCGGGAGCACTGCAATCGCTGCTCCCGACCGGCGGGCGCAGGCATTGAGCGCCTCCAGCGCGTAGTGAAAATAGCTAGCCCCCCCAAGCGCCCGGATGACGATCAGCTTCGCATGCCGCGCGGTCCGCTCGACATAGGTATCGACCGACATTGGGTGCTTGAGCTGCATCAGGCTGGCCAGCCGCACGCTCGGACCGCCCGTCCGCGCTGCAACGGCGGTCGCGATTGCGGCAAGCTCGGTATCGGCGGCGGACAGGAAAAGGATATCGCCCGGCGTCTGGCCGAGGTCTATCGCCTCCTCGCCATCGCTGATCGAACCTTTCTGGGCTAGCAGGAGGTGCATCGGTGTTGTCCTACAAGGGCAGCGTCATCGGCACCAAAGCCTTATGAAGCCGCCTTTTCGACAGCCTCTACCACGGCCGCATAATCCCATTCGTGCAGGCCGATGACCACGAGACGGGTTTCGCGTTTCTCGCCAGCCGCCCAGGGACGGTCGAAGTATGTGTCCACCCGCGAGCCGACGGCCTGGATGACGAGACGCATCGGCTTTCCGGGAACATCGATGAAGCCCTTGAGACGCAGCACGTCATGGGTTGCGATCACGTCCTTCAGCCGCTCGACGAAACCGGCCGGATCGGCAATCGCCGGAAGCTTCATCACGAAGCTTTCGAATTCGTCATGGTCGTGGTGGTGGTCATGGGCCTCGCCGCTTGCATGCAGCGCCTCATGTTCCAGTTCGTGATGCGACTTGCGGTTCTCGATGTCGCCCTCGGTGCCGGCGCCGAGACCGAGCAGGACGATCGCCGGCACATCGCCGTTCTTCGCCTCGATCAGGGTCGGCTTGCGCGCGATCCGCTCGGCTACTTCCGCACGCACTCGGGCCACGCCCTCGCCATCCAGAAGGTCGGTCTTGTTGAGCACGATCAGGTCGGCGCAGGTGAGCTGATCCTCGAACAGTTCCTCGATGGGGCTGTCATGGTCGAGGCTGTCGTCGGCCTCGCGCATGGCGTCCACGCGGTCGTGATCGTCGGCGAAACGGCCGGCGGCGACGGCCGCGCTGTCGACCACAGTCACCACGCCGTCCACGGTGACCCGCGTGCGGATATCCGGCCAGTTGAAGGCGGCGACCAGCGGCTGCGGCAGGGCAAGGCCGGAAGTCTCGATGACGATGTGGTCGGGCTTCACCTCACGCTCGAGAAGCTTCTGCATGGTCGGCACGAAGTCGTCGGCGACCGTGCAGCAGATGCAACCATTGGTCAGCTCGATGATATCGTCCTCGGTGCAGTTCTCCGCGCCGCAGCCCTTCAGCACATCGCCATCGAAACCGAGATCGCCGAATTCGTTGATGATCAGCGCGATCTTCTTGCCGCCGGCATTCATCAGCATGTTGCGGATGATGGTGGTCTTGCCGGCGCCGAGAAAGCCGGTGATGACGGTCGCGGGGATCTTTTCCTGCAGCATGGTTCAACCCTTCATTTTCAGCGGCAGTCCGGCCGCGATGAAATAGACTTCGGCCGCATGTTGCGCGACCAGTTGGTGAAGACGGCCGGCATAATCGCGAAACTCTCGCGCCATGCGGTTCTCGGGCACGATGCCGAGACCGACTTCATTGGAAACGAGAATGAGGCGCGAAGAGAGGCCGGCAACGGTCTCGACGAGCTCCGTCGAACGCGCGGCCACATCCTCTTCCGCCATCATCAGATTGGTGACCCAAAGCGTCAGGCAATCGACCAGCACGACTCGATCGGGACCGTCGATCCGGCGCAGCAGGCCGGAGAGATCGACGGGTTCTTCATGGGTCGTCCAGCCATCGCCACGGTCGGCGCGGTGCCGGGCGATCCGCTCGCGCATCTCGTCGTCATAGGCCCGGCCTGTCGCGACGTAATGGCGATCGAGACCCGAGCCCGTCACCAGCCCTTCGGCAAAACGGGATTTGCCGGACCGTGCGCCGCCAAGCACGAGGATGGAGGAGCCCTGCACCGTCATCGCTTGAGACCGGAGATAACATGTGCAGCCACAGCAAACCGCTCAGTCTGCTCGCAAACTGTCGTGATGTGGAATTGCAATATACCGGCCACATCCCGTGACTCTGGTCCCAGGAGCATCATGCAATGCGCCGATACGCGGGATCTGGAGATCCCGCCTCTGGATGACGTCGCCACGACAACCTCCGTGCTGGCAACAAGGGGATCCTCCCCCGAAGGTGTGGGCCAATGCCCGGCACGGTTGGCAGGTCTCCTGGCTCGCGGGTCGTGGCGCTCGTTACGCCAGCGGATATTCCTCACCTTCCCGAGGGTCGATGCTGCGCAAAGGGGGACGATTCGTAGATGATAGAGGCGTCCGCCCTGGCTGATCGCGCAGCCCCTCAGTGGCTTTTCCGGCCCCGCTTTTCTTCCGGACCGGCTGCACCATGCAACCGTCATCCGTCGAAAAATGGCACCGGACGGAATACCCTCGCCGCTCTACAGTCGCGGGGTCGGCTGCGATTGACGGTCCCGGTCTGGGTCACCGCTGTCGCATTCCCTTTTGCTTTTCAATCCACCGGCAGGCGGACATGAAAACCATCCGTATTCCATGTGATTAGGCTCGTGACCGGCCAAAGTCAATTATGCGATTCCGGCGACGGGACAACGTGACCGGCAGATAGGAACGCGGCACCTGGAGTAAAGGTTCTGAGGCTCAATTGCCGAGCTTGACCGTCCCGCTGGCACCATCCTCGGGATTGATCCTCGTGGCGGCAGGACTGGGAACGACGACCGGGGCAACGGGCATCTCCGGCACCGCAGGTTCCGGGGGATCGTCGACGAACTTCGTCATCATCGTGCGCTGAGGACGTACCACCTTGCGCAGGGACGGATTGACCAGCGAGAATGCAAAGCGGATGCGGGCGGAAATCTCCTCGGCAAGGCTTTCTTCCGCCATGCCGGGCACATCCGTCGTACCGCTGACATTGAACGTGCCCTCAGCCACCGGCTCGCCGGTTTCGAGCGAAACGGCCGTCGTGGTGAAACGGGCATTGGGAATGCCGCGGCGGGCGCCGAAACCTGTCCCGACTTCCTCGAGCCGCACCAGTATTGCCACGCGCTGGGCGCCGGCGGGTGGCCGCGTCGAGGCGACGGCCGCGGAAACGCGACGATCGACCCCTCGGATGACACCGAGCGGTACGCCGGCATCCGCCATCACAGTCACTTCCCGCACGTAATAGACAAGCGGCCTTGTGATCGGCCGTCCCTGAAAAATGCTGCAGGATGCAAGCGCCGCCAAAAGCAGCAGCGCAAAGCTGAACCTGAAGATCCGTGCAAGCATGTGAAACGTCCCGACCGATGATTCCCTGTCATCGTCAGGATTTCACTTTTATGGTTAGTAGTCGGTTAACTCGCCGGCCGAAGGGCGGCGAACAACGCCGTGGCGGCAACCATTTCCTCGAAACGTTTTTCGCGACGGGCCTGCGCCTCTGCATCCGTGCCCCAGTGTTCGTCCGTCCAGTCCTCGTCGAGATGGGCGAGCGACCAGACCTCGTCGCGGCCAAGCCGTCCATGGGCGAAGGCAAGCGCCAGAAGCGCCGAACCGGTCAACGTCGTGACGACATGCAGACAGGCGAGATCGATCGGGCCGGCAAAGGGGCGCAATGCCTCGGAATAGGCGGAAACGGCCTCCCCCGGCTGTTCCTGATGGATGATGCCTTCGACAAGAATGAAGCGAGCACCATGAATCGAAGCCGCCCAGTCGATCACCGGATCCCAGCGCTCCGACTGGCGGGCAACGAGTTCCGCCGGTCCATCGGCGCGGTAGCACAGCATGTCGGTGCCGGAGAAACGGACGATATCGGCAAAGACCTCGTCCTCCTGCCCGGCAATCGCATCGATCGCCGTATTGGCAAGCCGGGTCGCCGGCATTGTCGCCGGATCGATCTCCTGCGCCTGCCCCCGCCACTCCTCAGCCACCAATTCGGCGGCTGCCTGTGTCGGCAGGCGAAGGACGTTCTTGCCCGGCGTCTTCACCGTGCGCCCGTCGAGACGAACGGCAAAACCGCCCTCCTCCGGCTCCACGGAAACCGTCTCGTAGAACCGCTTGGCCAGCGGCCGCTTCATCTGGATCTGGGCGCGGCGCACCGGATCGGCATCGCTGGGTTCGGGTCCGAGGTCACTCAGAATATCACGCATGGTCAATTACCCCTGATGGATGTAGCTCAGGATGGTCTCGGGCCGGTCGACCACCGCATCCGCTCCCGCTTTCCACAAGTCATCGACCGCGGCATAGCCCCAGGAAACGCCGATGGCCGTCGCGCCTGCAGCCTTCGCCATCTGCATGTCGTAGATGGCGTCGCCGATGACGACCGTATCCGACGGCCCGATCCCCGCCTCGCGGCAGCATTCGGTGACCATGGCCGGGTTCGGCTTCGACGGGCAATCGTCCGCCGTGCGGGTCACAAAGAAATGAGGCACAAAACCGTGCATTTCAAGAACCAGATCGAGGCCGCGCCGCGACTTGCCGGTCACTCCGCCGATCAGGACATCTTCACGCGCGACGAGCTTTTCGATGAGCGGAGCGATTCCGTCGAACAACGGCTCGCGAAAATCGAGATCCTTGCGGACAACGGTGAAGAGGCCCTTGTAGTGAGCGGCCATCTGCAGCGCCTCGTCATCGACATGCGGCTTTCCTTGAAGACGCGCAATCGCGATGTCGAGCGTCAGGCCGATGATGCTCTTGGTCGCCTCGAACGTCGGAGCGGGATGGGAAAACGCCTCGAACGTACGCCGCATGGTCTCGTGGATCAGGCCGGCGCTGTCCACCAGCGTTCCGTCGAAATCGAAAAGTACCAGTTTCATTCCATGCCCCTCACTCGTCGTCATCCTTGTTGCCGTCTTCCTGATCGAAGCCGAGCAGGTTCCAGCTCTGCACCATGTGCGGCGGCAGCGGCGCGGTCACCTTCAGCCGTCCGCCGGAGGGATGCGGAATGTCGATGTGGCGGGCATGCAGATGCAGACGCTTCTGGATGCCGCCCGGAAAGTCCCAGTTCGGATCATCGATGAAATATTTGGGATCGCCGATGATCGGATGGCCGATGTGGAGCGCATGCACGCGCAGCTGATGGGTACGACCGGTATAGGGTTCCATCTCCAGCCAGGCGAGATTCTGCGCGGCGGTGTCGATCACGCGATAGAAGGAAACGGCGTGGTCGGCGCCGTCCTCGCCATGCTTGGCGATCCGCATGCGGTCGCCCTCATCGGTCTGATCCTTGACCAGCCAGGTCGAGATCTTGTCTTCGTGCTTGCGCGGCACCCCCTTCACCAGAGACCAGTAGGTCTTCTTGGTGTCGCGCTCGCGAAATGCCGCCGTCAGCTTCTGGGCAGCGCCGCGCGTGCGTGCGACCACCAGAACGCCGGAGGTGTCGCGGTCGAGGCGATGTACCAGCCGCGGCTTCTCGCCCTTCTTGTTGGTCCACGCTTCCAGCATCTTGTCGATATGGCGGGTAAGCCCCGAGCCGCCCTGCACGGCGAGGCCCGCCGGCTTGTTGAGAACGAACACCTTGTCGTCCTCGTGCAGCAGCATGCGCGACAGCAGCGCTCCGTCATCGGAATGCTTGAGGTCATGCGAGCCGATCGGTCCGGCCTTCACCTTGAGGTCGACATCGAGCGGCGGAATACGCACCACCTGCCCCGGCTGCACCCGGCTGTCGGTCTTGACGCGGCCGCCATCGACCCGAACCTGTCCGGACCGCAGCAGTTTCTGAAGCGCGCCGAATCCGAGGCCTGGAAAGTGCACCTTGAACCAGCGGTCGATCCGCATGCCCGCCTCGTCGGCGTCCACGGTGATGTGTTCGATGCCTGCCATTGATTATGTCTTCCGGTGGTTCTGGCGTTCGACGCGCCTCTATCGTTCTCGAAAGCGCTTTAGAGCATTTCGATTGAAGATGGAAACAGGAAAACCTGCGGCGCCTGCCGTCAGAGCACGGACCGCATCAAAAGCATGCCCGCGACCGTCGCGGCGATGGATACGACGATGGAACTGGCGAGGTAGACGAACGAGCTGAAGGCTGCTCCCCGCTCGAACAGCGATACCGCATCCAGCGCGAAGGCCGAGAACGTCGTGAATCCGCCGAGAAAACCGGTGATCAGCAGCAGCCGGAGATCCGCGGAGGCACCGAAACGCGCGACGATCAGTTCTGCCAGCACGCCGATGCCAAAACAACCGACAACATTGACCGTGAGCGTTCCCCACGGAAAAGTGGGGCCGAGCAGCCGCAAGGCTCCTATCCCCACGAGATAACGGCAAACAGAACCTACGGCCCCACCGGCCGCCACAAGCAGGATTTGTATCATGCCATTGTGGTAGCGCCCGGTCGGGCCTGCGTCCAGTCCCGCGACGGTCGGTCTCTCAGGCCTTGGCGGCCGTCAGGAATTCGCCGGTAAAGGTTTGAAGTGCAGCCCAGTCCGTGAACTCGTGAATCTGCTTGGTATCGGTCGGCGCACCCTCCCGTTCCGCCAGCCTCTTGGCCATCCAGCGTTTGAAGAAATCGTATTCGGTGTAGCGTAACGCGCCCGCCGCATGATGCACCATGCCGGGCACCCAGCCGGTCTCGGCCATCAGCGCGTCCGGGAAGCGCATCGCCTCCTCGCGCTCGTCGGCATATTCGCTGCGAATGAACAGCGACACTGACACAAAGGCGCTCGGAACGCTCTTCAGCCAGTCTTTTTCCCGCCGCACGAAATCGATGAAGGGCACCGGATAGCGTCCGGCATGAATGGGAGCGCAAAGGATGGCGGCCTGTGGGTGATCGACGCCGAATTCGGCGCCCGTCACCACGTTGAACAGCACCGCCCGGTCCCCGCCCTTTTCGATCTGCGCGGCAATGGTCTCGGCAATCTTGCGCGACTGTCCCTCGATGCTGACGTAGCCAACCAGGATAATCATGTTTCGCTCCCTCCCTTGGAAACACCCGCAGACCAGAAATCTGGTATCGGAAATGTCGTCAATCAAAATGATTACGTCAAACTCCAATTTATGTCGAAAAATGACATATCGTCGCAGATTTGCAAACGCGAAACGAGAGTTCCGGCATCAAACCGCAATCTCGGAGGCAGAGACCTAACTACCGGAAATTGGCGGACATTCGGCCCTCTTTCTCAAGTAGCGCCTCGCGACAGCCATGAAGACAAAAAGGAAAACCGTTACTCTCCGGCACCGTTACTTAAGGTTTTAATAGAATTGCATCACCAGAATTAAAGATGCGCCCACGAGAACACGATATTATTCACCGATAGACGTATTTTGGTGATGAATATGGCACAAATTGTTACGGTTTCGGCGAATACCGCCGCATATGCGATGGAGCCCATCAAGCCGCCACAGAGGGTTTCGCGCACCACTTATGTTGAAGAGTATGCACGCGATGTGATGGACAAGGCTGAGGAAAGCAACGACTTCCGTCTGCGCGCACTCGCCAACATAGCCCAGCCTCCGGCTCTCGCGCTTTTCTTCCTGTCTGCCGGCCAGCGACGGATCGAACAGTCTTCGGTCAGGGAAACCATCGAGGCATACAAGAACTCGACTTCCTGACCGCTTTCGCCCAGACGGCTTTCCAACCAGAAAAGGCCGCGCCGTTTCACGGACGCGGCCTTCGTCACTAAAGCATGTCGCGCAAGAGTGTGCAGCGGTTTTGCGGCAACGACATGCGATCAAACAAGGTCTTAAAGCGTAGAGAGCGAATCTGAAAGATCGCGATACGCTTTAGCGACGGCGCGCTTACTTGCCCTTGGCCGGACCGACCGGAAGCACAATCTCGACCGTGCCCGCCTTCTCGAAGGTAAGCTTTACCGGAACGCTGCCGCCCTCGACGAACGGCTGCTTGACCTGGAAGAACATCATGTGCAGCGCGCCGGGCTTCAATTCGACGGTTTGACCGGCAGGAACCGGAATTCCTTCATTCAACTGACGCATCTTCATGACATCGTTGACCATCGCCATTTCATGAAGCTCGACGCGACCTGCGACTGGAGATTCTACCGAGACCAGCCTGTCATCAGAAGCGCCGCCATTCTTGATGGTGACAAAACCGCCTCCAACCGGCTGCCCCGGCAGCATGGCCTTGGTAAAGCCCGCCGAAAGTTCGATATCGCCAACCTTCGCGGCCTCCATGGTCTTGGCAGGTGCTGCCCCGGCATCGGAACCACTCATCGCGCCTTGTCCCTGCATGTCATGACCCGCCATGCCCGGCATGGCATCATCGCCGCCGGCAACCTTGATGACAGGAGCCGGGTTCTTCAGAGAATGTGGATTGACGCCCGGAGCGGCAACCTCGTCCCAGAGTACTTTGCCGTCAGTGCCGCAAAGCTGGATCGTCTTGAAAGCCAGGCTTCCGCCGGCCTCTATGCCGCTTACCTTCCCGCGGATTGCAAAGGTGTCGTAAAATTCGTCCGGCAGATCGCCACCCTTCCAGCGGATCTCGATCGGACCGGATGTTACCTTCTGTCCTTGGTCGTCATAGGATTTCTGATAGTCGCCCTTTATGATTTCCAGTTCCCATCCTGCCTTGGGCTGAGGCTTGGCGAAAACGAAGCCTTCCGGCAACGTGACCCGGACCTCATTGGTTGGCTTGCCTTTGCAACCGTGTGGGAGCTGCAGTACCGCGACGAAATAGGATTCCGGCTTGACAGGTTCGTTGGCAAAGGAGGCGTGCGCGAAGGCGCCACCTGCGTTAAGCAAACCGATGGCGGCGGTGCCGAGCGAAAGAAGTTTTTTCATGTCTTGTCTCCTGACCGGCACATCTCAGCCCATGGCGGACGACTGCCGGCGATATGCCTGTTTCAGGCGTGTGAATGTCGTTGAAAGCGAATGCGATCAGGAGACGACGGGAGGCGCGCGCGAACGCGGCCGTTCGACCGCTTTCTGGATAAGATGAGCAACGACTGCCTTCTGTGCATTGTGAAGGCTCGGGAAGTTGGAGAGTAGCCAGCCATCCGTGTCGGGCTGCGGCACCAGCGTTGAACCCGCCAGCATGCAGGCTTCGCAGTAAAGCGTTGCCGAAGGGTGCTTGATTGCCGAATCGCTAAGGCAGATATCGGCATAGGTGCCGTCGGGCAGAATGAGCGCGGCGGTTTCGATCGCGGCCGCCATCACCTGTGGCGGCTTGTGCGCGAGGCCGAGAGACAGGAGCGCGATCACGCACAGCATGCGCGTCACCAATGTCGCTATACCCGTCCGTCTGGTCATGGCCCCTTCCGCTCCTCGACCTTCTGATTATCCGGAATCATCAATCAAGGCAAAACCGAAATTCCCGTGCGACAATTGGAACCCGAAACGCCCCGCGGAAGTTTGTCCTGAACCAAACATCTCCGAGAAAGTGGCAAGACTTCTCGAGAAAAAGAAGGAAAAACCATCATGCCGGCAAAATCTCGAGCCCAGCAGCGCGCCGCAGGCGCAGCTTTGGCAGCAAAGCGCGGCGAAATTCCGAAGGGAGAGCTCAAGGGCGCCTCCCGAGAAATGTTGAAATCGATGACGGAGAAGGAACTGGAAGACTTCGCCAGCACCAAACTCAAGGGTCTCCCCGAGCACAAGAACTGACGATCCCGCGTCGAGCACCTATTCAGACCTATTGCGACGCGACAAAAATTTGGCTGAGAACGACACTAGCCTCTTGCCAAGCGACCCGCGTCACAGATAATGCCGGTCAACCTTGTAGGGAGAAACCGGTTCGATCCGGTGCCGAAGGAGCAACCGCCCCGGAAACTCTCAGGCTAAAGGACCACAAGGTGCCGACTGAACTCTGGAGAGAACCCTTTCGTAAAAGGAAGGGAGCGCCGAAGGGATAACAATCTCAGGCAAAGGGACAGAGGGGGCTCACGAACCGGCACAACCGTGCCATGATCTGAGCCGGCGCGTCAGCGCCCAGAATGGAGGCCTTCTTGGATCCGTCCCTGCCACACGACTCGCCCCTGAAGCGAACACCGCTTTTCGATCTTCATGTAGAACTTGGCGCCCGCATCGTGCCGTTTGCCGGCTATGAAATGCCGGTCCAATACCCGGCCGGCGTATTGAAGGAACATCTCTACACCCGCAGTCACTGTGGACTGTTCGACGTTTCCCACATGGGCCAGGTTCTCGTCCGTGCGAAGTCCGGACGCTACGGGGATGCGGCACTCGCGCTGGAACGCCTCGTTCCCGTCGACATTCTCGGCCTCAAGCCGGGCCGTCAGCGCTATGGCTTCTTCACCGACGAAAACGGCGGCATTCTCGACGACCTGATGATCACCAACCGCGGCGACCACCTGCTGGTCGTCGTCAACGCCGCCTGCAAGGATCAGGACGTGGCCCACATGCGGGCCGGCCTCGGCGATACCTGCGACATCACCCTGCTCGACGACCGGGCGCTTCTTGCCCTGCAGGGGCCCCGCGCAGAAACCGTGCTGGCCGAACTCTGGCCGGGCCTCGTCGCCATGCGCTTCATGGACGTGCGCGACCTCGACCTTCACGACGTTCCCTGCATCGTGTCCCGTTCCGGCTATTCCGGCGAGGACGGTTTCGAGATTTCCGTTCCGTCCGACCGGGCGGTAGAAATCGCCAGGGCGCTGCTGGGCCACCCCGACTGTGCACCCATAGGACTCGGCGCCCGCGACAGCCTGCGCCTCGAGGCCGGTCTCTGCCTCTATGGCAGCGATATCGACACCACCACCTCCCCGATCGAGGGCGGTCTCGAATGGGCGATCCAGAAGGCCCGTCGCAAGGGCGGTGAGCGCGAAGGCGGCTTTCCCGGCGCTGCCCGCATTCTCGCAGAACTCGAAAACGGCACGCCCCGCCGCCGCGTCGGCCTGAAGCCTCAGGGCAAGGCCCCGGTACGGCCGCCTTCGGACCTGTTCTCCGATGCCGAAGGCAGGAACCGCGTCGGACACGTGACCTCCGGCGGTTTCGGCCCGAGTGTCGAAAGTCCGGTGGCCATGGGCTACGTGCCCGCTGAATTCACCGAAGCCGGTACCGAACTCTTCGCCGAGGTGCGCGGCAAGTACCTGCCCGTCACCGTCGCGACGCTTCCCTTCATCACCCCGACCTACAAACGCTGACCGCATGAACATTCCTGGCCGCCATTTGCCCCTCACCCTGACCCTCTCCCCGCAAGCAGGGAGAGGGAACGGCAACGGTGCGGCTCGCCTCTTCTCCCCGCTTGCGGGGAGAAGGTACCGGCAGGGGCCGGCAGGGGGATGAGGGGCAATCCTGAGAATTCAGATTTCCGAGAGAGGAACGAACACATGCTGAAATTCACCGCAGAACACGAATGGCTGAAGATCGAGGGCGATGTGGCAACGGTCGGGATCACCCGTCATGCCGCCGACCAGCTCGGCGACCTCGTCTTCGTCGAGCTCCCCGAAGTCGGCGCTGCCTTCGACAAGAACGGAGAAGCCGCCACCGTCGAGAGCGTGAAGGCTGCTTCCGAGGTCTATTGTCCGCTTGACGGCGAAGTGACCGAAATCAACCAGGCGATCGTCGATGACCCGTCGCTCGTCAATTCCGATCCCGAAGGTGCAGCCTGGTTCTTCAAGCTGAAGCTCAAGAACGTTTCGGATGCCGATGCACTGCTTGATGAATCCGCCTACAAAGAGCTGATCGCATGACCACGCCTGTCGAATTCCAGTTCACCGACTACCAGCCTTACGACTTCGCCAACCGCCGTCATATCGGCCCCTCGCCGGCCGAAATGACGGATATGCTGAAGCTGATCGGCTACCCCTCGCTCGATGCCATGATCGATGCGACCGTGCCCGGCTCGATCCGTCAGAAGGCGCCCCTCGTCTGGGGCGCCGCCATGACGGAACGCGAGGCGCTCGACACGCTGCGCGAGATCGCCAACCGCAACAAGGTGCTGACCTCCCTCATCGGTCAGGGTTATTACGGCACGATTACGCCGCCGGTCATCCAGCGCAACATTCTGGAAAACCCGGCATGGTACACGGCCTACACGCCTTACCAGCCCGAGATTTCGCAGGGGCGTCTCGAAGCGCTTCTGAACTTCCAGACGATGATCACGGACCTCACCGGCCTCGACGTCGCCAATGCCTCGCTGCTTGACGAAGCGACCGCCGCGGCGGAAGCGATGGCGCTCTCCGAACGCACCGCCAAGTCGAAGGCCGAGGCCTTCTTCGTGGATAAGAACTGCCATCCGCAGACCATCGCCGTCATCGAGACGCGCGCCGCCCCGCTCGGCTGGCAGGTCATCGTCGGCGATCCCTTTGCCGATCTCGACCCGACCGAAGTCTTCGGCGCGATCTTCCAGTATCCCGGCACCTATGGCCACGCCCGCGACTTCTCCGGCCTGATCGCACGCCTGCATCAGACCGGCGCGATCGCCACCCTCGCCGCCGATCCACTGGCGCTGACGCTGCTGAAATCCCCCGGCGAAATGGGGGCGGATATCGCCATCGGTTCGACCCAGCGCTTCGGCGTTCCGGTCGGTTACGGCGGCCCGCATGCCGCCTACATGGCGGTCAAGGATGCGATCAAGCGCTCCATGCCCGGCCGCCTTGTCGGCGTCTCCGTCGATGCCCGCGGCAACCGCGCCTATCGCCTGTCGCTGCAGACCCGCGAACAGCATATCCGCCGTGAGAAGGCCACCTCCAACATCTGCACGGCGCAGGTGCTGCTTGCCGTCATGGCCTCCATGTATGCCGTCTTCCACGGACCGAAGGGCCTGAAGGCCATCGCCCAGCAGGTGCACCAGAAAGCCGTGCTGATGGCCAAGGGATTGGAAAAGCTTGGCTACAAGGTCGAGCCGGAAACCTTCTTCGACACCATCACCGTCGAGGTTGGCCACATGCAGGGCCTCATCCTGCGCGCGGCCGTCGCCGAAGGCGTCAACCTGCGCAAGGTCGGGAACACGAAGATCGGCATGTCGCTCGACGAGCGCACCCGTCCCGCGACGCTCGAGGCCGTCTGGCGGGCTTTCGGCGGCAATTTCGCGGTCGCCGACTTCACCCCGGAATACCGGCTGCCGAAGGATCTGGTGCGCGCCAGCGACTACCTGACCCACCCGATCTTCCACATGAACCGCGCCGAAAGCGAGATGACGCGCTACATCCGCCGTCTCTCCGACCGCGACCTCGCGCTCGACCGGGCAATGATCCCGCTCGGCTCCTGCACGATGAAGCTGAACGCGACGGCGGAAATGCTGCCGATCACCTGGCCTGAATTCTCCGAGATCCATCCCTTCGTGCCCGCCGATCAGGCTCAGGGCTACAGGCAGATGATCGACGACCTGATCGAAAAGCTTTGTGCCGTCACCGGCTACGACGCCTTCTCGATGCAGCCGAATTCCGGCGCGCAGGGCGAATATGCCGGCCTGCTCACCATCCGCAACTATCACCTCTCGCGCGGTGATAGCCACCGTACCGTCTGCCTGATCCCGACGTCGGCCCACGGAACCAACCCGGCGTCGGCCCAGATGGCCGGCATGACGGTCGTGCCGGTCAAGGCAAAGGACAATGGCGACGTCGATCTCGACGATTTCCGCGCCAAGGCCGAGCAGTACACCGACACGCTGTCCTGCTGCATGATCACCTATCCCTCGACCCATGGCGTGTTCGAGGAAACGGTGCGGGAGATCTGCGAGATCACCCACCAGCATGGCGGTCAGGTCTATCTCGACGGCGCCAACATGAACGCCATGGTCGGCCTCGCCCGCCCCGGCGACATCGGCTCCGACGTCAGCCACCTCAACCTGCACAAGACCTTCTGCATCCCGCATGGCGGCGGCGGTCCGGGCATGGGACCGATCGGCGTCAAGGCGCATCTGGCCGACTTCCTGCCCGGTCATATCGAGACAGACGGCCGTCCGGGCGCGGTATCGGCCGGTCCCTACGGCTCGCCGTCGATCCTGCCGATCTCCTGGTCCTACTGCCTGATGATGGGCGGCGAAGGCCTGACGCAGGCGACCAAGGTCGCGATCCTCAACGCCAACTACATCGCCGCACGGCTGAAGGACGCCTATGAAGTGCTCTACAAGTCCGAGGCAGGCCGCGTGGCGCATGAGTGCATCATCGACACCCGGCCGCTTGCGGCATCCGCCGGCGTCACCGTCGACGACGTCGCCAAGCGGCTGATCGACTGCGGCTTCCACGCCCCGACCATGAGCTGGCCGGTTGCCGGAACCCTGATGATCGAGCCCACCGAAAGCGAGACCAAGGCCGAGATCGACCGTTTCTGCGATGCCATGCTGGCGATCCGCGAGGAAGCCCGCGCCATCGAGGAAGGCCGGATGGACAAGGACGACAACCCGCTGAAGAACGCTCCCCATACGGTGGAAGACCTCGTCGGCGAGTGGAACCGGCCCTATTCGCGCGAACAGGCCTGCTTCCCGCCGGGCGCCTTCCGCGTGGACAAGTACTGGTCGCCCGTCAACCGCGTCGACAACGTCTATGGCGACCGCAACCTCGTCTGCACCTGCCCGCCGATGAGCGAATACGCGGAAGCCGCTGAATAAGCGGATTGTTTATGGCGAGGCTCGTTCCTTGCCCTTCCTTCTCCCCGCTCGCGGGGAGAAGGTGCCCGAAGGGCGGATTAGGGGCTCATCCCATCCGACCCACACCGTCCCGTTTCGGTACAAGCGACCGCAATCCCAGGCGGATCGCTAACCCTGCCCCTTCAACCTTTGCTAAACCGGCCTCTGTAGAACCATCCCATCCGGGTTTTCGACGCCCGATCTTCGAGGGATGGACGGCATGGGCATTTCGGCAGTTCTGAATATCGCATCGTCAGGCTTGCAGGCGAACACGAAGCGCCTTGCCGCCACTGCCAACAATGTCGCGAACGCCAGCACACCCGGCTACAGCCGCCTCGAAACCAGCCTGACCGGCCAGCCCTACGGCGGCGTATCGGCCAGCGTCTCCCCATCGAAAAGCGCCACCTTCGACGACACTTCCAATGTCGACCTCGGCTCCGAACTGATCGACATGAAGACCGCCGAAATCGGCTACAAGGCCAACGCCGCCGTCTTCGAGACCGGCGCCGACCTCTGGGATGTGTTGATGAGCATCAAGAAGGATTGAGCTTCGCGTCCGTACGTTACTGACGGATGCAGGGACATCGTCATGCCGGCATACATGCGACTGTTCGGACTATATGACGAAAGGTTGCTGGCTGGGTTCACCCCCCTCTGCCTTGCCAGGCATCTCCCCCTCAAGGGGGGAGATCGGCTCGCGGCTGGCCTTTCTGCGCTCATCGACTGCTGTTCTTGTGGATTCTCACATCACGGATTTCAGCGCTCACGATGCAACGCTGTGCCAGCCCCATCTGATCTCCCCCCTTGAGGGGGGTGAGGAGCGGTCGACGAAGTCGAGCAATCGATCCTGTGAATCGATTGCAGCGACGAACGCCGGCAAGGCAGAGGGGGGGTAGCCCCGGACCACTACCTCATCCGATCGACCCGCCTTACACCAGCCCCTCGACACCCAGCGCTTCCGCCGTGATCCAGAACACGGCATCCTGCGATTCCGCCGTTTCCAGCCAGACGAATTCCAGATGCGGGAATTCCTCCTCGAGGATTTCGCGGCCCGAGCCGATCTCGCAGATCATGCCGCCGCCCGGATTGAGGTAATCCGCGGCCTCCTCGAGAATTTTCCTGACGAGATCGAGGCCGTCCTCGCCGCCATCATGGGCCATCACCGGTTCGGCCCGGAACTCCGCCGGATAGTCGTCCATCGCGGCATGGTCCACATAGGGCGGATTGGTGATGATGAGGTCGTACCTGCGTCCCGCAAGCGGTGCGAACAGGTCGCCTTCGAACAGGCTCACCTGATCCTCGACCTCATGCTCCCTGAGATTAAGCTTGGCGACTTCCAGCGCATCGGCCGAAAGATCGACCGCATCGACCGCCGCGTTCGGCAGGAACTTTGCGGCGAGGACCGCAAGGCAACCGGAACCGGTGCAGATGTCGACGGCGCTCTCGACCGCCATCGGATCCGGCAGGAAGGACGAGCCCTGCGGATTGAGATATTCGGCAAACAGGATTTCCCCGATATGCGAACGCGGCACGATCACCCGTTCGTCCACATGGAAACGCACGCCCTGGATATAGGACCGGCCGGTGAGATAGGCCGAAGGCTTGCGGGTCCTTACGCGCGCATCGATCCGATCGGCCAGAAGCCTGCGTTCGGAAGACAGCAACCGCGCATCGAGGAACGGATCGAGCGCATCGATCGGCAGATCGAGAGAATCCAGCAGCAGAAAGGCCGCATCGTCGCTCGCAGTCGTCGTTCCGTGACCGTAGCTGAGATCCGCCGCATTGAAGCGGGAGATCGCATAGCGCCAGTAATCGCGCAGCGTTATGAGTTCACCGGTAATGTCGTCCTGATTCGCCATTCTCTTCACTCCAAACTTGCGCCGTCTCGCCTATTGCCGGTTGATGAACGGCAGGCATGGTCTTATTGCAGACGCTCTACAGCAATTCCAGCAAAAGTGCGAAGTGGTTTTGCGTGCGGAATTACGCCAAAACAAAGAGATAGAGTATTGAAGGCGATTCCATTTTCGCTGGAAATGTTCCGGCAATTCCAAACGCAGGATCGCCGCTTGCTGTCGCCGGACGTTGCTCAGGAATGACAAAGGCCGGCGGGTCGACAGATCCTGTCATGGGAACGCATGATGTCAGGGAACACAAGATGCCACGGGAACGGAAAGACATCCGCAAACAGCCGAAACCCGCACCTGCCCGCAAGCCGGAAGCGTCTCAGGGCGGCAAGCGCGCCACCATTGCCCGGGCGCTCTCGAAACTGGGCTATTGCTCCCGCACCCAGGCCGAGGAACTGGTGACCGCAGGGCGCGTGTCGCTGGCCGGTCGCATCGTCAGGGACCTGCAGACCTGGGTGGATCTGTCGGACGAGGCGATTGCCGTGGATGGCAAGCCGGTGACTGCGGAAAAGCGCGTCTACCTGATGCTGAACAAGCCGCGCGGCCTCGTCACCACACGTCACGACCCCGAAGGGCGCCCGACGGTCTTCGATTGCCTGAAGGATCTCAACCATACCCACCTCTCCCCCGTCGGCCGCCTCGACAAGGCGAGCGAGGGCCTGCTGCTCTTCACCAACGACACGGAATTCTCCCAAAGCCTGCTCGATCCAGAGACCCATGTGCCGAAGACCTACCACGTCCAGATCGACCGCATCGCCACCGATGAGATGCTCCAAGCCCTGACGTCCGGCATCCGCCATGACGGCGAGCTTCTCCACGCCGAAAGTGTCACGAAACTGCGCGAAGGCGACAGGAATTCATGGCTGGAAGTCGTTCTCGACGAAGGCCGCAACCGCCAGATCCGCCGCATGCTCGAAGCTCTCGACATCGCCACCCTCCGCCTCCTGCGCGTCTCGATCGGCAACCTCCCCCTCGGCGACCTCGAAAAAGGCGCCGTCCGTTCGCTGACGGACAAGGAAGTCGAGGACTTGCGAAGCCTTGTTGCGGCCAAGGCGGCGCAGTAGGAGCTTTATCTTCTACTCCAATTCAATGCATCACCGCGAACGCCCCTCACCCTGACCCTCTCCCCGCAAGCAGGGAGAGGGAATGCTGACGTCGCGCCCAACGCCCCTTCTCCCCGCTTGCGGGGAGAAGGTCCCGGCAGGGGGATGAGGGGCAGGCTTCACCTCCTCTCGCAGTGTCCCCCCTTTCTTCCCCGTTTTCCCGCAAAATCCCCGCACGGCCTGCCCGGGCCTACAATCCATCCGTCCCGTCGCGGTTACACCGGCTTGCGTTGCCGGCGAGGCGGGGCCGGTGACCCGGTGGCCTGTTCGAAACGCGGAGCAGGCCCCGGGGGCTGGATGAGAATGGTCTCCCTCTCGCCTGAAACAGGGCGGGGCGTGCCTGCAGGGCACACATGATTGGACCG
>QFQX01000078.1 GCA_003248775.1 Shinella sp. | reverse complement strand
CTTCGCTCTCTACGCTTTAAGTCCTTGTTTCATCGCATGTCGTTGCCGCAAAACCGCTGCACACTTTTGCGCGACATGCCGTAGGCATTATGAGAATAACATAATTAGCCACCCAACTAATATCACAAGCCTAGCCCGAAATACGCACTAGACTTTTAGGAATTTTCCTAATTATAGAATTTACAAAAATCCATCTGCGGTCGATCTGATGACCAAGGCGCTCAAGTGAAGAAACAGACGAAAAAGGCATTCGCCCCCAACAAGTCCGAAAGGCGGGCTCAGCAAGCCTTTCATGCTCTCGCCGCAGCGCCTCGCCGGGCCATACTCAAATACCTTGCCGCCTCCGGCCTCACCGCAGGCGAGATATCCTCGCGCTTCGACATGGCCAAGCCCTCCGTATCGCAGCACCTCGCCATTCTGGAAAATGCCGGCCTGATCACCCGCGAAAAGCGCGGCCAGTTCGTCCACTACGCCCTTGCTCCGAACATTTTGAAGGAGGTCCTGACCGGTTTCCTCCAGCAGCTGGAGCCGACCGAAGTACCGGCAGCCGACGAGCCGGCCAAACCACAGGAGCCGACCGGGCAGAAGGGCAAGGCAAAACCCTCCAAGGCCGCCACGCCCATGGAAGCCGACGCAGTCGATGAGCCTGCGGAAAAGCCGTTGCCCAGCCAGATGTCTATGTTCTGAAGCGTGTCGCGCCAAAGCGCATCAGCGGCTTTGTACGATATGCGAAAACAACGGTCCAAAGTGCAAGCAGCAAGACTCAAGGGACGTGGCGCTTTGGATCAACCTTTATCAGGATACCGCGGCGGTTTGAACGCGAACACTCGACATTTGATCGGCTCCGCACCCATCCTGAAGGCGCTGAGGGCGCAATACCGCCCGCCGCCCGGTATTGTGGCAGACATTTAAAACCGACACGAACACACGGCGCGCGCCCTTCCAAACGCTGATTGCTCAACACAAGAAAAAGGCATCCTGCGGTGTCAAAACCGGCAGGATGCCTTTCCGTATCAGACGAAATGAATGCGGCCGCCCGTCACGCAATGCATGCGGCAGACTTTTGAGCGATCAGGTTCCAAGACCCATCCGGCGGCGAATGCGAGACACAGGCCTCGCTCCCCCGCCGAAAGCGGTCACATGCCCTGCGAACCGCGGTTCATTGCCGCGATCCCGGTGCGGCAGATTTCATTGAGGCCGAGCGGCTTCATGATCGCCACGAACTGGTCGATCTTGGAGGACTTGCCGGTAATCTCGAAGATGAAATGCTCGACCGTCGCATCGACCACCTTCGCCTGAAAGGCATCGGCAAGGCGCAGGGTTTCGGCACGCATCTCGCCTTCGGCAACCACCTTCACCAGCGCCACTTCGCGCTCGATCGGCCGTTCCTGACCAAGCTCCTTCGCCCGCACGGTGAGATCGAGAACCCGATGCACCGGCACGATACGCTCGAGCTGAGCCTTGATTTGTTCCAGGACGCTCGGCGTACCGCGCGTGACAATGGTGATGCGCGACAGATGCGCCTCATGCTCGGTCTCGGAAACCGTCAGGCTTTCGATGTTGTAGCCACGACCTGAGAATAGGCCGATGACTCGGGCAAGAACGCCCGGTTCGTTATCGACGAGAACCGATAGCGTATGGCTCTCGATGGCCGCCGTTTCCTTCGCGATGAAGTAGGCCGAGCCGGTAGGTTGAAGCTGTGCGTTCATGTGTCTCTGTTCCTGTCTATCGCGTCAAACCAGCTGGCGGCCCTTGGCGTCGATCGCCGTCGCAACGGCCTCGTCGGTCGCCTCGTCCGGCAGCAACATCTCGTTATGTGCCTTGCCTGACGGGATCATCGGGAAGCAGTTGGCGAGATTGGCGACGCGGCAATCGAAGATCACCGGCTTCTTGACGTTGATCATCTCCATGATGGCATCGTCGAGTTCATCCGGCTTTTCGCAACGCAGACCCACGGCGCCATAGGCCTCGGCGAGCTTGACGAAGTCAGGCATGGCCTCGGTGTAGGAGTTCGACAGGCGGTTGCCATGCAGCAGCTGCTGCCACTGGCGAACCATGCCCATGTACTGGTTATTCAGGATGAAGATCTTGACCGGCGCTTCATACTGAACCGCGCAGGACATTTCCTGAATGCACATCTGGATCGAGGCATCGCCGGCGATGTCGATGACGAGGCTTTCCGGATGGGCGATCTGTACCCCGATTGCTGCCGGGAAGCCGTAGCCCATCGTGCCGAGACCACCCGAGGTCATCCACCGGTTCGGCTTCTCGAAGCCGAAGAACTGCGCGGCCCACATCTGGTGTTGGCCGACTTCGGTGGTGATGTAGGTGTCGCGATCCTTCGTCAGATGGTACAGCCGCTCGATGGCATATTGCGGCATGATGACGTCCTTCGACGGCGTATAGGCGAAGGAGCGGCGCGCCCTCCAGCGAGCAATGCTTTCCTTCCACTCTGCCGTCTGGGCCGCCTCGGGCTTCTTCGGCAGCGCTCGCCACAGGCGAACCATGTCTTCAAGCACGTTCCCGACATCGCCGGTGATCGGTACATCGACGCGGACGTTCTTATTGATCGAGGACGGATCGATATCGATATGGATCTTCTTCGAATTCGGCGAGAAGGCATTGAGCCTGCCGGTAATGCGGTCATCGAAGCGCGCGCCGACACAGACCATGACGTCACAGTCGTGCATCGCCATGTTGGCTTCGTAGGAACCGTGCATGCCGAGCATGCCGAGCCAGTTCTTGCCCGAGGCAGGATAGGCGCCAAGACCCATCAGGGTGGACGTGATCGGGAAATCGGTGAGCTCGACAAGCTCGCGCAGCAGCTTGGATGCTTCCGGCCCGGAATTGACGACACCACCACCGGTATAGAAGACCGGACGGCGGGCATGCGCCATCAGTTCGATGGCCGCCCGAATGGCGTTTTCGTCACCCTGAACCTTGGGCTGGTAGCTTCTCTGCGCAACATGCGCCGAAGGCGGCGTATAGGTACCAGTGGCGAACTGGACGTCCTTCGGAACATCGACCAGAACCGGACCGGGGCGACCGCTCTGCGCAATGCGGAAGGCCTCGTGAATGACGCCGGCGAGTTCGTTGACGTCCTTGACCAGCCAGTTGTGCTTGGTGCAGGGGCGCGTGATACCGACGGTATCGCATTCCTGGAAGGCATCGGAACCGATCAGGCTCGTCGGAACCTGGCCGGAAATGCAGACCAGCGGGATAGAGTCCATCAAGGCATCCTGCAGCGGTGTAACGGCATTTGTCGCACCCGGACCGGAGGTTACGAGCAGAACGCCAACCTTGCCTGTGGAGCGGGCATAGCCTTCTGCGGCATGCCCTGCCCCCTGTTCGTGGCGAACGAGGATGTGCTGAATCTCTTCCTGCTGGAAGATTTCGTCATAGATCGGCAACACGGCTCCGCCGGGATAGCCGAAGATATGCTCAACCCCGTTGTCCTTCAGCGCTCGCAGAACGATTTCCGCGCCGGTCATCTGATTGTCTTTACCCGTCATGCCTGTTTCCATCTGCCTAGGGATTTTTTTGAGAGCCGTAGCCCGGTTTTGGCCATAAAAAAAGGCCCCTTTGAGGAGCCTGTCATCTAGCGCATGGGTGGCTATCGCCGGATGGTTACACCATCCTGCCCATGCGCTTTCCCACCACAATAAGAGCCTTCGAATTTTTCATGACACGTGTGATAACACAAATCGAAAAAGCGTCAACGCATCAAATGACAAAAACCGGCGCTAAATAAGACATAAAACACCACGCTTTCGGAAAATTCGTTCTTTGCGATATACCCGTCGTTAAGTCTCGAGCCTTTACATTACCTCCCCGAGCAGGGAGTCCCTTATTGCGTAACGACGATCTCAAGACTTCCGGCAGCGCTGGCGAACAGGATCGCCGCGACCGCCTGCATCCGGGCTACCGCATGCTTGGACGTGTCGTCGCCTGCAATGGTTCCCGCGCCACCATATCCGCAGTGGCGGAAGAAGGATCGACAGATCTCACCGAACTCTGGTCCGTCGGGCGGCTGATTTCGATCAGTGTCGGCGAAAACCGCGTCGTGGCCCTTGCTTATTCGATGCAGACCGGTTCCCGCGACTGGGGTGAAGAGGCTGACAACTATTTCCTGATCGAGGTCGAATTGCTCGGCGAGGTTCATAAAGGCCCCGGCGGCCTGGATGAATTCTCAACCGGGATTTCGCGTTATCCCTATCTCGGCGCCGTCGCCCACCGCATACGCGCTGCCGACCTCCTGCGCATCTATGACAGCCGCAAGGGTTCCTCCTGCGCCATCGGCAAGCTCACGCAGGACGAAAGCATCGACGCGACGATTCATATTCCCTCGATGCTTTCCAAGCATTTCGCCGTCGTCGGCTCCACCGGCGTCGGCAAATCGACGGCCGTATCGCTCCTGCTGCGCAAGGCGATCGAGGCCGATCCGAAATTGCGCGTCCTCATCCTGGACCCGCACAACGAATTCGCCGCCGCCTTCCCCGAGCATGCGGTGGTCGTCGATACCGACACGCTGGACCTACCCTTCTGGCTGATGAAGCTCGAGGAGTTCGCCGAAGTGCTGTTCCGCGGCCGCCCGCCGGTACCGGAAGAACTCGACATTCTCCGCGATCTCATGCCGGAGGCGAAGCGCGCCTTCCGCGGCAACGAGTCCGCCCTGATGCGCCGCACCTCGGACAAGAGTTCGATCACCGCCGATACGCCGGTGCCATATCGCATGGCCGACCTTCTGGCGCTGATCGACGACCGCATCGGCCGGCTGGAAGGCCGCGGCGACAAGCCGTTCATGCGTGCGCTGAAGATGCGCATCATGTCGGCGATCAACGATCCGCGTTACCACTTCATGTTCTCCAACAATACGATCAGCGACACGATCATGGAGACGATTGCGGAGATCTTCCGCATTCCGGGAGACGACAGGCCTATCTGCACCTTCCAGCTCGCCGGCATCCCGTCAGAAGTGGTGAATTCCGTCGCCTCGGTCCTCTGCCGCATGGCCTTCGAACTGGCGCTCTGGTCAAACGGCGCGATCCATATGCTCGTCGTCTGCGAAGAGGCCCACCGCTACATTCCGTCCGACCCGAGCCTCGGCTTCTTCCCGACGCGGCAGGCCATCGCCCGAATTGCCAAGGAAGGCCGAAAATACGGCGTATCGCTGGGCATCATCACGCAGCGTCCCGGCGAACTCGATCAGACGATCCTTTCGCAGTGCTCGACCCTGTTCGCCATGCGCCTGACCAACGACCGGGACCAGGAAATTATCCGTTCCGCCATTCCGGATTCGTCAATTTCGACGACCAGCTTCATTTCCTCGATCGGCAATGGCGAAGCAATAGCCTTCGGCGAGGCGATTGCTGTGCCGATGCGCATGCGCTTTTCGCGCGTCGACAGCAGCCATCTGCCAAAGGCGAATGGTGCCGCTGCCAAACACAGCGAGGAAAACCCGGATACCGTCGACCTCAGATCGATCATCGCCCGCATGCGCTCCGTGAGTGCGCCGGACATCTCCGCCTTCCAGCAGAGTTTCGAGACATCATTCCCGGGTAATAGGCTGGAAGAGAATCCGAGAAGCTTTACCGACATCACGCCGCCTTCTCTGGAGCCGGACGAGGACGATTTCGAGATCCCGACCCATCTCGGCCCCAATGCAACCTTCGATGAAATTCGGCAGGCGCTTTTGGCACCTGAGCATGCGGCCCCGGCAACCAAGCATGTTCCTGCCGCTACGCCGGAACCGCCGCCGGCGGTGGAGCCCTACCGCCCCGATATGCTGCCCGTCAGCAGGTTTGAGGAAGAACGAGCTGCTCTGCAACGCGAAGGCATATTCCCGCAGCCGCCACGACAGCGGGACGAACCGGCACCCTATGCAAACATCCGCTCGCAGGGGCCCTCGGCACCCGCCAACCCTTCCTTCGGCAGCACGCTTCGCCGCGAAGGCGGCTCCCTTCGTGAAAGCATCCTGAAGAAGCCCCTCTCCAGTCTCTACCGCAAGGACTGAGCGGAGAAAGTAGCGGGATCGATCCGCTCCCAGCTTTCATCCATCTGGTTGCGAAACCACGTCATCTGCCGCTTGGCATATTGACGGGTCGCAGCCGATGCCAATTCGATGACCTCGTCCCGTGAAAGCTCGCCTTTCAGCATCGCCGCGATCTGGGAAACCCCGATAGCCTTCATCGCCGGCATCTCGGGAGAAAGCCCGAGCGCCAACAACGCTTCGACCTCCTCGACGGCGCCCTGCTCGAACATGCCGGCAAAACGCCGGTTGATCCTCTCATGCAGAAGCGCACGATCCGGCAACACCACGAATTTGCGAGCGCGAGCAGGATCGACCAGCATGAGACCGGCCTTGCCCTGAAACTCGGAGATCGACTGCCCCGTCGTCTCAAGCACCTCAAGCGCCCGCACGATCCGCTGGCCATCCTGCGGATTGAGGCGCCCGGCCATGGCTGGATCGCGCGCGGCAAGTTCTCGGTGAAGCGTCTCCGCACCTTCGGTGGAAAGTCGCCCTCTCAATGTCGACCGGATGTCCTCGGGCACGGTCGGCATGTCGGAAAGTCCGCCGGTCAGCGCCTTGAAGTAGAGGCCTGTTCCTCCCACGATCACCGGAAGCACATTGTCAGCCTTCAACCGGGACAGAAGATCCCCGACATCACGCAGCCAGTCACCAGTCGAATAAGAAGCGGCTGGATGTACATACCCATAGAGATGATGGGCAATGCCCGCCATCTCCTCTTCCGATGGACGCGCCGTCAGCACCCGCAGGACGTCATAGACCTGCATACTGTCGGCGTTGACCACCTGCCCGCCGAAACGCTTTGCGAAATCGAGAGCCAGCGCGGACTTGCCGCTGGCAGTCGGCCCGGTTATCAGGATCGCGTCGATATCATTTCCAAGGTTATCCATCATGGCTCTCGTTGCCACGCTTATTGCCAATCCGTCAAATCCCGTTCTCGCACCCGCCATCGCCGAAAAGGCCGCCGATGCGGTGAAGGCCTCCGGTCTCTACTGGCTCGCAGACGGCATCGCCTGCGACATCGCGCTCAAGGATGGCACGGTTCTCACGGAAGCGGAAACGGCGCTACGTGCCGCGATCGAGGGGCTTCCGATCGACCTCGCCATTCAGGATGTCGACACCCGGCGCAAGAAGTTCCTGATCGCGGACATGGATTCGACCATGATCGGCCAGGAATGCATCGACGAACTGGCAGCCGAAGTCGGGCTGAAGGAAAAGGTCTCGGCGATTACAGCACGTGCCATGAACGGCGAGATCGCCTTCGAACCCGCCCTCAGGGAGCGTGTCGCACTGCTCAAGGGCCTGCCGGTCACAGTCGTCGACGAAGTGATCGCCAAACGTATCACGCTGACGCCGGGTGGACCGGAACTGATCGCCACGATGAAAGCCAAGGGACATTACACCGCCCTGGTCTCCGGTGGCTTCACGGTCTTCACCTCGCGCATCGCCGCGACCCTCGGCTTCCATGAAAACCGTGCCAACATTCTGATCGAAGACAATGGCGCCTTGGCAGGCGCGGTAGAGGAGCCGATCCTCGGCAAGCAGGCCAAGGTCGATGCTCTCATCGACATCACCGGCAAACTCGGCATCGATCCCGCCGACGTAATTGCCGTTGGCGACGGCGCAAACGACCTCGGCATGCTGGAACTGGCCGGATCGGGCGTCGCGCTTCACGCCAAGCCGGCAGTGGCCGCACAGGCAAAGATCCGCATCGACCACGGCGATCTCACCGCACTTCTTTACCTGCAGGGCTATCGCAAGGCCGATTTCGTCGCACCCTGAAATCAGCCCCGGTAATTCTAAAGAAAAAGGCCTCCGTGTATCACCCACGGAGGCCTTTTCGTTGAATGGTAATTCGCACTGCTAAAGCGGCATTGTCGCTTGAACTTCGAGCCCGCCGCTACTCCAGCGGAACCGCGACAAGCCGCAGATTGCCCTCTCCGTCAGCCACCATCAGATGCGCGCTGCGGCGCCCCTCCCCCTTGAGAGCGGCCAGCATGTCGATGACATCCTTCGGCACCTGCATGAATTCCTGCGCCACTTCGACGATCACCTGTCCGACCTTCAACCCCTTGGCCTCGGCTTGCGAGCCCGGCACAACCTTGGTGATGATGACACCTTCGACGCTTTCGGCAATAGAATAGGTCTTTCGACCGGCATCATCGAGTGTGGCAAGTTCGACGCCGATGAGATTGTCCATTACCGGAGCCGCACTGTTGCCCTGCTCCTCGGGAGCCTGTTGATCTTCCTCGATAGTGCCGTCGTCCTCCGGAGCGGCCTCGCCGCCATCTCCCGGTGCGGCCTTCTCCCCGTCTTGCGGGACAGCACCGTCCTCACTCGCAGCCGGATCTTCCGATTTTGCCTGCTGTTCGTCCTCCAGACGGCCAAGCTTCACCTTGACGGTTTCCTCCTTGCCGTCACGCAAGATGACGACATCGACATCCGACCCCACGCTGCTCTCGGCAACTATGCGTACCAGGTCGCGTGTATCGCCAACCTTCTTGCCGTTGAAGCCAACGATCACATCGCCAACCTTGATCGGGCCGTTCTCGACCGGTCCGCCCTTGACGATACCGCTCACCAGGGCACCACGCGCCTTGCCGACGATGCCCACGCTTTCGGCAACATCGTCGGTGACCGGCTGAATGCGAACGCCGAGCCAGCCGCGTCGGGTCTCACCGAATTCCATGAGCTGCTTGATGACATTTTCCGCAAGCTCCGTCGGAACGGCAAAGCCGATACCGATGGAACCGCCGCTCGGCGAAATGATCGCCGTGTTGATGCCGATGACCTCGCCGTTCATGTTGAACAGCGGACCGCCGGAATTGCCCTTGTTGATTGCAGCGTCGGTCTGGATAAAGTTGTCATAGGGGCCGGCATTGATGTTTCGGCCGCTGGCCGAGATGATGCCGACGGTGACAGATCCGCCGAGCCCGAAGGGGTTGCCGATCGCCATGACCCAGTCGCCGATACGCATCTTGCGAGAATCGCCGAACTTGACCGACTTGAGCGGCGCCGACGGCTCGACCTTCAAAACCGAAAGGTCGGTCTTCGTATCCGTGCCAATCAGCTTCGCCTTGAGCTTGGAGCCGTCCGGGAAGATGGCCTCGATGTCATCCGCATTCTCGATCACGTGATTATTGGTGACGATGAAGCCGCTCGGGTCGATGACGAAACCGGAGCCCAGCGAATTGACCTTGTTATTTCCGTCTTGACCGCCGCGGTTCTTGAAGAAATCTTCGAAAAGCTCCTGGAAGGGAGACCCTTCCGGCAGCTTCGGCATCGGCGCATCGCGCTCTTCCTTGACGCTCTGCGAGGTGGAGATGTTGACCACCGCATCGAGCAGTCCCGACGCGAGATCCGCGACCGATTCAGGCCCCTGAGCTCGCACCGGATACGGCGCGACGACGGTGCCGACAGCAAGGGCTGCCCCGACCAGAAATGCTGGAAGGAGTAAATGGCGCTTGCGGGCGTCGATGGTCATGAGGCTTCCTCTGCGGCTCGGAAATCGCTTTTTGGCGACAGCATAAGGCGGAATGATGAAAGGTTAAATCAATTTCAGGCGAAACCTCACCGCTGCGTCATCCACGAAGCAGCCAGACGAGAGCGACGCCGAAGGCAATCGCGACGAGACCGGAAAGACGCAGTTGCCCCTCCGGAATGTCAGGCAACAGCTTGGCCATCCTGACAAGCAAACGAGGGGCCAGTGCATAGACCAGCCCCTCGATGATGAGAAAGAACGCCACGCCTGTCAGAAAATCCGACATGGCACACCGATCAGTTGTTAGCGCCTGCCGGCGCACCCGGCGCGACTGCTGCAGTGCCCGAAGTACCGTTGAAATAACGGAAGAATTCGGAATCCGGCGAAAGGACCATCGTCGTGCCGTTGCCGCTCAGTGCGCCGTTATAAGCACGCATTGAACGATAGAACTCGAAGAAATCCTCATCACGAGAGAAGGCTTCGGCGAAAACGCGGTTACGCTCGGCATCGCCCTCGCCTCGCAGCACTTCCGAATCACGCTGGGCTTCCGCCTGGATCTCGACAACCTGACGGTCGGCGATTGCGCGGCGGCGCTGCCCCTCTTCGTTACCCCGGGCGCGGATGAGTTCGGCTTCCGCCAGACGTTCGGCCTTCATGCGGTCGAAGGTCTGCTGGGAGACTTCCTGCGTCAGGTCGGTACGGCGGATGCGCACGTCCTCGATGGTAATACCGAGCGATTCGGCGTCGGCGCGAAGATCGTCACGAACCTCCTGCATCATCGAAGCGCGGGCGTCGGACAGAGCGGACTCGAAGCCTCTCAGACCGTAGACCCGGCGCAACGATGCATCGAGACGGGTGGTGAGACGGGTTTCGGCAGCATCGCGGTCACCCGAAACGGTTTCGCGGAAGCGGCGTGCGTCGGTGATCTTGTAGACCACGAAGGCATCCACTTCGTAGAACTTACCACCCGAAACCTGTACGCGGATGTTGTCGAGATCGAAGCGAAGCGCCTGATCCTCGACATACTGGACGCGGTCAGCATCTGCAAACGCGAAGGGCAGCTTGAAGTAGAGACCGGGATCCTTGTAGACAGCCTTGATCTGACCGAAACGGACCACGATCGCCTGCTGACGTTCGTTGACCACGAAAACCGACGAGTAGATGAGCAGAAGAACGGCGGCAAGGCCGATCAGCAAAGCGGCGAGACGATTGGACATGATCAATTGCCTCCCTGCTGAGTCTGGCCCATACGATTAAGCTCGTTGAGCGGCAGGTACGGCACGACGCCCTGCTTTTCGTCGATGATGACCTTGTTGGAGTTCTTCAGAACCTGCTCCATGGTTTCGAGATAGAGGCGCTTGCGGGTAACGTCGGGCGCCTTGCTGTATTCCTCGTAGATATCGACGAAGCGTTGGGCTTCACCTTCGGCTTCCTTCACGACGCGGTCCTTGTAGGCGGCCGCCTCTTCGCGGATCTGCGCGGCCTGACCGCGAGCCTGGCCAAGTTGCTGGTTGGCATACTTGTTGGCTTCCTCGACGAAACGGTCTTCGTCCTGTTCGGCACGCTGCACTTCATCGAAGGCGTCGGCCACTTCGCGCGGCGGAGCCGCATCCTCGATCGCGACGGCATTGATCGAAATACCCGCACCGTAGCTATCCATGGTGCCCTGAATGATCGCCTTGACGTCAGCCGCAATCTGCTGACGCGCATCACGGAAGATATCCTGTGCCGGGCGACGGCCCACGACTTCGCGCATGGCGCTCTCGGCGACCTGCTGCAACGTCTGCGGCGGGCTTTCGATATTGAACAGATAAGCCTTCGGATCGCTGACGGTGAAGAGAACGGAGAACTGCACGTTCACGATGTTCTGATCGCCGGAAAGCATGAGACCGGCGCTGGAAGACGAAGAAGCCTTCGCGCCAATGTTCTGCTGTTGCTCGGTGACCTTGACGATCTCTACGGTTTCCAGCGGCCACAGGTGGAAATGCAGGCCGGGCATGGAAATCTCTTCCTTCGGCTTACCGAAGCGTAGTTCCACGCCGCGCTCGTCCGGCTGCACCGTATAAACGGCTTGCATGGCCCAGAATGCGGCGAGCACGAGAAGCAGGATGACCACGACGCCGCCGTTAAAACCTCCCGGCACGACGTTCTTCAGCCTGTCCTGGCCGCGACGGATGAGATCCTCAAGGTCGGGTGGCGTATTGCCACCGCCGCCGCGCGGCCGGTTGGGCCCCTGCCCCCAGGGTCCCTGATTGTTACCACCGCCACCGCCACCCCATGGGCCGCCGCCGCCGTTCTGATTGCTCCAGGGCATCAATACCTCTTTGTTTGCAAGTGCTCCCATCATCCCAGCCGCCGGCACTCGCGGGCCGCGGGCGGAACGCTCGTCCCGTTATAGGTATCGGGCCGAGGCCTTTCAACGGAAAGTACCTAACTTCTTCAGCAGTTAGGGAAAATAATACGTTATGCCGCAGGACGACGTCGATAGATTGTGTATCGCGTTGGATAATTATCCTTCTCGCCGGCGGGAACCCGCGTTTCCTGCACTTTTTCGAAAACCGCCGGATCTATATCCGGGAATACGGTATCGCCCTCGATCTCCGCCTCGACATGGGTAACGTGCAGTACATCGGCAAGCGGCAAAACCTGCCGGTAGATCTCGCCGCCACCGGCGACACAGACCTCGCCGACACCCGTCTCCACAGCGATTTTCCCAGCACGCTCAATGGCTTCCTCCAGACTGCGAACAGTCTCGACGCCAGCAACATCTATCGCAGCCCCGCGGCTGACGATGACATGCGGACGTCCCGGCAGCGGCTTGCCCCCCACGGATTCGAAGGTCTTGCGCCCCATGACCAGCGGCTTGCCAAGCGTCAGCGCCTTGAACCGCTTGAGGTCGGTC
>QFQX01000017.1 GCA_003248775.1 Shinella sp. | reverse complement strand
GAGGACGAGCAGGATGTCGGCCATATCCGGCTGGCCCGCGATTGCGACCTGATCGTCGTCGCTCCCGCCAGCGCCGACCTGATGGCGAAGATGGCGAACGGGCTTGCCAACGATCTCGCCTCCGCGGTTCTGCTTGCAACCGACCGGCCGGTCCTGCTGGCACCGGCCATGAACCCGAGGATGTGGGCGAATGCCGCGACCCGCCGCAACGTCACGACCCTTCACGGCGATGGCATCGGCTTCATCGGCCCGATGGCGGGCGAAATGGCGGAAAGCGGAGAAAGCGGCCTTGGCCGTATGGCCGAACCGCTCGACATCGTCGCAGCCGTGGAAGCCCAGTTCGATGAGCGCCCCAAGCCTCTTGCCGGGAGGAAGGCCATCGTGACGTCGGGTCCGACGCATGAGCCTATCGACCCGGTGCGCTACATTGCCAACCGCTCCTCGGGACGGCAGGGCCACGCGATCGCGGCCGCCTTGGCGAAACTCGGCGCCGAGGTCACGCTCGTTTCCGGCCCGGTCACGATCCCCGATCCGGCCGGCGTCACCACGCTTCATGTCGAGCGGGCGGAAGAGATGCGGGATGCGGTGATTTCGCATCTGCCCGCCGATATCGCGGTCATGGTCGCCGCCGTCGCGGACTGGCGCGTGGCGACTTCGGCCGACCAGAAGATCAAGAAGAAGCCGGGCGAAGGTCCCGCTCCGCTGCAACTGACCGAGAACCCCGATATCCTGAAAACCGTCGGGCATCACGAGAAGCGCCCGAAGGTCGTCGTCGGCTTCGCGGCTGAGACCCAGGATGTCGAGCAAAACGGCCGCATCAAGCTTGAGAAGAAGGGCGCCGACCTGATCGTCGCCAATGACGTCTCCACTGAGACGGGCATCATGGGCGGCACCCGTAACAGTGTGAAGATCATTTCCGCTGCCGGCGTCGACGTGTGGCCGGATCTGGCCAAGGACGAAGTGGCCGAGCGTCTGGCCGCACTGATTGCGGAAAGGCTTGGCGGAGCATGACGACCGCGAAACTTTTCGGATCTGCGGGCTTTGACGCTTTCGTCTCCGGTTTTCCGGGCGTGACCCTTGTCGACCAGTGGGAATCGCGCGTTGCCAAAGTGTGCGACAAGGTTTTTGCCCTGATCACACTGAACGAAAACGAAGGGCGCATGACAGTCAAGTGTTCGGAAGAAAGCTTCGAGATCCTGACAGCACTCGTGGGGATCGATCAGGCACCCTATTTCGCCAAGCGGAAATGGGTTTCAATCACGGATGGATCGCCCCTGAGACCCGAGGAAATCGAGCACTATGTGAGGCGATCCTATGATCTCGTGGCGGCAGGCCTGACCAAAAAGACGCGCATCGAACTCGGCATTGTTCCACTCACCTGACGGGAAGCAGGCCTTACTCGGCAGCCTGTGCGCTGGCCGGGACGGCGGTCGGGCTCGGCTCGAAGGCCACGGCATCCAGACCGTCTTCGCTCAGGATCACGGCGCTGCCGTCAGGGATTTCCACCCAGGTGTCGGTCTCGTCGTTCAGCGGTTCGGACACGAGGCAGTAGCCCCCCTTGCCGCCCATCGGAGCTGCATAGAGCGTCGGCGCCTGCGCGTCGGTGGCGTAGCGCACGGCATAAAGGGTGCGGCCATCGGAGAAGGCTGCGGTAAAGCGCACCCTAGCCGTGCCGGTGAGGTGCCGGCTCATCTGCTCGACGAAACCCACCGCTTCGGCCACCGCCGCCAGCGGACGTTCGCGCAGACCGAATTGCAGGGCGAGCAGGAAAAGGAGTTCGGAATCGGTAGTCCCCGAACGGGCATGGAAGTGCTCGTCATCGAGCATGGTTTCCATCGGACGCCGCAGCCGGTCGAAATGATCGATCTGGCCGTTATGCATGAAGGTCCAGCTGCCGTTGACGAAGGGATGGCAGTTGTCACGGCGGGTGGCGCCATGGGTCGCCGCCCGCACGTGTGCGAGGAACAGCGGCGAACGGATCTGGCGGGCGAGGCTCTTCAGGTTACAGTCGGACCATGCAGGCAACACGTCGCGAAAGCGGCCCGGCTCGGGCCGGTCGCCATACCAGGCAAGGCCGAAGCCATCGGCATTGGTCGCCGTCTTGGCGCGCGTGGCGCAATGGGACTGTTCGATCAGGGAATGGGCGGGAGAGGTGACCAGCTCTTCGAGATAGATGGCTTCTCCGCGGTAGGCTGCCCAGCGACACATTCTTCCTGTACTCCATGGACCGCCGGCCAGAGCGGTTGCCGTTGCGAAAAGGCGGGAATATCGATCCCGTCAGTTTTCGCCCGAATAGTTAGCGAAGTATAAACACCTGCAATATTGATGACAGAAATCTGACAGCGTCGGCAATCACTTTTTGCACTGCGGCATTTCGTTTTGTGAACACTGCGTTCCCGGCCCACCCCTTCGGAGCGGCCAAGGTTCGACTATATTGGACACCAAGTGAGAAACGCGCCCCAAAGGAGCAGGAACAATGTCCATTCGCCCCGTCAAGCATGAGAGCCGCGCCACGCCCACCATGGAAGGCGCCGGTGTGAAACTGCACCGCGTCTTCGGTTTCGGCGATCCGTCGATGACCGACCCCTTCCTGATGATGGACGATTTCAGGAACGACAATCCGTCGGATTATATCCGCGGCTTCCCCTGGCATCCGCATCGCGGCATCGAGACGATCACCTATGTGCTCGCCGGCACCGTCGAGCATGGCGACAGCCTTGGCAATCACGGCCTGCTCGGCGCAGGCGACCTGCAGTGGATGACTGCCGGCAGCGGCATCATGCATCAGGAAATGCCGAAGGGCGATTTTGCCGGCAAGATGCACGGCTTCCAGCTCTGGGCCAACCTGCCCTCCTCGCTGAAGATGACCGCGCCGCGCTACCAGGACATCAAGTCGGCGGATATTCCCGTCGTTGTCGATGATGACGGCACCTCCGTCCGGGTGATCTCCGGCAATTTCTGGGGCAAGAGCGGCCCGGTCGACGGGATCGCTGCGGAACCTGTCTATCTCGATATTTCCGTGCCGCCGGGCAAGCGCAAGAGCATCCCCGTCGACACCTATCGCTCGGCCTTCGCCTATATCTTTGCAGGCTCCGGCACCTTCCGCGACGCTTCGAAGCCCTTCGGCGTCAAGGTCGAGAAGGAGTATCAGGGCGAGGAGCTGAACATCCGCGATCTCTCGGGCAACCGGACGCTCGTGGTGTTCGACACCGGCGACGAAGTGACCGTGCAGGCCGGCGATGAGGGCATCCGCTTCCTGCTCGTGACCGGCAAGCCGATCAGGGAGCCGGTCGCGTGGCATGGGCCGATCGTGATGAACACGCGCGAAGAGCTGATGCAGGCCATGCGCGAACTGCAGAACGGCACCTTCATCAAGGCCGACCACTGACCGCTGCCCCCCAAAAAAACGACATTCTCCAACGCCGGGCGAACGCCCGGCGTTGCGGCACCTTCAGTTGTCGACAGCGCGAGGGACAGAGCCTAGTCTACCGGTTACAGCATCTGAAGCCGTAGCCAAATATGACAAGGGGCAGACATGGCCGATTCCATTCTGAACGAGTTACGGGAGAGGCTAAAGGGCGCGCAGGAGGAATTCGAGGCGGAACTCGACCGCCGCATCGAAGTACAACGACAGCAATTCCGCTACCGGCTCGAACAGGGCAAGGTCAGATTTGAAAAGGAAATGCGCGATTGGCAGGCCCGCTATCGCACCGGCATCTGGCGCTACCTCACGGGTGCGCGCATCGCCTACCTGCTCACTGCGCCCGTCATCTATGCCCTGATCGTGCCCCTCGCCTTCCTTGACCTGTCCGTCACGATCTACCAACACATCTGCTTTCGGGTCTATGGCATCGATCTCGTGCGACGCCGCGATCACGTCATCATCGACCGTCAGCATCTCGCCTATCTCAACGCTATCGAAAAGCTGAACTGTATCTATTGCGGTTATGCCAATGGCGTGATCGCCTATGCACGTGAGATCGCCGGACGCACCGAACGCTTCTGGTGCCCGATCAAGCATGCCCGCCGATCAGCAGATCCTCATCCGCTGTTCGAGAGTTTCCTGGAATATGGCGACGCGGAAGCCTATCGGGCCTGGATGGAAAGCTACCGGCGGGGCAAGGGGAACCTCAAGGTAAGATCATGAAGGACTTTCCGCTTTCCAAAGCCTATCAGCTCATCGAACCAGGGCCGGTCGTGTTGCTCACAACACGCTACGGCGGCAAGGCCAATGTCATGACCATGTCATGGCACATGATGATGGAATTCACCCCGCCGCGGATCGCCTGCATCGTCAGCGCCGCCGATTACAGCTTCATCGCGCTCGCGAAGACGGAGGAATGCGTGATCGCCATTCCCTCCGTCGAGATCGCCGAAAAGGTGGTCGCGGCCGGCAACTGCTCCGGTCGTGATGTCGACAAGTTTGCCGAGATCGGATTGACACCGCTGCCGGCGGCGAAGGTATCCGCGCCATTGATCGCAGAATGCTTTGCCAATCTCGAATGCAAGGTCGTCGATCAGGATTTCGTCGAGCGCTACAACCTCTTCGTTTTGGAAGTGGTGAAGGCCTGGCACGATCCGGCCAGACCTTCACCGAAAACCATTCACCACAAGGGTTACGGCACCTTCGCCGTCGATGGCGAGGAGATCACGCTCGTTTCAAAGATGCCGTAGGGTTCTCCTGCCAGAGACCATGAAAATGATGCACCGGCCCGTGGCCGGAGCCGACGGAGAGATCGCCCGATGCCGCGACCGCTCCGGCGAGCCAGGATTTCGCGGCGGCGACCGCCTCGGCCGGAGACAGTCCCTTGGCGAGACCGGCAGCGACTGCGCTCGATAGCGAGCAACCCGTGCCATGGGTGTTCTTCGTCACGACGCGTGGCGCCTCGAACCAGTGCTTCCCCTCTTTCGCGACGAGGACGTCAGGGCTTTCCGGCCCTTCGAGATGCCCGCCCTTGACCAGAACGGCGGCGGGGCCAAGCGCGATAAGAGCCGCGCCCTGTTCCACCATGGCCGCCCGGTCGGGAGCCTCTCCCACGCCGAGCAGGGCCGCGGCCTCCGGCAGGTTCGGCGTCAGCAGCGACGCCAGCGGCAGCAGGCATTCAGTCAATGCGGTGACCGCCGATGCGTCGAGAAGGGCCGCCCCACCCTTGGCGATCATCACCGGATCGAGCACCACTGGCACATCAGGATGATCCGCCAGCACGCCGGCGACCGCGCGGGCAATGCCGGCATTGGCGATCATGCCGATCTTCACTGCATCGACCCGCACGTCGGCAAAGACCATGCGGATCTGCTCGGCCACGAATTCCGGGGGTACGGCATGCACGCCGGAGACGCCCGTGGTGTTCTGGGCCGTCAGCGCCGTCAGCGCGGCCATGCCGTAGACACCGCAGGCCGAGAAGGTCTTGAGATCGGCCTGAATGCCAGCGCCGCCCGAAGGATCGGAGCCAGCGATGGACAGCACGTTGCGGATCATCGGCGCGCCCTCCGGATCGCCTCTGCGAGCTCCATGGTCGCCGATGCCGGGTCCGGCTGGCCGCAGATGGCAGAGACGACGGCAAGGCCGGCAGCGCCAGTTGCGAGCGTGTCGGCGACATGCTGAAGCTTCAGCCCGCCGATGCCGACGACCGGCACCGGGCTTGCCGCAGTGACTGCCGCAAGTCCTTCGAAGCCGATAGCCGGGGGATGACCGGGTTTGGTCGAGGTGGGGAAAACCGGTCCGACACCGACATGGTCGACGACCGACGGATCGAGCGCATTGGCCAGCTCGACGCTGCCGATGGAGAGGCCGAGGATCATGTTCGGCCCGATCAGCCTGCGGACCTCGGCGACCGGCATGTCGTTCTGGCCGACATGCACACCGTCAGCGCCGATGGCAATCGCGGCCTCGACATCGTCGTTGACGATGAGCGGCACGCCCGAGCCGGCGAGAGCGGCTTTCAGCGCTCGACCGGTCTCGATCATCTTGTGCGTCGTTGCCTTCTTGTCGCGCAGTTGCACCAGCGTCGCGCCGCCGGCAACGGCGAGCCGTGCCGTTTCCACCATGCCGATCGGCTCGCAGAGAACCGGGTCGAGGACAAGATAGAGGGAGAGATCGACGTTTTTCATAGCCGTTCGATCCTCGCTTCACCGTCCAGAGCCTCGGGAGTGAGAGCAGCAAGCGCGTCAAGGAAACGCCAGCCGAAGGAACCCGGACCATCCGATCCCGAAGCCGCCCTTTCGCCGGCCACCGCAAAATGCGCGAGGGCCGCGACGGTTGCCGAAAGAGGATTTTCCGGACGGATGGCGGCATAGGCGCCGACAAGGCATGTGAGCGAGCAACCGAGCGCCGTCACCTTCGGCATCAGCACTGAGCCACCGGAAAGCCTGACCGCATGGCGGCCATCGGTGACGAAGTCGGTCCCGCCGGTCACCGCGACGACGCATACCTGACGCTCCGCCAGTTCATTCGCCGCTTCCTCGGCAAGCTCCACCGGATCGCGGCTATCGACGCCTTTCGCGCTGCTCGTGCCGCCTGCAAGGGAGATGATTTCGGATGCGTTGCCGCGGATCACCGTCGGGGCGAGCGCCAGAAGCTCGGCTGTCGCCCTGCGGCGATAGGCGGTTGCGAAATGGGCGACCGGGTCGAGCACCCATGGCCGGCGGGCAGCCGTCGCCCCCCCGATCGCCGCCTTCATGCCGGCAATCCATTGCGGCGAGGCCGTACCGATATTGATGGTGAGCGCGCCGGCGAAGCCCGCAAATTCGCCGGCCTCCTCTTCCGCATGGACCATGGCAGGCGATGCGCCTGCCGCCAGAAGCACATTTGCGGCGATGTTCATCGCGACGTAATTGGTGATGCATTGCACCAGCGGTGCGGCCTCGCGCATCTCGCGCAGCAGGTTTCCGGGAGATTTGATCTCGTTCATTTGCCCCTTTCAGGCGGGGCAAATCGGCGGGAACGCGACAGTCACGAAGACGGGTAAGCGGTCCCGAGCGACTCCCTCCGCCAGCATTATCTGGTTCAGGTTCGAAGGGTACGTCTCAGCCCGTCTTGCGACGAGCGCCCCTGTCTCTCAACGGTGCTGTTATAGACCGCGCCATGCCGGCTGTCACCCCGGGGGGATGAAACTCAATCAGGACGGGTATTCAACATGACATGCGTTGCAAAGCCGAACGGAACCAAACGCCCCTCTCCCCACGCGGTTTTGAACCTCAAGCGTTTGCCGCCTCAGTCAAAACCGGTTATCTCCTTGCCGATCATGACCACCTGCTTCGAGGAGTCGAAATTGACCACCAGCGGAACCACAGTCTTCGACAAGCGCTATGCCGGCTTCCTGTTCGACATGGACGGCACGCTGCTCAACTCCATTGCGGCGGCCGAGCGGGTCTGGAGCCGGTGGGCTGAACGGCAGGGGCTCGACGTCGAAGCCTTCCTGCCGACGATGCACGGCAAGCGTGGCATCGACACCATCAGGGACCTGAATCTACCGGGCATCGATGTCGAGGCCGAAGCTCTGGAAATCGAGCGCGGCGAAATCGAGGACGTCGAAGGCGTCGTGGCGCTTCCCGGGGCGGTCGATTTCCTCACGTCGCTGCCATCGGCGCGCTGGGCTATCGTGACGTCAGCGCCCGTTGCTCTGGCGAGAGCACGGATCGCTGCGGCCGGTCTGCCGCAGCCGCCAAGGATCATCACCGCCGAGGATGTGAGGATCGGCAAGCCGGATCCGGCCGGCTACCTGCTCGCGGCGCGTCATCTCGACGTGTCATCGGCGCGCTGCCTCGTGTTCGAGGATGTGATGGCGGGCGTGAAGGCTGGCGAAGCCGCAGGGGCAGATGTGATGGTGGTCACGGCCACCCACAGCCACAGGATGGAAACGTCCCATGCGACGATCGCCTCCTATGAAGGCATGACTGTGCATCTCGACAGCGCGGGCGAGATGAGGATCGTCAGGGAAGCCTGACCAGCCCCCTTATGAATGGATAAAGCCGATATCACCCCGCCTTGGCGACGTGATATTCCTTGATCGCGACCATTTTCACGGCCGGATAGCGCTCGGACTCGTAGCGCAGCGAGAAGCCGTCCTGCGCCATGAAGACCGGGTCGCCGTCGAGATCGCGGCAGATATCGCCGCGGTGGGACGACATGAACTTGTCCAGATCGGCCACCTGCTCGGCCGAAATCCAGCGGCAGACCGAAAAGCGCGACATTTCGAAGGAAACAGGCAAGCCATATTCCGCAGACAGACGTTCCTTCAGAACGTCGAGCTGCAGAGCGCCGACGACGCCGACGATGGCGGGCGAACCGTCTTCCGGCTGGAAGAGCTGGACAACGCCCTCCTCCGCCATCTGCTGCAGGGCTTCCTTGAGCTTCTTCGCCTTCATCGCATCTTCCAGGCGCACGCGGCGCAGGATTTCCGGCGAGAAGTTCGGCACACCCTGGAACACCAGCGGTTCACCCTCGGTCAGCGTGTCACCGATACGCAGCGTGCCGTGGTTGGGAATGCCGACCACGTCGCCGGCATAGGCCGTATCGGCAAGCTGGCGCTGGGAGGCGAAAAAGAATTGCGGCGCTGTTAGGGCGAGCTGTTTTCCGGTGCGTGCGAGCCTTGCCTTCATGCCGCGCTCCAGCTTTCCCGAGCAGATGCGGGCAAAGGCGATGCGGTCGCGATGGTTCGGGTCCATGTTGGCCTGGATCTTGAAGACGAAGGCCGTCATCTTGTCTTCCGCCGCATGGACGGTGCGGATATCGGCCACCTGGTCGCGCGGCGGCGGCGCGTATGCACCGAGCGCGTTGATGAGGTCGCGAACACCGAAATTCTTCAGGGCCGAGCCAAAGAAGACCGGGGTCATGTGCCCTTCGAGGAAAGCCTCGCGGTCGAAGGGACGGCAGGCCTCGCGGGCAAGTTCCAGCTCGTCGATGAAGACCTGGCGCTCGTTTTCCGGCAGATGATCCGCCACCGCCTGTGGGCCATTGACCGGCGTCGGCTCGACCTGCGTGTCGGAACCACGAAAGGTGTTGTCGGCGAGATTGTAGGAACCGCAGAAGGTCTTGGAACGGCCGACCGGCCATGTGACCGGCGCGGTATCGAGCGCCAGCTTTTCCTCGACCTCGTCCAGAATTTCGAAGGGATCGCGGCTTTCGCGGTCCATCTTGTTGATGAAGGTGATGATCGGGATGTCGCGCATGCGGCAGACTTCGAAGAGCTTCAGCGTCCGTGGCTCGATACCCTTGGCGGCGTCGATGACCATGACGGCGGCATCGACGGCCGTCAGCGTACGATAGGTATCGTCGGCGAAGTCTTCGTGACCGGGCGTATCGAGAATGTTGAAGACATTGCCTTCATATTCGAAGGTCATCACCGAGGTGACGACCGAGATGCCGCGCTCGCGCTCGATCTTCATCCAGTCCGAACGGGTCTGGATGCGATCCTTCTTGGCCTTGACCTCACCAGCGAGCTGGATCGCGCCGCCGAACAGCAGCAGCTTTTCGGTAAGCGTGGTCTTGCCGGCGTCCGGATGCGCGATGATCGCGAAAGTGCGGCGGCGGGATACCGCCTCTGCGAGCGTTTCAGCCATGAGTGTGAATCCTGTGGAATTGCCGCGTATCTAGCGACTAAAGCCCGGCAATGCAATTGACCTGCGGCTTTCGCGCGCAAACTAATGAACGCATGAACATCCATAACGACATTCGCCCCACGCTCAAGCTCGTCCGCCTGCCGCATGGACAGGATCTGCCGCTGCCCGCCTACGAGACCGCTGGCGCCGCCGGCATGGATCTGAGAGCCGCCGTTGCCGACGATCAGCCGATGACGCTTGCGCCCGGACAGCGCGCGCTCGTTCCGACCGGCTTCGTCATGGAAATCCCCGAAGGTTTCGAGGCGCAGATCCGTCCGCGTTCCGGCCTTGCCTTCAAGAACGGCATCACCTGCCTCAACACGCCCGGCACCATCGACAGCGATTATCGCGGCGAGGTGAAGGTGCTGCTCATCAATCTCGGCGACGAACCTTTCGAGATCACCCGCGGCATGCGCATCGCCCAGACGATCATTGCCCCGGTGACGCAGGTTCGGGTTCAGGAAGTGGCTGAGGCTTCCGCCACCGACCGCGGCGCGGGCGGCTTCGGCTCCACCGGCGTGGCATGAGCCCATCCGAAAAGCGCCCTGCCGACAGGTCAGGCCTCTTCTTCCGTCAGGATTATTTCGACGATCCGGCGGGATGGTCGGCGATCAAGACGCTGCTCATCGATATCTTCAACGTCGATATCACTGCGCTCGACGGTTTGGGCGGCCATGACCGCACCAGCTTTCCTTCTGCCTATTTCGACGGCGACGGCCGCTGCATCGCCAATCTCAGCGCCTTTTACATGCCGCTGATGATCGATGGACGCGTCATCAAGGCTGCCGGCTGGCAATCCGGCGCCGTACGGCCGGAATATCGCGGCCGGGGCCTCTATCAGGACCTCATTCGCATCACGCTCGATCGTTGCGAGGAGCAGGGCCTGGAGGCCATCGTGCTTTACACGGACAAGCCCGGTCTCTACACGCCTCACGGCTTCCGCGTCCTGCCGCAATACAGCTTCAAGGGGCCAGCGCCGGCAATGTCCGGAACGCCACGTCCGGCCCGCCTGCTCGATATAAACAGGGATCTCGATCTGCTGCGCAAGCTGCTGGACAACCGCATGCCGGTTTCCAGCCGCTTTGCCGTTGCCGACCAGCGGCTGATGTTCCTGCTGAACTGCCATCTGATCGAGGACATCTCGCTTTCCCTGCTCGCCGATAGCGAAGCTGTCGTCGTGTGGCGGATGACGGATAATGGAGCGTTCCAGCTTCTCGACGTCGCCGGCTCTCGCATTCTGTCGCTCGCCGAAATTATCGCTGCCCTCGGCATCACACCTGCGTCCGTCGAGACGCTCGTTCCGCCGGATCGGCTTTCATGGGAACCAACAGTGATCGAGGGCAGCGGATCGGAAGCCTTCATGATGCGCGCGCGGGACGAACTGTTTCCAAGCGGGCCGACCTGTATTTCCCCGATGGCGGAATTCTGAGAAGAGCTTAACCGACCGGCGGCGGCAGGCGTCGCTTCACCGGGGTCGACTTGATCATCGACGTATTCGTCTGCGCCCGTTCCACGACACGGTCGAGGATGCGGTCCAGATCGGTCATGCTGCGCACGGCCATGCGGCAGATGAAGCAATCGTCGCCCGTCACCTTGTCGCATTCGGTGATCTCGGGCGTCTCCTGAATGATCCGCTCGACGATATGCAGCATGCCCGGCAGCGGGCGAACCCGGACGATCGCCTGCAGGGGATAACCGAGCGCTTCAAGCTCCACATCGGCGCTGTAGCCGGTGAGCACGCCCCGCTCCTCAAGCCGGCGAAGCCGTTCCGAGCAACTGGGCGAAGAGAGACCCGCTTTCGTCGCAAGTTCCTTCAGCGAGATGCGCGCATCCTCGGCCAGCGCCTCGACGATCCTGCGGTCCGCAGCATCCAGAGAAAGATAAGCCTCCACGTTCCATTCTCCTAAGGAAATTATCCAGATGAGACTATCAGCCTAATCGAAGCGCAGCAATATCGCGAAAGACCGCAATAGAATGCAGCCATCGCAAAGGAGAAAACGATGGCCGACGCATCGCGACGGGGAATCTGGGAAATGACCGCCGCCATGGCGATGTCGGGAACTATCGGCTGGTTCGTGGTGATGTCGGGCGAGCCGCCCGTCAACGTCGTCTTCTGGCGCTGCCTGTTCGGTCTTCCGGCACTGCTTCTGATCTGCCGACTTGGCGGCCATTTGCGCCTTGATGCATTCGACCGACGGCGCCTGATGCTGGCGATTGCGGGTGGCGTGGCGCTGGTCCTGAACTGGCTGGCACTCTTTTCCGCCTATCCTCTTGCCTCCATTTCCGTTGCCACCATCGTCTACAACGTCCAGCCCTTCCTGCTGGTCGGCCTGGGCGTGGTGTTTCTCGGGGAAAAGATCTCGCGCAGCAAGGCCTTCTGGCTGGTCGTCGCCTTTGCCGGAACGGTGGCGATGACGATGGGCGGCGCTCAGGTCGGGACAGCAGCCGGGCCGTCCGGATATCTTCTCGGCATCCTGCTCTCGCTGACCGCCGCCTTCTGCTATGCGCTTGCCGCACTCGCCGCCCGCCAGCTCAAGGGCACGCCGCCGCAGCTGATCGCACTGGTTCAGGTGGCGACCGGCGTTGTGATGCTCGCGCCGCTGGCGGACTGGACATCGCTGCCTTCCACGCCGGCCACATGGTCGATGCTCGCGACGCTCGGCTTCGTGCATACCGGTCTGATGTATGCCCTGCTCTACAGCGCCATCCAGCGGCTTCCGGTCGCGCTGACCGGCACGCTGTCCTTTCTCTATCCGGTCGTCGCCGTGCTCGTGGATATCTTCGCCTTCGGCCACGTGCTAACCGCAACGCAGGCGGCGGGTGCTGCCGGCATCCTGCTTGCCGCCATCGCCGCCACGCTCAACTGGGCTCCGCCGTTTCTCAACACACCCCGCACAAAGGAAAACAGTGCATGATCACCTGCAGCCTTCGCTATGTCATCGATCCCTACAAGCTTGCCGAATTCGAGCATTATGCGAAGCTCTGGATCCCTCTCGTCAACCGGCTCGGCGGCACCCATCACGGCTATTTCCTGCCGTCCGAAGGGGCAAACAACATTGCGCTTGCGCTGTTCACCTTCCCCTCGCTTGCCGAAAATGAGGTCTACAGAACCCGCATGGCCGGAGATGAAGAGTGCAAGGCCGCGTTTGCCTATGCCGAGGAGACGCGCTGCATCCTGAGCTATGACCGCAGCTTCATGCGCCCGGTCTTCTGATCGCTCAGCGCTGCGCTTCGGTCGCCATCCGCAAGGCGAGTGCAGCAAGCACCGTTCCCATCAGCCAGCGTTGCACGACCATCCAGAAGGGACGGCCGGCCAGGAAAATGGCAATGGACCCCGCCATCAGCGCGATCATGGCATTGACCGTGACGCTGATGGCGATCTGCGTGCTTCCCAGCACCACCGACTGCAGGAGAACACTGCCCTTGGCGGGATCCACGAACTGCGGCAACAGCGAAAGATAGAGAACTGCCGCCTTCGGATTGAGAAGGTTGGTCACAAGACCCATGACGAAGAGCTTGGCTGGACTATCCTTCGGCAGGTCGCGCACCTGAAAGGGCAAACGCCCGCCCGGCTTCAGCGCCTGCCATGCCATCCACAGCAGATAGGCAGCACCCGCGAACTTCAGGACATCATAGGCGAAGGGCACAGCCATGATGAGAACGGTAATGCCAAGCGCCGACATCAGCATGTAGAAGACGAAGCCGAGCGCCACGCCGCCGAGAGAAACGAGACCGGCGGCCGGTCCCTGACAGATGGATCGCGATACCAGATAGATCATGTTCGGCCCCGGCGTCAGGACCATGCCAAGGCAGATCAGGGCAAAGGCGAGGATTGCAGGCAGGGAAGGCATCGGAAATCCAATCGAAAATATCGGGCAAAGGCGGGTGCGGCGACCCTATGCAGGGCGCGATCCCTGCCGCAAGCGCAATCCTGTCACCATTGCAAGTTTGGGCGCATGGAGGTACGTCCTCATCAATGACCGGAGCCAATACCGGCAGCCGAAGTCGTGGCCTCTTTGGAGCCCCCAAAACCTTGGATCACGCTTCGGATCGCATGAGGAGGAAACCATGACCCTTGCCACCCTGCTCGCCTATGGCGGTGCGTTGTTCATTGCCGCCGCCATTCCCGGCCCCGGTATGACGGCAATCGTCGCCCGCGCCCTCGGCTCCGGTTTCCGGCCGACATTCTTCATGGGGCTCGGCCTCATTCTCGGCGATCTCTGCTACCTGACCGCAGTCGTCCTCGGCCTCGCGCTGGTGGCGCAGACCTTCACCACACCGTTTCTTGTCATCAAATATCTCGGCGCGCTCTATCTCTGCTATATCGCCTGGAAGCTCTGGACCGCAGGGCTCCTGCCGCAGAAGATCGAGGCGCAGCGCGCGACGCATGCCGGCCTATCCTTCCTTTCCGGCCTCCTGCTGACGCTCGGCAATCCCAAGACCATGCTGTTTTATGTCGCGCTGGTCCCCACGCTCATTCCCCTCCGGCAGATCGGCTGGCAGGATTACGCCGTTCTTGCCGGCACGACATTTGCGGTGCTGATGGCGGTGCTGCTTCCCTATATCCTGCTGGCCTCGCAGGCGCGAACATTGCTGAAGAAACCCGCGGCCCTTAAGACCCTGAACCGCTCGGCGGCCAGTGTTCTGGCCGGCACCGCCGCCTATATCGCTGCCCGCGCTTAGCGCTTTAAGGAGATAACTGAAACGCCTTCAATGCCCTGTTGCGCATCTTTGCTGGAGTTGCGTTATCTGGAATGACCTTCGCTGCCGGGACATCAGGTCGCGGCGTTTTTTCCAGACTATCGCCCGCAAGCGGATGAAGGCTTCTGGCAGGGGGCACTATTTGATCCTATTGTGATTTCCAATCAGAGGCTTTTCCAAGGAGCAATATCATGTCGGAAGCCAAGAAGCCGGGCCGCGGCCGCGTCTACAACTCGATCACCGAGACCATCGGCGACACGCCGCTCGTGCGCCTGGACAAGCTCGCGAAGGAGAAGGGCGTCAAGGCCAATCTTCTTGCCAAGCTCGAATTCTTCAACCCGATCGCCTCGGTGAAAGACCGTATCGGCGTCGCGATGATCGAAAGCCTCGAGGCTCAGGGCAAGATCGCGCCCGGAAAGACCACCCTCATCGAGCCGACCTCCGGCAACACCGGTATCGCACTCGCCTTTGCCGCGGCGGCGAAGGGCTACAAGCTGATCCTGACCATGCCGGAAACCATGTCGATCGAGCGCCGCAAGATGCTGGCGCTACTCGGTGCGGAACTGGTGCTGACCGAGGGACCGAAGGGCATGAAGGGCGCAATCGCCAAGGCCGAGGAACTGGCCGCGACGCTACCGGACGCCATCATTCCGCAGCAGTTCGAAAACCCGGCCAATCCGGAAATCCATCGCAAGACGACAGCCGAGGAAATCTGGAACGATACCGATGGCAAGGTCGACATCTTCGTCGCCGGCATCGGCACGGGCGGCACCATTACCGGCGTCGGCCAGGTGCTGAAGGCGAAGAAGCCTTCGATCAAGGTCATCGCCGTGGAGCCCGCCGACAGCCCGGTGCTCTCCGGCGGCAATCCCGGCCCGCACAAGATCCAGGGCATCGGCGCGGGCTTTGCGCCGAAGATCCTCGACACCACGATCTATGACGAGATCGTGCCTTCCACCAACGACGAAGCCTTCGAGACCGCCCGTCTCGTAGCTCGCCTCGAAGGCGTGCCGGTCGGCATTTCCTCAGGGGCCGCACTCTCCGCCGCGATCAAGGTCGGCAGCCGCGAGGAAAACGCCGGCAAGACCATCGTCGTCATCATCCCGTCCTTTGCCGAACGCTACCTTTCGACAGCGCTCTTTGCCGGCCTCGGCGAATAACAGCCCTTCCGGCTTCTGCGGCATCAGGGGGCGCTTGACGGCGCCCCTTTCGCTTTCCGCTAGACCTTCATTCCGTCCCCGCATTCACGCGGCGGCAGACAACCGTTCCGACGGGATACGGTAGGAAATCGCCTCGGCAAGGTGAATGCGCCCGAGCATCGCCGAGCCGTCGAGATCGGCAAGCGTCCGCGCCACTTTCAGCACACGATGATAGGCCCGGGCCGAAAACCTGAACTTCTCCGCCGCATCCCTCAGGAGTTGCGTACCTCCCGCATCCAGTTCCGCGAGTTTTTCGATCATCGCCGTGGAACAACGGGCATTGGTCGACACTCCCGGTGTGCCTGCCTCGGCAAAGCGCTCCCTCTGGCGCTCGCGAGCCGCGAAAACCCGGCGCGCAACATCCTCGCTTCGCTCGGCCGCCATCGGCTTGATGAGATCGGTGGCGGAGACTGCCGGCACATCGATGCGGATATCGATGCGGTCCATCAGCGGCCCGGAAATCCTGCCCTGATAATCGGTGAGGCAACGTGGGCCGCGGGCGCAGGTATGCCCGGGTTCACCAGCCATGCCGCAGCGGCAGGGGTTCATTGCCGCCACCAGCTGGAAATCGGCGGGATAGGCGACCCGGTGATTGGCCCGGGCAATGATGCATTCACCTGTTTCCAAAGGCTGGCGCAGCGCATCCAGCACCTGTGGCGAAAATTCCGGGAACTCGTCGAGGAATAGAACCCCGTGATGGGCAAGCGAGGCTTCACCCGGCCGTGCGCGCAGACCACCACCGACAAGGGCAGCCATCGTTGCGGAATGGTGCGGCGTGCGGAACGGCCGCCGGTCCGAAAGCTTGCCGCCCGAGAGCTGGCCGGCAACGGAATGCACCATGGAAACATCAAGAAGCTCGGCTGCGGAAAGGGGCGGCAGGATGGATGGCAGGCGGGCCGCCAGCATCGATTTGCCGGAGCCGGGAGGCCCGACCATCAACAGATTATGGCCGCCGGCGGCTGCAACTTCCAAGGCCCGCTTGGCGCTCTCTTGCCCCTTGATGTCGGCGAGGTCAGGCAGATTGGCGGCAGGCGCACGGATCGCCGGCTCAGGCCTCGACAGGACCTGCGTGCCACGGAAATGATTGGCAAGCGCAATCAGGCTGCGGGGCGCGAGGATATCGATGTCCGAGCCCGCCCACGCCGCTTCCGCGCCGCTTTCTGCCGGGCAGATGAGGCCCTTGCCCATGGCATTCGCCCCGATTGCCGCCGGAAGAGCGCCGGCAACGGCCGCGATCGTGCCGTCGAGATTGAGTTCACCAATCACCACGAAACCCGAAAGCGCTTCGGCGGGTATGGCGCCGAGTGCAGCCATCAGGCCAAGTGCGATCGGCAGGTCGAAATGCGAGCCTTCCTTGGGAAGATCGGCGGGGGCGAGATTGACCGTCACACGCTTCGGCGGCAGCGCCAGTCCCGAGGCATGGAGCGCTGCCTGCACTCGTTCCCGGCTTTCGGCAACGGCCTTGTCCGGCAGGCCAACGATCTGCATGCCGATCTTGCCCGGCGCGACCATCACCTGAACGTCGACCGGAACGCCCTCTATGCCCTGAAATGCAACCGTACTGACGCGCGCCACCATTGCCCGTTCCCTTGCTCGCCCCTAAGCCGGCTACCCTCACGCAACTACATCTTGCGCGGGCTGCCGATTGCAATCTTGCACGATCACAACGCGAAAACAAGAACATTAACGGAACAAATTCCCGTCAAAGTCGGAGACAGGTTGTTGCAGGTTGTATTTGGCGAACAAAACCGGATCGCAGGCAGCTGCGAATCCGGAGCGCGGTCAGGCGCGTTTCTTTTCGATGGCGTCCCAGAGGAGCGCTGCGATGTCGGCGCCGCCGAACTTCTTCACTTCGCGAATACCGGTCGGAGAGGTGACGTTGATCTCGGTCATGTAATCGCCGATGACGTCGATGCCGACCAGCAGGAAGCCGCGTTCCCTCAGCGCCGGGCCGATGCGGGCGCAGATTTCCCTTTCGCGCGCGGTGAGTTCCGTCGCCTCGGCGCGACCGCCGACATGCATGTTCGAGCGGCTGTCATGCTCGGCCGGCACCCGGTTGATGGCGCCGACGGGTTCGCCGTCGATCAGGATGATGCGCTTGTCGCCCTTGCGCACCGCCGGCAGATAAGCCTGGGCGATGAAGGGTTCGCGGAACATCTGGTGGAACATCTCGATCAGCGACGAGAAATTACGGTCGTCGCGGGAGGAATGGAAGACGCCGGCGCCGCCATTGCCGTAAAGCGGCTTCAGGATGATGTCGCCCATCTCCTCACGGAAGCGGGCGATCTCGGCCGCATCGCGGGTAATCAGGGTCTTCGGCATCAGGTCGGCAAATTCGGTGACGAAGATCTTCTCCGGCGAATTGCGCACCCAGGCCGGATCGTTCACGACCAGCGTCTTCGGATGGATGCGCTCGAGCAGATGGGTCGAGGTGATGTAGGCCATGTCGAAGGGCGGGTCCTGCCGGAGCAGCACCACATCCATGGTCGAGAGATCGACCTGCTCGGCATCGCCGAGGCTGAAATGATCGCCCTTCACATCGCGCAGCTGCATGGGCTGGACGGTCGCGAGGATGCGGCCATCACGCATGCTGAGCTGGTTCGGCGTGTAGTGAAACAGCCGGTAGCCGCGGGCCTGTGCCTCCAGGCTCATCGCGAAGGTGGAATCGCCCGCGATATTGATGGTGGAGACGTGATCCATCTGGACCGCGACATTGGTAATCTTCGCCATAACCCTGCCCCTGTTGAAAGCCATGGAGATTTAGGCCGCATCGGGGCTAAAGGCAACGTGCTGCCGGCTTCAATTTTGCTGATCGGCGGATCAGCCGAGCACGCTCGTGGCTTTCGGAGAACGCAGGGCGTTGCGGATGCGATATAGCGTCGCCAGCGGTTCGGGGAACGGCTTGCGCAGGAAGGCAACCTTGCGGACATAGTCGTCGACACGCCATGTCGCCCAGGTACCACCGCGGAAATAGGCGATATCGCCGGCGCGCAGGGTGCGCTCCGTGCCGTCCGCGGCGGTCACATGCACTTCGCCTTCCTGGATCACCACGGTCTCGTCCCAGCCGAAATACCAGCGGAATTCGCCCGCCGTGCAATCCCATACGGCCGTGGAGCTTGCTTCATCGGTGCTGGTGGAATGGTCGCCGACGCGAGCGACCGGCGTTCCACGAATGATCCATTCCGGATTGATCGGTGCGGGCTTCAGCGCGAGATGGCCGCTATGGGCCGAAACCACCGGCGGCATTTCGCTGGCGCGGACCGGCCGCGGCATGGTCATCAGCACGCCGGCCATACTGGCAATCAGAAGCTTCAAAGGCATTTATGTTCCCATATCGATTGTGCAATTACGGGAACGCTACCAGAGAGCGGTTATATTACCGTTCGCGGGTTCGTTAGAATTGTAACGAACCCGCTGAGCGACGTTGATTTGCAGGGCCTGCACGGCACGAGCAATCAGGCAGGAAGTTCAGGCGGGCGAAACCTCGATCAGCGGATTTGCAGCACCTGTAAGCGGCACTGCGACTGAAGATGTAGCGATCCGCCGGCCGTTTTCCGGATCGAAGAAATGCAGGCGCTGCTGCGAGACCGTCAGGCGCATATCAACCGGGATTTCCATGCCGAGCGCGATCACGGCGGTCACCACCTGACCGCCGACATGACCATGGACGAGACGATGGGCGCCGAGTTCCTCGACGTAATCGACCTTGAACGGCAGCGACGGTTCTGCACCCGTCGCAGGCCGCAGGTCTTCCGCCCGGACACCCGCGGTCACGCCGCCGCCCACGGGAAGATCGTTTCCGAAATCCATCATCGCGCCACCGATGGACAGTCTGCTGCCTTCCACCACCGCCTGAACGAGGTTCATGGCGGGAGAACCGATGAAGCTCGCGACGAAGGTGGAGGCCGGGCGATGATAGACTTCGAGCGGCGTGCCGATCTGCTCGATCGCGCCGCCGTTCAGCACCACCAGCCGGTCGGCAAGCGTCATGGCCTCGAGCTGGTCGTGGGTCACGTAGATCGCGGTGGTGCCGAGGCGGCGCTGCAGCTTGCGGATCTCGCCGCGCATGGTGACACGCAGCTTGGCATCGAGGTTGGAAAGCGGTTCGTCGAACAGGAAGACCGCCGGCTTGCGCACGATGGCGCGGCCCATGGCGACGCGCTGGCGCTGGCCGCCGGAAAGTGCGCGCGGCTTGCGCTTCAGATAGGGCTCGATTTCCAGCATGCGGGCGGCTTCCGCCACGCGCGCCTCGATCTCCGCCTTCGGCGTCTTGCGGTTCTTCAGGCCGTAGGCGAGGTTGTCGTAGACCGTCATGTGCGGATAGAGCGCATAGTTCTGGAACACCATGGCGATATCGCGATCGGCGGGCTCGATCTGGTTGACGATGCGGTCGTCGATGCTGACGGTGCCTTCCGAGATGGTCTCCAGTCCGGCAACCATGCGCAGCAGCGTGGACTTGCCGCAGCCTGAGGGGCCAACGAGCACGATGAACTCACCGTCGGCGATATCGATATCGATACTTTTGACGGCACGGACGCCGCCGTCGTAGATCTTCGAGACCTGGTCGATTTGAATGGAAGCCATGGGCTCAACCTTTCCTACTTGTCGGTTTCCGTCAGGCCCTTGATGAACCAGCTCTGGAAGATCACCACGACGATGACGGGCGGCAGCATGGCGAGCACGGCCATGGCGAAAGCCTCGTTGTAATCGGGGATCTGCGAGCCGACCCAGACCTGCAGGATCTGCTTGATGCCACGCATCAGGGTGTAGAAGCTTTCATCCGTCGTCATCAGCAGCGGCCAGAGATACTGGTTCCAGCCATAGACGAACATGATGATGAAGACCGCCGCGATCATGGTGCGCGACAGCGGCACCAGCACGTCGAAGAAGAACTTGATCGGCCCTGCGCCGTCGATGCGCGCGGCCTCCAGCAACTCGTCCGGCACCGACTTGAAGAACTGCCGGAAGAAAAAGGTGCCGGTTGCCGACGCCAGAAGCGGCAGGATCAGGCCGGTATGGGTATTGAGGAGCCCGAGCTGGCTCATCACCTGATAGGACGGCATGATGCGCACTTCGAGCGGCAGCAGGAGCGTCGTGAAGATCAGCCAGAAGGCGAGCGTCGCGAAACGGAAGCGGAAATAGACGATGGCATAGGCCGCCATCATCGACAGCACGATCTTGCCCACGGCAAAACCAACGCCGAGGACAAGCGAATTCCAGATCATGGTCAGGCCTGTCACATTGCCGGTGAACCCGCCGCCACGGAACAGCACCTTGTTGTAAGTCTCGCCGAACTGGTCGCCGATGGATAGCATCAAGCCCTTCGAATGAATCTCCGCGGCACTGTGCGTTGAGGTGGCGAAAGCGACCACCAGCGGTCCGAGCATCAGAATGACACCGGCGATCAAAATCAGGTGGTCGAAGAACTTGGTTCTGTACATGCGCTTCTCCTCAACCGTAGTGAACGCGGCGTTCGATGAAGCGGAACTGGATCAGCGTCAGCACCAGAACCACCACCATCAGGATCACCGACTGGGCAGAGGAGGCGCCCAGGTCGTTGCCGCGGAAGCCATCGGCATAGACTTTGTAGACAAGGGTGATCGGGTTATTTGCAGGCTTGTCCTTCACGATGACGTCGATGACGCCGAAAGTGTCGAACAGCGAATAGGTCATGTTGATGATCAGCAGGAAGAAGGCAGTCGGCGTCAGGAGCGGCAGGATGACCGTCCAGAAGCGCCGTGTCCCCGATTTGCAGTCGATCGCCGCCGCTTCCCGGATGGATGCCGGAATTCCCTGCAGGCCCGACAGCAAGAAGATGAAATTATAGGGGATCTGGTTCCACACTGCGACGGCAACCATGGCGAAGGCTGTGTCGAAATAGTTGATCCCGACCTTCATCTGCCAGCCAAACAGCGAAACGAATTTCACGAAGGGGCCGATATGCTGGTCGAAGAACATCATGCCGATCAGGCCGGCCACGGGCGGGGCGATCGCGTAGACCACGATCAGCAGCGTCCGGTAGACCGACTGGCCGCGAATGACGGCATCGGCCTTCAACGCCAGGAGCAGGCCGAGCGACAGGGTCAGAAAAGTCACGATCAGACTGTAGGCGACCGTGAAGCGGGCGACCTTGAGATATTCCGAGGAATTCAGCGCATCAGTATAGTTGCTCAAACCGACGAAGCTTGCGCCGAAGCCGAACGGGTCCTCGATGAAAAACGAGGAATGGATTGCCTGCGCCGACGGCCAGTAGAAAAAGATCGCAATGATCGCAAACTGCGGCAGCAGGAACAGATAGGGCAGAAATCGCGAGGAAAACTGGACGCGTTTCATCGGGTGCCTTTCAAAGCAAACCCCGGGGGCGAAAACCCCCGGGAGTTCATCACATCAGGTTCCAGAAATCAGCCGGCCGTCTTGGCGAAGCGGGCAAGCAGCTCGTCGGCTTCCTTCTTGATGGTTTCCATCGCGTCCTTCGGCGTGGTTTCACCGGAGAAGATACGGTTGTATTCGCGCTCCATCACGGTGCGGATCTGCGGGTAGAAGCCCAGGCGGTAGCCCTTGTCCCACTCGGCGCCCGGCAGCGAAAGCTGCTGGATACCGACTTCGGCGGCCGGCTTCTCATTGTAGTAGCCTTCCTTCTTGGCCAGCTCGTAAGCTGCCTTGGTGATGGCAACGTAGCCGGTCGACTGGTGGTAGAACTTCTGGATCTCGGGCGAGGTCAGGAAGCTGAAGAAGGAAGCGACACACTTGTTTTCAGCTTCCGGCTTGCCGGCCATGGCGAACAGCGAGGCACCGCCGATGAAGGTGTGCACGCCTTCCGGAATGACCGACTTCCAGTAGGGCAGGAAGGTTGCCGAGAAGGGCATGGTCGCGGTCTTCTGCAGGCCGCCGAACGAACCGGAAGAGCCGATCCAGAGGGCAACCTTGCCTTCTTCGAACGGCTTCTGGTTGTCGTTCCAGCCGGCGCCGTAGTAGCCGAACAGGCCCTGATCGTACCAGGCCTTCAGCTTTTCATACATCATGACGTGGTTCGGGTCGGTGACGTTGATCTTCGTATCGACGACGCTGTCGTAACCGTTGTTGTTCGAAGCGAACTGCAGGTTATGGCGCGAGAAGAAGTTCTCGGTGAACTCCCAGGTAAGCTGGGTCTGGACGAGCGGGATGTAGCCGGCCTCCTTGAGCTTCGGAGCGATGGCTTCGAACTCTTCCCAGGTCTTCGGAGCTTCGACACCGGCCTTCTTCAGGGCGTCGGTGTTCACGTACATGATCGGAGCCGAGGAATTGAACGGCATGCCGACGAACTTGCCATCGGAGTCGGCGTAGAAGTAGCGAACGCCTTCAATGAAGTCTTCGCGGTTGAAATCGTAGCCGGCCTGCTTGATCAGGTCCTCAGCCGGGATGACCGCGCCCTTGGCGTTGATGATGGTGGCGGCGCCTGCGTCGAAGACCTGCAGGATGTTCGGCTGTTCGCCGGAACGGAAGGCCGCGATGCCGGCGGACAGGGCTTCTTCATAGGAGCCCTTGGAAACCGGCGTCAGCGCGCATTCGCTCTGGGCTTCGTTGAACTTCTGGGCAACTTCGTTGATGACTTCGCCGTTACGGCCGCCCATGCCATGCCACCAGGTGATGTTGGTCGCAGCAAGCGAGGTGCTTGCGGTCATGGACAGGGCCAGCGCTGCCAGTGAAAGCTTCTTGAACATGGATAAATCCTCTCCGCCAGTGTTGGGGTGAGGACTGCATTATTCGGCTTCTGTGACGCGCCCTTGAAAGTTACGTGACAGAGAAATGACAATCCCCATTCTCTTGTCGCGGATAGGTCAGGTGGTCAGAAAGAGTCCATGAAATGCTTCGGCCAGCGACCGGGAACGATGGCGACGATGTCACATCGCACCGAGAGGGCGGTCGCATCCCGCTGGCGCGATAGCCAGTGATCGCCCGCAGACCGGATGCGTTGCTGCGAGGCAAAGCCAACCGCATCGATTGCCTTTTCGGCGGAGCCGCGGGCTTTCACCTCCACCAGCGCAACCACCTCTCCCCTGCGGGCAATGATATCCACCTCCCCGCCCCGGCTGCGATAGCGCATTGCGACGATGCGATATCCCTTCATGAGGAGATAAAGAGCAGCGACATATTCGGAAAACCGGCCGCGCCGTTCAGCTTTTATCCGTCCGCGATCCGGACCGGGGCGTACTTTCCGCCGCTCCCCCGACCCTGCATCGTTCATGCGGCGCCCTTGAGATCGAGCAGACGCTGATAGAGTTCCTTGCGGGGAAGGCCGGTAATCTTCGATGCCTCGGTCGCAGCCTTTGCGGTCGGCAGATTGCTCGCGAGTTCGAGAAGGAGGCCGTCCACCTCACTCGCATCCGGTGCGGCCTTTTCCAGCGGCGGGCCGACGACCAGAACCACCTCGCCCTTTACCGTCTGGTCGGCATAGGCAGTGGCAAGCTCGCCGAGCGTTCCACGCCGGAACTCCTCGAAGGTCTTTGTCAGCTCCCGGCAGACGGAGGCCGGGCGCTCCGAACCGAACACATCAGCAGCCGCGGCAAGCGTATCGCCGATGCGATGCGGGCTCTCGAAGAAGATCAAGGTCGCCGGCACGTCGGCCAGTTCCGCCAGTCTGTCGCGCCGCGCCTTGTCCTTGGTGGGCAGGAAACCCGCAAACAGGAAGGCGTCGTTCGGCAGGCCGGAGCCGACCAGCGCCGCGAGCGGGGCGGAAGCGCCGGGGATCGGCACCACGCGGTGGCCGGCCTCGATCGCCAGTTGCCCGAGGCGGTAACCGGGATCGGAGACAAGCGGAGTGCCCGCATCAGAAACCAGCGCGACAGACTTGCCCGCTTCGAGTGCCGCAATCAGCCGGGGCCCGGCCTCCGTGGCATTGTGTTCGTGATAGGCGAACGGACGGTTCTGGATGCCATAGCGGTCGAGAAGCACACGGGTGACGCGGGTATCCTCGCAGGCGAGAACGTCGGCACCGGCCAGCGTTTCCAGCGCCCTCAGCGTGATATCGCCGAGATTGCCGATCGGGGTCGCGACCAGATAAAGCGCCGGCTGAAGTGGCCGGGCCGCGACACGGGTATCGTTAACCCGATAGGTCCGTTCGCCGCCGTTTTCGTCGTTCCTGTCGCCCGTCACTTTGCTTTCCATTCACGCCTGCGCATCGATCACCCTTTATCACTCCACCTCCGCCAGGGGGCAAGGCAATCCTTTGCTCTGTGGATTAACGTTGATCGTATCGAATCGACGCAAGGTGAACACCGCCCCTCTTGCAATCCATGCGCAATTGCTGCCATTTTGCCCGTTCACATCATCCGGCCGCAACCTGCTGCCGGGAAGAGCATTGCGGCCCGCCCAAGGCCGCGACAGGTCGAAAGCGGTAGCGTCATGCGTATTACTCTTGAACGGTCCAACCTTCTCAAATCGCTGAACCATGTGCATCGCGTGGTCGAACGTCGCAACACGATCCCGATCCTGTCGAACGTGCTGCTGCGCGCCGAAGGTGCAAGCCTTGCCATGAAGGCGACCGACCTCGATCTGGAAATCACCGAAGCAACTCCGGCCATGGTCGAACAGGCCGGCGCGACGACGGTTCCGGCGCATCTACTCTATGAAATCGTCCGCAAGCTGCCGGATGGCGCAGAAGTTCTGCTTGCCACCACTCCGGACGGTGCGTCGATGACGGTTGCTTCGGGCCGCTCCAAGTTCTCGCTCCAGTGCCTTTCGGAAGCCGATTTCCCCGATCTCACGGCCGGCAACTTCACCCACGCCTTCAAGCTCAAGGCGACCGACCTGAAGATGCTGATCGACCGGACACAGTTCGCGATCTCGACGGAAGAGACGCGCTACTATCTGAACGGCATTTTTCTTCACACCATAGAGGCCGGCGGTGCGCTGAAGCTGCGCGCGGTTGCAACCGATGGCCACCGGCTGGCCCGCGCCGACGTCGAGGCTCCCTCGGGTTCGGAAGGCATGCCGGGCATCATCATTCCGCGCAAGACCGTCGGCGAGCTGCAGAAGCTGGTCGATAACCCGGAACTTATCGTCACGCTCGAAGTGTCAGACGCCAAGATCCGTCTGACGATCGGCTCGATCGTCATGACTTCGAAGCTGATCGACGGCACCTTTCCTGACTACCAGCGCGTCATCCCGACGGCTAACGACAAGGAAATGCGCGTCGATTGCCAGACCTTCGCCCAAGCCGTCGACCGCGTCTCAACAATTTCCTCGGAGCGCGGCCGCGCCGTCAAGCTCGCCCTTTCCGATGGCCAGCTGCTGCTGACAGTCAATAACCCCGATTCCGGCAGCGCTACGGAAGAAGTCGCCGTAGGATACGAGAATGATGCAATGGAAATCGGTTTCAACGCCAAGTACCTGCTGGACATCACCGCCCAGCTTTCCGGCGACGATGCGATCTTCCTGCTCGCCGATGCAGGCTCGCCCACGCTCATTCGCGACACCGCAGGTGATGATGCGCTCTATGTGCTGATGCCTATGCGTGTGTGACGGTAACTATTTCTTTGGATTCTTTTCCGTCCACGCCAATACGCCTTGTTTTTGCGACATATTGCTCCGACATTCGCAAATGCGGATGAGCCGCACAGAGGCTGGCATGGAGGCGTGGCAATGGCATTGCGCTTGAAAGAGCGGTTCGAAAAGAAGTTCGACGACGAAATCCGTTTCTTCAAGGGTATGATGCAGGGACCGAAAACGGTCGGCGCCATCGCACCCACGTCGTCGATCACGGCACGGCGCATGGCCAGCGTTGTCGATACCGCCCATTCCGGACTGCCGGTGCTGGAGCTCGGCCCGGGTACGGGTGTCATCACCAAGGCTATCCTCGCCCGGGGCGTGAAGCCCGAGGACATCGTTTCGGTCGAATATTCCGAAGACTTCTATCATCACCTGATGCGGACCTACCCCAAGGTCCGCTTCGTTCATGGCGATGCCTTCAACCTCGGCAAGACGCTCGGGGCTCTGTCGGAGCAGAAGTTCGATTCCGTCGTCTCGGCGGTTCCGCTCCTCAATTTCCCCATGGATGCGCGCATCAGCATGCTCGAAGACCTGCTCGACCGCATCCCGGCAGGCCGCCCCGTCATGCAGATCTCCTATGGCGCGGTCTCACCGATCATCGCCCGCCCACACAGCTACCATATCCAGCACTACGACTTCATCGTCCGCAACATTCCACCGGCACAGCTCTGGGTCTATCGTCGGGCATAGCCGACAATGTTCGCGCTCTATATCACGCACCCGCAGGTGAAGATCGATCCCGGCGTGCCCGTTCCCTTGTGGGGATTGTCGGACATCGGTGCAGAAAGAGGGCGCGCCGCCGCCGCGCGGCCTTGGGCGAGCCGGTTGAAACGCATCGTTTCCAGCGCCGAGGTCAAGGCGATGGAGACGGCGGCAATCCTCGCGGAAGCCTCGGGCATCGGCTATGAAAGCGTCGAGGCCATGCATGAAAACGACCGGTCGGCCACCGGTTTCCTGCCGCCGCCGGAATTCGAGAAAGCGGCCGACTGGTTTTTCACCCATCCGACCGAGAGCTTCCATGGCTGGGAAAAGGCGGCGGATGCGCAACGGCGGATCGTCGATGCCGTAGAGGCCGTGCTCGCCGATCATGATCCCGCCGCTCTGATTGCCTTTGTCGGCCATGGGGGCGTCGGAACGCTGCTGAAATGCCATCTATCCGGCCTTCCCATCGCGCGCAGCCGGGACCAGCCGGGTGGTGGTGGCAATCTTTTCGCCTTCTCCCTTGCGGATCGTCGCATCACATGCGACTGGACGCCCATGGAAACCTGACAGGGAGTGGACCGTTGACCGCACGTGAACGCCTGATCATCGGACTGGACGTACCGACATTGCGCGAAGCCGAAACCATCGTCGACAAGCTGGCGGACGACATTCTCTTCTACAAGATCGGCTATCAACTCGCCTTCGCCGGCGGTCTCGAATTCGCCCGCGATCTTGCCGCCAGCGGCAAAAAGATCTTCCTCGACATGAAGCTACTCGACATCGACAACACCGTTGCCTCCGGTGTCGAGAATATCGCCAAAATGGGCATGTCCATGCTGACGCTGCACGCCTATCCGAAGGCGATGCGGGCAGCCGTCGAGGCGGCCAGGGGCTCCGGTCTCTGCCTGCTCGGCGTGACCGTGCTCACCTCCATGGACGAGCAGGACCTGATCGACGCCGGCTACGAATATGATCCCCATACGCTGGTCCTGAAGCGTGCAGAACAGGCGCGCATCGCCGGCATGGGCGGCATCGTCTGTTCCGCGGAGGAAGCAGCAGCCGTGCGCAAGATCATCGGTCCCGACATGGCGCTGGTGACGCCGGGCATCCGGCCGGCCGGCGCCGACAAGGGCGACCAGAAACGGGTGATGACGCCTGCCGATGCGCTGAAGGCCGGCTCCAGCCATCTCGTCGTCGCCCGGCCTATCGTAAAGGCACCCGATCCGAAGGAAGCCGCCCGCGCGATCCTCGCCGAAATGGACGCAGCTCTCGCCTGAGGCGCAACCCGCAGCACCCATAAGCCGGGAAGGTCCACGAAATCATTCGCGCTGCATGCGCAAGCAGGGAGAGAGAACATGCCAAAAGGTTACTGGATCGCCCGCGTCGATGTCCGCGATCCCGAGCGCTACAAGGACTATGTTGCAGCCGCAAAACCCGCCTTTGAAAAGTACGGCGCGAAGTTCCTCGCGCGCGGCGGCGCTTTCACGGAACTCGAGGGCAAGGCGCGCGGTCGCAACGTCGTGATCGAGTTTCCGTCCCATCAGGCTGCGGTCGATTGCTACAACTCGCCGGAATACCAGATCGCCGCCAAGATCCGTCAGGAAGTGGCCGATGCGGAGATGGTCGTCGTCGAAGGCGCGTGAGACCATCGGAAGCATGCAATGGCGGCGGATTACCCTTTCGCTGACAAAGGGATTCGGCTAAGAGACGAAAAGACCACAGCGCATTCCGCGCCAGCCTTTTCATGGAGCCCATCATGACCCTGTCCAACCTGCCGCCGCTCGTCACCGTGTTTGGGGGATCGGGCTTCGTCGGGAGGCATGTCGTCAGGGCTCTGGCTCGCCGCGGCTACCGCATTCGCGTTGCCGTGCGCCGGCCGGACCTCGCCTTTCATCTGCAGCCGCTCGGCAATGTCGGCCAGATCTCGTTCACCCAGGCGAACCTGCGTTACCGCGCCTCCATCGATGCCGCCGTGCAGGGCGCCGACCATGTCGTCAATTGCGTCGGCATCCTTTTTGAAAGCGGCCGCAACAATTTTGACGCCGTGCAGGAATTCGGCGCCCGTGCCGTAGCAGAAGCCGCCCGTTCGGTCGGCGCAAAGTTCACCCACATCTCCGCCATCGGCGCCGATGCCAAGTCTTCCTCGGCTTACGCATCCACCAAGGGCAAGGCCGAAGCCGCGATCCTCTCGATCCTGCCGGATGCCATCATCATGCGTCCGTCGATCATCTTCGGACAGGAAGACGGCTTCTTCAACAAGTTTGCCGGCATGGCCCAGAAGATGCCCTTCCTGCCGCTGATCGGCGGCGGCAAGACGCGGTTCCAGCCGGTGCATGTCGAGGACGTGGCCGAGGCGATCGCCCGCTCCGTGGACGGCAAGCTTGCCCCCGGCAAGATCTACGAACTCGGCGGCAAGGACGTGCTGACCTTCCGTCAGTGTCTCGAGACCATCCTCGAAGTCATCGACCGCAAGCGCCCCTTCATCCCCATGCCCTTCGCCATTGCATCGCTGATCGGTTCCATCTCGTCCTCGATCCCCTTCGTCAAGCCGGCGCTCACCAGCGACCAGGTCAAGCTCCTGAAGGTGGACAATGTGGTTTCCGAAGCCGCCAAGGCCGAGGGCCGCACGCTCGAAGGCATGGGAATCAATGCCGCGGTGCTTGCCTCGATCCTGCCGACCTACCTCGTGCGCTATCGTCCCCATGGCCAGTTCAACGGTGCCGGAAAGGCTGCCTGAGGGCAGCCCGAGGCTTTTTCGAGCGTCCCAGCGTTGCACAAAAGACGCAGCTGGAAAATAGCTGCGTTAACGGGGAATTCAGCAAGGTATTCTATTGCTGAGAGTGTCGGCAATGCGTAAACACTCGACCCGTTCGCGCCTCGCGCTGCTGCCGGCGACGATTCACAGCATCATTCTCAAGAGGCCTCTTCATGGGTAAGTCTATCGCACTGTTTTTTGCGTGTGCGGCACTGGTGATCCTCGCCGGTTCTTTCGTGGCACCTTCGACTGTCGCCGCCCGCAAGGGCAACTGCGCTCCCGCATACGGCGTCGATCCCTGCAGCACCGGCGCCATCGCCGTTACCCAGTAAGTCTCATCCAGACACACATATTGTAAAAGGCCGGACATTCGCCCGGCCTTTTGTCGTTTCTGGATGTCGCGCCCGGTCAGTAACCGAGCGCCAGAGCCACCAGGCCGATAGAGCCGATGGCGATACGCCACCAGGCGAAAGGCGCATAACCACGCTTCGAAACGAAATCGAGCAGCGCGCGCACGACCACCAGAGCCGAGACGAATGCCGAGATGAAGCCAATCGCGATGATCGCGGTATCGTCGAAGCTCAGCGCATCCCTGTTCTTATAGAGATCGAGCGCGAAGGCGCCTACCATGGTCGGCATGGCCAGAAAGAAAGAGAACTCCGCGGCAGAACGCTTGTCGGCGCCCAGCAGCAACGAGCCGACGATGGTCGCGCCGGACCGGGAAACGCCGGGGATCATCGCCACACACTGGCAGAGGCCGATCTTGAAGGCGAGCGGCATCGGATAGGTCAGCGCGTTCTTGTAGCGCGGGGTCAGATGCAGGCGGTCGACCCACAGCAGCACGAAACCACCAAGGATCAGCGTGATGCACATCAGCACCGGGGTCTCGAACAGCACCGACTTGATGAAGTCATGCGCAAGAGCGCCAATCACGGCTGCCGGGAGGAAGGCAACGAGGATCGACAGGACGAAGCGACGGCTGGCGGGGTCCGACGGCAAGCCGATAGCGATGAGGAACAGCTTGCGGAAATAGACGCTCAGGATGGCGAGGATAGCCCCGAGCTGGATCAGCACGGCGAAGGTATTGCCGGGCGACTTGAAGCCGAGAAAATGCCCTGCGAGCAACACATGCGCGGTCGATGACACGGGAATGAATTCCGTGAGGCCCTCGACCAGGCCGAGGAAAAGCGCGCTGAGGATGGATTGATCTTCCATGATGATTCCTTGAGGGGGAGGGACAGGAAAGTGATTTGCTTGTATTGCGCGAACCAAGCTCATATAGCTTGGAAGCCGTGGTCATGACCAGCCGCTACACGCATCATGCCGGAACCAACAGCCCATAGAATTCGAGTAACAATGCCGACGTTGTATCATCATTCCATGTCCACCGCGTCCCGGTTCATCCGGCTGGTACTCGCCGAATACGGCTTTCAGGTGGACCTGGTGGAAGAACAGACCTGGGAAAAGCGACGGGAGTTTCTCTCCCTCAATCCGGCTGGCACCCTGCCGGTCTATGTCGATGACAACATGCGCACGCTCTGTGGGCCGACGGTCATCAGCGAGTTCCTCGACGAGACCCATGGCGTACTGAAGCGCGATCGCCGGCTTCTGGCCGAGGACCCGTTCCAGAGGGCGGAAATCCGCCGGCTGACGGAATGGTTCCTGCAGAAGATGGAACACGACGTCACCAAGCCGCTGGTCCGCGAGCGGGTCCACAAGCTGCTGATCCCTAATGGTCTCGGCGGCGGCGCCCCCGATTCCAAGATCCTGAGAACCGCGCGCACCAATATCCGCCAGCATATGAAATATCTGAGCTGGCTCGCGGGATCGCGCACATGGCTCGCCGGCGACCGGCTGAGTTATGCGGACCTTGCCGCCGCATCGGCCATCTCGGTGCTCGACTATCTCGGCGAGATCGAATGGTCGGAATTCCCCATCGCCAAGGAATGGTATCAGCGCATGAAATCGCGCCCCTCCTTCCGGCCGATGCTGGCCGAGCGCATTCGCGGCCTTACCCCGGTCTCGCATTACGCGGACCTAGATTTCTGACGGAGCCGGCCATGCCTGCGCCTGCACCCGACCATCGGAACGACAGGCGACGCGCCGGGCTGACGGCATTCATGAAGAGCGAGGCAGCGGCGCAGGGGTTTTCCGTCTGCCGCATCACCCTGCCTGACTCCATACCGGAAGCGCCGGAACGGCTCGCCACTTTCATCGCTGCGGGCCGGCATGGCACCATGGCCTGGATGGAGGAAACGCAGGCGCGTCGCGCCGATCCTCGAGTGCTGTGGAGCGAGGTCCGCTCGATCGTGATGTTCGGCCTGAACTACGGGCCAGACGAGGACCCCCGCCACCTGCAGGCCAGATCGGACAGGGGCGCCATCTCCGTCTATGCGCGCAATCGTGATTATCATGATGTGATGAAAGGCCGGCTGAAAGAGGTCGCGACGCGGTTTGCCGCGCGCGCCGGCGCGGATGTGAAGGTTTTCGTCGATACCGCGCCCGTGATGGAAAAGCCGCTTGCGGCGGCAGCAGGCCTTGGCTGGCAGGGCAAGCACACCAATCTGGTCAGCCGCGAATTCGGCTCCTGGCTTTTTCTCGGCAGCCTGTTCACCAGCGCCGAACTCGATATCGACGCGCCGGAGATCGATCATTGCGGCTCCTGCCGCGCCTGCCTCGGCGCCTGCCCGACGGACGCCTTTCCCGCTCCCTACCAGATCGATGCGCGGCGCTGCATTTCCTATCTCACCATCGAGCACAAGGGCGTCATAGCGAAGGAACTGCGGCCGGCCTTCGGCAACCGGATCTATGGCTGCGACGACTGCCTCTCCGCCTGCCCGTGGAACAAGTTCGCCCAGGCCGCCAGCGAGATGAAATTCAAGGCGCGCGAGGACCTGCTCGAGCCGGAGCTTCGCTTCCTCCTCTCTCTGGACGACGCCACGTTCCGCACCTTCTTCAGCGGCTCACCGGTGAAACGCATCGGTCGCAACCGCTTCATCCGCAACTGTCTGATCGCTGCCGGCAACTCCGGCAGCACGGAATTCACCGACATCTGCCTCGCTCTCATGGACGACGAGGCGGCGGAGGTGCGCGGCATGGCGGTATGGGCGCTCTCACGCCTGCTGCCAGCGGAAACATTCAGGACGCTGCGGGACACGCGGCTCAAGATAGAAGAAGACGCAGACGTGCGGCAGGAATGGAACTGAGGGACAATAACGATGCATATGATGATCTTCGGCGCGGGCTATTCCGGCAAGGCAATCGGCGCGCTCACAGCGTCTCAGGGCCATGATGTCTCCGGCACGACCCGCAGCGCCGAAAAGGCCGAGGCACTTTCCGCATCCGGCATCCGTCCTCTTGTCTTCGACGGCACGACGCTGACCGACGAACTGAAGAGCGAATTCGCCAAGGTCACCCATCTGGTCCAGTCGATCGCACCGGGCCGTGACGGCGATCCGCTTCTGCGCCTGCTGGGCAACATATCGCTCCTGCAAGCCATGCCGTCGCTGGAGTGGGTTTGCTACCTTTCCACCGTCGGCGTCTATGGCGACCATGGCGGGGCCTGGGTGGACGAGGACACGCCGGCCAAGCCCGTGTCACAACGTTCCGTGGAGCGGGTGGAGGCGGAACAGGCCTGGCAGTCGCTCGCCGAGGCGTCCGGCCTGCCGCTCGCCACTCTGCGGCTTTCCGGCATTTACGGGCCGGGGCGCAACGCCTTCGTCAATCTAGCCAATGGCACCGCACGCCGTCTTTTAAAGAAGGATCAGGTGTTCAACCGCATCCGGGTGGAAGACATCGCGGCTGCGGCGGCCTTCCTCGGCGAGCGTGACCTGGGCGGCATATATAATGTCACCGACAGCGAACCCTGCCCTCCGCAGGATGTCGTGACCGAGGCAGCGCGGTTGATGAGTGTGGAGCCGCCGGCCGAGCAGCCCTTCGAAACGGCGGAACTGACGCCGATGGCGCGGTCGTTCTACGGCGAGAACAAACGGGTTTCCAACGCTCGGTTACGTTCGCTCGGCTTCCGGTTTCAATACCCGGATTACCGGGTTTCACTCGCCGAAATGTGGTCCGAAAACCGCTGGAACAAATAGGCCGTAAGCCTCGTTACTCACGTTGAGAGAGTGTCGCCAGAGACACTCGCCCCTGAATCTCCACAATTGGGGCAGCAAATGTGGCTTGGCGGATTTTTTTTGCGCGATTTTCTTCGTGATCGTTTCATTTTGGGATTCACCTGAAATTCCATTTCACTTATCGCCTGTAAATAAACGATTTTTTCTGGATTATTTATAGAACGTTAATTCGTCGATTCGAGTTACGCAATCACGAATGTTACATATTGTAACGTTACGTGATCACCATAGGGCACGTTTTTGCCATTTTTCCCCATGCTTAAGCCCCGCCACGCAAAAACTTTGCGGAGTTCAACAACACGGGAAATGCAAATTGACGAAGATCCGGCGCTCTACCTTCACCTCGGCAATGATTGTCGCGCTCACGGCTTTCGCCCCGCTCTCGGCTCATGCAGCCTCTTCCTGCGGTGGCGCATCCTGGTATGCACTCAGATCCAAGACCGCTTCCGGTGAACGTATGAACCCGTCGAATCTGACTGCAGCCCACAAGTCGCTTAGCTTCGGCACCAAGATAAAGGTGACCAACGCCAACAACGGCAGAAGCGTCGTCGTACGCGTCAACGACCGCGGCCCCTACATTCGCGGCCGGGTGCTCGATCTCTCCAAGGCTGCCGCGCAGAACATCGGCATGATCAGTTCCGGTCACGCCAAGGTCTGTTACGAGATCATCCGCTGAACCAACGGCAACCGCAAAGTGGCGCCGACGCGCTGCTTCTGAGGCGGGACGCTTGCTCTTGCCTGCATTCGCCGCTACCACGCTCTCTTCGAATGCAGGAGAATGAATATGCGTCTGGGCGGCCGACTTGCCGGTGCGATCGAGGTTCTGAACGATATTGAAACGCGCCGCCGTCCGGTTGCCGACGCGTTGAAGGACTGGGGTCTCTCCCACCGTTTCGCCGGTTCCGGCGACCGGGCCGCCATCGGCAACATCGTCTATGACGCGCTACGCATGAAACTCTCCCATGCCTGGCTGATGGACGACGACAGCGCTGCCGCACTCGGATGGTCGGTGCTGTTGCGCCAGTGGGGTTATACCGCAGAAGGCCTGGCCGCCGAATTCGATGGCGACAACTTCGCTCCGCAGCCGCTGGCGGCAGATCAGCTGTCCGCCTTTTCCACCCGCAAACTGGAAGACGCTCCTCTCCATATACAGGGCGATATTCCGGACTGGGTCGAGCCCTCCTTCGAGAAGGCCTTCGGCGAAGGCTGGCTTACGGAAGCCAAGGCGCTTGCCGAGCGGCCGACCCTCGATCTGCGTGTCAACACCCTGAAATCGAACCGCGAGAAGACACTCAAGGCACTCGACCGCGCAGGCGCGCAGGCCGCGGCCATCGCGCGCTTCGGCATGCGGGTCGCGGCCGGCGAAGGCCCGTCGCGGCTTCCCAACGTCACTGCCGAACTCAGCTTCCAGAAAGGCTGGTTCGAAGTGCAGGACGAGGGCTCGCAGATCGTTGCCGATCTCGTCGATCCACGTGAGGGCGATCAGGTGCTCGACTTCTGCGCCGGCGGTGGCGGCAAGACGCTCGCCATGGCGGCAGCCATGCACAACAAGGGCCAGATTCATGCCTATGATGCCGACCGCAAGCGTCTGGCGCCAATTATCGAGCGGCTGAAGCGTGCCGGCACCCATAACGTCCAGGTGCATGACAGCCTGAAGGCGCTCGACGGACTCAAGGGCCGTTTCGACCGCGTTCTCGTCGATGCCCCCTGCACCGGCACCGGCACCTGGCGCAGGCGGCCAGACACCAAATGGCGTCTGACGGCGCGCAATCTGCAGGAGCGCGTCAGCCAGCAACAGGAGGCCCTAACCGAGGCGGCGGACTATGTTCGTCCCGGCGGCCAGCTCATTTATGTGACTTGCTCACTGTTGCCGGAGGAAAACGACACCCAGGTCGCGGCCTTCTGCGAAAACAATCCGGAATTCGAGATCGCACCCGCGCTCGAAACCTGGGACAAGCTGTTTGGTGCTGCGGCACCCCGTCCGCTTTCGGCAAATGGGCGGACGATCACGCTCAGCCCCGCTTCGACGGATACTGACGGTTTCTTCTTCTGCCAGATGACGCGCAAGCTTTAATAAGACGGCCTCTCCCGTGGTCATGGTTGACGAACGTCAGAAACAGGCCTGCGCGCCGTTTCTAGACTATTTGACACCAGTTTGTTTTTCCGCCAAGACAGGCTCGTTCGTTTCAAGGGATTGGCGCCGAAGCGTCAAAGGAGAGACCATGACCCGGAAAACTGTGATCGGCGCCTCGCTTGCGCTGCTGGTTGCCTCGGCAGCTTTCGTCGCCGGCCCGGCCGCTGCCGCGACCGACGAAGCCGCCGTACTGAAGCATTATGCCGAATTGGCGCACGCAAAGTTCGAGGATTCGCTCAACACTGCGAAAGCGCTGGATACGGCAATCGACGCCCTTATCGCCACGCCGAGCGAAGACACCCTGAAGGCAGCCCGCGCCGCCTGGATCAAGGCACGCGTGCCCTACCAGCAGTCGGAAGTCTACCGCTTCGGCAACCCGATCGTCGACGACTGGGAAGGCAAGGTCAACGCATGGCCGCTGGATGAAGGCCTGATCGACTATGTCGATGCATCCTACGGCACTGAAAGCGATGAAAACTCGCTGTACGTCGCCAATGTAATCGCCAACAAGCACATCAAGATCGGCGGCAAGGACATCGACGCGACCAACATCACGCCTGAGTTCCTCTCCGAAACGCTGCATGAAGCAGGTGAGATCGAAGCCAACGTCGCGACCGGCTACCACGCCATCGAATTCCTGCTGTGGGGCCAGGACCTGAACGGCACCGGTCCGGGCGCCGGCAACCGCCCGTACACGGACTACGACACCAAGAATTGCACCGGCGGCAATTGCGATCGCCGCGCCGCCTATCTCAAGGCCGCTTCAACTCTGCTCGTCTCCGACCTGCAGGACATGGTCACCGCATGGGCTGCCGACGGCGAAGCCACCAAGAACGTCGAAGCCGATCCGAAGGCTGGCATCACCGCCATCCTGACCGGCATGGGCTCCCTCTCCTACGGCGAGCTTGCCGGCGAGCGCATGAAACTCGGCGTGCTGCTGCACGATCCGGAAGAAGAGCATGATTGCTTCTCGGACAACACGCACAACTCGCATCTCAATGATGCGATCGGCATCGCATCCGCCTATACCGGCGAATACACCCGCGCCGACGGCACCAAGATGACCGGTCCGTCGCTTTCGGAACTTGTCGCCGCCAAGGATCCGGCACTCGATGCGGAAATGAAGGCGAAGCTCACCAAGACGCTCGACGCCATGTACGCCATGGCCAAGCGCGCCGAGACCGTCGAAGCCTATGACCAGATGATCGGCGAAGGCAATGCGGAAGGCAACGCCACCGTGCAGGCCGCCATCGATGGCCTGATCGACCAGACGAAGACCATCGAGCGCGTCATTGCGTCGCTGGATCTCGGCACGGTTGAGCTTGAAGGTTCCGACAGCCTCGATAATCCTACTGCCGTGTTCCAATAAGAAAAAGGCGGGCCATCGGAACACTCCGGTGGCCCGGTCACATTGCCAATGCCCGGTCCATTGCATCGCGCTCTTACGCGCGTCCTTCTCGCAGGTTTCTGCACGATTGCGCTCACCGCCCCCGTGACTGGAGAGGACGCGGCTCCGAAGCGAACCGACCTCTCGGCCAAGGACCTGAAACGGGTTCTCAAGGTCACCGAGCCGACCACAGATTTTTCCAAGCCTGAACAGTTCGAGCCGATGCAGGGCGGGGCCGGCACGTCGACCCAGCCGATCAATGGCGACTCCTTTTCGCATTTTTCGGCCAACATCACGTTCGCCGAAGAAGAAACCTTCAAGCTCGGCAATGCTCTGTTCCGCAAGTTCTGGGTCTCGTCGCCCTCGTCCACGCAGGCGTCCGACGGCCTCGGTCCACTGTTCAACGCGCGCGCCTGCCAGAATTGCCACCTGAAGGATGGGCGGGGCCGGCCGCCGGAAGGCAATACCGATGCGACGTCGATGTTCCTGCGGCTTGCCCGCCCGGCCCGCACCGACGAGGAGCGCCAGGCGGTTGCCGATCTCAAGGTCGTCAATTTTCCTGACACCACCTACGGCGCACAACTGCAGGACATGGCCGTCCCCGGCATCGCCGCAGAAGGTCGGATGGTCATCACCTATACGGAAGAACCGGTGGTGCTTTCCGGCGGCGAGACCGTGATGCTGCGCAAGCCCTCATATAGCGTTGCTGACCTGAATTACGGGCCGCTCGAAGCAGATACGACCCTTTCCCCGCGCGTCGCCAACCAGATGCCGGGTCTCGGCCTGATCGAGGCCATCGCCGATGCCGACATCCTGGCCAAGGCCGATCCCGATGACCGCGACGGCGACGGCATCTCCGGTCGCGCCGCCCGCGCCCGCGACCATCGGACCGGCGAGATGAAGCTCGGTCGCTTCGGCTGGAAGGCACAGAACGCCTCGGTTCGCGACCAGAGTTCGGGCGCCTTTGCCGGCGACATCGGCATTTCGACACCCGATGCACCCCGCCATTATGGCGACTGCACCGAAGCGCAGGAGAAATGCCGTTCCATGCCGAACGGCGTGCAGGCGCGGCTCGGCGATACGGAAGCGCCGGACCCCGTGCTCGATCTCGTCACCTTCTATTCGGAAAATCTTGCCGTGCCGGCGCGCCGCAATGTCGGCGATGCCACGGTGCTCAAGGGCAAATCGCTGTTTTACAGCTCCGGCTGCACCTCCTGCCACACGCCGAAATACGTGACCCGCCGGGACGCGGCGAACAAGGCGCAGTCTTTCCAGCTCATATGGCCCTATTCGGACTTTCTGCTTCATGATATGGGCGAAGGACTGGCGGATGGCCAGCAGGTCGGCGACGCCTCCGGCCGGGAATGGCGGACGCCTCCCCTCTGGGGTATCGGCCTGACCGAGGCGGTGAACGGCCATACCTTCTTCCTGCATGACGGGCGGGCCCGCAACCTCACGGAAGCGATCCTCTGGCATGGGGGAGAAGCCAAGCCTGCCCGTGATCGTTTTGCCAGCCTGACACCCGAAGAACGCAAGGCGCTCGTCACCTTTCTGGAGTCCCTATGAAGCGGAATGCCCTTCTCCTCCTCGCCGCAATGCTTGCAACACCCGCTGCGGCGCAGGACGCTACGCTTGCCGCGCCGAGACTTCATGAGGAAGCCATCGCCACGGTGCTGGAAAAGGCCGTCGATGGCTTCATCCGCCCCGGCTATCGCAATTTCCGCGATCATGCCGATGCAATGGGTGCCGCCATGCAGACGCTCTGCTCTGAACCGTCGCAGCAGAACCTCGATGCCGCCAAGGCCGCCTTCGGCGAAACCGTCGGCGCATGGTCCCACATCGAGATCGTCCGCATCGGTCCGGTGATCGAGGATAACCGCTTCGAGCGCATCCTGTTTTATCCCGACCGCAAGAGCACCGGCCTGAAGCAGGTGCAGGCGGTTCTCGCCAAGCCGGACGAAACGGCAACCAGCGTCGATAAGCTGAAGGACAAGAGCGTTGCCATGCAGGGTCTGGGCGCGCTGGAATTCGTGCTCTACGGCACCGGCTCGGAGGTTCTTGCGACCGAGAAGGACGGCTTCCGCTGCCGTTACGGCACCGCGATTGCCGGCAATCTCGAACGGCTCGGCGGCGAACTCGTCGATATCTGGGACAGGCCGGACGGCATTCAGGACTCATGGAAGCATCCAGGCCCCGACAATCCGGTCTTCCGCGATGGCCGGGAAGCGATCACCGCCCTTCTCGGTATTCTGGTGCACGGCGCCGAGGCCCTACGCGACCAGCGTCTGGAAACCTTCTACAAGGGCGAGGCCAACAACACCTTCCCGAAGCAGGCAATTTACTGGCGTTCGCAGAACACCTTCAAATCGGTCGCCGACAATATCGACGGCATCCGTACACTGCTCGACAGCTCCGATATGGTCGAACTGCTGAACGAGGACGTCCGCTCCACCGTTTCGTCGATCGATTTCATCGCCAAGTCGCTGGAGCGTGTGGCGATGGACATCAATCCCGATGTCGAGGTCGCGGTTACAGATCCCGTCCAGCGGGCGAAGCTCGACTTCCTGCTCCTGAACGGCAAGGACCTGATCCTTCGCCTCAACAACGACTATGGCGGCGCAATAGGACTCGGCGCAGGCTTCTCCTTCTCCGACGGCGACTGAGATGACCCGGGGCGCGCTGATAGACCGGCGTCTCTTCGTCAAGGCTGCCGGCCTTGCCTTCCTGCAATCGCTGACGCCGCGCGCGGCCTTCGCGCTGGAGCGGACGGATGCTGTTTTCGCCTCCGGTTTTCGCGCTCCGGACGGCCATTACGGCATCGGTCTCGTCAGCGAGGACGGAACCTTCATCGATGAAATCCGGCTACCGGACCGCATCCACGGTCTCGGCCACAATGCGGAAACGGGACTGACCGTCGCCTTTGCCCGCCGTCCCGGCACCTTCGCCGTCATCTTCGACAGCCTGAAGCGCACGGAACCCGTCATCATCTCCGCGCCGGAAAACCGCCATTTCTTCGGACATGGCAGCTTTTCTCCGGATGGCCGCCTGCTTTACGCCAGCGAGAACGATTTCGACGCCAATCGCGGCATGATCGGCGTCTATGATACCCGCGACGGCTTCCGCCGCGCTGGAGAATTTCCCGCGTACGGCATCGGCACCCATGACATGACCGTCAGCGATGACGGCCGGGTTCTCCTCATCGCCAATGGCGGCATCGAGACCCATCCCGATTTCGGCCGCACCAAGCTCAATCTCGATCACATGGAACCGTCGCTGGTCATCGCCGACGCGAAAACCGGCGAACTCATCGAGAAGCATGCGATGCCGGAGAAGCTGCGCCAACTCTCCACCCGCCATCTCGACATCTCCGCCGACAGGCGCGTCTGGTTCGCCTGCCAGTACGAAGGACCGCGGAACGACCTTCCACCGCTCGTCGGTCATTTCGCCCGGGGAGAAGACGTCACCTTCATCGATCTTCCCGAAGAAACGACGACGGGGCTTGGAAATTATGTCGGGGCCATCGCCGTCAATCGCCACAAGGGCCTGGTCGGGTTGACGTCGCCTCAGGGTGGTTTTGCGGTGACGCTCGACGCCAGGAACGGCAAGGTGATCTCGCAGGCACGGGTTACGGACGCCGCAGGCATTGCCGCCGGCAAGGACGGCTTTGCCGTTTCCTCCTATGACGGCAGTTTCGAGAAAACCCGTAGCCCCGTCTCCTGGGACCAGCATATCGTCCGCATCGCCGTCGATTGAGGCTACTCAGCGCCGCGCTTTTGATAGGCACCATCTTGGCGAAAAGCGTGAGCGCGCTATATTCTTTCCATGCGCAGGCTCGTCATCCATCTGGTCTTCATCCTTGTCGTCGTCGGCTTCGGCGTTCTGTCCGGCCTCTCCAACATGCCGGGAGACTGGTACCAGTCGCTCGCAAAGCCCTTCTTCAATCCGCCGCCATGGATCTTCGCGCCGGTGTGGACCGTGCTTTACGTGCTGATCGCCATTGCAGGGGCGCGCATATGGGAGAAGGCGCCTGCGTCCGCCGCCATGCAGATCTGGTTTGCCCAGATGATCCTCAATCTGGTCTGGTCGCCCACCTTCTTCGGCCTGCAGGCCCCGGGTCTGGCGCTGATCGTCATCGTCGTCATGCTCGCTGCCATTCTGGCCTTCATGCAACAGGCCGAACCGATCGACCGCCCGGCGAGCCTCCTGTTTGCCCCTTACGCGCTATGGGTCGCCTTTGCGACGCTGCTCAACGCGTCGATCTTCCTGATGAACTGATTTTGGATTTCGCCCTCTTCTGCCGCTTGCCGAAGCGCATGGGGCGTGCCAATTTCGCACCTGCGAGAGGGGCCTGACTTATGAGTGAAATCAACAGCGACGGGGTGAGCGAGCGGATCCGGCAGAGCTTTGGCCGTCAGGGCGCCATGCGTACGCTCGGTGCGGAACTCACCCGCATCAACCAGGGCGTGGTCGAAATCGAACTGCCCTTCGACGAAAAGCTGACGCAGCAGCACGGCATCCTGCATGCAGGCGTGATCTCGGCCGCACTCGATACCGCCTGCAATTACGCGGCCTATACGGTGATCGACGCCGAAGCCGCCATGCTGACGATCGAATTCAAGGTGAACCTGATGTCACCGGGGCGCGGCGAGCGCTTTCTGTTCCGCGGTGAGATCACCAAGCCCGGCTCGACCATCATCGTCGCGGACGGGCGTGGCTACGCGCTCAGCGACGGTCCCGCCAAGTTGATAGCCTCGATGACCAGCACGATGATGGTCGTTCGGGGTCGAGAAGGTATTTCCGGATGACATTCGAACTCAAGTCGGTTTCAGGCAAGTCCGTCCTCTTCGTCATGGCGGTGGATGCGGAATACGGGCCTTTCCTGCGTTCGCGCATCGACCCGCTGATGACCGGCGTCGGCCCGGTGGAAGCGGCGATCGTGCTGACGCGGACGCTGGCGAAACTGGAGGAAGAGGACGAGCGCCCCGATCTCATCGTTTCGCTCGGCTCCGCCGGCTCCAACAGGCTGGAACAGACCGAGGTCTATCAGGTTTCGTCGGTCGCCTACCGGGACATGGACGCCTCCCCGCTCGGTTTCGAAAAGGGTCGCACGCCTTTTCTCGACCTTCCGGCGGCGGTCGAACTGCCGCTGCGCATTCCCGGCATTCCGGCGGCAAGCCTTTCCACCGGCGCGAACATCGTCTCCGGCCCGGCCTACCAGTCGATCTCGGCCGATATGGTCGACATGGAAACCTTTGCGGTGCTTCGCACCTGTCATGCCTTCAACCTGCCCCTGATCGGCCTCAGGGGCATTTCCGACGGCCGCGAGGACCTCGCCCATGTCGATGACTGGAAACAATACCTGCATGTCGTCGACCGCAAGCTGGCGCTTGCCGTCGACGGGCTGTTCGACGCACTGGAAGATGGCGTCTTCTGGTTCTGACCCACGGAAAAGAGCGCTAAAGCAATTCCAGCAAAAGTGGGAACCGGTTTTGCGTCCGGAATTGCGAAAGAATTGCGAGATGGAGCATTGGAGGCGATTTTGTTATCGCCGGAAACGCTCTGACTCGCCCGAATTACGGACAATCGGCACAATTCTTCGATTGAAAGAACCGCCGCTTTTCTTTAAAGGCTCGCCATGACCCAGACAGCACATCCCGACAGCGTTCTCATCATCGATTTCGGCAGCCAGGTGACGCAGCTCATCGCCCGGCGCGTCCGCGAAGCGGGCGTCTATTGCGAGATCGTTCCCTTCCAGTCCGCCGAGGAAGGCTTCGCCCGGCTGAAGCCCAAGGCAGTCATGCTCTCCGGCAGCCCGGCATCGACCCTCGACGAGGGAAGCCCGCGCGCGCCGCAGGTGATCTTCGACAGCGGCCTGCCGATCTTCGGCATCTGCTACGGCCAGCAGACGATGTGCATGCAGCTCGGCGGCAAGGTCGAGGACGGCCATCACCGCGAATTCGGCCGCGCCTTTCTCGAAATCGACGAGGAATGCGCCTTGTTCGAGGGGCTCTGGTCCTCCGGCTCACGCCATCAGGTGTGGATGTCCCATGGTGACCGCGTCACCGCGATCCCGCCGGGCTTCAAGGTTGTTGCAACGTCCGCCAACGCGCCTTTCGCCTTCATCGCCGACGAGAAGCGCAAGTATTATGCCGTGCAGTTCCACCCGGAAGTGGTTCACACGCCCGATGGCGCCAAGCTGATCGGCAATTTCGTGCACAACATCGCCGGCATCAAGGGCGACTGGACGATGTCGGCCTACCGCGCCAAGGCCGTCCAGCAGATCCGCGATCAGGTCGGCGACAAGAAGGTCATCTGCGCGCTTTCCGGCGGCGTTGACTCGTCGGTCGCCGCATTGCTGATCCACGAGGCCGTCGGCGACAACCTTACCTGCATCCTCGTCGACCACGGCCTGATGCGCAAGGACGAGGCGGCCAACGTCGTCGCCATGTTCAAGGAACACTACAACCTGCACCTCATCCACGTCGACGCCGTCGACCGCTTCGTCGGCGAACTGGAAGGTGTCAGCGACCCGGAAACCAAGCGCAAGATCATCGGCCGCCTGTTCATCGAGACCTTCGAGGAAGAGGCCAAGAAACTTGGCGGTGCGGAATTCCTCGGCCAGGGCACACTCTATCCCGACGTGATCGAGAGCGTCTCCTTCACCGGCGGCCCCTCGGTCACCATCAAGTCGCACCACAATGTCGGCGGCCTGCCCGAGCGGATGAACATGAAGCTCGTCGAGCCGCTGCGTGAACTGTTCAAGGACGAGGTTCGCGTGCTCGGTCGCGAGCTCGGTCTGCCGGACAGCTTCATCGGCCGCCATCCCTTCCCGGGACCGGGCCTCGCCATCCGCTGCCCGGGCGGCGTTACCCGCGAAAAGCTCGACATCCTGCGCGAAGCCGATGCCATCTATCTCGATGAAATCCGCAAGGCCGGCCTCTACGACGCGATCTGGCAGGCTTTCGCAGTCTTGCTGCCGGTTCAGACCGTCGGCGTCATGGGTGACGGCCGTACCTACGAATTCGTCTGCGCACTGCGCGCCGTGACCTCCGTCGACGGCATGACCGCGGATTTCTATCACTACGACATGGAATTCCTCGGCCGCGCCGCAACCCGCATCATCAACGAAGTGCGCGGCATCAACCGCGTCGTCTATGACGTGACCTCGAAGCCGCCGGGCACCATCGAGTGGGAGTGATCCCAACCGATCAATATCGTTAGAAAGCATTTCGGCCGGGAACCCTGTTTCCGGCCGAATGTTTTATATGCTTATGGTTTCGTACGGATTGAAACTATAAAATTGGCGTTTATCAATTTTACATGAGATAAATCTACAAAATATTTCTTTAACTATATAATATTCAAATATTAACCCGTAAAAATCCAAAATTTACGATTTATAAAGCACTAATTACTAAAATTCCCCCTGTTTATTCGCTCACTACATTAGAGCGCCGTGATATTTTTAATGAGTTCATTTCAAGGCGAGGGGGACCGCCATGACTGACCTACGCAACGAATCCGCCACAGCAGAAACAGAAGAGCCGAGCGACACATCCAGCAAGTCCATCGGCCGGCGGATGGACTTCATGCAGATCAACCAGCCGGATCTCTTGGATATCCGCAGGTTGAAGCCGATCATCGAGCGCGAACTGCCTCGCGGACTCGACAAGTTCTATGCCCAATTGCGCAACAGCCCGGAAGTACGGCGCTTCTTCTCTTCCGACGACCATATCGCCCGGGCCAAGGGCGCGCAGATCGGCCACTGGTCGAACATCTCGGCCGGGCAGCTCAATTCCGATTACGTCGACAAGGTGAAAGCCATCGGCAAGGTGCATGCCCGCATCGGGCTTGAGCCACAATGGTATATCGGCGGCTATGCAATAGTCCTCGATCACCTCGTCCAGGAGATCGTGAAAGCCAGCGTTGCGACATCCGGCCTGTTCGGCCATGGACGCCCCAGAACGGAGGAGACCGCCCGGTCTCTCGGCGCGCTCATCAAGACTGTCATGCTCGACATGGATCTCGCGATCTCCGTCTATATCGATGAGGCGGAGGCGGCCAAGCAGGAGGCCCAGAGAAAGGCCATAGAAACGGAACGCCATCGCGTCTGCGCCCTTTTCGGCGAGGCCATGGCGAAGATCGCCGCCAAGGACCTTTCCCATGCCATGAGCAGCGATGTGCCCGATGCCTATCGCTCGGTCTGCCAGGATTTCAACGACGCCATCCACCAGCTTGCGACCACGATCAGCGCCATCGAGGCGGGCACCAGCCATATCAGCGCCGGCGGGGAGGAAATCCGTCAGGCGGCCGACGATTTGGCAAAGCGCACCGAGCGACAGGCGGCATCGCTGGAAGAAACCGCCGCCTCGCTCGAAGAGATCACCAACGCGGTGACGGATTCGAGCAAACGAGCGGACGAGGCTGGCCAGCTGGTCGAGCGGATGCGCAGGGAAGCGGAGAACTCCGGTCAGGTGGTCCGTCGGGCTGTTGCCGCCATGGATGCGATCAAGGCGTCATCGGGAGCGATCGGCAACATCATCGGCGTGATCGACAACATCGCCTTCCAGACCAACCTTCTGGCGCTCAACGCCGGAGTGGAGGCCGCGCGTGCCGGAGACGCCGGCAAGGGTTTCGCCGTGGTGGCGCAGGAAGTCCGCGAACTCGCGCAAAGATCGGGTCAGGCCGCGCGCGAGATAAAGGAACTCATCAACCGCTCCGGCGAGCAGGTGCGTGACGGCGTGGCGCTGGTGGACGAGACGGGCCAGGCTCTCGAGATCATCGTCAGCGAAATCTCGGAACTCGGCGATCATGTCGCCGCGATCATGCGCGCCACGCACGAACAGTCGATGTCGCTCAACGAGATCAATGCCGCGGTCAACATCATGGACCAGGCGACGCAGCAGAATGCGGCGATGGTGGAGCAATCGACGGCTGCGACCCATTCGCTCGCCGTCGAGATCGACCGGATCCTCGGCATGATCAGGGAATTCGATATAGGCCAGTCTGGGCCCCAATCCGGGCGAGCGACCACCGGCCGGGAGCAGAATCCCGGGGAGCGGCGTTCCGCCGCATAACCGGAGGCACATTGAAGCTGCCTCGCGATCCTGCGGAAGTATAGACTAGAAGAATCCGGTTGCGTTCCGGCCATGGCAACCGGCTTGATGCTGACGACACAGGCAAGGACCAGTCACAGTGACTATCGCATCCATCGGCACGCCCCCGCTTTCCATAAGCGACGATATCTTCCGCAAGATCGTAACGGAAATGGAAGACGGGATCATTGCGCTCGACGAGCGGGGGATCATCCGATACTGCAATCCATCGATAGAAGGCCTTTTCCTGCACGCGCCCGAAAGCCTCATCGGCCAGCCGCTGGAAGTCATTCTGCCTCCGCGCTATCGGAAGAACCATCACCATCACCTCGCGGATTTCGCCAGCGGCCCGATCGACGCGCGCTATATGGGAAGCCGCAGCTCCTTCATTGTCGGCTACCGGGCGGACGGGACGGAGGTCAATCTCGGCGCGACGATCCTGCGCATGCGCACCGAAAACGGCATGATCTTCGTCGCCGTTCTGCGGGATCTTACCGAGCGGCACGGCTACCAGTACGAGCTGGAACGTCTGGCAAACACCGACCCTTTGTCCGGCCTCAACAATCGCCGCGCCTTCACCAATCTGGCTGCACCGGAAATCGCCCGTTGCCGGGACATTCGCGCGCCCGTTTCGATCGTCCTGTTCGATGTCGATCACTTCAAGGCGATCAACGACCAATACGGCCATGATGTCGGCGACACGGTAATCTGCGAATTCGCCAGTGTGTTGAAATCCGTCACGCAAGTGGACGACCTGCTGGCGCGCTGGGGCGGAGAGGAATTCATCCTGCTGATGCCGGAAACCAGCCTCGTCCGCTCGGGGGCGATTGCGGAAATGGTCCGGCGCAGCATTCAGGTTCTGGAGTTCGGCCAGCCCAACGGCCTCAGCCTGCACCTGACCGTCAGTGCCGGCGTCATATGCTCCAACGAGGCGGACGAAACGCTCGACAACATGATCCGCCGCTCCGACCACGCGCTTTATGCCGCCAAGGAGGGCGGCCGGAACCGCGTGACGCTGGCCGGTCCTCGGGAAGCTCTCGCGGCACTCGCCTGATCCCATACTTGCCCGGAAGAATAGAGAGTACGACCAGTCAACTCATGAAGCTGATCGGGCAGCGATTACGCGCGCAGACGTTTTCATCGCAGACGCGGCAGACGACGTTCTGGTCGTCGCCCAGATCGACAAGGGCGGGCAGCACCTTTTCGGCCAGATGGCCGAGCAGATGGATTTCTTCCTCGCTCAACGCGGCAAAGGCGCGGTCCGTCACGCTTCGACGGGCCTGAACGCTCCGCTCGTAGAGTGACCGGCCCTTCTCCGTGAGGGTCAGCGTCTTGGCGCGACGGTCGCCGTCCATCGGCTCTCCCCGGCGAACCAGATCGTCGCCTTCCAACTGGTCGATCAGCCGGACAGTGGCGGAATGGGAAAGACCGATGATCCGGCGGAGCGCCTCGACCGTATGCCCGGAGCCGAGACCGATCTGGATGATCGCGGCAACCGCGCTGGGACCAAGCCCCGTCTCGGTGGAGAAAGCTCGCTCCATCTTGTCGACGAGAGCAAGGCTCATCGCTCCGAAGATGTTTTCAAACCTGAATTTTTCTTTCTCGTCGATCACGCGGCACCTCTATATGTATATTGCATATATTGCCCGCGAATGACAGCTATGGGCGATGGAAAGGTTTGAGCCGGCCTCATTTTCCTTCACCCTCCGCCATGCTATCAGCAACCGATTTTACAAGTCAGGGATAAAGCCGAACCATGCCCACCACGCTCTACGGCATCAAGAATTGCGACACCATGAAGAAGGCCCGTGTCTTTCTGGACGAGCACGGGTTGGACTATGCCTTCCACGACTACAAGGCTTCCGGTATCGACCGGCCGCATGTCGAGCGCTGGTGCCGCGAAGCCGGGTGGGAGACGGTTCTCAACCGCGCTGGCACGACCTTCCGCAAGCTGCCGGATGCGGCGCGCGAGAATCTGGACGAAGCCCGCGCCATCGAGCTGATGCTGGAACAGCCGTCGATGATAAAGCGGCCCGTTCTGGAAAGGGACGGCCGGCTGCTGATCGGTTTCAAGCCGGAAATCTACGAACGCTTCCTTGCGGAGTAAGAACTGCCATGTCGAAGACCACCCGCGCCACGCAGGCGCTCGTCAAGGAAGGCATCGCCTTCAGCGTTCACACCTATGAATACGACCCGGATGCCGAGCGGATCGGGATGCAGGCGGCGGAAGCGATCGGTGAGGAACCTCGCCGTGTGCTGAAGACGCTGATGGCCGAACTCGATGGCAAGCCGGTCTGCGTCGTCGTTCCCTCCGACAAGGAGGTCAGCATGAAGAAGCTTGCCTCAGCGCTGGGCGGCAAGTCGGCGGCGATGATGAAGCCGGCCATGGCGGAGAAACTCACCGGTTATGTCGTCGGCGGCATCAGCCCCTTCGGCCAGAAGAAGAAGGTGCCGACCGCAATCGAGATCGCCGCGCTCGACGAACCGCATGTGTTCATCAACGGCGGCCAGCGCGGGCTGCAGGTGAAGCTCGATCCGAAGGATGTTCAGCGCGCGCTGGGAGCGGTTGCCGCCCCCGTCGTCGCCTGATCTTCCGTGACCGACATTACTTCCAGGTCGCGGCCCAGTCCCTCAGAGCGTCCCTGGCCGTGACAGGCCATTCCTTGACCTCCGGCCGGACGATGATCTTCCGGTCCTGCGGCTTCCACGCGAGATAGACCCGCTTCGTGGCGGGATCTGCCGCCACCAGCGCCTCGACGCCACCGCAATTGTGCGGCTGACAGGCGGTGCCGATATAGAAACCGTTCTTCATCTCACCGCTGCCGACGCCGGTAATGATCTGCTTGTAGCTTTCCGCGTCGTTACCGAGCATGCCTTCCATCTGCGTGGCAATCTCGGCGTAACCGAAGAGATCGCCGGGATGGCCGGGAGCGGCTGCCGCAAGTTCCCGCCATCCCTTGGCCGCATCCGGCACGAAGGCCACCGCATCCAGCGTCTTGAAGCCGCCGGTCGGATCCCAGCTCCAGCGCTCGCCATCCCGACCCGGCAAGGTTGGTGCTTCAAAAACCAGTCTGTCCGACTCCTCCTTCGCCGTGACCGGCATGCAGGTATCGAGCGGCTCTTCGAAGCTCGGCGCGCCACCCTTGGGCAACATCAGGACAAAAGGCGAGCCGGCACAGGCATTCCCGCCGGCGGAGGAATCGCCGATCACCACCGGCATGCCGGCGACAAGCGCAACCTGCGTGACCGAGACATAGATGTTGGTGTGAAGCGCCGTGCCATCGACCTTGAGTGTCTGCCCATCGTCATTGCGATCGATCGTCACCTCGTGGCCGAACAACGTCATGTTGAACTCGCTTGCGGAGGCCGGCTTCGATAAGACGGGGGCAGTCGCCAACAGCAGTGAAAAGGCTACTCCGGCCAGATACCGAACCGCCGGAACCATTTCCGTAACGCTCTTCCTGCCTTCCGCCATTTTTCCGCCCCCGCGCTTCAATTTCGCCTCAAAGCAATCTACGTTGAAATATTCCATACAAACAATCATCAGGCCTAATCCCATGACGTTCCTGCCCGAATTCGAAACTGCCGTCGACCCTGTCCGCCTCGATAAACTCGCCGAAGTCGCGATCAAGGTCGGCCTGCAGTTGCAGCGGGATCAGGATCTTGTGATCACCGCGCCGCTCGCCGCTCTGCCTCTCGTGCGCCTCATCACAAAGCATGCCTACAAGGCCGGCGCCGGCCTCGTCTCCACCTTCTATGCCGACGAAGTGGCGACGCTTGCGCGCTACGAAAACGCACCCGACGACAGCTTCGACCGGGCATCCGACTGGCTCTACGAAGGCATGGCCAAGGCCTATCAGAAGGGCGCTGCCCGCCTTGCGGTCGCCGGAGACAACCCGATGCTGCTGTCGGCTCAGGACCCGGCCAAGGTCGCTCGCGCCAACAAGGCCAATTCAATCGCCTACAAGCCGGCGCTGGAGCACATCTCCAATTTCGACATCAACTGGAACATCTGCTCCTATCCGAACCCGTCCTGGGCAAAGCTCGTCTTCCCCGACCTGCCGATCGCGGAGGCCGTCGCCCGCCTTGCGGACGCGATCTTCGCCGCCTCGCGCGTCAACGAAGCCGATCCCATCGCCGCCTGGGCGGCCCACAACGCGAACCTCAGGAAACGCTCCAGCTGGCTGAACGGCGAACGCTTCGCCGCGTTGCATTTCACCGGCCCCGGCACGGACCTGACCGTCGGCCTCGCGGACGGCCATGAATGGCATGGCGGCGCATCGACCGCCAAGAACGGCGTGACCTGCAATCCGAATATCCCGACCGAAGAGGTGTTCACCACGCCGCACGCACTGAAGGTCGAGGGAACGGTGTCCAGCACCAAGCCGCTTTCCCACCAGGGCACGCTGATCGACAATATCCAGGTCCGCTTCGAAGGCGGCCGGATCGTCGAGGCGAAGGCTTCCAGGGGCGCGGAAGTGCTGAACAAGGTGCTCGACACCGACGAGGGCTCACGCCGTCTCGGCGAGGTGGCGCTGGTGCCGCATTCGTCGCCCATCTCGGCCTCCGGCATCCTGTTCTACAACACCCTGTTCGATGAGAACGCCTCCTGCCACATCGCGCTCGGCCAGTGCTATTCGAAGTGCTTCCTCGACGGCGCTTCGCTCAGCCCCGAACAGATCAAGGCGCAGGGCGGAAATTCCAGCCTGATCCACATCGACTGGATGATCGGCTCCGACAAGGTGGATATCGATGGTATCAGTGCCGACGGTGCTCGCGTACCCGTCATGCGAAAGGGCGAGTGGGCCTGAAACACCGAGCGGAAATCCAGCGGGTTTACACTCCAGCGGCGCCTTCCGGCGCCGTTTCGTTTCCTTGACTTCGTTTCGTGTTCGTCGGAGCAAACCAGTGATGGCGCGCCACACACCTCCAAGCGTTACGCCCGCATGGAAACCCGCTGGGCGAGCCATACGCTGCCGAGCACGAGCAGAAAGCCGGCGATCTGCAAAGGTCCCAGAGCCTGTCCGAGCAGCAGCCAACCCAGAAGTGTCGCAACCAGCGGGCTCAGGAAACCAAGAGAAGCAACAGCCGACGGTTCGATCCGCGCAAGCCCCCGGAACCAGAGGATATAGGTGAGCGCTCCACCGATCAGGCCAAGATAGGCGAAGCCAGCGATATTGGTGAGCGAGAGCGGCGGCAATGACGGCTCGAGCAGCAGCGCCAGCGGCACGAGCAGAACACCACCCGCCGTCAACTGCCATGCGGTAAACGTCAGGCTCGAAACCGGAGGACGCCAGTGTCGCGTCAATACCGTTCCGGTCGCCATGGAGCAGGCGCCGGCAAGACCGGCCATGATACCGGCAGGGTCCAGTGCGGCCTTCGGCGTCAGCACCAGGAGTGCCACGCCGCAAAGGCCCGCCATTCCCGCCACGACCGCCAGCGGGCGTATCGCACTTTTCAACACGATGCGGGCAAGCGCGATGACGATCAGAGGCTGCACCGCGCCGACCGTTGCGGCCACTCCGCCCGGCAGACGGTAAGCGGACACGAACAACATGGCCCAGAAAAAGGTGAAATTGAGTGCGCCAAGAAGCACCACACGCACCCACCAGATCCCCTGCGGCAATTGCCTGACGATGGCGAGCAGGATCAGCCCGGCGGGCAGTGCCCGCAGCAGCGCAGCCGTCAGCGGGTAGCCGGCAGGCAGCATTGTGGTTGTGACGATGTAGGTGCTTCCCCAGACCATGGGGGCAAGCGCCGTCAGCAGAATGGTTCCGAGAGATATAGAATTTGTCTTCATATCGATATTCTTGATTTCAAGATAAATCAACATAACCCAGGTTATCTTGACGTCAAGATTTTTCGACCTTAACCAGAAGGCATGAGCGAAAAGACCGACAAAGTGGATGCCATTCTCGCCCAATGGGCGCGGGAAAGGCCTGATCTCGATACCCGCGCCATGGGTCTGTTCGGCCGGCTGGCGCGGCTCCGTATCCATGTCGGACGAGAAATCGAGGATGTACTTCGCCAGCATGGCCTGACATCATCGAGCTTCGATGTGCTGGCGACCCTCAGGCGCTCAGGCGCCCCCTATCGGCTCTCCCCGGGCGAACTGCTGGATACGCTGATGGTCACGTCGGGAACGATGACCAACCGGATCGACCAGCTTGAGAAGCAAAACTTCGTGGAGCGAATCGTCAATCCCGACGACCGGCGTAGCGTATTGATCGGGCTGACGGAAACAGGGCTGGCTCTGGTCGACGAAACCGTGACCGATCATGTCGCCAACCAGAACAGGCTGGTCTCTGCACTCAGCGAAGAGGATCAGGAAACATTCGACCGGCTGCTGCGGACCTATCTGGCTTCGTTCGAATAACCATCAGATACGCGAGGCCGATCAGGCAGACGGGCGGGTGGAAACCCGCCCTCCACAATTCTAGTAGTAATAGATGATCTTGCCGCCGTTCAGTGCGGTCTGCACCCAGGCAACGTTTCGCGGATTAATGTTGCGCCGCTCCAGAGCGGCCAGAAGGTTGGGGTCGTTCATGATCATGGCCTGGGCCTGTCGAATACGGGCCGGCGTCGCATACAACACGGCCTGCGGAAGACTGTCGCCTGCATGATTGGGGCGATGCGCGATCTGAACCGCAGTCACGCCGTCATTGTAGTTCCGGCCAAAAAGGATAGAGCCGACGCCATCATCTGCAGAAGCAGGAAGCGCACCTGAAACCAGCAGCGCAAGGCCGGCAAAAAGGGCGGCAGAAGTTTTCTTCATGACATGTATCTCCTTGGCGCATTGTCGGAGTTCGGGACATCCCGCGCCATATTATTAAATCTCATCACTATCAGAAATAGTGAACGAAACGACGAAATTAAACACCAACCACCACATGCCTCCGCAAAAAGTCGTGTGCGATGAAATCCCACCACCGCACCGCCCAAGGGCCTGCAGGGTCAAAGGCTGGAAAGCGCCTTCCTGACCTTGCCGATGAACCTTGCGCATCTTTCCTCCGTGACGCGGTCCATGTCATGCAGCGAGAACATGCGGAAATCGAGGCCGCGGGAGCAGAAGGCAGCCACGCCGCGCTTCAGGATACGCCGGACGGGATTGCCCATGTAGAAATGCACGACCCACCACGGCGAGCCCGTCGTGGTGACAACCCAGAATGTACGGATATTGCCGAGCCGCGGCATCAGCCGGCCGCCTTCCGGATCATGATCGAAAGCCACACCAGGCGCGAAGACGCGGTCGATGAAGCCCTTGAGAATGGCCGGCAGGTTGAACCACCATTGCGGAAAGACGAGAATGAGCCCATCTGCGGCGCGAAGCCGGTCGATCAGCGTCTGAACACGTGAGAAATCATAGGGCGGCTGCATGTAGCTAGCCCGCTCGACTGCTGTCAGCCGCGGATCGAAATCCTCGGCATAGAGATCGAGCAAGTCTACGCTATGCCCCTTCGCCTCCAGCGCTTCCCTGACCTCCCTCGCCATCGTGGCGGCAAAGCTCTCCGGCAAGGGATGGGCGAGCACCACGAGAAAGCGCCGTCCGCTCATCAGAAAAGGCTCCCTTGCCCGCTCGGCGGTTCAGGCTTCCTGGTTGCCCGAGCCGCCGGCACCGGCTTCGGCGGCGCGGGATCGGATGGCGCGGAAGCAGGCGGCGTTCCGTCATTCTCGCCTGTTACGGCTGCAACACGTCCGTCAGCGAACTCGATCGAGATTGCATCCCCTGCCGACAGCGCAGCGGCGCGGGAAACGGGCCGGTCGTCGCCATCGCGGATGACCGCGTAGCCGCGCATCAGAACGTTCTTGTAGGAAAGCGACTGCAGCATGCGCTCATGGCCGGTCAGGGCCGCGCGCTGCGCCCTCAGCTCATTGCCGATGGCGCTGTCGGCTCTCAGCATAAGGCTGGACAACCGGTCACGGCCGCGATCCGTATGTCCCTTTAGCCGTGCGGGAACCGCCGTCAGGGCGGCATCGGCGCGGCCGATCCTCGTCCTCAGGCGGTCGATCGTCCGCTCGATGATGCGTTCGGCCAGCGCCGACCGCTCGGCAACGGTCTGTCGCCGCTCCTGGATGCGGCGCGCCAGCATGTCGGGCCGAAGCGCGCCGGCCACGCGTTCGAAGCTTCTCCGCTTGGCCATGGTGTTGAGTTCGAGGCTCCGGCCGAGGGCCGTCGCGGCTTCGTCGAAACGACGACGCGGCAGGGCAAGCAGTTGATCGAGAGAGGGAAGCGCGCGGGCGAGCGCCCGCAGATTCTGCCGCCGCTGATCCATATGCCTAGCAAATGCGCCGGAATGGCGAGCCGAGAGATTGGCCACCTGCGCCACCAGTTCGGCCTTGACCGGCACCGCCATTTCGGCGGCGCCCGTCGGGGTCGGCGCGCGAACGTCGGCAGCGTAGTCGATCAGCGTCCAGTCGGTTTCGTGACCAACGGCGGAAATCAGCGGAATTTCGCTTGCGGCCGCGGCTCTCACCACGATCTCGTCGTTGAAGCTCCAGAGATCTTCGAGACTGCCGCCGCCACGCGCGACGATCAGCACATCCGGCTGCGGGATATTATCACCCGGACGCAGAGCATTGAAGCCGTTGATGGCGTTTGCCACCTCCTCGCCGGAGCCCTCGCCCTGCACCTTGACCGGCCAGACGACGACATGCACCGGAAAGCGGTCGGAGATGCGGTGAAGGATATCCCGGATGACCGCGCCGGTCGGGGACGTCACGACACCGATCACTCTGGGCATGAAGGGCAGCGGCCTCTTGCGCGCCGCATCGAACAGACCCTCGGCGCCAAGCTTGCGCTTGCGCTCCTCGATCAGGGCCATCAGCGCGCCGGCCCCGGCCGGCTCCATCTGCTCGATGACGATCTGATACTTGGACGAGCCCGGGAAGGTGGTGATCCGCCCGGTGGCAATAACTTCCATGCCCTCTTCCGGCCGATATTTCAGTTTGGAGAAGGACCCCTTCCAGATCACCGCGTCGATGCGCGACTTGTCGTCCTTCAGGCTGAAATAGGCATGGCCCGACGAATGGGGGCCGCGATAGCCGGAGATTTCACCACGTACCCGCACATGGTCGAAGGCTGTTTCGATCGTGCGTTTGATCGAGCCCGACAGTTCCGAGACCGTGAACTCGGCGAGATTGCTGCGCGAATCGTCGTTAAAGAAACTGTTCATGCTTCTTCCCTAGCGCAAATTTCGGGGAAGTTCAGCAACGAGGTTTTCCAATCCCCGGCTTGCCGCTCGCGCAAAACCTCTCCTGTTTTCATGGTTCTGGCCTCGGTCAAGGCGGAGAAGAACGGTTATTTTTCGCGAAAAAAGCGCCCGGCAATCCCCGCCCGACCATTTCGCCGGACAATTGCGCGTCAACCAATCTCAAAAGGAAACCTGACATGACCGATCGCTTCTCCAACGTCCATCCCTCCCTCTCCGGTCCCGCCTCGACCGGCTTCACCATCCTTCCCGATGACGACGCGAACCTTCTCGAGACCACTCGCGGCCTCTATATCGGCTCGGGCGGAGATATCTCCGTCGTCATGACGTCCGGCGCGAGCATCGTGCTTACGAACGTCCCCGGCGGTTCGATCCTGCCGTTGCGGGTAAACCGGGTGCTCGCCACCGGCACGACGACGAGCGGCATCGTCGGCCTGGTCTGACCATTCGCCCCTCCCTTGAAATCCGGGGCAGGCGACCGTTCTGCCGGCCCCGACCTCCCCATTGGGCCGAAGCGAACCCGTGAAACCGGTTCTTTGCTTTTTTCGGGCAAGAAAACGTAAGAACCTTGCCAGAACGCCGAAAAATCTGGCGCTTCCAGATGAATTTCCGCTATGTCTGCTTGATGTGGATCAGGATGATTCCCGGCCGGTCGTGGTAGGGAATTTTCATGACCAAGGGGTAGGGATAACTGTGATATTCTTCTCAACCATGGCGATCGGTATCGCCGCGGGAATGACGCGCTCGGCCTTTGCGATCGCATTGGTTGCGCTTCTCATTCCTTTCGTCTTCATGCTGGCCCTCGTGCTCCCGCCCGAGCCGGCATCGCTGCTGCCGCTCGCCACCGCGGTCATCGGGTTCAACATCGGTCTCGTCGATCTGCTGCTCGTGGTGTTTGCCTGTCGCAGGCGGCCCGCGCATTAGGGTCAATAATCACTTACGAGCCGGGCGTTATCCGGTAAAGAACGAAGCCGGATGCCGGGTCCTTCGGCAGGGCCTGCAGGTAGGCGGGGACCTTGCCCTTGGCCAGGGCGGCATATAGTCCGCCGGGCTCCATTTCCGAGACCATCCTCGCCTGCGGATCCGTCCTGCAATAGGCAATGACGGTTGCTCCCGAACTGCGCAGCAGAGGCAGTGCTGCTTCCGGCGTTGCCATGCCAATGCGCAGTTCCGCCAGCATGCCACCCTGGTCGCGATGATAGGGTGCCGTCAGCACGCGGTGCGGCGTATAGCGCAAGATCTTCACGCCCGCTTCCGATCCGGCAACGACCGTTGTCGGCTCCAGTCCGCCAAGCTGCATCAAGGCACGGGCGCTGGTGCAATCCTCGCCTGGGTTAGCCGTCTTTGCAATCTGTCCGCGCAAACGATTGATTACCCCGTAGGAACCCTCGGTAAAGAAGGTGCCGCCCAGCATCCATACGCTCGGCACGGCAAACAGCGTGGCGACGGCAAAGGTGAGCCCTGCCCCCATATGCTCGGGATTGCGATTGGCGTTGCGCCGTAACTCGGCAATCAGCACGGAAAGCGGCAGGATCGACAAAAGATTGGCAAAGGCCGCGCCACGCACCTGGACAAGTGCGATGGCCCAGCTTGCAAGAATGAGCGACAGGAGAACGGCATGCGCCTCGATACGATCCCTGAGAACGATGCGGGAGGCGCAGACAATGACGGCAAAGAAGCCGACAAGATAATATCCGCCGAAACTTCCCGGTTCGCGCTGCAACTGCGCAAGGGCTGACTGCGCCTCGGTCACCTCGTTGAGCCACATCGTCACCAGCAGCGGATCGAGATCGTTCAGCGGGTTCTGCAGGCATTGCGGCGCGAGCAGCAACACGGTCGCAAGCACCACCACGCCATCGAATGCGAGAATGGCGAAACGCTTGCCGCGCGATCCCTCGGCAAAGAGAAGAGTGGACAGGAAAAGCGCCACGCCACCGACGGTCGCAATGCCGAAATATCCGAGAGAAAGGCTGTCGCAGGTGACATTGGCATAGAGGCGAGGCGGCACAGTCAGGAAGAAGAAGGCGGAAACGGCGAGCGCCAGGGTGAGCCCGAAGGCCCGGGCAGCGGCGGCATAGCCCGCCCCATGCCATGCCCAGGTTACTGCGACGACAAGGCAGACGACCGCGATCAGAGGGGTTGTCTCGGCCCCGATCGCAATGGCCAGCGCGCAGCAAAATCCGGCAAGTGCAAAGCTTACTGCCCGATGCAGCGGATCGACAAGCATCGCAGCGATGGTCGCGAGAAGAACGAGCTGGACATTGTGATGATCGATCGCACCGGGAAGAAAACGGTTGGAGGTGACGACATAGACGCAAGCGAGACCCAGCGCGATATGCATGGCAGGCGCGCCGCCGATACGGCGAGCACCAAGACCAATCGCCGCCAGCAGCGGCAGGATCAGGAAGACAGGCCAGACGAACAGGGCCGCGGCTTCGGCAGGTTTGGGTGCGAGAAACTGTCCGAACAGCTGGATCAACAAGGCGATGGGCAGATCTATGAAGCGAGACCAGTGCATCGGCGTACCGCCCGCCAGACCGAGCCGATACTGGGTCAGGTCGAACCAGCCTTGTCCGCCGAGAAGGTCGCGCACCTCGATCAGGCGCATCCAGTCGTCATTGTCCGCGCCGACATAATCGCCGGCACCCGGCAGATGGATGAGAACGAGGGCGGCAACCAGAATCAGATAGTAGATCGGAAGAACCAGCCGGAGACGTGTCCAGAACGGTTCTGTCGTTCCGACGGAAATGGCATGATCGGCCATGGGCATTCATTCCCCGCGAACCGGCCTCGCTCGGCAGAAATGGCCGGCAAGATCACAGATAGTGTCGATGCGGGAAACCTAACTTTAACGTTCTCAAGAAATAGTAAAGCGCCGCCGTTCACCGTAACGGCAGAACCCTTTTCAAGCGAGAAATCCACATGCGCGCAACATGGTCTGACAATCTCGATGTGGCTGTTCTCCTGCCCTGCTACAACGAGGCCGCGACCATCGGCAATGTCGTGCGCAGCTTCCGCGAGACGCTGCCGGAGGCCCGCGTCTATGTCTACGACAACAACTCGACCGACAGCACCGCGCTGACCGCCACACTGGCAGGCGCGACCGTGGTGCGCGAGCGCCGCCAGGGCAAAGGTCATGTCGTGCGTCGCATGTTCTGCGACATCGACGCCGACATCTATATCATTGCCGATGGCGACGGCACCTACGCTCCAGAGGATGCCGAAGAACTGATCCGCACACTGATCACCGAGCGTGCCGATATGGTTGTCGGCACGCGGCTCGGCGTGCATGCCGATGCCGGACGCCAGGGCCACGCCTTCGGCAACCGTATGTTCAATGCGCTCTACCGCTTCCTGTTCGGCAATGATTTCACCGATATCATGTCCGGCTACCGGGCCTTTTCCCGCCGTTTCGTCAAGAGCTTCCCCGCCGTTTCCGGCGGCTTCGAGATCGAGACGGAAATGTCAGTGCATGCGACCCGGCTGAAACTGCCGATCTGCGAGCTTGAACTCGACTACGGCCGTCGTCCGGAAGGTTCGCACTCCAAGCTTTCGACCTTCCGCGATGGTGCGAAGATCCTCTGGATGTTCGCCATGCTGATGAAGGAAATCCGGCCCTTCGCCTTCTTCGGCAGCATAAGCGTCGCCCTTATGGCACTGAGTGTCGGATTCATGGTGCCGGTTCTCTTCGAATTCTTCGCCACGGGTTATGTCAGCCGCGTCCCGAGCTGGATTCTCGCCACAGTCCTGTTGATGATGTCGTTCCTGTCGCTGACGGCCGCTTTGATTCTGGATTCGCTCGCCCGCTCGCGCGCCGAACAGCTTAGGATCCACTACATGAACCTGCCGGCCCTGCGCCCCGCACTTTCCGAAAGGGCCGCCACGGGCAAGCAACAAAACAACCCCGCCCGCCGCGCCGATGCGGATGCCGCATGAAGAAGCTTCTGCGCTTCGGCATTGTCGGTACGGTCGGCTTCCTGATCGACGCGGCTGTGCTGATGCAGCTGCTCAAGACGACACCGCTCGGACCATTTCTCGCGCGCCTCGTCGCGATTGCCGTCGCTCTCTTCTGCACCTGGTTTCTCAACCGCAGCTTCACTTTCGGGGCGTCGCGCCATTCGATTGCCGTCGAAGGGTTCCGCTACGGTTCGGTGGGCATCACATCTGCCGTGGTGAATTACCTGCTCTATTCGGCGTTGCTGATCTCGGCGCCGATGCTCACGCCATTCGCGGCACTCGTGCTCGCCTCGATCGCCGCCATGGCCTTCAGCTTCTTCGGCTATTCCCGCTTCGTCTTCCGGCGCTGAGGGCGGTTTACACCGCCTCCCAGCCGTCCTTCTCGCCGGCGCGGTAGATCGCATCGATGAAGAGCTGGTTGGCGCGGGAGTTTTCGAGGCTCACGACATCGCTGTAATCACCGGTTTCCACGGCATGCGCGAAGGCCTCGGCCTCGCAGCGATACTGGCGGCTGTCCTGGAAACGGAAGATCTGTGACTCGGTATGCGCCCGGTTGGTCAGCTCCACCTCTTCCGCGCCCCAGCGGTCGGCGTTGAAGGGCGAGCGGACCTCGATGAAGCCTCCCGTGCCGTGAAACACCATAGTCTGGCGGTTGGCCATCTGGGTGGAAACATAGAAACTCAACTCGAAACCGCCGAAATCCGCCTTGACGCTGGCATAGATGTCGGTGCCGAATTCCGGGTCTCGCTCGACAACGGCCTGCACGCGCTGCGGCTCGGCAGCCGTCGCAAAGCGGGTCGAGATCGCCGGGTAAACGCCGATATCCGGCAGACCGCCACCGCCGAGTTCAGGCTTGTTGCGCATGTTGTCGGGGTCGCGATTGAAATAGGTGAAGGCGCCCTGCACATGCCGCAGCTTGCCGATTGCACCTTCCGCCAGCAGCGAGCGCACCTTGCGCCACACGGGAGCGTAAGTCACCATGAACGCTTCGGAGACGAGAACGCCATTGCGGTCGCGGGCGGCGATGACGGCGTCGATCTCCGCGGCCTTGAGCGCAAGCGGCTTTTCGCAGAGCACATGCTTGCCGGCGTCGGCCGCCTTGATCGCCCATTCGACATGCTGCGCCGTCGGCAGGGGAATGTAGACGGCGTCGATCACGTCGGACGCCAGCATTTCCTCATAGGAACCGAAGGCATGCGGCACGGAAAAGCGGTCGGCCATGACGCGCGCCCTGGCCAGATCGCGGCTCGCTACAGCAGTAACGACACAAGTTTCCGCATCCTGTATCGCCGGAACCACCAACTCGCGTCCGATCTTCGCCGTCGATAGAATTCCAAAACGCAACATGGGCCACTCCTTGCATTTAAATCGTTTCAGGCGGGCAACCTATTGACGGAACCGAGCCTTTGCAAGGTCATCTTGAGGCCGGAGAGACCATCTCCTCAACCGGTCAATCGCCGCCGTCGCCGCCATCAGCGCCATCGTTGTCCACCGGCGATCTGTCCTTGTCGGCAGGGGATGCCGCGTCCCGATTGCTACGCTCGAACATGAACAGCAGTTCGTAAGCCGCATAGGCGGATGCGCCGAAAAACAGGATGGCCCAGCCGGAGGCACCGTTCGAAAGCTCGACCAGACCCCAGGCGGCGGGGGCGACCACCGTCAGGATACGGCGCCAGAGCGGTTTGAAAAACGGATGCTGTGGGTCGAGGAACTTCACGCCGTCTCCTAATCCAGCCCGGCCTCCCTGCCATGGCTTCCTGCTGTTCGCGTGCTCACCTAGTAGCAGTGCGGAGCCTTCGTCCGCAAGGCGCGCCATCGCGACCGCTCCTCACAAGCTCGCGACGAAGCGGCTTGCCGACGCCCTGAGTTCTTCGCCGCTGAAACCGGAGAAGCCGATGACGAGCCCCTGCCGGAGCGCTCCCGAAACACTCATGGAGGACAATGCCCGCACACCCAGCCCCGCCGCCCTCGCCTTCTCCACCAGCACCGTATCCTCGACACCCGCCGGCAACCGGGCGATGAGGTGTAGCCCCTGATCGGGCGTCTCGACCTCGATACCCGCCCGTGGATTGGACAACAGCCCCGCGACCAGTTCGTTCCTCGCAGCCTCGCTGCGGCGACGGGCGCGGCGCAGATGGGCGGCGAAATGCCCTTCGCGCAGGAGATCGGTGAGGGCCGCCTCCGCCAGCGTCGGCGGATATCGGTCCGTGCGGCTTTTCAGCGCCACGACCTTTTCCCGCAAGGGCGGCGGCACGACCATGTAACCCATGCGGAGGCCAGGAAAGAGCGCCTTGGAAAAGGTGCCGACATAGATGACGTGGCCCGTGTCATCCATGCCCTGCAGCGAGGTGAGTGGCGGTCCGGCATAGCGGAACTCGCTGTCGTAATCGTCCTCGACGATCCAGGCATCGTTGCGCCTCGCCCAGTCGATCAGCGCCAGCCTGCGCGGCATGGTCATGGTGACGCCCAGAGGAAACTGGTGCGATGGCGTGACATAGACGGCACGCGCCGCCGGCATCACGCTTTCTCCCGCCAACGGGTCCAGACCCTCGCCATCCACCGGAATGCCCGAAAGCCGCATTCCGGCTTCAGCAAAAGCTGTCAGCGCCATGGGATAGCAGGGATCCTCGATCCAGACGCCGTCCCCCGGCTGCAAGGCGCTGCGGATGAAGAGATCGAGCGCCTGCTGGGTGCCATGGGTGATGACGACGGAGGCGCCGTCGCAGCGCACCCCGCGTGCCGTCCGCAGATAGCTGGCGACGGCTTCGCGCAGATCCACCGAACCGCGCGGATCGCCATAATGGAAATGTTCGAAGCCCGGCCGCGCCAGATGCCAGGACAACAGCGCCCGGAACGTCTTCAGCGTACGGGCATCGGCAGTAGCGATCCCCAGCGTGCCCGGCAGGGGCGGCGCGATGTCCCCCGCCGCTTCCACGACCATATCGGGGGCGCGAAGGACGGGGACCTGCCCCGCCACGAAGGTTCCGGCCCCGGTTCGCGCCTCGGCGAAGCCATCGGCGATCAGCATTTCGAAAGCGGCGACCACCGACCCGCGGGAGACCTTCAGGCGGGCCGCCAGATCCCGCGTCGGTGGAAGCTTGGTTCCCGGCGCAATCGTGCCCGTCTCGATCAGCCGGCGGACGGTTCGGTAAAGCGCGGTCGTATGCGGCCCGTCATCCGGCAGGACCGGGATCAGGGCCGACCAGTCGGCCGGATTGGTCTTCATTTTTGACATGGAATTGGAGCTATTTCGAACCAATGCTCCTGTATAGATAGACCGACAGCATCGAGGAAGGCAAGTTCATGTCCCCCAGCACCATCGAAGCCGAGACCGGCTCCTATCCCGTTACCGACCGCAACCGGGTCAAGCGCCTGCACGAGCGCGGCAGCTATGACCGCACCGCCGTGCATGCGATCCTCGATGCCGGCATGCTCTGTCATGTGGCCTATGTGATCGACGGCCAGCCCTTCTGCACGCCGACGATCCACTGGCGCGAAGGCGACATGCTCTACTGGCACGGTTCGTCAGCCAGCCGCATGCTGCGCCATCTCAAGACCGGAACGCGGGCCTGCCTGACGGTCTCGCATCTGGACGGGCTGGTGCTCGCCCGCTCCGGCTTCAATCATTCGGCCAATTACCGCTCGGCCATGTGCTTCGGCACCGCCCGGCTGGTGGAGGATCCCGCCGAGAAGGAAAAGGCGCTGCGCGCCGTCATCGACCGCTTCTATCCGGACCGCAGCACACTGCTTCGACCAACGACCGGGCAGGAGATCAAGGCGACGGCCGTCATCGGCATGCGGATCGAGGACGCTTCGGCCAAGGTTCGCGCCAAGGACGTCGGCGATGACGAGGAGGATTACGGTCTGCCGGTCTGGGCCGGTGTCATTCCCGTCCGCACGGTGATCGGCGAGACGGAAGCCTCGCCGCATCTTCCAGCCGGCGTGTCGAAGCCGGAAACGCTCTCGCTTTTCGGGGCCGGAACGCGGCTGGACGACGCACTGACCGAGGCCCAGCGGCTCTATGAAGAGGCCGGCAACCAATAAGGCGCCTGATGGTGCGATCCTGACGGATGGTGCCCATCTGTCAGGACAAATCGCCCCACCAGATCAATGGTTTGTGGGCTGACTTTCCGAAACAGATGGGTATCATCTGTTTCGGTCAGACCACTAGGTCTCACTTCCACTCGTGGGCGCGGTCTCCCTTGCAGGGCCGCGCGGTCACGAAAGCCGAGATGTCCTCGACCTTTTCGGCATATGCGAGCGCATCGGCGTCGTCGTTGAAACCGATGAAGACCATGAGCATGGAAAGCGCCTTGGGGTGTCCCTTCTTCCGATAGGAGAAGTTGACGGCGCAATGCGGGTATCCGGCATCCATCGCGTGGTTCTGCGAGGCATCCTCCGCAAGAGCGATGAACTGGCCGAGTGCCAGGAAACGATGGATCGCGTCAAAGGCCGTGGCCTGCGAGATCTGCTGGTTGGCGCCGGTGCTGGCGGAGCGGCCGTAATAAAGGCTGTCGGTCAGACCCTTCCGGCGCTTCGTTTCATAAACGATGAGACCACCTGCGGCCGCCAGTTCCAGCCGCACGTGGAATGTCTGGAACTGCTCCGGCGAGCGGTCGAGCTCGGTGAACAGGCTTCTCAGATCCGCGACATAGTCAGCATAGAGTGCAATGGTCATGGAGCCTCGCGGTCGTTTCGATCAAAAGAAGCGCCGCTCTAGCACGAGCCATCCGCGAGCGATACCGGGTCTTCATAGAGATGGTAGCCGACAACCGGAAACGGGAGCCCGGCAGATAGCCGGCCTCCCGTCGTTTCCCCAAACCGTTCCGATACAACGGCCCCAGGGCTCCGGATGCGTCTCCGGCCCTTTACGCGCGCCGCTGGCTCGGCAGGCGCGGCAGGAGAATGGTCAGCAGGCCGAGAAGCGGCATGTAGGAGCAGACGCTGTAGACGAACTCGATGCCCTGCCTGTCGGCAAAGACGCCGAGAACGGCTGCACCGATACCGCCGAAGCCGAAGGCAAAGCCGAAGAACAGGCCGGCGATCAGCCCGACACGGCCCGGCACCAGTTCCTGCGCGAAGACGACGATGGCCGAGAAGGCGGAGGAGAAGATGAAGCCGATCACCACCACCAGCACCGAGGTCCAGAACAGGTCTGCATAGGGAAGCAGCAGCGCGAACGGGATGACACCGAGGATCGAGAACCAGATCACCGCCCGTGAGCCGAAGCGGTCGCCGATCGGTCCGCCGAAGAAGACGCCGGCCGCCGATGCGCCGAGGAAGAGGAACAGCATGATCTGGGCATCCTGTACGCCGACACCGAACTTGTGGATGGCGAAGAAGGTGAAGTAGCTGGAAAGGCTTGCCAGATAGGCATTCTTGGTCGCGGTCAGCACGATCAGGATAGCAAGCGTCCAGGCCACCTGATTGCGCGGCAGCGGCAGTGTGCGGTTCGGTGACGGCCGGCCGGCATTGCTGCGGCGATGGCGCATGTACCAGACGCTGACGCCCGAGAGCACGCAGAAACCGAGAAGCGCGATCAGCGAGAACCAGCTCAGGACGTCCTGTCCGCGCGGGATGACGATGAAGGCGGCGAGCAGCGGGCCGATGGCCGTTCCGGTATTGCCGCCGACCTGAAAGAAGGACTGCGCCAGTCCATGGCGACCGCCGGATGCGAGCCGGGCGACGCGCGAAGCTTCCGGATGGAAGATCGCCGAACCGATGCCGATCAGGCAGGCACCGAGCACCAGCACCGAGAAATGCCCGGCATAGGCAAGGGTGATCAGGCCGGCGCAGGTGGACAGCATGGCTGCCGGCAGGGAAAACGGCATGGGCCAGCGATCCGTAATGATGCCGACGGCCGGCTGCAACAGCGATGCCGTGACCTGAAAGGCAAAGGTCAGAAGGCCGATCTGTACGAAATCGAGGGCGTAATTGTCCTTCAGAAGCGGGTAGAGCGACGTCAGAAGCGACTGCATGATGTCATTGAGCATGTGGCAGAAGCTTGCGGCGAAAATGATGGAGAAGGTGGTCCTTTCGACCTCGCTTCCTGTGGCGGCTATGCTGGCCATCCCTCTTGTCCCTCTTCTGTCTCGATAAACCTCATCCGCTCATCCTCCTGCGCGGATTGATCGTCGTCATATCCGGCTTGTCGCTGGCCCGCTTTTGTGTTGTGGTCTAATTCTTTCGTGAGTGGGCCAAATGCGCGTGATTGATCTTACCGGGGCGGCTCAAAGCGTCGACCAGGACTATCACAATCAGAGTCTGATCTGGATCGAGCAGGCAAACGAACCTGTTCTGGCTCTTGGCCGCGTCTATCCCGCCGGTTTCAAAGTTGTCCTTCATTCGCACAGGCGCACACAGCTCTGGTTCGCGCGGCGCGGCATCGTGCTCGTCAGCACGGATGACAGGCGATGGATGATCCCGCCCGGCCATGCCCTTATCATTCCCGCCGGCGTGGAACATTCCGCCGAGATGATCAGCGCCGTGGAAATGCGCTCCATCTATGTGAATGTCGCCAGCGACGAGGCCAGACGGCCGCGCGTGGTCGAAGTCACCCCGCTTGCGCAAAACCTGATCGAGGAACTGGTTGGGGAGGAAGACAGGCCGGTCAGGGAAAACCGGCTGACGATGGTCACCGACCTCCTGCTTGACGAATTCCGCCAATTGCCGGAACGGCCGCTCGGCCTGCCCTTCCCCCATGACCAGAGGCTGGCGCGGCTTTGCCGGCAATTCCTGAAAATTCCCTCGGCAACCGTCAGCATCGACGACTGGGCGCGGGACATGGGAATCGGCCGCCGCTCCTTCACCCGGCTGTTTCGGGCGCAAACCGGCATCAGCTTCGTGACGTGGCGGCAGCAGGCATGCCTTTTCGCCTCTCTGCCTCGATTGGCCGATGGAGAGGCGATCACCAATGTCGCCCTCGACGCAGGCTACGAAAACATCGCGGCCTTCTCCACCATGTTCCGTCGCATGCTCGGCCGCTCGCCCAGCACCTATCTGAAAACGCGGACATCCTGAAGCGGAGCCTTTGCAATCACGGTATCGGACTTCCGCGTCTCAGCAAAAAGCCCCGGACCTTTCGATCCGGGGCTTTTGAATTCGTCTGCTGCGAGGTTCCGGCTCAGAGCGTGCCGGCGCGCTGCTGCAGCATCATATAGGTGTCGAAGCCGTATTCGGCGACCTGGGCCCAGAGATAGGCATCCTTCTTGAAGGCCTGCTGGCTGTCGTAGAGCTTCTTGAAGTTCTCGTTCTTGGCGCTGAGATCGGCATAGGTCTCGAGCGCTGCCTTGTGGCACACGTCGAGAATATCCGAGCTGAAGGCCCGAAGCTGCGTGCCTTCGGCTACAAGCTGGCGCAGCGCCGTGGCGTTGGACGCGTCGTAGCGGGCAAGCATCCGGGCGTTCGCGGCGGCGCAGGCGTCGGTCAGCATGCGCTTGTAGTTTTCCGGAAGCTCGTTGAACTTGTCGAGGTTGAAGAGGGCGTGAACGGTCGGGCCGCCTTCCCACCATGCCGGGTAGTAGTAATACTTGGCGACCTTGTAGAAGCCGAGCTTGTAGTCGTCATAGGGACCGACGAACTCGGTGGCATCGATCGTGCCCTTTTCCAGCGCCGGATAGACGTCAGAACCGGCGATCTGCTGCGGCGTCACGCCGACCTTGCCCATGATCTCGCCCGCCAGACCGGCGATGCGCATCTTCAGGCCCTTGAGGTCGTCGATGGTCTTGATTTCCTTGCGGTACCAGCCGCCCATCTGGGCGCCGGTATTGCCGGCCGGCAAACCGTAGAGGTTGTAGCCTGCGAGGAATTCATTGAGCAGCTGACCGCCATCACCGGCGGTGAACCAGGAATTGGTCATGCGGGCATTGAGGCCGAAGGGAATGGCCGTGCCGAGCGCGAAGGCCGGGTCCTTGCCGATGTAGTAATAGCAGCAGGTGTGCGCCATCTCGACGGTGCCCGAGGTCACGGCGTCGGCAGCCTGCAGCGCCGGCACCACTTCGCCGGCGGCAAAGGTCTGGATGGTGAAGTTACCACCCGAGGCTTCCGACACGCTCCTGGCGATATCGGTTGCGGCGTCGAAGATGATATCCAGGCTCTTCGGGAAGGACGAGGTCAGGCGCCAGGTGATCTTGGGATTTTCCTGCGCTATGGCCGGCGCGGCGAGCGCTGCGGAGGCTGCTGCACCCAAACCGACAGTGCCGGCCTGCGTGAAGAATTTACGGCGGTTCATGGTCATCTGCTCTGGTCACTCCCTGTCATCGTGTTTCCTGCCAGCCTCCTGCGTGCGTGCGGTCTTAAGCATGCCCGCCATCAGGTTGCAAGACCGGCAATGCCCGGAATTGCGCGAGCAGACCTCATACTTTTCGTGAAATTGCGCCAATTAAGGTCGAAGGATCAATAAAGCTGCGCGAAAGACTATCCGGCAGACGTCTTGCGTCGCGGATCGTCGAAGGCCGGGTTGTAGAATAGAGAGAGTACGAGGCTGCGGGCAATGCGCTCGGCCGTCGCCATGAACCAGGCCTGCGCCGCCTCGCTCGCCTCGAGATCGGCAAGCGTCGCGCGAAACAGCGCGAGCCATTCGACGAACAGCCCTTCGGTTATTCCTTCGACACCATGATGGGCCTGAACCGGTTTGCCGCCATAGGCACCGTTCTTGAAAGCCACCGAAGTCCAGAAAGCCTTCATGCGCTGAAGATGTGCGGGCCAGCGGCCGGCAAGCCGCGCGTCGAAAACGGGTCCAAGCGTCTCATGCGCCTGCACGCGGCCGTAAAAGGTCTCGACCAGGCGGTCGATGAAGGCAGCGTCGACGCCCATCGCCGCCATCTCGGCAGCAGCCCGTTCCAGTATGTCCGCCCGGTTGGCGGCCCTGCCGGCCAGATCGTTTTCCACGGACGTCTCCTTTGCATGTCCGGCTTTCTAATGCGCTTCCGGCTGACTTTCGTCAAACACAAGGACACGGGGCCGATCGTCGCATATGTGCCGCCACACTGGCGCCGCCTCACCAGGTCTGCGTCGATTGGCCCGCCCGCCACCCCTTGACCAGTGACGGAGCGAGCGCTTATTTTAGAATAATTCTAAAAATTGGAGTTTTCCATTCATGTTCCGCAGCCTGTTTTCGATGGCCAAGCGCTCCTTCGACAGCCTCAGCGAGCAGGAAATCCTGGCGCTGGCGATATCTTCCGAGGAGGACGACGCGCGCATCTATCTCGCCTATGCCGACCAGCTTCGGGCGCAATATCCCCAGTCGGCGAAGGTCTTCGAGGACATGGCCGAGGTGGAGCAGACCCATCGCAACATGCTGATCGACATGCATCGCCAACGCTTCGGCGAGCGCATTCCGCTGATACGGCGAGAGCATGTGACTGGCTTCTACGAGCGCAAGCCGGACTGGCTGCGCGCCAACCAGTCGCTGGAGCAGATCCGTGCGGAAGCCGGCAAGATGGAGGAAGGCGCCTATCGCTTCTATATCGAGGCGGAAAAGCGGACGAGCGATGCGTCGACACGCAAGCTGCTTGGCGATCTGGCGCTGGCCGAACAGGGTCACGAGGAAATTGCGGCCATGCTTGGCGAAAAGCATGTACCCGGAGAGGTCAAGGCAGAAGAGAACGAGACGGCGCGACGCCAATTCATCCTGACCTATGTCCAGCCTGGTCTCGCCGGCCTGATGGATGGCTCGGTCTCGACGCTCGCACCGATCTTCGCAGCGGCCTTTGCCACCGGAGATACCTGGCAGACCTTTCTCGTCGGCCTTTCGGCTTCCGTCGGCGCCGGCATTTCGATGGGCTTCACTGAAGCCGCCCATGATGACGGCAAGATCTCCGGTCGCGGCTCGCCGATCAAGCGCGGTCTCGCGTCCGGCATCATGACGGCATTGGGCGGTCTCGGCCACGCCCTGCCCTATCTCATTCCGCATTTCTGGACGGCGACGCTGACCGCGGCGGTAGTAGTGTTCTTCGAACTCTGGGCCATCGCCTTCATCCAGAACAAGTATATGGAAACGCCGTTCTTCCGTGCGGTCATGCAGGTCGTGTTCGGCGGATCGCTGGTGCTTGCAGCCGGCATCTTGATCGGGAATGGGTGAGACGCGACCGGGCGCGAGCGCCCGCTGAAATCGATACGGCGGATCGATTTCAGCGTCGAACGCCAGGAGCCCAAAGCGAGTGGCCGGGCGTGTGCGTCAATCAAAACCCGACCCACGTCTCCGGCCCTCACCGCAGCAGCTTCAACGCCCCCGTCAGCGACTTCACCCATTTCGACGGCCCGGCAATACCGAGGCCGTCAATCTTTTCCTCGCGAAGATCCCTTTCCGGCATGGATGCCTCGTAGTCGGCATAGACGTGCAGGGCACGGGCGAAAGCCGGGAAGGGAACAACAGCACCCGCCGGACCGGCCCCATCCAGCGCCTTCAGCATCAGCCGGCGCAGGGCCTCATCATCCGCCTGAAGGATAGGCACAGGCAATGTGGAGCTGACGTCGATCCGGCGCCCTTGTCCGTCCACAAGCTGGCGCGCCGCCAGCACAGGCAGCTTCGCACCAATCCCTATCGCGATTGCTCCGACAGTGTTGGCGAGAAGGCCCTGAGGCAATTCGGGATTGACGACAATGGCGAGGCGAAGGTCTTCGGTCATTTCTGCTCCGGCTTTGGATTTTCGGGCAAAAACTAGTGCCGCACGCCGGAAATTTCATGCCTTTTATTGCCGCCTCGATCTACAATCGGGTAGAATTTACCGATTTACGGATACATGGAGGCAGATCATGCCGAACAGCCCCCTCGAAGCGGTCGACATCAGGATACTGGAGGCGTTGCAGGCCGACGGACGGATGACCAACCAGACACTATCGGAAGAGGTCGGCCTCTCGACCTCACCATGCTGGCGGCGTGTGCGGCAACTGGAAGAGACCGGCGTCGTCAAGGGCTATCGCGCCGAACTGGACCGCAAGAAGATCGGCCTCGGCGTACTCGCCTTCATCCGCGTCAAGATCGACAGTCACAGCGAGCAGGAGGCGGAAGAATTTTCGGCCAGCGTCTCGAAGCTCAAGGAGGTCGTGGCCTGCTACAGCATTGCCGGCGACGCGGACTTCCTGCTGCAGGTCGTCTCGCCCGACCTTGATACCTATGCCGATTTCGCCATGGCCGTGGTGCGCCGCCTGCCGCGCATCAAGGAAATGCAGACGACCTTCGTGCTGAAGGAGATCAAGCCGTTCGAAGGCCTGCCGCTCTCATTTGCCCGGGGATAGCGGGAGCACGCGCTCCCGCCGGTTTATGTTCTCTTGCCGCGCTTACTTCAAAGCACCAACCATGACGTCGGCGGCGCCGTTCTCGATGGTAACCCAGCGACCCGTATCGAAGCTCGCCTGCCGCTTGAGGTAAATATAGGGCGTATCGGTCCAGAGCTTCACCTCATCGACCAGATTGTCGAGGATGAAATCACCTTCCGTGGTCCTGAGTGTCAGCACCGCATGACCCTCGCCATCTGGTTTGCGCAGGACGGTGATCAAAAGATCCGCGGGAGAGAAACCTGCTTCCATCAATTTCCGACGCTTCAGAAGAACGAAATCCTCGCAATCGCCAGCATCGACGGGATATGCCCAGACTTCCTCCCGACCGTAGATCTCCATATCGGTCATCGGCGTGATGGTCTTGTTCGCAGACAGGTTGACCTCGCGCACGACGTCCCATCCATGGGCGGTGACGCGCGCAGCCGGACCAGGCTTCGTGCGAATGTTACACTCGTCCCGATAGTTGCGGCAGAATTCGTAATGGCCGATCGGCTGAGACGTGACACTGCCTGTCTGCATCGACAACTGCGTTTTCGGAGCCGTCAAGGCCGTGCTGACTGGCGCCATGACAACCAGCGAAACCACCAGCGCGGCTAGCGCGTTCGAACCGTTCATCATGAACTCGTCCCTTCATTCGTTAACAAAACGTTAAGGTTTTGAAGGGGGACGAGTCAATTACCGCAGCGCAACCCGCGTTAGGGATTTATCAACTATGGTTAAAATGCGACAGATCCGGCATGGGATCCGGGCGCGATCACGCCGGCAGCATGGCGACGACCGCCGCCTTCATGCGGGCGATATCCTCGGGCCGCGAAAGCCTGTGATCGCCGCCCTGCACCAGCGTCAGCACAACATCGTCGGCCGGCAGAAATTCCATGAGCTTCAACGCGTGCCTGTAGGGCACGTCGGGATCAGCCATTCCCTGCAGGATATGCACCGGGCAGCCGGTTTCGATGATGCCTTTCAGCACCTGGTTCTTCCGGCCGTCCTCGATCAGGGCGCGGGTGAAGATGTTCGGATCCGGACTGTATTCGGAGGGCTCCTCGAAATATCCCAGCTCTGCAAGCGAGGTGCGCTCGGCCTCCGAAAGGTTCGGCTCGATGAGGTCGATGGTGAAATCCGGCGCCGGCGCGATCAGCACGAGGCCACTGATCTTCGGTCCCCGGCCGAGCCTCCTCAGTTCCTGGATCACCCGGATGGCGATCCAGCCGCCCATGGAGGAGCCGACCAGCAGCGCGCTTTCCGGGCCGACATGCTCCAGCACGGCAAGCGCTTCCTCCGTCCAGCGGCTGATCGTGCCCTTGCGGAACTCGCCGCCTGAGACACCGTGGCCGGAATAGTCGAAGCGGATCGCTGCGAGCCCCTTTTCGGCTGCGAGCGCATCGAGTTCGATCGCCTTGGTGCCGGTCATGTCGGAGCGGTAGCCGCCAAGCCAGACGAGCGCCGGCGTCGAAGGGGTCGCATTTCCTGTGGCAGGGCGCAGCAGCATGGCGATAGGCCGGGAATCATCCCCCTCGCCCACCGTCAGATGCGTTGCCACGATCCCGTTTTCACCCTCGGTCATGCCCGTTCTCCTTCTTGCCCGCGTCGTGCGACGTTGCGGCCTGTAAAACACACTCGCGAATGAACGGACAATAGGTGATTTTCTATGACAGGCATGCTATTGACATAAAATCCGCAATAGCCAATTTGCCTGCGCACGAGATTCCAGCGCAGCGAGGACGTTGCGGCTATCCGGAACAGTTCGAGGAGAATACGACCATTCGCAGACCTTTCAAAGCCGACGCCCCCGTCAAGGATGGGCCGCGCTCCAACCGGGAAATCAGGATTCCCAAAGTTCAGTTGATCAATGAAGAAGGCGTGAATCTCGGCGTTGTGCCGACGGATCAGGCACTGAAGATGGCGGAAGAAGCGGGCCTCGACCTGGTGGAAATCTCGCCCAATGCCGAGCCGCCGGTCTGCAAGATCCTCGACCTTGGCAAGCTGAAATACGCCAACCAGAAGAAGGCGGCGGAAGCGCGCAAGAAGCAGAAGATCGTCGAGGTCAAGGAAATCAAGATGCGCCCGAACATCGACACCCATGATTATGAGGTGAAGATGAAGTCGATGGCGCGCTTCTTCGAAGAGGGCGACAAGGTCAAGGTGACCCTGAAGTTCCGCGGCCGCGAAATGGCTCACCAGGAACTCGGCATGAAGCTCCTGATGCAGGTCAAGGAAGACACCCTGACGATTGCCAAGGTCGAAGCCGAGCCCAAGCTCGAAGGACGCCAGATGATGATGGTGCTCGCTCCGAAGTGAGCTCCCTCAAGCGTTCGGGTGATTTCACCAATGCCGCTCCTAGGGGCGGCATTCGCATTTTCAGAGATTGTGTCTACCCCCCGTTGCGCTTTTTTCCCTTCGCGGTTATAAGCGCCCGTCCGAACGGTCCGGCAGGGCATGCCGTGGCCGTTTCTAATGCTTGAAAACCGGCTTTCGTCGGCTGGTCTTTCACAAAAACAATGGAGTAGCAAAATGCCCAAGATGAAGACGAAGTCCTCGGCCAAGAAGCGGTTCAAGATCACCGCAACTGGCAAGGTTGTCGCTGCGGCTGCCGGTAAGCGCCACGGCATGATCAAGCGGTCCAACAAGTTCATCCGCGATGCTCGCGGTACGATGATCCTCGCCGAAGCTGACGGCAAGAAGGTCATCAAGAACTACCTGCCGAACGGTCTCTGAGACCTTCCGCCCAACTGGACCAAGTTTTAAGGAGATCATGACATGGCACGCGTAAAACGCGGCGTTACCGCCCACGCCAAGCACAAGAAGGTATTGAAGGCAGCCAAGGGCTTCTACGGCCGCCGCAAGAACACGATCCGCGCAGCAAAGGCTGCCGTCGATCGTTCCAAGCAGTTCGCCTACCGCGACCGCAAGGTCAACAAGCGCAACTTCCGCGCCCTGTGGATCCAGCGTATCAACGCTGCCGTCCGCGAATTCGGCCTGACCTATGGCCGCTTCATCGACGGCCTCAACAAGGCCGGCATCGAAGTCGACCGCAAGGTTCTGTCCGACATGGCCATCCATGAGCCGGCAGCTTTCGGCGCCCTCGTCGAAGCTTCCAAGAAGGCACTTGCCTACCTCAAGGAAAAGGGTACGGCCAACGAGTTTGAAAGCGCGGTCAAGTAACCAGCGCTTCCCAACAAGTTTATCCGATTGGGAAACCCGCGCTGGCAGGGCTGGCGCGGGTTTTTTCATATCATCGTCACGCCGGGACGTCAGGCTCGGCAGAGGAACCAGGGCAGGAAAGACAAGATGTCCGATCTCGACAGTCTGAAAATAGCGCTTCTTTCGGATGTTTCGGCAGCCGAAGACGAAACAGCGATCGAGGCGGTGCGCGTTGCCGCGCTCGGCAAGAAGGGTTCGGTTTCCGAACTGCTGAAGACGCTGGGCAGCATGACGCCGGAGGAACGCCAGACGCGCGGTGCCGCGATCAACGCGCTGAAGAACGAGCTGACCGAAAAGATCACCGCCCGCAAGAGCGAGCTTCGCGACGCCGCGATCAATGCCCGCCTGAAGGCCGAGACCGTCGATGTCAGCCTGCCGGTGCGCTCCTCGCCCGCCGAACGCGGCCGCATCCATCCGATCAGCCAGATCGTCGACGAGATCACCGCCATCTTCGCCGACATGGGCTTCTCCATCGCCGAAGGCCCGGATATCGAGACCGACTACTACAACTTCACGGCCCTCAATTTCCCCGAGGGCCATCCGGCCCGCGAGATGCACGACACCTTCTTCCTATCGCCCGACGAGAACGGCGAGCGCAAGGTTCTGCGCACCCATACCTCGCCGGTGCAGGTGCGCACCATGGAAGCGCAGAAGCCGCCGATCCGCATCGTCATTCCCGGCAAGACTTATCGTCAGGACAGTGACGCCACCCATTCGCCGATGTTCCATCAGGTCGAAGGCCTCGTCATCGACAAGACCGCCAATGTCGGACACCTGCGCTGGATCCTCGAGGAATTCTGCAAGGCCTTCTTCGAGGTCGACAACGTGGTGATGCGCTTCCGCCCGTCCTTCTTCCCCTTCACGGAGCCGAGCTTCGAGGTCGACATCCAGTGCGACCGTTCCTCCGGTCCGATCGTCAAGTTCGGCGAAGGCACCGACTGGATGGAAATCCTCGGCTGCGGCATGGTTCATCCGAACGTGCTACGCGCCGGCGGTCTCGATCCGGACGAGTATCAGGGCTTTGCCTGGGGCATGGGCCTCGACCGCATCGCCATGCTGAAATACGGCATGCCGGACCTGCGCGACTTCTTCAACGCCGACGTGCGCTGGATGAGCCATTACGGCTTCCGCCCACTCGACGTGCCGACCCTGTTCGGCGGCTTGAGCGCGTGACACCATGCCGACACTGCTGATCTGGCACGGATACAGGTTCCGGTTCTACGCCTCGGACGGCCCCGAACCGCCCCATGTCCATATCGTCAAGGACGGCAGGTCGGCCAAGGTTTGGCTGGCAAGCATGGAAATGGCCTATTGCCACGGCTATAATGCCCGCGAGGTTGCGGAATTCTTGGCCAAGGTTACCGAGAACCGCGATGACTGGATGGAGAAGTGGAATGGCTTCTTTGGAATTTGAAACCGAGGACATGCGGCCAGTATCGGCCCGTTGCGATTCCGAGTTCGTCTACGTGACGCTCCTCGACGGACGGCAGATCCGCGCGCCGCTGTGGTGGTATCCGTATCTGGCCAATGCGACAGCCGCGCAGCGTTCGCATGTGGAACTGGAGTTCTCCGGCGTCTGGTGGCCTGATCTCGACGAGGGCGTATCGGTGAAGGGGTTGCTCTTGGGATGGAAGGCTCCGGGTGCCAAGGCACCGGGGAAGGCGGCTTAGGTTTTCGATGACGCTTGCTGAGTGGTCGCCTTTCTTAATTGCTATCTTATCCGTCGCTGGTGCCGCCGGAACATACGCCTATCAGAAGATAGTCGATCGCAAGTCGGCGCTAATCGAAATGAGGCGCGCAGCCTATCGCGGCTATCTGGGCGCATTTCTCGAAATGTCCAATAGCCCAAAGCGGGTTGAAGACATCCGACGCAAATATTACCAGGCCGAGGTGGAGTTACTGGTCGTAGGTTCAGACGCAGTGATTCAGGCCGTCGGAAAGCTATCGAACTTCTATGCGGTGACGAATGACGACCGTTTCAATCGCGATGGTGCGGAAGTACGCCGCCTCGTAGCAGAAATTTGCAAAGCAATGCGGGCAGATTGCTTTGAGGAATCAAAATTGTCGATCGAAGAAATTCGAGCAATCGTGCCGATCGCTTAATGTGAGAACAGAACGATGAAATTCACACTCTCCTGGCTGAAGGACCATCTGGAAACCGAAGCCACGCTCGACGAGATCTGCGAGCGCCTGACCGCAATCGGCCTCGAAGTCGAGGATGTCGATGACAAGGCCGCCTACAAGCCCTTCGTCATCGCCAGGGTGCTCTCCGCCGAGAAGCATCCGGAAGCAGACCGGCTGAAGGTTCTGATCGTCGATGCCGGTGACGGCAAGCCGGTGCAGATCGTCTGCGGCGCGCCGAATGCCCGCGCCGGCCTCGTCGGTGCGCTGGCGCGTCCCGGAACCTATGTTCCCGGCATCGATGTGACCCTTTCGGTCGGCAAGATCCGCGGCGTCGAAAGCCACGGCATGATGTGCTCCGAAAAGGAGCTCAACATTTCCGACAACCACGACGGCATCATCGACCTGCCCGAGGATGCCCCGGTCGGCACCTCGTTCGCGTCCTATGCCGGCCTCGACGATCCGGTCATCGAGATCAACCTGACGCCGAACCGTCCCGATTGCACCTCGGTCTTCGGCATTGCCCGCGACCTCGCCGCTTCCGGCCTCGGCACGCTGAAGCAACCGAAGGCGCCCGACTTCAAGGTCGATGGCGAAACGCCGCATGAAGTGAAGATCGTGCTGGACGACGAGCGTCTGTGCCCCGGCTTCGCCTACCGGCTGGTGCGCGGCGTGAAGAACGGCCCGAGCCCGAAGTGGATGCAGCAGCGGCTGCTCGCCATCGGCCTGCGTCCGATCTCGGCGCTGGTCGACGTCACCAACTACATGACCTTCGACCAGGGTCGTCCGATGCACGTCTTCGACGCCGACAAGGTCAAGGGTACGCTCACCGTGCGCCGCGCGCGCGAAGGCGAGGAAATCCTCGCGCTCGACACCCGCACCTACAAGCTCAACCCAGCCAACGTCATCATCTCTGACGACAACGGTCCGGAATCGATCGGCGGCATCATGGGCGGCGAGCATTCCGGCTGCGATGAAAACACCGTCAACGTGCTGATCGAGTCCGCACTCTGGGATCCGATCAACATCGCCAAGACCGGCCGCTCGCAGGGCATCATCACCGATGCGCGCTACCGCTTCGAGCGCGGCGTCGATCCGGAATACATGGTGCCCGGCCTCGAACGCACCACCGAACTGGTGCTCTCGATGTGCGGCGGCACGGCGGCGGCCACCAAGGTCACCGGCTACAAGGGCCATGTCCGCAAGATCGTCGACTTCCCATTCTCGGAAGTGAAGCGCCTCACCGGCCTCACCGTCACCAACCAGGAGGCACGCACGATCCTCACCGGCCTCGGCTTCGAGGTGATCGGCGAAGGCGAGCAGGTCAAGGTTTCGGTTCCGTCCTGGCGTCCGGATGTCGATGGCAAGGCGGATCTGGTGGAAGAGGTCATGCGCGTGCATGGCGTCGACAACATCAAGCCGGAGCCGCTGGCGCCGACCGGCTCCGTCAATGGCCGCATCCTGACCACGCTGCAGGTCCGCACCCGCACCGCCAAGCGCACGCTTGCCGCGCGCGGCATGATGGAAGCCGTCACATGGTCCTTTATCTCCGAGGAACAGGCGAAGCTCTTCGGCGGCGGCAGCCCTGCGCTCAAGCTCGCCAACCCGATCGCCGCCGACATGTCGGACATGCGCCCTTCGCTGCTGCCCGGCCTGCTCTCGGCCGCCCAGCGCAATGCCGACCGCGGCTTTGGCGATGTGGCGATCTTCGAGGTGTCCGGCACCTATGAAGCCGATACGCCGGAAGGCCAGCGCCGCGTTGCTGGCGGCATCCGTCGCGGCACGGCCTCGCTCTCCGGTGCCGGCCGCATGTGGTCGAACGCCTCCAAGGGCGGCGGCAAGCCGGTCGACGTCTTCGACGCCAAGGCCGACGCGCTCGCCGTGCTCGAAGCCTGCGGCCTGCCGATGGGCAATGTGCAGATCGAGGCCGGCGCTCCGGCATGGTACCATCCGGGCCGTTCCGGCACGATCAAGGCCGGCCCGAAGGTGATCCTCGGCTACTTCGGCGAGTTCCACCCGAAGACGCTCGAGGCGCTCGATGTCTCCGGCGCTCTCTGCGGCTTCGAAGTCTTCGTCGACGCCCTTCCGGAACCGAAGAAGAAGGCGACCCGCACCAAGCCGGCGCTCGATCTTTCGCCCTTCCAGATGGTCAAGCGCGACTTCGCCTTCGTGGTCGACAAGACCGTCGAGGCCGGCGCGATCATCAAGGCCGCCGGCAGCGCCGACCGCAAGCTGATCACAGGCGTCAACGTCTTCGACATCTTCGAGGGCGCTTCCGTCGGCGAGGGCCGGAAGTCCGTCGCCATCGAGGTCCTGATCCAGCCGGTCGACAAGACGCTCACCGACGAGGATTTCGACGCCCTCACCAAGAAGATCGTCGGCAACGTCGAAAAGACCACCGGCGGCAGCCTGCGGTCGTAAGGCTCATACGATTCAAACAAGAAAGCCCGCCGGGAAATCGGCGGGCTTTTCTCGTTTCAGACCTTAGAGTGTGTCAGGTTCATAATGAACCTGACACACTCTGAATTCTTTTGTTTTCGTTTGTCTTTTCGGGAAAACCGGTATCCACTTTTCCCTGACAAACT
>QFQX01000077.1 GCA_003248775.1 Shinella sp. | reverse complement strand
AGTTGAATTCGAGGAAGGACAGCGACTGCTCGCGGTCGAGGCGTGTCTTCACGCTGTCGAAGGACAGCATGCGGTTGACGGAGAAGTGACGGCCGACATCGCGCAGGAATTCGAGGTAGTTGAGCGACCGCAGCCATTCGGCGTTGTTGATCATCAGGGCGCCGTCCTTCGGCCCCTTGTCGTAGTCGAGGTAGTTGGCGAAGACGCGCTTGATCGAGGCAATGTTGCTCTCGATCGTGTCGATGGTCATCAACTGGCGGGCCTCCTCCTTGAAGGAAGGATCGCCGACCATGCCGGTGCCGCCGCCCATCAGCGAGATCGGCTGGTGGCCGGTCGCCTGGAACCAGTGCAGCATCATGATCTGGATGAGACCGCCGGCATGCAAAGAAGGCGCCGTCGGGTCGAAGCCGATATAGGCCGTGACGCTTTCCTTGCTCAGCAGATCGTCGAGGCCGCTTTCATCGGAAATCTGATGAATGAAGCCGCGCTCATGCATGGTGCGGAGGAAATCGGACTTGAGCTTCGTCATGACCTTGGAACTCTCTGGATCGTGCGGGACATTAAATTTCGCGGCGGCTTTAGCACTGTTTTTTGAAATGTGCACGTCTTTCGGCCATGAATGTTGCTGATGCGACTCATTCGAGCCGCCATCGGAAGCCGTGAAGGACGGGAGTGCAGCGTGAGTGAACTGATGCGGGCAATCGGCCTGATGAGCGGCACATCGATGGACGGGATCGATGTCGCCATGCTGGCGACCGATGGCGAAAACCTCGTCGAACGCGGCCCGTTCCTCGCCGTGCCCTATGATCTCGCTTTCCGCGATCGTCTCAAACAGGGGCTGGAGGATGCAAAGACGATCCGCGTGCGGACGGAACGACCGGGTATTCTTGCTGATCTGGAACGGGAGCTGACGCTTCGCCATGCGGAGGCTGTAAGGCAGTTTCTGGAGCGGAACGGATTGAGCGCCGCCGACATCGACATTGTCGGGTTTCATGGCCAGACGGTGCTGCACCGGCCTGACGAGGCGCTGACGGTGCAGATCGGTGACGGGCCGCTGCTGGCGGCTGAAACCGGCATCGATGTGGTCTACGACATGCGCGCCAATGACATGGTGCATGGCGGGCAGGGTGCGCCGCTGGTTCCCGCCTATCACGCGGCATTGGCTGAAGGGTTGAAGAATGCCGCGTGGCCGGTCTGCTTCGTCAATATCGGCGGCATATCCAACCTGACTTTCCTCGGACGCGATGGCGCGATCATCGCCTTCGATAGCGGACCGGGCAACACGCTGATCGACCAGTGGGTCGAAACCCATGCCGGCGTTCCCTATGATCAGGGCGGGATGATCGCTTCCGAAGGGCGGGTGGTTGCCTCGCTTGCCGAACGTTATCTCGGCAATCCGTTCTTCACTGCCGAAAAGCGCCGTTCGCTCGATCGCAACGACTTCCTGCCGCCGGAGGGAGGCGAAGCGGAGCTTTCCGATGGCGCGCGCACACTTGCCTATCTGACGGCTGCCGCGATCCTGAAGTCCGCGGGTCATCTGCCGGAAATGCCGAAGACTTTCATCATCTGCGGCGGCGGCCGGCACAATCGCATCATCATGGCGGATCTCAGGGAACTCGCGTCGCATCATGGAGCGGCGGTACTCTCCGCCGAAGATGCGGGTTTCGATGGCGATGCCATGGAGGCGGAGGCCTGGGCCTATCTCGCGGCACGGTCGCTGAAGGGGTTGCCTTTGACCTTTCCGGACACGACCGGTGCGCGCCAGCCTGTGAGCGGCGGCGTCGTGGCGCATGCCCGGACGTAGGGCGTTTCAGCCGGAGAGCAGTTCCGGAAGCCGCTCGGCAAAAGCCTCGCCGTCCCGTCGTCCGACCGCGCAGGCGTGGCGCAGTCCGTCCGCATCGCCGACAGTGAATTTGTCGACCGGGATATCCTCGCTCGGGCCGACAACGATTCGCCCCGGTGCCGAGGGCAGGGTCTTGCCGTAGCGGGTCGTCAGGAGCAGTGTTCGTCCGCCCGCATTTTCGGTTTCCGTCAGCTTGCGAAGAGGCGGATTATCGACCAGTCCGCCGTCCAGATAGGCCCTCCCGGCGATATTTCCGACCGGCATGAAGGGCGGCACCGAGGAGGTCGCCATGATCGCATCGACGAGCATCGCCGGGCTGTCGATCTCATGGGTGGATATCCATGCGGGCTTCAATCCGAGATAGGAACCCGCCTTGGAATGTGCGCCACCGGTGAGGCGCTTCTCAATCTGGTAGGCGGTGATCGAGCCGAGAGCGGCAAGTCCTCCCGGCATCCACGCCGGCGGGAGCGAAAGCTGGATCTGGATCGGCGGCGCGGCGTGTAGCGCAGCCAGTTCCGTCTCGCCGAACTGTTCCGTCAGGAAATCGCGAAACAGTCCGCCGACCACCAGTGGTGAACGCCTCCGGCGCAAGGCGGACCAGTCAATGTCGGGAAGGCCGCGTTCGGCAAAGGCAAAGGCCGCAGCGAGCACGCGTTCGCGAACACCGGCTAGGTTCATCGCGCAATGATAGGCTCCGGCGGAGACGGAGACATAGTATGAGGGACTTTGCGGATGGCGGGCGTTCAGGGCCTCGAAGAAGCCACTCTGCCAGTAGCAGCGGTTTCCGCCTCCGGCAAACCCGATGGCATCGAAGGAAAGGCTTCCGGTCATTGCGGTCGTATCATCGGCTGGCTGAACGGGACGATGTCTCAATTGTTCAATTGAGAACTATCTCCATCGCCCTTGTCAATGTTGGTGGGATGACACCGCAAAGAAAAAGGCGCCGGCCTTTCGGTCGACGCCCTTGAACTGATGTTCCTGCTATCAGCGGATGCGCTTGGCAGCCGGTTCCGGAACCAGATCGCCGTCGAGGCGACGGTCGAGATAGTCCTCGCATTCGGACATGAGTGTTTCCACCTGGCCGTTGAAGAAGTGGTTGGCGCCCGGGATCGTCTTGTGGGTGATCAGGATGCCCTTCTGGGTCTTCAGCTTGTCGACGAGGCCCTGGACGTCCTTTTCCGGCGCGACCTTGTCGGAATCGCCATGGATGATGAGGCCGGACGAAGGGCAGGGTGCGAGGAAGGAGAAGTCGTAGATGTTCGGCTGCGGAGCAATCGACATGAAGCCTTCGATTTCCGGCCGGCGCATCAGGAGCTGCATGCCGATCCATGCGCCGAAGGAATAGCCTGCGACCCAGCAGCTCTTCGAGTCTGGATGCAGGCTCTGCACCCAGTCGAGCGCGGATGCCGCATCCGAAAGCTCGCCCGCGCCATGGTCGAACTCACCCTGGCTGCGGCCGATGCTGCGGAAGTTGAAGCGCAGGGTGGTGAAGCCGCGCTTCTGGAACATGTAGAACAACTGATAGACGATCGGGTTGTTCATCGTTCCGCCGAACTGCGGATGCGGATGCAGGATGATGGCGATCGGCGCGCTTTTCTCCTTGGATGGCTGGTAGCGTCCTTCGAGGCGGCCCGCCGGGCCATTGAAAATCACTTCGGGCATTGAGACTCCAGTCCCTGTGAAAAAATCCGGGTTCACCAACTGCTGTTTCAGACATCTGACTTGACGAAGTCAGTCATCTTTTCTAAAACAAAGTTTAGAACGGTTCAAAACTGGAATGGCTGTCCATCCATGTTGGATCGTGTCATAGGACAAGCCCGGCGGAAATTTCAAGGAAAATGCGCCGGTTGCGGGTGAGGAGCGTCAGTAAAGAGCCGATGAGCAGGCAACGCATCTATTTCGACTGGAATGCCACGGCGCCGCTTTGCGAGCCCGCGCGCCTTGCCATGGTCGATGCGCTTGCGCTCCCCGGCAATCCGTCCTCCGTTCATGCGGAGGGGCGCGCTGCGCGTGCTGTCGTCGAAGCTGCGCGCCGGGATGTCGCGACGCTGGTTGGTGCCAGTCCCGCATCGTTGATCTTTACGTCGAGCGCCACCGAAGCCGCCAATCTGGTGCTAACCCCGCATTTCCGCATGGGCCGGGCTCCGCTTTCCATCGGCCGTCTTTATGTATCGGCAATCGAGCATCCGGCGATCCGCGAGGGTGGTCGTTTTCCGGCCGACCGCGTCACCGAAATCCCGGTGCTGCGCAGCGGTGTGGTCGATCTCGAAGCGCTGGAACACCTGCTTGCCGGACACAATCCGCAGGATGGCATGGCGCTGGTGGCGATCATGCTGGTCAATAACGAGACGGGTATCGTGCAGCCGGTAGAGGCGGCGGCGAAGATCGTTCGGGCGCGAGGTGGCCTGCTGGTCGTCGATGCCGTGCAGGCTGCCGGTCGGCTGTCGCTCGATATGGAACGCCTCGGCGCTGATTTCCTGATCCTTTCGGCTCACAAGATCGCCGGTCCGAAGGGGGCTGCAGCACTTGTCAGTCGCGGCGAGACCCTGATGCCTGAGCCGCTCATTCGCGGCGGCGGGCAGGAAAAGGGCCATCGCGCCGGCACCGAAAATGTTGCGGCTATCGCCGGTTTCGGCGCTGCGGCGGCCTTCATGAAGGCCGATCTCGATACACGCAATGCGGCAATCGGCACCTTGCGCGACCGGCTGGAAAAAGGCATGCGGGAGGCCGCGCCGGACGTGGTTGTTTACGGACATGACGTTACGCGGGTGGCGAATACGAGTTTCTTCACCCTGCCGGGGTTGAAGGCCGAGACCGGTCAGATCGCGTTTGATCTGGAAGGGCTTTCCCTTTCGGCTGGCGCTGCCTGCTCCTCCGGCAAGGTCGGGGCGAGCCACGTGCTGACCGCGATGGGCGAGGATGCGAAAACGGGAGGCCTGCGCATGTCTCTCGGTCCCTCGACGACGGGCGAGGAAGTCGATCTCGCCATCGGGATTTTCGCGCGGGTCGCGGCGCGGCGGAAATTGTCCGGCCAGGCCGCATGAGGACCTGAACAAGGAAGACTTGGATAAAATTGGCAAAATACAATTTTATCCTTGCCAGAAGGGATGAAAATCCGCCTCTGGCGCTTACATAAGGGCGGGTTTCCCCGCTTCAAACGTTGACAAGCTGCCGGACCTTGGACCCGGCAAGATTGGAGAACGCAAATGGCTGCCGTGCAGGAAACGATCGATCAGGTCCGCCAGATCGATGTCGACCAGTACAAATATGGTTTTGAGACGATGATCGAAGTCGACAAGGCCCCGAAGGGCCTGTCGGAAGACATCATCCGCTTCATTTCCGCAAAGAAGAACGAACCGGACTGGATGCTGCAGTGGCGTCTCGACGCCTACAAGCGTTGGCTCACCATGGAAGAGCCGACCTGGGCGCGCGTCAACTATGCGAAGATCGACTTCAACGACATCTACTATTATGCGGCCCCGAAGACCGCAGAGGGTCCGAAGTCCATCGACGAGGTCGATCCAGAACTCCTGAAGGTCTATGAAAAGCTCGGTATCCCTCTCAAGGAGCAGGAAATCCTGGCCGGCGTTTCGAAGTCGAAGATCGCGGTCGATGCCGTGTTCGATTCCGTTTCCGTCGTCACGACCTTCAAGGAAGAGCTGAAGAAGGCCGGCGTGATCTTCATGTCGATCTCGGAGGCGATCCGCGAATATCCGGAACTCGTGCAGAAGTATCTCGGCTCCGTCGTTCCGGTCACCGACAACTACTATGCGACACTGAATTCGGCCGTGTTCACCGACGGCTCGTTCGTCTTCGTTCCGAAGGGCGTTCGTTGCCCGATGGAACTGTCGACTTATTTCCGTATCAACGAGAAGAACACTGGCCAGTTCGAGCGCACGCTGATCATCGCCGAAGACGGTGCTTACGTTTCCTATCTCGAGGGTTGCACGGCGCCGCAGCGCGATGAAAACCAGCTGCACGCCGCCGTTGTCGAACTCGTGGCTCTCGACGATGCCGAGATCAAGTATTCCACCGTCCAGAACTGGTATCCGGGCGACAAGGAAGGCAAGGGCGGTATCTACAACTTCGTCACCAAGCGTGGCGATTGCCGGGGCAAGAACTCCAAGATTTCCTGGACCCAGGTCGAGACCGGTTCGGCGATCACCTGGAAATATCCGTCCTGCATCCTGCGCGGTGACGGTTCGCGCGGCGAGTTCTACTCGATCGCGGTTTCGAACGGCCACCAGCAGATCGACAGCGGCACCAAGATGATCCATCTCGGCAAGAACACGTCGAGCCGCATCATCTCCAAGGGCATTTCCGCCGGCTTCTCGAACAACACCTATCGCGGTCAGGTTTCGGCCCACCGCAAGGCGGAGAACGCCCGCAACTTCACCCAGTGCGACAGCCTTCTGATCGGCGACAAGTGCGGGGCGCACACCGTGCCCTATATCGAGGCGAAGAACGCCACGGCCCAGTTCGAGCACGAGGCGACCACTTCGAAGATCTCGGAAGACCAGCTGTTCTACTGCCTGCAACGCGGCATTCCGCAGGAAGCGGCCATCGCGCTCATCGTCAATGGCTTTGTTCGCGAAGTCATTCAGGAGCTGCCGATGGAGTTCGCCGTCGAAGCGCAGAAGCTGATCGGCATCAGCCTTGAAGGATCTGTCGGCTAAGGCAAGGGCCTATATTCGAAAGGGCGCCGGATTGAACTTTGTCGGGAGTGCTCAGTGATGTCGGGCAGTGAACCGCGAAATGGTAGTCGGTACGTTTATCTCCATCGTCGAATGGAGGCACTGCACGACATCGGACGATGGTTTCTGCTTTCGGTAGCGGTTGGGTTCGTCCTGTACGTTTCGGTACTCTCCGAAAATGGCTGGTTCAAGCTTTGGCAGGGCGTCGTTGTGATTATGACAGGCGGTTGACGGCTTCGAGGCTGTTTCGTCGCTTTTGGGACTTGCCCGGTAGTTCGATGTAGCCGGCCAGCTCCGCGAATGGAAAAGAATGGTTCACTCTCGACTTTCTCTGGAATGACGGAGTTACAGGCGTCGGTTCGGCGCGCAGATGATCAATAGGCGGTCCTTGAAACCGCCCGATGAACAGGAAGAATATCATGCTTGAAATCAAGAACCTGCACGCCCGCATCGCCGAAGATGGCACCGAGATCATTCGTGGCTTGAACCTGACCGTAAAGGCTGGCGAAGTCGCTGCTATCATGGGCCCGAACGGCTCCGGCAAGTCGACGCTCTCCTACATTCTGTCCGGTCGCGAAGACTACGAAGTCACCGAGGGCGAGATCCTCTATAACGGTGAGAGCATTCTCGAACTCGATCCGGCCGAACGCGCTGCCAAGGGCATCTTCCTCGCCTTCCAGTATCCGGTGGAAATCCCGGGCGTCGCCACCATGCAGTTCCTCAAGGTGGCGATGAACGAACAGCGCAAGGCACGCGGCGAGGCCGAGCTGACCACGCCGGAATTCATGCGCCGGGTGAAGGAAGCTTCCGCAGAGCTGAAGATCAATCCCGACATGCTGAAGCGCCCGCTCAACGTCGGCTTCTCCGGTGGCGAGAAGAAGCGCGCCGAAATCCTGCAGATGGCGCTTCTGGAGCCCAATCTCTGCATTCTCGACGAAACCGACAGCGGCCTCGATATCGACGCGCTGAAGATCGTCGCCGATGGCGTCAACGCGCTGAAGTCGCCGGATCGCGCGGTCATCGTCATCACCCACTACCAGCGCCTGCTCGACTACATCGTGCCTGATACGGTTCACGTTCTCTACAAGGGCCAGATCATCAAGACCGGTGACAAGGATCTTGCGCTGGAACTCGAAGCCAATGGCTATGCCGACATCATCGGGGCGGCCGCCTGATCCATCGCGGCAAGGAGTGCAGATCATGACATTGCAAGCTGCAAACAGGCTGACGGCGGCCGAAAGCCAGTTGATCGAAGCCTATGGCGCCGAGATTGGCGCGCTACCGGGCGATGGCGCCGTGCTCGCGGCCCGTGACAGGCTGTTCGATGAACTGAAGCGTGCCGGCCTGCCGACACGCCGTATCGAGGCGTGGCACTATACCGACCTCAAGGCATTGCTGCGGGCCATCCCGGCGGTCGATCCTTCGGCGCTTGCCAAGGCGGTCGATACGATTGTGGAAGGCGCCACTCTTCTGACCGTTGCCCAGGGCAAGGCCGGCGATGCCAGCCTGCCGGAAGGTGTGACCGCCACGCCTTATCGCGATACGCTCACCGACGGCACGGCTGCTGCCGCCCTGACGGCAATCGGTTCCGACGATGCGGTCGGCCGGCTGAACGGCAGCTTCGTGACCGATGGGTTCGAGCTGGTGGTTGCCGCCGATGCCGCACTCGAGGCTCCGATCGAATTGCAGTCGATCCATGGTGCAGGTCAGGCGCATGTACGCTTCCCCGCCCGCTTCGGCCGCGCCAGCAAGGCGGTGGTGATCGAACGCCATCTGAATGCCGGTGACGAGGCCGCACTCGTTTCCTCCGTCAGCGATCTCAAGATCGAGGACGGTGCCGAGATCGTCTGGATCATCGTGCAGACACAGGGACTTGCCGACACCCATCTTGCCCAGATCAAGGTGGAACTCGGCGCTGACGCAAAGTTCAAGCTCTTCATCATCAATGCCGGCGGCAAGCTGGTGCGTCAGGAAATCCATGTCCGGACCGCAGGCGAGGGATCGGATTTCATCCTTCGCGGCGTCAACCTGCTCGGCGGCGAAAGCCATACAGACGTGACGATGACGCTCGGCCACGACCTGCCCAACACCACCTCGACGGAAATCATCCGCAACGTGGTGTTCGACCGGGCGCGCGGTGTCTTCCAGGGACAGATCCGGGTTGCGCCCGACGCCCAGAAGACCGATGCGCGCATGGCCTGCAACACGCTGCTGCTGTCGGATGATGGCGAGTTTTCGGTGAAGCCGGAACTCGAGATCTTTGCCGACGACGTGCAGTGCGCCCATGGTGCTACGGTTGCCGACATCGACCATACCCATCTCTATTACCTGATGGCGCGCGGTATTCCGCAGAAGAAGGCGCGGGCGCTGCTCGTCAACGCCTTCGTGGCCGAGGTGGTCGAGGAACTGGAAGACGAGGCCTTGGTGGAGGCGCTGGAAGGGATCATTTCCGACTGGCTGGAACGTCATGGCTGATCTTTCCTCCGCCCGGCCCGGCTACGACGTTGAGAAGGTGAGGGAGGATTTTCCGATCCTCTCCCGCGAGGTTTACGGCAAGCCTCTGGTCTATCTCGACAATGCCGCATCGGCTCAGAAGCCGAAGCTGGTGATTGACGCGGTGGCGCATGCCTATTCCCACGAATACGCCAATGTGCATCGCGGCCTGCATTTCCTCTCCAATGCGGCGACGGATGCCTATGAAGCGGCGCGCGAAAAGGTGCGGCGCTTCCTCAATGCCGGATCGGTGGACGAACTGGTCTTCACCAAGTCCTCGACCGAGGCGATCAATACGGTCGCCTATGGCTGGGGCATGAACCATATCGGCGAGGGCGACGAGATCGTTCTCTCGATCATGGAGCATCACTCCAACATCGTGCCTTGGCATTTCATCCGCGAGCGTCAGGGCGCAAAGCTGGTCTGGGCGCCGATCCACGATGACGGTTCCTTCGATCTCGAAGCCTTCGAGAAGTGCCTGACCGAGCGTACCAAGCTCGTCGCGATCACCCATATGTCGAATGCGCTCGGCACGGTGGTTCCGGTGAAGGAAGTCTGCCGGATCGCCCATGCGCGCGGTATTCCGGTGCTGGTCGATGGCAGCCAGGGCGCCGTGCACATGCCGGTCGACGTGCAGGATATCGACTGCGACTGGTATGCCGTGACCGGTCACAAGCTCTACGGTCCCTCCGGCATCGGCGTGCTCTATGGCAAGATGGAGCGGCTGAAGGAAATGCGGCCCTTCATGGGTGGCGGCGAGATGATCGTCGAGGTGACGCAGGACGTCGTGACCTATAACGATCCGCCGCACCGTTTCGAGGCAGGCACGCCGCCGATCGTTCAGGCGATCGGGCTTGGCTATGCGCTCGACTATATGGAAAGCCTTGGCCGAGAGGCGATTGCCGCCCATGAGGAGAGCCTGCGTGCCTATGCGCATGAGCGCCTTTCGGCGATCAATTCACTCCGTATCATCGGCAATGCGCCCGGCAAGGGCTCGATCTTCTCCTTCGAGCTTGCCGGCATCCATGCCCATGACGTGTCGATGCTGATCGACCGGCGCGGCGTGGCTGTGCGGGCCGGAACCCATTGCGCCCAGCCGCTTCTGGCGCGTTTCGGCGTGACATCCACTTGCCGGGCTTCTTTTGCCCTATATAACACCCGTGAAGAAGTCGATGCGCTGGCCTATGCGCTGGACTACGCGCGAACCTTTTTCGCGTAAGCCCGACCTTCTTCGCGTAAGGATGAGATCATGAGCGTGAACGAAACCGAACAGAAGCCGGATGTCCGCGAAGGCATCGTCCAGTCGAGCATTCCGGCGGACGAACTGGCGCGGCTCTCCGACGATATCGTCTCGGCCCTGAAGACCGTCTACGACCCGGAAATCCCCGCCGACATCTTCGAACTCGGGTTGGTCTACAAGATCGACATCGATGACGACCGGGTGGTCAAGATCGTCATGACGTTGACTGCGCCGGGCTGCCCGGTGGCAGGCGAAATGCCGGGCTGGGTGCAGAATGCCGTCAGCGCTGTCGAAGGCGTTTCGGGCGTCGAGGTCGAAATGACCTTCGATCCGCCGTGGACGCCCGACCGCATGTCGGAAGAAGCGCAGGTTGCCGTCGGCTGGTATTGATCGCCGTCAAGACGGCAACTACATTCACCGAAGCACCGGACCTTGAACCCGGTCGCGACAGGAGAACAGCATGGGCTTTCAAGTCATGAGCATGACGGATGCTGCTGCGGCACGCGTCCGGGGCATCGTCGAAAATTCCGGTCCCGATGCGCGCGGCATCCGCGTCGGTATCAAGAAGGGCGGCTGTGCGGGGATGGAATACACAATCGACCTCGTTACCGAGCCCAACCCGAAGGACGACCTGATCAGCCGTGACGGCGCAAGCGTCTGGATCGATCCCGCGGCCGTGCTGTACCTGCTCGGCACGCAGATGGATTTCGAGACGACCAAGATGCGCTCGGGCTTCACCTTCCACAATCCCAACCAGACCTCGGCCTGTGGCTGCGGCGAATCGGTGGAGCTCAAGGCCGCCGATCTCGCGGAACTGGCTCGTCAGAAGGCCGCTGTTCCGGCTGGCTGACGGTCGTCCGACATATCGATTTCCACGATGAAAGGTCCGGTCAACAGCCGGACCTTATGTTTTGCGGAAAACCATGAGAGGTTCCGCCGTATTTTCGGAATCCATGCGGATTTATTGTAAAATATGTTGATTTCTGCCGATGATCCGCATATGTGACGGTTATGGACACGACAGACCGCAAAATCACCGGATTACTTGCCGAGGACGCCCGTCGTTCGCTTGCCGATATCGGCGAGCGGGTGGGGTTGTCGCCTTCGGCCGTCAATGACCGCATGCGCCGGCTTGTGGCTGAAGGCGCGATCAAGCGCTTCACCGTCGATGCCGATCCGGCAGCACTCGGGCTTTCCGTCACTGCCTTCCTGCTGGTGGCGCTCGATTACGAGACCGGGGAGGAGGCCTTCAAGGCCTTTGCCGATGGCCACCCGGCCGTTGCGGAATGTCACCATGTCACCGGGGAGTGGTCCTATCTCGTCAAGATCCGGGTGCGGGATCTCGCGGGTGTCGAGGCGTTTCTTTCCGAACTCAAGTCGCGGCGCTTCCTTGCCCGCAGCCAGACCATGATTGCGCTTTCCACACCTACGGAACGCGCCTTTACTTCCGCGGAGAACTGACATGAGCCTTTTCCTGTTCGGCAAGGGCATCCTGCTCGGTCTCGCTATAGCCGCTCCGCTCGGCCCGATCGGCACGCTCTGCATTTCGCGGACGCTGGAGCGCGGGTTCTGGGCGGGGATCGCCGGCGGCCTCGGCACAGCGCTCGCGGATTGCACCTTTGCGCTGATGGCTGCTGCCGGCTTTGCCGCCTTCACGATGTTCTTCGATGCGATCACCGTGCCCCTGCAGCTCTTCGGGGGCGCCTTCATGCTGTGGCTCGGGGTGAAGAGCTTCCAGCCCCGCCCGGCCGCCGCGGCTGCGAGCATCGGCGCGCGCGACCTGTTCTCGACCACGGTCGCCACCTTCCTGCTGACCATGGCAAATCCCGCGACCATCCTGTCCTTTGCCGCGATCCTCGCCGGTCTTGGGATTGCAGGTGCCGTGGATGGCTCCAGCGCCACCTTCGTCGTCGCCGGCGTCTTTATCGGCTCGCTGCTCTGGTGGTGCTTCCTGTGCGGAACGGTTTCGCTGCTCCACCATCGCCTGCCGGAAAGCTTCTCCCACTGGGTCGCCCGCGCTTCCGGCGTCGTGCTGCTGGTCTTCGGCGCTCTCGCCCTGGGCATGGGCGCCAAGGCGATACTGGTGACCTGAGGCTGCCGGTTATAACACAGGTTGTCGGGTTAGGGTGCTTTCGTTCCTGTTTTCAAAGAACGTGAAGAAACGCCGGTCGGGATTGCTCCTTCCGGTCCAGGCCTTCACTTCGATCACCCGCCGGCTCGTTCGGCCAGGGATGCGGACGGGGCGCTGGAAGCTGCCTCGTAGAGTAAAAAACATATGACACCCTCCGGCGCCCCGTTCGGTGTGTTTTTCCGGACGAACTCGGTCTCTCTGCGCGGATGACGGCACCTTTCCCAGGGTTGCG
>QFQX01000076.1 GCA_003248775.1 Shinella sp. | reverse complement strand
AAGTGTGCAGCGGTTTTGCGGCAACGACATGCGATGAAACAAGGACTTAAAGCGCCACGTGCGAATCTGAAAGATCGCGACGCGCTTTAGTGTCGATGGTGCTCTCTTGCCCCTTGCAAATTGCCGTATTTTGACAGCATAGGGCGGGGACAGGCAAATCCGGGCGATATGCTTTGCCTAGATTGGCCGGAACGCAAGCAAGAGGATGCTATCGTGACGACGGTGATTGATGGCAAGCAGGCAGCCGCATCGGTTGTCGCGGCGGTGAAGGCCGCTGCCGAGAAACTCGAGACCGAAGCGGGCCGCAAGCCGGGTTTGGCGGTTGTGATCGTCGGGGATGATCCGGCAAGCCACGCCTATGTGAACTCCAAGGGCAAGATGGCAAAGCAGTGCGGCTTCAAGTCCGTGCAGCACACGCTTCCCGAAGAGACCAGCCAGGAAACGCTGATGGCGCTGGTCGCCGAACTCAATGCCGATCCGGAAATCGACGGTATTCTCGTTCAACTGCCCCTGCCGAAGCATCTGAATTCCGATGCGGTGATCCAGTCGATCCTGCCGGAGAAGGACGTCGACGGCCTGCATGTGGTCAATGCCGGCAAGCTCGCAATCGGCGATATGGAAACCGGTCTCGTCTCCTGCACGCCCGCCGGCGCCATGATCCTTGTGCGCCAGATCCACGGCAACGATCTGTCCGGCCTCAATGCGCTGGTGATTGGCCGCTCCAACCTGTTCGGCAAGCCCATGGCGCAGTTGCTGCTCAATGCCAACGCCACCGTTACCATCGCCCATTCCCGCAGCCGCGATCTCGCCGGCATCGCGCGGGGCGCCGATATTCTGGTCGCCGCTGTCGGTCGCGCCGAAATGGTCAAGGCTGACTGGGTGAAACCCGGTGCGACCGTCATCGATGTCGGTATCAACCGCGTTCCCGCCCCGGAAAAGGGCGAGGGCAAGAACAAACTGGTCGGTGACGTCGATTTTGCCGAGTGCGCACCGGTTGCCGCCGCCATTTCGCCGGTTCCGGGCGGTGTCGGTCCGATGACCATTGCGATGCTCATGGCCAATACCGTAATTGCCGCCTATCGCGCGGCGGGCCGTCAGGCTCCGAAGTTCTGACGCTGTCGGCCGTTTGGGGGCCTGCTTGATATTCGCAGGCCCTCAAGCCCGGCGCGTTATTGCGGTGCCGGACCTGTCGAGGCGCGGATCACCAGGTCGGTTTTCCAGAGTTCGTGTTCCGGCGGTTGCGGTTGTGCCCGGTTGATCGTGGAGATCAGCCGTTGTGCAATCCGGATGCCGGCTGCCCTGAGTGAGGATCGCGTCGTCGTCAGTGGAACGGTAAAGTTTTCCGGCTTCAACAGTGGCAACACGTCGTCATGCGCGATCAGCGAGATGTCCTCGCCGAGCTTCAAACCTGCCATGTGGATTGCCCGGATAGCGCCGAGAGCGAGAACCGTACTGCTGCAAAGCACGGCTGTCGGCCGTTCCGGCAGCTCCAGCAGCTCGGCCATGCCGCGATAGCCGAATTCGTCCGTCATTACAGTATGGCGCATATGGGACGGAGCGAGATCCAGCCCCTTTTCCCGTAGCGCGGCCACCGCTCCGAGCTTGCGCCTGAGGGCGAAATCCAGATCTTCGGGGCCGTTGAGCAGGGCGAAACGACGGTGCCCGAGCTGCAGCAGGTGCTCGGTTGCATCGCGGAACGCGCCTTCATTGTCGACATCGAGATAGGGATAGTCGAGCTGCAGGCCGTGGGAACGGCCATGCACGATGAAGGGCACCGCGAGCGATTTCGCCATGGCGATGCGCGGGTCGTTTTCGCGCATGTAGGCGAGGTAATAGCCATCGACGCTGCCGCTCGCTACCAGCCAGCGGATTGCCTGCTCCTCGTCGCGCGGATGCGATGGCATGATGACAAAATGGAAATCGTGACGAAGGGCCTCTTCCGCAAGCCCGCTTTGGAATTCGCCGAAGTGCACGTCCGAATAATGCCCGGGTGCTGTCGGCAGCACCAGTCCGATCGAGCCGGTCTTGCCGGTGGCGAGGCGCTGCGCCGCGCGATTAGGCCTGTAGCCGGTTTCCTGCGCGGCCTTCAGCACACGCTGGCGCGTTTTCTCGTTTACCTCAGGATAGCCATTTATCGCCCGGCTGATCGTCGTTTGCGACAGGCCGAGAAGCTCGGACAGTTGTTTCAGATTCACGCTATGCAGTCCCTCCCTGCCGCCTTGTCCTGCTGGGCGTTTCCTCCACCTGCGAACCAAGGCGCACCATTTTCTAGCAGTACCGGCAATGCGCCGAAACAGGAAAATACCGAATTGGGATCCGTGCGAGCATTTCGCTCGCATACGTTGCGGTGATTTGCGGCATGGGTCGAAATATGCTTGACTCCTCTTCGCTGTCAGTGGGATGACTTTAGCGCCAAAGCGCTTTGAAAGAAAGCTGCGGCTGGTAAGGCGGCCTTGTTCGCCGGTTGTGTGGAGGGAGGGATTCACATGAAGAAAACAATTTGCATGACTGTCGCGGCGGCCGCGCTCTTTGCTGGAGCCGCAGGCGCAGCAGAACTGAAATTCAAGCCCGGCGAGGATTCCAAGTTCAACTGGGCGAGCCTTGAGGAATTCAAGAAGTCGCATGCCATGGCTGGTCAGTCGGTGACGATTTTTGGCCCCTGGCGCGGCGAGGACCAGGCCCTTTTCGAAAGTGTTCTGGCCTATTTCCAGGATGCCACCGGCATCAACGTGAAGTATTCCTCCTCCGAAAACTACGAGCAGCAGATCGTCATCGACACCCAGGCGGGAAGCCCGCCGGATGTCGCGATCCTTCCGCAGCCCGGCCTCATCGCCGATCTCGCCGCCAAGGGTTACCTTGTGCCGCTCGGCGAGGAGAACAAGGATTGGCTGCTGCAGAACTATGCTGCCGGCCAGTCGTGGGTGGACCTTTCCACCTACAAGGGCAAGGACGGCAAGGCCGCCATCTACGCCTTCCCTTACAAGATCGATGTGAAGTCGCTGATCTGGTACGTGCCTGAAAACTTCGAGGACGCCGGTTATGAAGTTCCCAAGACCATGGAGGAACTCAAGGCGCTGACCGAGAAGATCGTTGCCGATGGTGGTACGCCCTGGTGCATCGGTCTCGGCTCCGGCGGTGCGACAGGTTGGCCGGCGACAGACTGGGTCGAGGACTTGATGCTGCGCACCCAACCTGCCGACGTCTACGACAAGTGGGTCTCGAACGCGATCAAGTTCGACGACCCGGCTGTTGTCGGCGCGATCGAGGAATTCGGCTGGTTTGCCAGGAATGACAAGTTTGTCGACGGTGGTGCGGCCGGCGTCGCGTCCACCGACTTCCGCGACAGCCCGAAGGGCCTCTTCACCTCGCCGCCGAAGTGCTACCTGCATCATCAGGCGTCCTTCATCCCATCCTTCTTCCCGGAAGGCACGGTTGTGGGTCAGGATGCGGATTTCTTCTACATGCCTCCCTATGAGAGCAGGAAGGAACTCGGCAATCCGGTTCTCGGTGCCGGCACACTCGCCATGATCACCAAGGATACGCCGGCTGCCCGCGCCTTCATCGACTTCCTGAAGACGCCGATTGCGCACGAACTCTGGATGGCGCAGTCCAGCTTCCTGACGCCGTACAAGTCGGTAAACATGGACGTTTATGCCAACGCGCCGATGCGCAAGCAGGGCGACATCCTGCTCGGCGCCACCACCTTCCGCTTCGACGGTTCCGACCTGATGCCCGGCAAGATCGGTGCCGGCGCGTTCTGGACAGGCATGGTCGACTATACGGGCGGCAAGTCCGCAGCCGATGTCGCAGCTGGTATCCAGAAGGCTTGGGACGGCCTGAAGTAACCGTCAAACAAGCTGCGACGATGCCGCCCGCTACAACTGGCGGCATCGTCAGCCTTGCTGTCGCCGGGAGGGGAAGCCTTTGCAACAGTTACTCTATGCGCTGCTGACAATCGTCATCGGAATTGCCGGAGCGATCGGCTATTTCTATGGCTCGAACCTGCTGCTCGATCTGGTCTTTCCGTCGCGGCTTGCCGATACGGCGCAGGCCTCGCGAAACATCCGCCGTGCGAGCCTCGTTCGTCCCTGGCTGTTCCTGGGTCCGGCCATCGTGTCGCTGTCGATCTATCTCGTCTATCCGGTGTTTTCGTCGGTGGCCTATTCCCTGTTCGATCGGGCAGGCACCACGTTCGTCGGTCTCGCGAACTATCGCTGGATGCTCCACGACACCGAATTCCGCCAGTCGATTTTCAACAACATGCTGTGGCTGATCGTCGTGCCGGCGGCTTCCACGCTGTTCGGGCTGATCATCGCAGCGCTCACCGACCGCATCTGGTGGGGCAACATCGCCAAGTCCCTGATCTTCATGCCGATGGCGATTTCTTTCGTCGGTGCGTCCGTCATCTGGAAGTTCGTCTACGACTACCGTGACGCCGGTTCGGAGCAGATCGGCATCCTGAACGCAATCGTCGTGGCGTTCGGCGGCGAGCCGCAGATCTGGATCACGCTGCCCTTCTGGAACAATTTCTTCCTGATGGTCATCCTCATCTGGATCCAGACCGGATTTGCCATGGTGCTCCTGTCGGCGGCGCTTCGCGGTATTCCCGAGGAAACCATCGAGGCTGCCGTCATCGACGGCGCCAACCCCTGGCAGATCTTCCTGAAGATCAAGGTGCCGCAGATCTGGGGCACGATTGCCGTCGTCTGGACGACCATCACAATTCTCGTCCTCAAGGTCTTCGATATCGTGCTGGCCATGACCAATGGCCAGTGGCAGACGCAGGTGCTTGCCAACCTGATGTTCGACTGGATGTTCCGTGGTGGCGGCGATTTCGGTCGCGGCGCCTCGATTGCCGTCGTCATCATGGTCATGGTCGTGCCGATCATGATCTGGAACATCCGCAACGCCCGTCGGGAAATGGAAGGACGCTGAGATGCATAAAGGCAGTGTTCGCTCGCCACTGACGTGGTTCGTCCATCTTTCCGTTCTTTTCCTGGTGATCCTCTGGACCCTGCCGACGGCCGGCCTGTTCATCTCGGCCATTCGCGACAAGGACCAGATCTTTGCTTCCGGCTGGTGGACGGCGCTTTCGACCTCCACCCAGAATGCGATCTACCGTGCTCCCGCTGCGGACAAGCAGGTCGAGGAAAACGGCTCCTTCGTGATCTCCGGCAATGTCTTCGAGGGTGGCGAGGGAACGGTCGGCGCCTTCGGCACTTCGAGCCAGGATCCGGCTGCCTTCGAGGCTGGCGCCACCGCCGACCTGAAGGACGACGTCAAGCTGACGGTCGCGGCGAACGGCGATTTCCGGCTGAGCTCGCCCAAGGCTTTCGAGGGGACGCGCGGTCAGCGTATTTTCTACACGGCCGCCATTCCGCCGCGCTTCACGCTGGAAAACTATCGTAATGTGTTGATGGCGGAAGGCATTGGCCAGTCCTTTATCAACTCTTTGACGGTCGCCATCCCTTCGACCATCATCCCGATCCTGGTTGCAGCGTTTGCGGCCTATGCGCTGGCATGGATGCCGTTCCCCGGCCGGTCGCTCATTCTCGCGGTCATCGTCGGTCTGCTGGTCGTGCCGCTGCAGATGTCGCTCATCCCGCTTCTGAAGATGTATAACGGCATCGGCGCGTTCTTCGGGGTGCCGTCCAAGACCTATCTCGGTATCTGGCTTGCGCATATGGGCTTCGGCCTGCCGCTCGCGATCTATCTCTTGCGCAACTATATCGCCGGCCTGCCGCGCGAGATCATGGAATCGGCCCGCGTCGATGGCGCATCCGATTTCACCATATTCACCAAAATCGTGCTGCCGCTGTCCTATCCGGCGCTCGCGTCTTTCGCCATCTTCCAGTTCCTGTGGACCTGGAACGACCTACTGGTCGCCATGGTCTTCCTTGGCACCGGCAATGACGAACTGGTCCTGACCGGCCGTCTCGTCAATCTTCTCGGCTCACGCGGCGGCAAGTGGGAGATCCTCACCGCCTCGGCATTCATTACCATCATAGTGCCCTTGCTCGTCTTCTTCGCGCTCCAGCGCTACCTCGTCCGCGGCCTGCTGGCCGGTTCGGTCAAGGGCGGTTGACGCGGCAGTTTTGAGAACTCGACCATGTCGTTTTTTGCATAAGGAAAAGAGTATGACCGCTGTAGTGCAATCCCCCCTTTCGCCCGACAAGGATTGGTGGCGTGGTGCCGTGATCTACCAGATCTACCCGCGCTCCTATCAGGATTCCAACGGTGACGGTATCGGCGACCTGAAGGGCATTGCCGCCCGCCTGCCGCACATCGCCGAACTCGGTGCCGACGCGATCTGGATCTCGCCCTTCTTCACCTCTCCGATGAAGGATTTCGGCTACGACGTCTCCAACTATGTCGATGTCGATCCGATGTTCGGCACGCTTGCCGATTTCGACGGCCTGATCGCCGAGGCTCATCGCCTGGGTATCCGGGTGATGATCGACCTCGTGATTTCCCACACCTCCGACCAGCATCCCTGGTTCGTTGAAAGCCGTTCGAGCAGGAGCAATCCGCGTTCTGACTGGTATGTCTGGTCCGAGGCGAAGCCGGACGGTACGCCGCCGAACAACTGGCTGGCGATCTTCGGCGGTTCCGCGTGGCATTGGGACCCGACCCGCATGCAGTACTACATGCACAACTTCCTGACCTCGCAACCCGACCTCAACCTGCACAATCCGGAGGTTCAGGATGCGCTTCTGGACACGGTGCGCTTTTGGCTGAAGCGGGGCGTCGATGGCTTCCGCCTCGACACCATCAACTTCTATTTCCACGATAAACTGTTGCGCGACAATCCGGCGCTCGCTCCGGAATGGCGCAACGCTTCGACGGCGCCGGCGGTCAATCCCTATAACTTCCAGGAGCATCTCTACGACAAGAACCGTCCTGAGAACCTTGAGTTCCTGAAGCGCTTGCGCGCCGTGCTCGAAGAGTTCCCGGCGATTGCGGCTGTCGGCGAAGTCGGCGACAGCCAGCGGGGTCTGGAGATCGTTGGCGAATACACATCCGGCAACGACAAGATGCAGATGTGCTACGCCTTCGAATTCCTGGCCCCCGATGCGCTGACGCCGGCGCGCGTCGTTGAGGTGCAGCAGGACTTTGCCAAGGCGGCGCCGGAAGGCTGGGCTTGCTGGGCTTTTTCCAACCACGATGTCGTGCGTCACCTCACTCGCTGGGGTGCCAATGTGGCCGATCAGGATGCGTTTGCAAAGCAGCTTGCAGCGATCCTGCTGACGCAGCGCGGCTCGGCCTGCATTTACGAGGGCGAGGAACTGGGGCTGACCGAAGCCGATATCGCCTTCGATGATTTGCAGGACCCCTATGGCATCCAGTTCTGGCCGGAGTTCAAGGGCCGTGACGGTTGCCGCACCCCCATGGTGTGGGACAGCCATGCGGCCAAGGCGGGCTTCTCGACCGCCGGGAAGTCCTGGCTTCCGATCCCGGCCGAGCATGTCGCCAAGGCCGTCGATACGCAGCGGGGCAGGGAGGATTCCGTCCTCGAGCAGTATCGCCGCTTCCTCGCTTTCCGCCGCCAGCACCCGGCCTTCGCCAAGGGGGACATCGCCTTCTATCCGGTGGACCGCAATGCTCTCCTTTATAGCCGCACATTTGGCGACGAGACCGTTTTGTGCGTCTTCAACATGAGCGCGGAACCGGCGACGACCACACTTCCGGTCGGTGCCTGGCAGGCTCTGGAGGGGCATGGCTTTACGAGCAAGACCGCAGACAACAAGGTAGAGCTTCCGGCCTGGGGCGCATATTTCGCGCGTCTGGCCTGATTGGGGAGGAAGACAATGACGGGCCTCGTTCTGAAGGACATCCGCAAGACTTATGGGCACGTGAAAGTCCTGCACGGTATCGATCTGGAGATTGCTGAAGGCGAGTTCGTCGTCTTCGTCGGTCCTTCGGGCTGCGGCAAGTCCACATTGCTGCGCATGATTGCCGGGCTGGAAGATATCAGCGGCGGCGAGATGACCATCGACGGACAGGTCGTAAACGACGTGCCGCCCTCCCGGCGCGGCATCGCCATGGTCTTCCAGTCCTATGCGCTCTATCCGCATATGACCGTCTACGACAACATGGCCTTCGGCATGCGGATTGCCGGCGAAAGCCGCGAAGAGATCGAACGCCGCGTGAAGAACGCGGCCGAGATCCTGCAGCTTACGCCCTATCTCGACCGCCTGCCGAAGGCGCTTTCCGGCGGCCAGCGACAGCGCGTGGCCATCGGCCGGGCGATCTGCCGCAATCCGAAGGTCTTTCTCTTCGACGAGCCGCTGTCGAACCTCGATGCCGCCCTTCGCGTCGCGACCCGGCTCGAGATCGCCAAGCTCAACGAGTCGATGCCCGATACCACGATGATCTACGTCACCCACGACCAGGTGGAGGCGATGACGCTTGCCGACCGCATCGTCGTGCTGTCGGCCGGTCGTATCGAGCAGGTGGGCGCGCCGCTCGAACTCTATGATCGTCCGGCCAATCTCTTCGTCGCCCGCTTCATCGGCTCTCCGGCGATGAACGTCATGCCGGCGAACATCGCGACCGGCGGCAGCCAGACGACGATCAAGTTGCTCGACGGCACGTCTCTCGCCGTCGATATCGCAACGCCCGAGGCCGATGCCGGCAAGAAGGCGAGTTTTGGCGTGCGCCCGGAAGATATCTCCATCGTCACAGGCGACGACTATCTCTTCGAGGGCGCGGTCTCCATCGTCGAGCAGCTTGGCGAAGTCACGCTGATCTATGTCGACGGCCCTGTCGAGGATGAACCGATCACCGTCAAGCTGGCGGGCACCGTGGAGATCCACAAGGGCGATCGCCTGCGATTTGCCGCTGACCGGACCAAATTACATCTGTTTAACGCGGATGGTCATACTTATCGAAAATGATCCGGAAAAAGGTAAGGTTCCGTTTGCCTTGTCCACGACGGAACCTCTTCTGCGATCAACTGCGAAGCTTTCTCACTACCATCTGTTAAATTCCGGCTGCTAGGTTCTTCCCAACAAGAACTGAAAAGACAGGCGGGACGGAAATGCGTGCCAACTACCTCAAGCGTGAAGAGTCTTTCATGTATGACCGCGAAGCGCGGTTCCCGATGGAAGACACCATGAATGCCGCGCGGATCGAGTATACCGAGAAGGGCGTGATGCATCTGGCGGCGCGCCGCTGCGATATCATCAAGATCTCCGTCTCCGGTGCGGTCATCGGTCTCCTGACCCAGTATAATCTCCCGCAGCAGTTCTATCTCGATATTCCCGACGCCCGGATCTCCAAGATCGGGTGCCTGCTGATGAAGGTTTTCGCCAATAACACCGCCGAGATCCGTTTCCTGCGTCTCCTGAACCAGAAGGAACTCGACCGTATCTTCATCTTCTCCACCCATCCGGCGCACAAGGATAAGGTGATGGACGTGCGTTCCTGGTAGAGCGCTGTTCGATCTGATTGAATCCGATCGGCACTCTAGGCCCGTTTGTTTGAAGCATAATCTTATCGATCCTCGTTTCACTCCGGTCGGATTATGCTCTAGGTCATCACAGGAATTCTTCGTCAAAGGCTGGCCGGGTGAAAGCCCGGCCGGCCTTTCGCTTTTCTTGATTGCTCTTCGCCTTTTCTGACTCGACTTTCGCAACAAAGCCCGGAATTCTCCCGCTCGGACAGATGCAAGGAGATCGCCATGTCGGATAAAGTCGCAATCATCACCGCCGGCGGAAGCGGCATGGGTGCAGCCGCCGCCAAAAGGCTCGCTGCCGATGGCTTCAAGGTCGCGATCCTGTCGTCGTCCGGCAAGGGCGAGGCGCTGGCCAAGGAGCTTGGCGGCCTCGGCGTCACGGGTTCCAACCAGTCGAATGACGACCTGAAGCGCCTCGTCGATGAAACGCTCTCCCGCTTCGGCCGTATCGACGTGCTCGTCAACAGCGCCGGCCATGGCCCGCGCGCCCAGATCCTCGAAATCACTGATGAGGACTGGCACAAGGGCATCGACACCTATCTGCTCAACGTCATCCGCCCGACCCGGCTGGTAACGCCAGTGATGCAGAAGCAGAAATCGGGCGTCATCATCAATATCTCGACCGCCTGGGCCTTCGAGCCGAGCGCGATGTTCCCGACTTCCGCCGTGGCGCGGGCAGGGCTTGCCGCCTTCACCAAGATCTTTGCCGATACCTACGCGCCCGAGAACATCCGCATGAACAACGTTCTGCCGGGCTGGATCGACAGCCTGCCGGGCACCGAGGAGCGCCGCGAAAGCGTGCCGATGCAACGTTACGGCAAGTCGGAGGAGATCGCCGCGACAGTCGCCTTCCTCGCCTCCGAGGGCGCGGGCTATATCACCGGCCAGAACATCCGCGTCGATGGCGGCCTGACGCGGGCGGTTTGAGGATACGCTCGGCTGCGGCCCAATGACGCGAGGCGACGGCAATCTGCCGCCGCCTTTTTGTTGCCTTTTGCGGAATGCATCAGGATTTCGCGCGCCGTAAACCTCTTGGTTACCAAGTTTCTTCATTGTTTAGCATGTCCGGCAGGGATCGGAGCGGCCGCAGAAAAACGGCGGCTCCCTATCCGGGACGTGTAACGCCGCGTGTGCCATGACGACCGCCGGCGATGAGAAGCTTTTGGTAGCGAGTAAGAGTATGGCGTCCTCGAGCAAGTCAGACACGCGTGGCGTTGCGCCGCGCAGCAGCGCTCCCCGTGCATCGAACCGCACGTCGCCGGGTCGAAAGTTCTGGTCCAGGCCGACGATCGTCGGCGTCGGTGCCGCTCTCGGCCTCTGGGCCACTGCGGCGATTGCAACCGTGTACATGCTCACCTCCGGCCCCTCATCGACATCCACCATTCGTCTTGAGAGCGCCAAGCTCGCTTCCATTCCGGTTGTGCGGCCGGACCGCAAGTCGGGCCGGCAGGCAACAGTTGAGGCGAACACCATCAATTCCGCCGCCATGGAAGAGGCACGGGCAAGGCTTGCAGCAGCTATCGAGGACACCGACGATGTCGGCCTCCTGATGCTGCCTGGCTCCATGGAACTTGCCTCGGTCGACAAATCCGACCGGCTGGATCTGATCGGATTCAACTATGCCGGCAACCCTCAGGCGCTTGATGGCCTGAGACGGGATCTGGCGGCAGCCGTCGCCGAGCGCACGGCACTTCAGCTCGCCGCCGCCGAAGCGGAGAAGCAGGAGGCGGTACAAGGCACTGATCCGGTCATGACCGCTTCGATTGCGCCCGCCTCCGCCACTGCTGCGACTGGTCCCGCGCTTGCCTATGCGGCAGCCATGCCGACGAAGGAAGTGGTTCCGATGGGCGTGGATCCCAGCGAACAGCCCTTCGTCGAACTCCTGTCCGAACCCGCGATCAACGATCACGAGGAATTGCCCGATGGCGGCCCGATGCCGACGGCAAAGCCCGGCCAGCCGGCCGTGTCTCCGGCCAAGCCGGCCGACCGCAGGCAGAAACCCGCCACTGTCGAACTCGCTTATGCAAAGCCCGGCAACCCGCTCGTCATGGATGACGAGGAGGATCGTCCGTCGCTCTTCTCGCGCAAGCCGAAGCTTCCCGGTCGTGGCGTCGCCGTCTACGATATCTCGGCAGGCATTGTTCATATGCCGAATGGCGAAAAGCTCGAGGCGCATTCCGGTCGCGCCCAGATGCGCGACGATCCGCGCTTCGTGCACATGAAGAACCGTGGCCCGACGCCGCCGAACGTTTACAGCCTGCGCATGCGTGAAGCCCGTTTCCACGGCATCGAGGCGATCCGAATGACCCCGGTCGGCGATGCAAAAATGTATGGCCGCGATGGCTTCCTGACCCACACCTATCTGCTGCGCACGCGTGGAGATTCCTCCGGCTGCGTGGTGTTCGAGGACTACAACCGTTTCCTGAACGCCTTCAAGCGCGGCGAGGTGAAGACGCTGATCGTCGTGCCGCGCATGACCGAACTGCCGAAGTACGTCGCGATGATGTGAGCGCGTGCAGGCGCCCGCCGCGCCGTCATGACCTGTCCGGGTCATCGGAGGTTTTATCGCATGGGGACCAGGAGCGTCCGCGCAGGCGCCTTTCGTAACGGGGCAGCGTGGCCAGCCCCAGTCGTTGCCGGAGGTACGGTAGCTGCGTCATACAGCGCCGAAAGCTCGCCTCGTCGATCTCGGCCAGGCACAGGGGCAGGCGGGAAACGGCGTCTCCGGAAAAACCGAGCATGCGCTGGGCCTCGACGGCGACGGCCTGATATGCGCTCGACACCATAGGCCCGCTGCAGCCCTCATCCCGCCGGCATTTCCGTATGCGGCAGCGATGGGGAGCCACGGCAAGCGTTGCGGCCAGGCGGAGTTCCCGTTCATGCAGGTCTGCCCGCCAGAGCTCATGGGTTTGCCGGACGATCCCGGCATCGTCATCGCTCCTGTCGTTCCGGCCCTTTTTGCTCTGGCTATCGTCGTTGCGCATGGTTTCTCCTTCACGCGAGCCGGCGGCCCCGTGTCGTGCTGGATTTTCGATATCCTCCTTGCGGAGGATCGGCCGGGGCACGATCGCGTGCCGAGACAATAGTAAAAACATGACACCCGATCGTGCCCCGTTCGGTGTGTTTTTCCGGACGAACTCGGTCTCTCTGCGCGGATGACGGCACCTTTCCCAGGGTTGCGCTCGCG